>NZ_JAYGQQ010000001.1:0-627656 GCF_035012785.1 Xanthomonas sp. WHRI 8932A
GCTGAGATCCAGGCTCTGACGGCAGCCCACGCCGGCTCTCGACACCTAAACTGCCAGATTCCGAACAGATAAGGCTCTCATTCGGTTGTTTTCGGTGTGTTTGGCTGCTTTGCATTTGCTAGTGGAGAGCCGCAGATCTGCGCGCCGGCTGCATGGCCCTTGCCCGCCTACCGCCGCGGGACACGCCGTGAATCCGTGTATGGAGGCTCTTATGCGGCATCCATGCCACATAAGGTCCCGCGGCGGTAGGCGGGCAAGGACCAGTCGTGATGGTCGGTGGGCGCGGTTTTCAAGCAAGCCGCTTACAAACCCATGTGGTGCGGTGGACTGGCCACGCGGCATACCGACGTTCTCAGCTCAACGCGCACACGGAACATCGCTGTCACGCGGTTGGCGCCATCGAACAAGGCACCGGACCCACTGCGCAAGGATTGGCAGCTGACGCCACGCATGGCCGCGATGCAGCAGCGTGCGGGCGACGCCGATTGCAAGGCGTTGTCGATGTCAGTTGCGGCCAGCCATCACACCGCCATCGACGTCCCACACGGCACCGGTGACCCAAGCGGCCTTGTCCGACAGCAGGAATGCGATCACCTCGGCCACGTCCTGCGCAGTGCCGACACGACCGATGGGGTGGAACCCATTGAAGCCTTGCAGTGCTGCGGGCACGTCCGACTTCGGAATGAATCCCTCGTAGATCGGCGTGTCCACCACCGCCGGGGAGACGGCGTTGACGCGGATGCCCTTCGGCGCCAGTTCCATCGCCAGATGCTGGGTCAACGCATGCAGACCGGCCTTGGCCATCGAGTAGGCCGATGACGGCGTGGCCGCAATCGCCTGCTTGCCCCACATCGAACCGATATTGACGATCGCACCGCTGCGGCCGTGCGCGACCAGATTGGCGGCGACCTTCTGCGTGATGAAGAAAAACGCCTTGTTGAGCGCCATGTAGCGGTCATAGTCGTCCTGCTGGTGCTCCAGAAACGGCTTGGGGAAAAACACGCCCGCTGCATTGACCAGCAGATCGATCTGCTGATGCGACTGATCGATCGCCGCCAGCAACTCGGCAATGCCTTGCTGGCTGGTCAGATCGGCATTCAATGCCTCGACCGATCCGAGTGCGGCCAGCGCCTGGCGGGCTGCTTCGGTCTTCTCGGCGCGCTGGCCAACGATCACCGCATGCCCGCCACCAAGCAGGATGTGCCGGGCCACTGCATACCCCATGCCGCTGGTGCCACCGACGACCAATAGCTTCTTACCGTTGAATTGCGTGTCCATGATCAAACCTCGACGTGCCTGCCTTCAGGCAGGTCAGAAAGACAGCCGGCGAACTGGTCGCCGGGATGAGCCAACACCACCCGCTGCATCGCCAACGAAGGCGCGGCGGGCAGGCCGTGGGGTGGCGGCCATTGTTCGACTGGGGCGGCATGGCCACAAACCAGTTAATGTGTCCCGACCTGAAAGAAAATCTTTATCGTGAAAAAGTCGCCCGTCCATCTCAATGCACTGCGTGCCTTCGAAGCCAGCGCTCGCCATCAGAGTTTTTCGGCGGCTGCGGCCGAACTGCATGTCACACCGGCGGCGGTCGGCCAGCTGGTACGAACACTGGAAGACTGGGTGGGCACCCCTTTGTTTCATCGCAGCCAGGCTGGCCGTGCCCGTTTGCTGCCCACGTCCGCCGCCGAGCAGGCGCTGCCCGATGTGCGTGCAGGGCTGGATCGCCTGACCCTTGGGCTGGAACGGCTGAAGGAACAGTCCGGCGGCACCATGCTGACCATGACCGTCAGCCCGGCCTTTGCAGCCAAGTGGCTGCTCCCGCGCATCGATCGCTTCCAGACAGCGCACCCCGACATCGACATCCGGCTTGAGACCAGCCTCAAACCTGTGGATTTCCTGACGCAACGGATCGACATCGGCGTGCGCTATGGCGCTGGCCAGTGGCCGGGCCTGGTGGCCCTCAAGCTGATGGACGAGGAGGTCTATCCGGTCTGCTCGCCAGCGTTGATCGGCCGGCTACGCGCGCCGGCGCAGCTGACAGGCGAGACGCTGATCCACGACCTTTCGATGGAGACGCATCCCAACTTCCCTTCATGGACCGCGTGGCTCGATAAGGCAGGCGTCGTCGGCGTGGATGCGATCCGGGGCCTGAAGATCAACAATGCGGCCGCCGTACTGCAGGCCGCCATCGAGGGACACGGCATCGCGCTGGCGCGCAGCGTGATGGCGCATGACGACATCGCCACAGGCCGGCTGATCCGTTTGTTCCCGGAGCTGCAGTTCCTCTCGCCCCTGGCCTATTACCTCGTCAACCGCCAAGAGAGCTCTCACCTGCCGCGGATTGCCGCTTTCCGGCAGTGGATCTGCGAAGAAGCCAGCGCAAACAGCGCACTCGCGGCTACGCGCTAGACCCGCGACGATCGCACCACCGTATCGGTGCGTGCCGACCAACGCACACCACGTCGCTGCATCGGAAAATCAAAGTACGCATATCAAATATGCGCGCGCCGCATGCAGCAGCTACTCGCGCAAGCACTGCCTGCGTCGCTGACCACACCGCATCGGCACTCTGCAGCAAGCCCATCGCCATCTCGCGGCTGCGCGGAATCCAACATCGCCGGTTCGATCGTCCGCATCGCCGATGCAGCGCGATCCAACCGCGCCTGAATATCGGATGCGCGATGCGTACAGTTCCAATAGTTGAGGTCGCTAACGAACGAGGCGAGACACGATCGGGGTAGCAACGCCGCCCTCTCGAGGATCTGCTCCTGCCCCCGCATCCCTGCCCATGCCGGGATTCCCCAGCGCTCCGTTTCTCCGGATCACCGATCTCCCCCTATGCACACCCTCTCCGATCTCCGCATTGGTCAACGCCTGTCCCTCGGCTTTCTCGCGATCATCGTCCTGATGGTGATCCTCACCGTGGTGGGCATCCAGCGCGTACGCAGCATCGATCGGCAATTGACTGCGATCAATGAAGTCAACAGCGTCAAGCAACGGTATGCGATCAACTTCCGCGGCAGTGTGCATGACCGCGCAATCGCCTTGCGCGATGTCGTGCTGATGGACGCGCCGGCCGACCGCCACGCTGCGGAGCAATTGATCGACAAACTCACCGCCGACTATGCGCGCTCCGCGCAGCCGCTCGACACCATGATTGCCGCCTCGACCGACGCGCGGGAAAAAACGATTCTGCAGCAGATCAAATCCATCGAGCAGCGCACCCTGCCATTGATCGCACAGGTGCGCGCGTTCCGCGACGCATCGGACCGGTCGCATGCCGAGCAACGCCTGCTGCAGGAAGCACGCCCGGCCTTCATCGATTGGCTGGCCAGCATCAATGCCTTCATCGATCTGCAAGAGCAGAAGAACCGCCAAGCCGCCCAGCAGGCCGTCGCCACCGCACGTGGCTTTGCCATGCTGATGGTGATCTCCACCGTGATCGCGCTACTGCTGGGCGCAACGATTGCTTTGCTGCTCACTCGCAGCGTGGTGCTGCCCCTGCGTCTGTCGCTGCAACTGGCCGAGCGCATCAGCGCAGGCGACCTCGGCACCCCCGATACCGCGGCAAGCAAGGACGAATCCGGCCAGCTCCTGCGAGCCATGCAGCAGATGCAACGCCGCCTGCGCGATGTCATCTCGGCGCAGCGCACCATGGCAGCGCGTCACGACGCCGGCCAGATCAGCTATCGCACCGACGCGCAGCAGTTTCCTGGCGAATACGCGCACATGGTGCAGGACACCAACGCGTTGGTGCACGCACACGTACAGACCCAGTTGCGTATGACCGAGGTCATGGGACGCTATGCAATCGGCGACCTCGC
This sequence comes from Xanthomonas sp. WHRI 8932A, assembly GCF_035012785.1. Taxonomy (NCBI): domain Bacteria; kingdom Pseudomonadati; phylum Pseudomonadota; class Gammaproteobacteria; order Lysobacterales; family Lysobacteraceae; genus Xanthomonas; species Xanthomonas sp. WHRI 8932A. The sequence goes on from NZ_JAYGQQ010000001.1 coordinate 3,822, forward strand.
CCCTGAAATCGAGCACTACCCCGGCGAAAAAGCCGCCATCACCACCACCATGCAGCAGGTCAAGCAAAACCTGCGCGCCATCAACGCACAGATCCACGCACTGACCCAGGCCGCCTGCGCGGGCGACTTCGCGCTGCGCGGCCAACCGGAAAAGTTCGAGCACGACTTCCGCCTGATGGTGGAAAACCTCAACACCATGATGGCCACCGCAGACAGCAACCTGGCCAAGTTCTCGCAGCTGCTACGCGCCATCGCCGACGGCGACCTGACCGTGCGCATGTCGGGTAACTTCCACGGTGTGTTCGCTGCCATGCGCGACGATGCCAACAGCACCGTGCATCGCCTCACCGACATCGTCAGCCAGATACAAACAACCTCCAACAGTATTGGTTTTGCCGCCGAAGACATCGCCAGCGGTAATCAGGAACTGGCACGCCGCAGCGAACAACAAGCCGCCAATCTCGAAGAAACCGCAGCCTCGATGGAAGAGCTGACCTCCACCGTCAAGCAAAACGCCGAGCACGCCGGCCGCGCCAACCAGCTCGCACGCGGCGCCGCCACTATCGCCTCGGAAGGACGCGATGTGGTCGGCCAGGTGATCGACACCATGTCCGGCATCGAAGCGTCATCAAGGCGCATCGCCGACATCATTTCGGTCATCGACGGCATCGCCTTCCAGACCAATATTCTTGCGCTCAATGCTGCCGTCGAAGCCGCACGCGCAGGCGAGCAAGGCCGCGGCTTTGCCGTCGTCGCCTCGGAGGTACGTACGCTCTCGCACCGCTCATCCGATGCCGCCAAGGAAATCAAACGCCTGATCGACGACTCGGTACAGCGCGTGGCCGATGGCTCGGCCTTGGTGCACAAGGCCGGCACCACCATGGGCGAAGTCGTTACCAGCGTGCAGCACGTCACCGACATCATGGGCCACATCTCCGCCGCCTCGCAGGAACAGGCTGGCGGCATCGAACAGGTCAATCACACCATCGCCCAGATGGACGAAACCACCCAGCAGAACGTCCGCCTGGTCGAAGCCGCCAGCACCGCCGCGCGTGCGCTGGAGGACCATTCCGTGCAGCTGATCCGTGCTGTGGAAGTGTTTAAGGTCAAGGCTGCGGTGATCTGAGCCTTTGATGTGCCGTGATGGTCAGCTATTTTTTGGCGGCGCTATCGCTCGCAGAAAGACTGCTTGCTGCCCTGACCTACTCGACAACAAAAACGCCAGCGTTGTTTCGGCAGGTAGATGAGGCCGCGCCCATCGCAGACGCTTACAACGGCGTCTGAGGTAATTTTGCCGATGCACTGCCAAGAATGCGGCAACCGGCGACTGCGAGGCGGTGGCAGACCGCAATGAGCAATGGCTGGCTTCGCGATCTTCTTTGTATGAGGCTGGGTTTGCGGGGCGTAACTTTTCTGCAAGCACGTAACAAACTACCTACTGCACCCTTAGCGAAAAAAGCGTTTTAAACCTTGAACTTCAACCGCCTCCGTCGCCACCGGACGCGTCCGACATCACGTGCTGCTGAGAGCGCGCAGCAAGCGTCATCACTGGGCCCGTTGGGTTCTTGTCGATCTCTTCGCGCTCGCGCTGGAATTGCACCATTTCCTGCACCCGCTGTTGATCCAATGTCTCTGTTTTCTGCAAAGTCTCATTGATGCCAGGCGATGGCGTGTTGAGTGCGACTTCCGAATGGAACCCCGGCGTTTTGCCAAAGACAAAAGCAACATCTTCGTGGATGGTCACTTTCCGCAGTTCATCCGCGCGCTCAATCCCTGACTCTTTGACGGCATGCAGCACTTCGACCGTTTTTTCATCAGACGTGCCCTTTGGGAGCTGCGCCTGGATGGCAGAGAACAGCGCGTAATCCCGATGATTAAAAGGAACCGCCTGTTGAGCGACATCTTGCGAGGGCCTCGCTTGCTCGACGCGACCCTCTTCTTGTTCACCTGCGCTTGAACGCGCGGTTGTCCCACCAAAGCCAGGCGATGACGCATAGGAGGAGGACGTGCGCTCAGGCAAGACGGTCTGTGCCGGCACTTCGCTCTGGGTTGGGATTGCCGGCGACGAGGTTCGCATGGCCTCTTGCTGATCCGCCTGCAATGGAACAGCCGATGGCGCATCGTTCTGTGTCGTGGCTACTCGGGCTTGCTGCTCACCGCCCTGCTCCACCGCCGCATTCACCGATGTTGGCTCTGTGGGCTTCAAAGCTTCTCGGCGCGTGTGTTGTGCCTGGGACAACGCTGCATCCATGTCTTGGCCGGCAATGCCCGTTGCCGGCAAACCTTGGTCTTGCTGGAACTGCCTTACCGCGTGTTCGGTCTCCGGACCGTAGTGCCCGTCTTGCGGCACGGCCTGACCATTGGGACCGCGCGCATCAACTTGCTGCAATCGATACTGCAAGAACTCGACCTCTTGCCCCCGATCGCCGAGGCGAAGCCCTTCCACGTCACTTGATGCCGGCTGCGTCGGTGCATTGGCCTGAGTAGACGTTTGAACGGGAGAGGTCGAAGCGAATGATGCTGATCCCACGCTCGGCGCAGACGCGCTCGCCATCGTTGGAGCCAATGCCTCCGCCTTAGGCTGGACCGGGAATGGCGTAGAGGGTGCAGCAACAACAGGTGTGTGGGTCTCTTGGGGTTCGCGTTGTGGGACAGGTTCGGGCTTCGGCTCAGCAGGCTTGGCGACCGGGCGCGGCTCTTCCTGCGCTTGCGCATTGACGGGTGCAGTCATCACGGCCGGGGCCGGCGTTGCCGTCTCCGCAACAGCAGGCTGCTCAGCAGCGCGTGCAACGTCTCGATCCCGCTGCGCATCAATGGCTGCCTGAGGCGCTTGGGTTTCATCCACACGGGGAGCGGTAACGGTCGTAGCCGCAAAGCTTGCGACCTGTTGCGCTTCTTGCGTGGACACACCTTGCCGATTGGCATCGCGTTCTTGGGGCGATTGCGCATCAATGCGCAGCTCTGGTGCACTGGCCGAAGGCGGTTGTTCCTGCCGAAGCGACTGCACCTGGCCAAGCGCCTGATGGATATCGGCGGCGCTGGTGGTTGCTGCAACGCGCACCACACCGTCAGCGCCACGGCTCAGATGCTGGATGGGGCTGTCCACCGAGTATTGCCCGGTCGCATCATGCTCCAATGCCAGAGAACTGGTCGCTGCATCAATCCCGTTTGCCTCGCGCGTCTTCTGCACCGCGAGCTGGATCGCCCCTGCGGTCTGGGCATTCGGCGCAACGCCATAGGCAGCATAGGTCGCCTCGGTATTGGCCTGATCTTGCTGCTGCGCCGTTGGCGTTTGCCTTGCGGGCATCTGTGCCATTGCCTGCGTGTGCTGCTCCAATGTCGGCTGCAGGCGTTCGCGCGTCGCGTTGAGTTCCAACGAAACATTGCCTTCGGCAGCAACGCCGTCATGCCGCCACTGGCCCTGCGTATCGCGCTGATACTGCTTGCCGTCCGATGCTTGCAGCGAATCCGGATTCAAGGCTGCTTGCACCGAAGCTGGCACGGGACCGAAATCGTCCCAGCCATTGCGCTGATGGGCAGCTTGATAGGTTGCCGCAATTGCAGCTGGGCCACGGCCGATGTTGGCGTCTACCACCTGAGCTGCCTGCTGATCCAACGCAGCATTGCGCTCAGGACTTGCTGGATCAACCGTCCAGACAGGCCCATCGTTCCGATCGATATCGTCGGCGATCATCCGTGACCACTGGCCACTTGCCGGATCATGCCGCCAATCCCGTGCGTAAAGATGCGCAGCATCTGCCTCAATGGATGGCTGCTCATAGGGATTACTGGGTTGCACCTTGCCCAGCGCCTGCTCGGTCGCTTCGCCACTGGCGTGATAGTTCAGCTCGCGCGCTTTTTCTGGCAGTGCGAACATGGCCTCCTTCTGCGGCGCATCGACGCCATCGTTGGGCAGATCGGCTTTTTCTTGGCGAAGCCACTGGTTGCCGTTGAACTCCCAGCTCACACCCTGCTTGTCGGTCTGTGCATAGATCTGACGGTTGTCCCACAGGGTCGCGGCCTTGTCAGCAGCGGCACCGAACAGATAACCATCGGCCACCACCAGCGCGACCGGACCGGCGCCGGTCGTGCCAACAACGGCAGCGGCAGCAGCACCTCCGGCCCAGCCGCCAGCGCCTCGGGCAGCAAAATGCAACGCTTCTGAGCGCGCAGCGGTGAAGTTGTCTTGTGCCAACAGCGTACTCACGCGCTCGCCGGTCTGCACCGCATCGAAGGCACCTGCCGCAACTCCCACACCCGCCAGGCCGGCCGTCATGCCGGCACGACGCAGCCCCGGAATCTCCGGCTCCGGCACGGGTGCGCGCGCAGGCGGAGCACCTGGACGCACCAGTTCGTCGATGGTGGCGATGCCTTCCAGACGACTAGCGACTCCATCGCTTACCTTGAGCTCGGCGTGCTCTGCGAGCAATTGCTCCTGAATCGCAGCGTTGGAATTCGGGATTTCTCGCGCATGCTCCGGCAAATCACGGTGCCAATTAGCTTGTTGCTGCCAGCGCTCGCGTAGCTGCTGTGTAAAAGCAGGATCCTTGAACCACGCATTACGTGCCTGCTCCAGGACCTGTCCTGGTGGTCGTGCATCGGTGCGGCTGTCGTAGAGCTCTGCACCCTGGCGGTTGAAGATGCGGATTGGCGCGCTGGTCTGCGCGTGCACGGTGTCCAGACTGACCGGTAGCTTGGTGTAAATGTCCTCACGCGTACCTTCAGGCACATAGCGGCCGTAACCTTCTTGATCCAGTTGCCGAGAAAATCTGGCGTCAACACCATGCTCGCTTTCCAGCTTGTGCGCGGCCATGACGCGCACCTCGACGTCGTAGCCTCTGGATTGCAAATCTTTGATCAGGCTCGCGCTTGAGTCGCCCTTGCTGAGCGTGGTGTCGAAGATCAGGTTCTTCTTGCCTTCGATAGTGGTCTGCAGCAGTTCCTTGGCCCAGCGACTGGCATCGGGGTGGGTATAGTCGGACCAGGTATAAGGGTGGGCGTTGCGAAGGATTTCTACCTGGGGATGTGATTTACGCAATTCATCGGCATCAATCGAAACGGCATCCCTGCCCAGCTCATTATCTGCGATTCTTGCAAGGCCTCCCTTCCCAGAGCCAGGCTGACCCGCGAGGATGATTGCCTTTGGTTTTTCAAAAGATGACTTTGTCTCCAGCGCCGCATCATCGAGAATTTTCTGCTCAAATACTTTGCGATGCTCGGCGTCACTGAGGCGAGATTCCTCTTCATTCATATCAGAGACTCCTTATGGGCTTCCATGTAGTCCCAGATCTCATTTAAGTCTGACATGCCGCGATTTTTTGAACTCGCATGACGCGTAGCGCGCTCTTTTTCTTCCGCGTATCTTATCGCGTCAGGATCACCACTAGCTTGTGCTTTCTCGAGCTCCTCGCGGGTCTCGGATATAAAAGATTCCAACCTACCCTCAAGAGCCCAAATAGCGCCCTCAAACGGCATTAAATTATATGGCTTCTCGACATAAGCATCCAATACTTCCTGAACGCGCTCAATTAGATCCGGATAGTCCTTTAGTATTTCGCGCATCCTCTGCGGCACCGGAGGAGGAGGCAGGGAAATTTTCATGGATGGATTTTTGATTTTTACCATGTCAGCGGTTTCCCTATTAGAAGCGGATTACTGAGACGCAATAGGCACATCAGTATCCAGCGTAAGCGCATCCTGCACAGGTTGCTCCCACGGCGTACGCCTAGGCTTATGCTTGACCTGCCGGGAAGCCCATTGCCTGACGGGATTCGGGAGCATCGCTCATCTACGGATCGTCCCATCATCCATGAGAATGATAGTGATTGAATATAGCGACACGCATTGTTCCATCTTCGCTGCGCCTGGTGAGTGATGCCAAGCTTAAGGCAGCAGTTGATGATTCTAACGTCTTCGCATATCTCAACCATCGCGGCGATGACATCCGTTGACCAGCTTCCCTTCGCCGCCGGACCGCTATAAAGAACCGTCACACGGCCTCGTGCATCTGCATCTACCTGTGCTGCAAGTGTGCGCAGATCCTCGCCTGAACGATACGCATCGGGTCGCTCCTTCAGTAAAGTAATAGCTTCTTCCGCACTCAATGAATTTACCATATCGCACAGCCTTCCGATATCTCAATTTCGGCGTTGTAATCGATATAATTTGAGTGAACTCCTCCAAATCCTTTATGTGCCGTCAGCGCCACGCCTAAGTCTTCAATAATTTGTGATGCTTCTGACTTGAGATGAGCCGGGAGGCCTTTCCCGCCATTGATCCAAATTAACATCCAACGAGACCAACCAGCCCCTTTTCTTTCTCCTCCACTTTCAAGCATATCAAGTCGCAGCGTCAGCAATTCGCCGCGCCAATAAAATGTCCAGTGCGTTTGATTACAAATTTCAGGCTCACTCCCCCCGCCATGCGCCACGTTTCGCAAATAGATTTCACGCTCACGATCAATGACCCAATCCCTGGCGTTGGTTCCTCCAATCAGAAATTTACGATCAATCGATAAAATATCGTATCTAGCGACATCATCTGGGGAAATAAACTCGCTTACGAATACCATGGTGACACCCTACTTTATGACAAGAATTATATCTTGGAAAATAAGTTATCATTGACTTCAAGAACGATGTGATAGTCCGTGTTCCTGGAATGGACGCCAAAATCCTTGTATGTGAGCAAGGCCTCTTTGAGGCCAGCTATGAATTGGTCTTTGTCAGCCTTGAGATGCTCAGGCAGCCCATCCCCACCATTGATCCACATCAGTCTCCAATGAGACCAACCAGGCTGACCTCGCGCACCTCCACCGTCGACCAAATCCAGTCTCAGCGTCAGGAGCTCGCCATGCCAATAAAATGAAAACTTCGTCTTGTTTCTGACTTCAATTTCGGTGCCGCCACCGTTTGCGACATTGCGCAAATACATGTCGCGATCACGATCAATTGTCCAGTCTCTTGCGTTGGTGCCACCGACTACGAAGTCTCTATCGATTACCTCTAAGTCGTATTTCACAACATCCAGCTCAGGAATGAATTCATTTATAAATGGTATATCAATTTCCCAGCAATATTTCGAAATTTTTTCAGGTGCTAATTTCATGAGCCCGAGACGGCAGCAACTAGCCTCTTCACTTCGGCTTTGGGTAGTAGTCGTTTGATGAAGTAGGCATCTTCGTAATACTTGATCTTCTCGCAGAGCACCGGGCTTGGGATGCCTTCATAGAGGAAGACTTCCTTGTCAAAGCCCATCGCCTTCAACTCTTGCGGCAGCATCAATGCGCGGCGTTGCTCGGCCTCAGAGTAGGACACACTGCTTTGCTTGCCGCTGGTGTGCGATTTGTTCTTCTTGCGCACCGTGGTGTAGCCGAGCATGTCCGAGTAGTCGTTGGCGTCTTGCTGCTCCCGTGGGGCGTAGACGATTTGCAAGGCATGGTTGGTGATGATGGTGCGCGAGACATCCTTGCCATAAGTCGCGTCGAGCTGCGCCATGCTCTGGATGATCGGTAGCAGGCGGATGTTGTAGCCGGCCATGTAGCTCACTGCACTTGCAATGATGTCTACCCGGCCGATGGACGTGAACTCGTCCATCAGTAGCAAGCACTGGTGTTTGAGCGCCGGGTTGTTCTGCGGCAGCTCTTTGGTGTTAAGGTTGATGAGCTGGCTAAACAGCAGATTGATCAACAGGCGGCTTTCGGCCAGCTTGTTCGGCTGGATGCCGATGTAGATACTCATCTTCTTCTTGCGCACATCGGTCAGCAAAAAATCGTTGTCGCTGGTTGATGCATCCAGGATCGGGTTAATGAACTGGTTGAGCGGCTCTTTGAACGTGCCCATGATCGACGCAAAGGTTTCTTCGGCTTGCGAGAGCAAATTGTCGAACGCCGTCTTGGCGTCGCGGCCCAGGAAGTCCCGCTGCGAAAGCTTCTTGAGGTAGCCCTTTAAGTCGCTTCCATCGCCCGATGACACGCGATAGAGCATCCCAAGGGTTGGGAACATCCAGGTCTCTTTCGGATGCTTGCGCTTGATCTGATCGTCCAGGCTATCGAACAGATAGAGCGTAAACGCCATGAAGGCGTTGCGGGCCTGGCTCACCCAGAACTTCTGCGCGTCGGAGCCATCCGGGTAGAGCATCGCCGCCACACTCATCAGGTCAGAGACGCGAAACGCGGGATCCGGTGAAATGTAGCTGAGCGGGTTCCAGCGGTGGGTCCGCCCATCTTCGGCAAAGGGATTGAACAAGAAAACCTCTTGGCCCTGACTCTTGCGCCAGCCGGACGTAAGGTCGAAATTCTCCTGCTTGATATCCAGGACCACTACGGAGGCTTGGTAGTCGAGCAAATTGGGAATGACGATACCCACCCCCTTGCCCGAGCGCGTCGGCGCGGCCAGGATCACAAACTGCTGACCAGACAGACGCACCAACTTGCCACCGTGCTTGCCAACCACAATGCCGATTGGCGACGGTTTGAGCATGTCCTTCTTGGCCAGATCACTGCCGGAAGCAAAGCGTGCGTCGCCATGCAAGGCAGCGGCTTTCGGTTTGAATAGCGGGATCAGCAGTGCGATCCAGGCCAGGAGCGGCACCCCGAAGCCGAGGAAGCCAGCCAGCTTGATCTTGCTGGCATAGGGCGCGAACTGCGGGAGGTCGAGCGCTTTGAAATATGACCAGTAGGTGCCGACGTTAAGCGGCCCAGCCACCTTCAACAGCATCAAAATCAACTGACCGGAAAGGTAGACCCCTGCGATAAGGGCAAGGAGCAAGAGCGCGATGGCGACGCTAAGCTTGATCTTGCCGGTCATGACGCGCTGCCTTCCATCTGTGATCCCTGGCTTGTTTGAGACGACCGTCCGCTCGCAAGATTACAGGATCAGGCCAACTGCTCAGATCGGATGGGCATTGGCATCTGTGTAGGAATTGTCTGATCTGCAGGCACGCTAAGAATGAGATCTCCGACTCTCCTTGCCTGTTACTTTATCAGCAACATGGTTCCGCTCGCCAATCAACCGGGATTGCTGACCCACCCCCACAAAGCTTGCGGACTAAACAGCGTTCGGGTGGAAGGGACAGAGGTATGTCTGCTGCGATTGCTGGGCTCTGTGACCTGTAATGCGGCGTTTTCGGACAAGTGCTTGCCTAACGCTCGCGTGGAAAGCACACAGCCATCGGGATGGCTGAGCTATGACAACACATTGCTCGACTCAGGTCTGGCCTTCGGCTTCTTTCAATCCGTGCCAAGCCAAAATCTCGTCGATGCGCCGTGCAACGAACTCAGCGTCCTTTGATGTGAGTGCTCTCGCTTCAATGAGCTGCGCCATACCCGCGAACGCGCGCAAGAAATGGCTTCGATCAGGACTCGATGCTCGCAGTGCTGGCACTGCATCGTCCAGATGATTGAGGTGGATGCGCAACTCGGCTCTGTCCATTGCATTGAGTATCGACAGCACTGTCGCATCGCATGAGACGTCCCTCACCGGACGGGTGAAGAAGCTCCATGTTGGCGGGCCAATAACACAAGGAGCTAGATGCCTGTCGAGTCGCGACTGCGGCTGGACTCACCTGCAACATTCGGCACAGCGACCGCCAGCCGTCGAGACGCAGGCACCTGTCGTATCCAAGGTGTGTGCCGGTAAGACGCTGCTCACGCCTCCCGCAGAGTGAGCAACCTTCGGTCTTGCGTCCAGCAGAGTCGGATTAGGCCTCAGCAGACTCAAACGCCGTAAGCATCACGTCTCCCGTGCTGTCAGGAGGTGATGAAACAGCCGTTATCCGAGCCGAGGGAAACTGTCCTGCACCCTTGTTCGACAAGCGCATGGAACCTGATTTCCCTGTGCTGAGCTAGCCCTTCATGAGCGCTTAGGCCTAAGTCGGCGCGACCCATCGTGCAAACAGCCGGCCGCAGGCTTAGTGCCACACTCGGCATGCTCAACGAAGCCCAATGGTGCCACTGATGCGCTGGGTCACGGAATCCCAGTCGGCTTGGTCACGCATTGCCATTCCCGGGCGCACTGAGCAATTGACTCGCCTCAGGGCCAGGCATATACGTCGATGCTATCGCCTACATCTTCAAAGGGTCTCAGGAAACCAAAAGAGCGCCCTTGATCTCCAGGTGTGCCTAGACGCAAGGACTGCGCGAACGGCTGCGGTTCTCGTCGCCACTGGGACGGATGGATGCGCTTCACACGCATGCAATCTCGCCACCCAGCCGAATGCTAGGACATCCATGGAGAAGGTTTGTATGAGCGCGACCGAAACGCACGCCGTCTTAGGCAGCATCCCCAGAGCACCCCGTCAGATCGTCAATCAGCCGATCGCCAATCTCGCCGCCGACAAGGCCGCGTTGCAGGCGTTAGTCCAAGCGGCGGTCAATGTAGAGCTGTTCACCGTCCCGCTCTATATGTGCACGATGAAGTCGATACAAGGTACGCATGCGATCAATGCCAATGGCATTTCCTACTACAAGGGCCGCCGCTGGCCGGGCATGGCCACCGGGACACTGCCACTGGGCGCTCCACCGGAGAAGACCGCACCGCAACGCGCCTACAACCTGCTGTTCTCGGTCTTCATCGACGAGATGCTGCATCTTCAAATGGCTGCCAACCTGTGTGGCGCAGTCGGTGTCACCCCGAGCTTCAACAGCCCGCTGCTGCAGGACGCCAACTACAACTGGATCTGCTACGGCCCTACACAAACCGTCATTCCGCACATCATCGATCTGCAAGACCTGGAAGAAGGCACGGTGGGCAGCGGGTTGACGGTCGACCTTGCAGGACTGACAGACGCGCAAGTGGCGCTGTTCACGGTGATCGAGGAAAACCACGACACCGCACGTGCCAAGATCAAGCCATCGGTGCTAGAAACAGCCTACTTCCCGACCGTGCCGTTCAACGGCTGGACTGCGACAGATACGGAAGTGGATCTGCCAAAATTCGGAACCATTGGCTGGATGTATTTTTGCATCTTCCAATACATCACGCTCAAATACGAAGACAACCAGACCTTGTGGGAAAAGGTGTTTGCCGGCCCCACAGGTCAACGCGATTTGTTCAATGGCGTCACCGACAAGATCCAAAAAGAATACCCGCAGCTCAACACCCAGATCACCGAAACCCATCCCCTGGCTGCGGCAGCGCAGGCCATCTACATGATGTATGCCATCTGCGATCAAGGCGAAGGCGGGATCGACTGGCAGACCACCAGCGCGTTCCTGGGCATGATCCATGAGCGCGCACTGGAAACGGGAGCCACGCTTGTGACCCTCAACGGCGTGATCGTGCAGTTCCAGCCCGACGAGGCGGCGTTGGCCAACAACTATCCGTCCTACACCGACGCGGGCGACCCCGCGCCCTCGGCAGATGCAGCCGCGCGATCGAGCAATGGCGGACAGGATCATTACGAACGCTTCGAGCAGCTGCTTGGTCTGGTCGATCAGGTGGAGACGTGGAGTGAATGGCACGCAGTCTCCGGCAACGTCTGGACAGAGGCGTTGCTCACCAGTGCCGATTTCGACCCTGCCACGGCACCGACCAGCATTCCCAAGCCGTCCGAAGTAGCGACTGCGCTCAACAACTTGAAGCTGGTCGATCCGGTCGGATTGGACAACGTCGCACAAGGCTCACTGGCCGGCATCACCACCGTGCTGACCAAATCCTGGGGCGATCTATCCGTGCAGTTCCCGTTCCCCTCCATGGTTGGCTCGGGTGATCGCATGGGGTTGTATTGGGCGGTCTACGGCAGCGCCCCGACCTTGCGGCAAGGAGTTGCGCCAGAACCCACGAGCGCCTTGCAACACGCCTGCCAGGGTCTGGCACTGGATGCATCCGGCGGCAACTGTGCGGCACCCGCCATCTATCACAGCTGCAAAGGCTCCAACACCTGCGCCACCCAAGGAGGCTGCGGCTTTGCTCATGGGGTGAGTGGAGGCGGCAATTGTTCGCAGTCGCTCGGAGGACGCGGCGGGTGTGGCCAATCTGCGCCGCGTGCTTCGGCGGTAGGTGGCACCTGCGGCCTGCCGGACTTCTTCAGCGCGCCCGCAGACAACAAATGCGGAGGATTGGGTGGATGCGCCGTGCCCATTTCCGCCTCGCAGTTGTATCCCACCGCCGGCACGATGGAGCTGTTCGATTTCACCGGTTCGGACAACACGCCCACGCCGATAGCGAAACTGCCCTTCGCTGTGGGCGACTCGGTCTACGACATCGCATGGCAAGCGTTCGAACAAGTGATGGCGAACCGCAAATTGCCGCCTGGCACCAAGCCCAATCCAACCGATCTGCGTATCGCCCTGCCTCCGTCCACCTGACGGGCTGCCAAGGTGATGCACTCAGGCCTTACCCAAGCACGACCTGCCCACGACGCAGCGGAAGAAGGTGCTCCGCTGCCACGCCTGGGGCTGCCCAATCTTGGATTCGGTGTCGGGCTCCGTCCGCAGCATCTCCCGGCCATCCTGGCCGGGGGAGCGCTGGTGGATTGGTTCGAAATCATTTCCGAGAACTATCTCGATGACGCCGGCTACCAGCGCGCCATGTTGAGCAAGCTGGCGGCCGAGATTCCCATCGTCATGCATGGTGTCAGCTTGTCGATCGGCTCGGACACACCGCCCGACACCGCTTACCTGCACAAGCTCAAACGGTTGGCGGAAGACATCAACGCCGTCTGGGTGTCCGATCATCTGTGCTGGACCGGACTCGGTTCGCACAACTCGCACGACCTCCTCCCCCTGCCCTTCAATGCAGAGTCGCTCGCTCACGTGCGCGATCGCGTCCTGCGTGTGCAGGACGTGCTGGGCAGAGCGCTGGTGCTGGAAAATCCGTCTAGCTACCTGCAGTTTCAGACATCGACGATGCCGGAGTGGGAATTCCTGGCGCGCCTGGCCGAAAGCACCGGCTGCGGCATCTTGCTGGACGTCAACAACGTCTATGTGAGTGCACACAACCACCGTTTTGACCCCGAAGTGTATTTGCGAGCCTTGCCGCATCGGCAAGTGGTGCAGCTCCATCTGGCAGGGCCGACGCAATATGGCGACTGTCTGGTCGACACGCATGACCAACCCGTGCCTGGCCGCGTCTGGGAGTTGTATGCACTGGCGCAACAATTGACCGGTGGCGTGTCGACGTTGCTGGAATGGGATGCCAATCTCCCTGACTACGCCGACCTCCTGGACGAATTGAACAAGGCGCGCCAAGTGATGGCGGGCAACATGCCTGCCACGTCGCCTCTCGTCGTGGCAGAGCATGCGCTTTCCACGCCCCTCCACCATCCGCAGGCGGAACCTCTGGATGTTTAGCTCCTCAACAGGCGCTCCCGTCGAGACACCACTTGGCGACGTGCAGCGCTGGATGCTGACGGCAACCACGCATCCAGCGGGGCTAAGAGAAGGCCTCAGGGCTGCGCATGCCGGTCAGGGCCTGGATATCCACACACTCGTTGCCTCGCCCGCTGGTGTCGACCCACACGCGCGCCTGGCGATTTATGCCAACGGGTATTGGCTCAGGCTGATCGAATGCCTGCAGGCCGAGTATCCAGCACTGTCACGTCTGCTCGGCCCGGACCTGTTTGCATTCTTTGCCCGTGCGTATCTGAGTGAGCACCCGTCAAGGTCGCCCACCTTGCATGCACTGGGCGCACGCTTCCCCCGCTTTCTCCGCATCTCGCAACGGGCTCGCCTTGGACAACACCGCCAGCGCTTCCCTCTCGAGCTGGCGTGGGTCGAGCGCGCACTGTCCGAGGCCAGTCGCGCAAAGGGCCTGGAAGAGGCAGTCATCGATCCACGAATGGATGCAGCCGCGCTGGCGCTTGGGTGGCCCTGCATCGTGCAACTTCCCGCAACCACCAGGTTGTCCATTGGGTCGCACACCTCGGAGAGTTTTCGCGACTGGCTGTCGGGCGCAAGCCCGAGTGAGCCCCCGACTGCTGGCCGGACGTTCCTGGTAGTTCGGCGACACCGCTACCGGGTGAGGATTGAGCCGTTAGCCGACTGGCAATTCTTCGCCTTGCGCCACGCCGCGCGTCGACCACGCACGCTTCTCTCATGCGCGCAGGCGGCGGCACGTCGCACCGGACGAGCAGCAGGCGAGCTGCAGGCGCTCCTCACCTTGTGGCTACCCACCGCCCAGGCATCAAGCATGGCCTTGCTGGCGTCTCCATAGCCACCCGCGCCTCCACAGAAACGCACGCCCACCAACCGACCAGGATCACCACCGTGACTGACATCACCACACCAGTGTTGGACGCGCACTACCGACGCAGCTTTGGCACGATGGCCGGATACCTTCCGCAGGACCGCAGTGGGCTGGCCACATGGCATGCCGCCATTCGGGAGAAAGCCGCAACCTTGAGCAACGCGCAGGGGCCTGGCTACGCCAACCAGGCGGTGCAGGATCTGGCCAACCTGATCGACACCAACGGCATCGTGCGCATGTATGTCACCGAGGCCATCGACCAAACTAGCGCTTTTACAAAAAACATTGCCTCCATCCAGGACATGCTGGCCCAGCTCGATGTCATCTGCACCACGGCGCCCGAATACAACGTCGACAAGAACGCTCGGGTGCTGTTCCCGATGTCCGCGCTGTTTGTCGACATGATGGCAACGCCGGCGGGCAAGGCCCTTTTCCGCCTCGATGCGTTCAATGAGGCGCTCAGGGCCATTTTGAAAACATGGTCCAACTATCTCGACAGCCCGGCCAGCTGCTGGGTGCTGAACCGGGACGCCGACAAAGGCTGGCTAGGCACCGCCGCCATCCACGAATTCAAACTCGCCGACTTTGTTATCGACTGGGACGCCGAACACGGCGGCTTCCAGTCCTACAACGCATTCTTTCATCGCGAAATTCAGGCCAGCTGTCGCCCACTTGCAGGAGAAGGCGACGCCAACATCATCACCTCGCCCAATGATGGCACGGTCTATCGCATCGCCACCAATGTGCAGCAAAGCGCGGTGTTCTGGATCAAGGAGCAGAACTACTCGCTGCAAGACATGCTCGCCAACCCAGGCCAAGACGTGTTGCAGCGTTTTGTGGGAGGCACGGTGGTGCAAATCTTCCTGAGCGGCGCGGACTATCACCGCTGGCACGCGCCCGTGGACGGCGTGGTCACCTATGAGGATGTCGACGGACTGCTTTTCAGCGAGAACGAAGACAACAGCTTCGATCCCGATGCAGGTGTGACATCGCAGGTCTATGGAGCGGCGGTCAACAACCGCGGCATCGTCTCCATTGCTGCCGACGATGCGCGCCTTGGCACCGTATTCGTGATGCCGATCGGCATCACGGAAATTTCTTCGCTGACACAGACCGCGGCTAATGGCCAACACGTCAGCAAAGGCGATGAGCTGGGCTATTTCAACTACGGCGGATCAACGCTGTGCTTAGTGTTCGAGAAAGATGTGCAGCTGGATTTCGGCACCCTGCAAAGCGGTCAAACCATTGAGGTCAACGCGCAGCTTGCCAAATTGAACACGCCTGGCGGACGGTGAATTTAAGAGCCCAGTGCATGCCGACGCCCGCCTCACGCAACCACATTCCGTTTCCGTCGCGGTCGTAAAACCGCGCTCGATTAGGCACATTCTTCTCATTCAATTGGCCGCACAGGCAACGTCTCACTGCTTCCGACAGTCGCCCGCCACGCCCTTCCGTCGTTTGCACGGACATCATGGCTCTATACCGCCCCAATGCGTCCCAGTTGCGGCTTAATCACGCCCCGCAGACCTTGCGAAAGGTTCCCCTCGCTTGGGTGGCCCATGCTAACGCGCTAGACTTGGACGCTTTCATTCGCAATATGGAGGCCACGAGACACTATCGTGAAGGTATTCCCCCTGATTCTTTTCTGTGGTGCGGCAACGGCCACAGACACAATCCATGCTCAAAAAGCACCTAACACCCAGGTTGAACCGTTTGTCGATGTGGGTGGCGCCGTCCGGTTCAACTATGGCTGGCTGGACTACGGCCCCACAAGCCGCTTGCAACTTGAACTGCTCCGCGCAGATGTCAAAGCCGGAGCTGGACCCCTGTTCTTCTCGGCCCAGTATCGTTGGTATGACGGTTTCGATGCTGTCCACCATGCCTATGCCGGATGGAATTTCAACGACGCAACGCAGCTTAAAGCAGGCATCCAGCAGGTCCCTTTCGGACTCTTGCCTACCGTCTCTCAGAGCTTTTGGTTTGGCTCAGGCTACTACCTTGGCATTGAAGACGATTACGATCCGGGTGTGACGTTTAGCCATAAAAGTGGCGACCATCACTGGATAGCCGGCTGGTTCTCAGGGGATGAATACGGAAGCGGATCTCGCTACGACCGCTACTCCTTTGATGTGGCACAGACCGCTGATTTGCCATACAAGGAACGGGAGCGTGTTCATTTCCGATACGAACATACGAGCTTCTTGAATGCCGGTGAGCTGCTGCTCGGGGCCTCTGCATTCAGCGGTCAGGTTCAGAACACCACCACCCGCCGTCACTATGGTCACCAGGGTGCGGCGCTGCATGCCCAGTGGAAACGGGATGGCTGGACGACTCAGCTGCAATGGGCTCGCTACCGTTACAGCGTGCCGGGCGAACGAATTGCGATGTCAGCGTTCCTTGCCCCGTTCGAGATTGCGTCAGAAGCCGATGTGCCCAGTGTCAACGTGGCTTACTCCTTCGGCGAAAAGCATTGGCTCGATGACATCACCTGCTACAACAACCTCAGCATGACCCTCCCGGCCGGGCGCAGTCAGGGCGTGAGGGAGTCATGGCAAAACGTCACCGGATGCAGCCTACAAAAGGGGATCATGTTGACCTACGTGGACTGGATTGCCGGCAAGAACATGTGGTTTGCAGGCGGCGACGGCATCGGAATCAACGACGGTGGTCCATCCCGCTGGCATAGCCGGCTGAACCTCAACATCGGGTTCTATTTCTAAGCGCAAGCCGCATTTTCGCTTCAACGATCATCAACCGGAGGAACTTATGCAGAGCTCAGCTCCGCCATCCACTCCTGTTCGCCAGCGCATCTTGCCGCAGGTGTTCATTCCTACTGCGGCCATCGTGCTTTTACTGTTGGCGCTATCCATCTTCGTTCCAGAAAAAGCAACGACTTGGTTCACAGCAGCCAAAAACTGGACCGCCAATGACGCAGGCTGGTTCACCATCCTATCGGTCGCAGGCTTTCTGGTCTTTGTCGTCGGTGTCGCAATCAGTGGTTACGGGCGGATCAAGCTCGGCCCAGACCACAGCCGCCCTGATTACAGCTATGCCTCGTGGTTTGCCATGCTCTTTGCCGCAGGCATGGGCATTGGCCTGATGTTCTTCGGCGTAGCTGAGCCAATCATGCACTACGCCACCCCGCCGACAGGCACGCCCGAGTCTGCCGAGGCGGCTCGTCAGGCGATGCGCATCACCTTCTTCCATTGGGGCGTGCACGCCTGGGCCATCTACGCGGTTGTTGCGTTGGCGCTGGCCTACTTTGCCTATCGCCACAACCTGCCCCTGCGGGTGCGATCGGCTCTCTATCCGCTCATTGGAGAACGCATCCACGGACCTATCGGTCACGCGGTCGATACGTTTGCTGCCCTTGGCACCATCTTTGGCCTGGCCACCTCGCTTGGCCTCGGGGTCATGCAGATCAACTCCGGACTGAATTACCTGTTCGGCCTGGAAGTGAGCACCCTCGTGCAGGTGTCGTTGATCGGCATCATCATCCTGGTGGCGACAGGGTCTGTGGTCGCGGGGCTCGACAGCGGTGTCCGTCGCCTGTCTGAGATCAACATGATCATGGCCGTCGCACTCCTTGCATTCGTGCTTGTTTGTGGCCCCACCGTCCACTTGATGCAGGCATTTGTGCAGAACACCGGCATGTATGCCTCTCAGCTTTTCTCAATGACATTCAACTTGTATGCCTATGAGCCAAGCGGCTGGCTTGGCGGCTGGACCTTGTTCTATTGGGGCTGGTGGATTGCGTGGTCGCCCTTCGTTGGCATGTTCATCGCCCGTATTTCGCGAGGCCGCACGGTGCGTGAATTTGTGGTTGGCGTCTTGCTCGTGCCGATCGGGTTTACGTTTCTTTGGATGACGATCTATGGCAACTCCGCCTTGTTCATGGTGCGCTCCGAAGGTGTTCAAGAGCTCGTGAAGGCAGTTTCGGATGACAGCTCGATGGCGTTGTTTGAGTTCCTGCGCCACCTCCCGCTGACGATGTTCACCTCCTCGCTTGCGGTTGTGCTCGTCGCGCTGTTCTTTGTCACATCCGCTGACTCCGGCGCGTTGGTGATCGACATGCTGACTTCCAAGGGTGAGGAGGAATCGCCGGTCTGGCAACGCATTTTCTGGGCGCTTCTGGTCGGCGGCATTGCCGTTGCCCTGCTCATTGCAGGCGGCCTTGAATCACTCCAAGCTGCGACCATCGCTAGCGCCCTTCCCTTCACGATCGTCATGATCTTGATGTGTTGGGGACTACTCAAAGCCATGCATCTGGACGCAACGAAGCGCTCAATCTCTCGTGATGCACGATTGCTTCCAGGCACCAGCGAAGACTGGCGCGCCAGGCTCAAGCTGCTCGCGCACAACCCCGTCAAGATAGAGGTGGTTGCCTTTATCAAAGATCAGGTGCTGCCCGCACTCCAAGAGGTTGCGGTGGAGCTGCGCAAGCAGGATCTTCCGGTTGAAGTCACCGAGGGAGAAGATGGGCGCGCTTGGCTTCGCGTAGGCCATGGCGAAGAAATGGACTTCTTCTACTCCGTGCGTCCTCAGCCTTACGAACCGCCCACCTTCGCGCTGCAAGATCCACGCCGCCCAGTGAGCGAGGGCACCCGTCACTATCGGGCTGAAGTCTACCTGCGCGAGGGCGGACAGGACTACGACGTCATGGGTTGGCCCAAAGTGCAAGTGATCCATGATGTGCTCGACCAATACGAGCGCCACCGCCAGTTCCTGGATCACGTTCGCTGATTAATGTCCCGGCCAACCGAAACCGGTTGGTCGGGACTTCGGCCAAAATGCCTTGCACCCAGCCAAGCAGCCTGCTTTAGGTTCTGGACGCCAACTTCAATACGACCGCTTCCAGCCACGCAGGAAGTAGCGATCCCGGCAAGATGCCGACCTTGGCATTCTCAACGAGCACAGGATCCAAAGGGAACGCGAGCGAGCTGATGAAAAAGCGCATCTTGAAGCAAATGCCGCAGAGCAAACTCACGTCGTAGATTTGCAGCCACGATGCGCCGGACGTCGTCTCCGCGGTCGATCTGCCAGCGCTCGGTGATCATGCCGCCTGCCGCCTGCGTCCGAGGAAGACGTGAGATGGCGCCGACCTGCACGCTGCTTAGGCGATCAACGAGCGCTTCCAGATCCTTCTTGCTAAACCGATCTACCCATCGATCCCTTAACACGTCATACGCGTGAGCCTAGCCTGATGCCAAGACAAACGCTCGCAACCTGGCTGAGACGACGTTCGCAGTCAGACGTGTTTGTTTGATGATCTTGCAGCCGATGATGACCTGCAAATCGCTGGGCACACACTCGCTCGCAACCTGGCTGAGGCGACGTTCGCAGTCCGACGTGTTTATTTGATGACCTTGCGGCCGATGATGACCTGCAAGTCGCTGGTCACACACCTACGAAAAGCGTAGTTGCCGGCGAGGGTGCGAACAAGATGATGGGGCATGCGCACTCGGGAGATGTTTCCCGATCTACATTTCGCTGGCAGACTCAGCTATCCACAATAAGTTCAACCAAATAAATGACTTAGATGGATATTGGCGGAGAGAGTGGGATCGGATCACCTTCGACCTAAGCCCTTCTAACCGTTGCAGAAAGCCTGCCAAGCAGGTTTCCTTTCAATGTTTCCTCGATCATAGCCCCGGTCTTGGCTCGATTGCTAGCGCCCGCTTGCCATCGGCAAGTTGCTGACGCCATTGTCCGTCTGCATAAACTCGGACCTCACAGACATGAGCAACTCAAACAGCCCGCTTGAAGCAGGTGTCGCCGTGTTGGTCGATTGCGACAACGTCCCGACCGACATCGTCGAGCACGCGTTGCTCATGGTGGCCCAGTTCGGCCGGGTCGTGCTGCGCCGTGGGTATGGCAACCACAACACCCTCGCCAACAAATGGCAGGAAGTCCTGGTCCGCCAGGCGTTCACTCCGTGCCTTCAATACCAATACGCCTCCGGCAAGAACACGGCCGACATCGCTTTGGCGCTCGACGCCTTGGAGGCGTTGTTCGATCACCGAGCCGATACCTTTTGCCTAGTGACGAGCGACTCGGACTTTTCTTACCTTTGCCGCAAGCTCCGGGAGCGTGGAGCGACGGTCTTCATCGTGGGCGAGCCCAAGACCCCGGATGCTTTGCGCAACGCCTGCGACCAGTTCTTCGAATGGGACCGGAAGGCCAAGGAAGCGGCAGCACCCGAAGTCCAGGGCAATGAACTTCCTGTCCTGAAATCGGAGGCGGCGAAAGAAGAAGCGCCCCGCGCTGAAGCCAAGCCGCTACCCAAGCGCCGCCCTCGGTTCTTGGTTGAAGCCGTAACCCTGCTGACGGGAGACACCTCTGAAGGCAAGGTTGGACTGGGAGCACTGGGCCAATACCTCAAACGCACTGACCCGTCCTTCTCACCCAACCTCTATGGCCATTCGGGGTTGCTCAATATGGTCAAAACCTACGACCTGCTGACCACGCAACGGGAGGAGACCGGCGGCTGGTCGGTCAGCATCGCGCACAAGCCAGAACCCCCCGATACGGCGTGATTGCTCCCATTGCCTCAGCGGTCCATGTGCTTCTACAAACGACGAATCGGGGATGCCGACCTAGTTGAAATCTTTTCTATTCGTCAAATGGCATAACTGCCATCGAATTTCTTCGCGTATTCAAATTTGTGAAATGCAGCCACAAGCGAGCTCTTGCGTAAGCACCGTTTCTTGGTTGGATGAGGGCTTACCCAACACAGGAGCACCCATGCACCAACAAACACAGATTCACATCGCTAGCCGCCTGCTCGGCCACCTCCTCCAGCAGCGCACGACCCGTCTTCCCCCTCACGAAGTGGAAGACATCCAATACGCCCTCGACTTGGCAGCCGAGCTATTGAGGCTCGGCGGGCCGGGGCCGGCCGGTCAAACCCAGGCGTCGGCCATGGCGCCTGCTCAACCCATCCTCGTCAAACGAGCGGTCGTGGATCGCAACGTCGTGCCGACCATGCCTACCTCCATTGAGGAGTGGCGAGAGGCACGCAAGAAGAAGAACAAGGACAATGTCCCCCGTCCCAAGGAGTCCACTGGAGTCGAGCACATAGATTTGCGTCCTCGGCCCCGGCACTGAGGGCCAAGAAAAAAAAGCCCCGCAGATGCGGGGCTTTTGACATTCATTATGGCCGCGGGCGCCGACTTGTTGGCCGTGGCGCTGGCGTCGGCAATGGGGAGGGCTTGGGCAAAGCAGGAGCAGCGTCAATAGATCCAACAGAGCCATGGACGATTTCAGGCTCTGGACTTGCGAGCATCGCTTCGCTCCACTGTTCCACTTGAGCCGCGCGGGTCTCAATCTCGTTCTCGCAATCGTTCCACTGCTGCTCTGAGACGGCCGCCTGGGTTGCGCCCAGTTCAGCTGTGCGCTTCTCCAAGACGGCCAACCGCCTTCCCCGCCGCTTTTCCCATTCTTGAGAGGCCCACTCGCCATCGGGACGAGGGTGGTCGCCGTTGAACTGCTCCCACGCCTGTTCGGCCAAGTGGAAGAGCTTCTCGGCACGCCCCAAGGAGCTGGTCCGCTGGGCGAACTTGAGCACGCTCCGTTTCAGACGGCCGAGTCGTTCAACCAGCCCGTTAAGCCACTTGCGCAAATCGACACTATCGACAAGGGCAGCTGCACGCGCGGTCCACTGCTCCACCACGCGCTGCGTAGCGCTCAACGCCAGGTCTGGCCGGGTCGAGAATATCTCCGCCAGGTCCCGAGCTGCCTCTGCTACCAGCTCAGTGATAGAGCGCAGCGGTCGCACTCGCGCATCTTCCGCAGGCCGACCCAGGGCATCCGAGAGGCGCATGCCGCGGAACCCGTGGATTTCCAACCCGGGCACAGAGGCTTGAAGGTCGTTCGTGGAGCCAGCTCGGCGTCGACGGTCACGCTGCGCCTGGTTATGGCTATGACCACTGGAGCCTGGAACTGCCCTGCCCTCCTGCTCGGCTTGAGCAAGCAATTGTTCAAAGGCTTCCTCGTTCTCTCGAACGATGCGCGCGTTCTCAGCCGCACGGTCGGTCATCACCCCCTTACTAGCCAATGCCGTGACTGTCTTGCCCACGTGTTTCGTGGGCTGCCGAGACAGCACCATGGCTTCGGCCCAGTCCCCGCGAGCCAGAGCCTCCTCTGCTTGGACCTCCAGGCGGCGGTGGTCCACCCGAGCATCGATGCCGGCAGCGGCCAAGTGCTCGTTGATCGTGGAAGCCATGGTGTGGCGAACCCATTCGATCTCGATCTTCCCAGACGCGCCGCCATCCAACTCCCGCGTCTTCTCGGCAAAGCCGTCGCTGGTCAACCGCCGCGTGGTGGCGAGGAGGTGGACGTGATGGTTCAGGCCGTCACGGGAGCCCGGCGAGTGGATGCTGGCTTGCACAGCAAACCCGTAGCGGGCGACCAGCGCTTGGCCAATGGCCGTGGCGAGCACGGACCGCTGCTCGTCGTTGAGCTCGTGGGGCAAGGCGACCTCGAACTCGCGGGCCACCACCGAGTTCTTGCGGTTCTCCGCCGCCTCGGCTTTCGGCCAGAGCTCCCCAGGGATCAACGCCCAGTCGGGCGCGTCCTGGGGGACCAGGCAGATGGTCTCCACGACACCGCCGCGACGGCGGTAATCGTGACGCTGACCGGTGAGGTGATCGATGAGAAGTAGACCAGCCCGGTAGGCAGCGGCTGCGACAGCGGAATCGCCTCGGGAACGACTAAAAACTTTGACGCGAGAGTGGTAGATGGCCATGCAGAGCTCCAGATAAGGTTGCTCTCTTTATGCCGTGGCTTTTGATTTGCGCAAGCGCGGAGCGCTTGGGGGTCCGGGGGCGTAGCACCTGGCGCGCGCTATGTCGAAGACATTGCATCAGTGCGCTCTTGCTTCTTTCTTTTACGCACTGTTTTTCAGCATCGAACAACTTTTGAGTGCTGGAAATTTTCGAACCCGCATAAACTTGACTAGGTGCTTTTCCGTGATTGACTCAAAGACGGGATCATTGGAGAAACGCATGACTGCCACAAGCCACTACCACGACCGCATTGCCCGAGCCACAAAGCAGTTAGCCCAACTGCAAGCGAAGGAGCTTTTAGCCAACCAGCGCATTGAGTTGAAGGCCAGGCAAACCGCGAGGCGAGAAAAAGCGAAGCGGCGGCAGAATGTGGCCGACTTGGTCTTCTCAGTTGACGCCCATGTGCTGGACGACGACGAGTTAGCAGGAGCGTTGCTTCAACACTTGGACGCCCGCAAAGAACTCAGCGTCAGGCAAGCCGCTCGTTTGCGAGGCGCCGCGCGAGCCGCATTACCAAGCACTTAAAGGGCTCACGATCTGGCAATTCAAGAAGCGGGAGACGACGTTTGGAAAAAGGAGGACGGCACAGCGCCGCCCTCTTCCCGCAAACGCTGTGCTCCTCAATCGGCTATCAGTGTTTTGCTCACCTTGTTCGTTGCCAAGTCGACGGCCGAAAGGCTCAGATCCTCGTTAAGGACATACGCCTTCTTGAGGTCCTTGCTGAAGACAATGGCCTGCCTTGGGGCTTTGAAGCCCGAAATCGTTCCAGTCACTTTCAGCGTCTGCGTGTCGATGACCGACAAGGTATTGTCCGCCATGTTCCCCGAATACACGTGCTTGCCATCGGGCGTGAGCGCTGCGCCGTAAGGGTCCTTCCCCACGGCAATAGTGGTGGTGATCGAACGCTTGGCCGTGTCGACCACAGCCACGGTGTTGCTGCCGCTGTTGGCGGCATACAGCGTTTTGCCGTCCGACGAGATGGAAATCGCCCGCAGTTTGTTGAAGCCGGTGATTTCGCCTTGAATCGTATTGGTCTTTGTGTCCAGCAAGCTGATCTTGTCGCCCTTGAAATTGGTGACGTAAGCCGTCGCACCATCTGGGCTGATACGGATGCCCTGGCGAGGCTGCGAGAAGCCAGTCACTACCGCCACCGGGCGATCGCTGTTCAAGTCGAACACCGAGACCGTGCTGGCCGCTTCGTTGTTGACATACAAAAAGCGTCCGTCCTTGCTGAGCGTAGTGCCGAAGGCCCCGGCACCCAACGGAAGGTCGGCAACCGTTTTGAGCGTCTGACTATCGATTTTGCGCACCACGCCCAAGCTGCTATCGGAGACGTAAAAGAACGCGCCGTTCGGTGAGAACACGATATTTCGGGGCGTGACGTAACCCGATAAAACCCGCTTGGACTTGCCCGCCTTGAGGTCATAGACCACGATTTCCGGGCGCCGACTGTCGGACACCACGGCCGTCGCCTCATCCGGGCTGACAGCAAGCGAGTTGTTGCGGATATCGCCGTCAAAGGTCCACCGTTCCTCGGCCGCTTGAGTGCCCAGCGATACAGCCATCGCGCCGCCGAAAACCAAGCCGGCAATCGTTTTTTGTAACAGGTTCATCGCATCCTCCGGTTCTGCGCGACTGCGCGGGTGATCGTTCTCATCGCAGCAATCTGCTGGACCTCACTACTCTGGCCCATGGCAACGAAGAAGGAAAACAAATTATCCCTGTTTCACCGACCTATTTTTTAGGTATCTTCTTTTTGGGGTCTCGCCCCATTTCCAGGCACTGTTCCCAAGCCCCGGCCAACCCCTGAGAGATGAACTTGTCGCGGTGCTTGACCAAGTAGAACTGACGGGCCAACGGGGGAAGCACGCGCTCAAGGGCCACCAGTCGCCCGGAAGACAGCAAGTCGCTCACCACCCAACGGGAGAGGCAACTGACGCCGATTCCCTGGACTAGCGTGTTTTTGATGGCCTCGGAACTGCCGATCTGCTGCGTGTTGGCTAGGTCGCTTAGATGGCGCAACAGAAGCGCCTCGACTTCTTCCCGGGTGCCAGACCCTTGCTCTCGGAGCAGCCAGTCGGCCCGGCGCAGGTCCGCCTTGGTGACTTTCGAGGCCTTGGCCAGCGGATGTTGGCCCCCCACGACGATCAGCAGTTCGTCCGTCAACCAGGGCTCGGCATGAAGTTCCGGAAGATGAGAAGGGCCTTCCAGGAGCCCCATGTCGAGTTGGAAGTCAGCGACCTTTCGCGCAATCGCGGCGTTGTTGGCCACGTCGGCGTCCACGTGAATGTGGGGGGACGACTTGCGCAAGTCGGCAAGCAAACGGGGCAAGACGTAGTTGCCGATGGTCGTGCTGCAGCCGATCCGCAGGCGAACCGGACGATCGGAAGCGCCGGGGCGGTAGCTGGTTTCAATCTGGCGTGCGCCGTCGAGCAGTTGCCGTGCCTGCGGCAGCAGGCGTTCGCCTTCGGCGTTGAGCAGCAACCGCTTGCCGACTCGGTCGAACAACCGCGTTTCCAGCACGCTCTCCAACTCGTTGAGCGCAGCGCTCGTGGCCGATTGCGAAAGCGCCACCGCGGCGCCGCCGCCAGTGGTGCTGCCATGCTCGGCCACGGCGCAAAAGATTTGGAGCTGACGGAGGCTGACCTTCATTTCAATCCACCAAACAGGTAACTCTTACCAAGATTACCCGTTTTACAGATATTAGAAGCCGCCCTAGACTCTGCTCGTTCCCAACGCCCCGCTGCGAGGCTGCTGCAATGAGCGAAAGCAAACTGATGGCCATCATGGGCGGGCACCGGCCCCTGGCCGCTCTTTCCAACCCTCGCGAGGCCATTCGGCAGTTCACGCCGAACTGGTTTGCCGCGACCATGGGCACCGGCATCCTGGCGCTGGCCTTGGGCCAACTTCCCTTCCCGTCCCCGTGGGCCAAGGCCCTTGGCGAAGCATTGTGGTGCTTCAACATCGGGCTCTTCATTTTGTTCAGCACGCTCTACGCCAGCCGTTGGCTGCTGTTTTTCAACGAGGCCAAGCAGATCTTTGGCCATTCCACCGTTTCCATGTTCTTTGGGACCATTCCCATGGGGCTGGCCACCATCATCAATGGCTTGCTTCTTTACGGCCTGCCTAGGTGGGGAGCGGATGTGCTTCCGTTGGCGGAGACGCTCTGGTGGGTCGATGTGGCCATGTCGTTGGCCTGCGGGGTGCTGATCCCCTTCATGATGTTCACGCGCCAACAGCACAGCATCGACCAGATGACCGCCGTTTGGCTGTTGCCGGTGGTGGCGGCCGAGGTCGCGGCCGCAAGTGGTGGGCTGCTGGCTCCCCACCTCACGGACGCCGCAAGCCAATACCATGTGCTGATCACCAGCTACGTGCTGTGGGCATATTCGGTGCCGGTGGCCTTGAGCATCTTGGTCATCTTGCTGCTGCGCATGGCGTTGCATAAGTTGCCGCACGAAAGCATGGCGGCGTCCAGTTGGTTGTCGCTGGGCCCCATCGGAACCGGCGCGCTGGGGATGCTGGTGCTGGGCACGGATGCCCCTGCCATCCTGGCTGCCCAAGGCCTCGAGTCGGCAGGAAGCATGGCGGCGGGATTTGGCCTCATCAGCGGGTTGTTGTTTTGGGGATTGGGATTGTGGTGGATGGTGCTGGCCATGCTCATCACCGTGCGCTACCTCCGAAACGGCATCCCGTTCAACCTCGGCTGGTGGGGGTTCACCTTCCCGCTGGGCGTGTATGCGGTGACGACATTGCGCCTCGGGGCCACGCTTCACCTGAGCTTCTTCGAAGTTCTGGGCACGGCGCTGGTCGTGTTGTTGGCCGTCATGTGGGCCATCGTCTTTGCCAAGACACTGGCCGGCGCTTACCGGGGAAACCTGTTCGTTTCTCCCTGCATCGCTTCGCTCAATAAGGGGAGTTGATTCACCCTTCGCGTGGGGCAGCGGGAGCGGTCTGAAGCGAGCGCTTGGCTTCGCTCAGGACGGACAAGATGCGCTTGGTAACCTCGGGGCTGGTGCAGACCGACAGCGGGCTTGGGTGAGGCATGCCGAAGAGGGCCAACAGAGGGAAGCTCTCCCTGACACTGGGCATGCACTGCTGGGCGATTCGCCCCGCAAAAACAATGGTGTGAAGCCTGGGAAGGCGGGAAAGCACGTCCAGGAGCATCACCACCCCTTCCTGTAGATCTGCCTTCCTAAGTGGTTTCTTGGTCTCACCTGCCGATGGCAGCCATGGCACCGCGTTCCAAAGGATGGTCTCGTTGCGCGGCAATGCCACCTGTTCGAGGAAGTGTTTCAAGTTTTTCTGCGCAGGAACCGGGTTGTCTCGCGACACAAAGCGCGGCGTGGCGGCATGGCGAGCGGGGCTTTCCAGCAACACCATCACCCGAGCCCTTTCACCCCCATCCAGCGGGTCGAAAAACGGCAGCGCTAGACCACGCTGGCATTGGCCTCGGACCCACTGGTTGAGGCTTCGGACGTGAGCACTGTCGACCAGCGTGGCACGGTATGAGGTGGAATCAGGCATACAAAAGTGGAGTGACCGATTTCATAGCGCCGTTTTGGTATCGCTCAAATGCACTTCTACATTTTCCATCGGACATGCCATGCCGAAAAATGACATCAAGGCCCACCCATGGTCATTCGTGGCCCCTGTTCCTGCTGAGCCGTCTGTTGCTGCGTTTGTTCCATCTGCTGCTGACGCACTTGGTCCTGCTTGATAACCTCTGCTTGCTGGAGGTTTTGCTGGGCCGGCTCCTGGGACGCATCGCGTCCATCGACATGGGCATGAAACACGGGCGCGACTCCCATCCCATGCGGCGCGTAGACCGCAAAGACATTGTGTGCCCCATCTCGGCCTAGCCCCCCGGTGACCTGGTCCACTCGCTTAAGCAACGGGTCTTCGGTCTGCTGCTTGTAGAGCGAAGCTGTGACGTTCTTGCTTTCTTCTTCGTTCCAGTTGCCCGTGCCCCGCACCCAGGAATGGATCTGCTGGTAAGTGGAGTGGTCTGGGTGCGCGGGGTTGTCCGCCAATAGCGGACCAGCCGCCGCCTTCTCCAGCGCCGGTTCGGCCTCTTGCTCCTTGCTGCGCCCTGGCCCGGTCACCGACACCGCGCCCAGCGTCGGCACGTGCGCCATGGCCGGCTGGCCCAGCTCGGCCTTGGCCTGGCGTAGCTCCTCAGCGGTCGTCAACGCGACCTGGTGGGCAACCCCGTCTTGGCCAACTTGGTAATGGGCAATGGGACTGTCGTAGCCGTATTGCCCGTGCTCGTTCGGCTTCAGCTGCTGCATCGTCGGGCCAGCAAGGCCTTCGGTCTGCTTGGTGCGCTGGGTGGCCAGCTCCACCGCTTGAAGATTGTTCTCTTGGGCGTTGAGGTCGACGCCGGCGGCCCGGTAGCGATGCAGGAGCTCGTTGTGCTCCATCTGCGCGGGCGTGGGCGCTGGCCGCGATTGGATGGCCGCCAAGTGCTCCTGAGCACGCTCCAGGGACGGCTGGCGCATCTGGTTGGTGAGCTCCAGTTCCACTGCCAGGTTGCCGGTGGCAACCCCGTCCCTGCTGGTCCACTGCCCAGCCTCATTGCGCTGGTAGGTCTGACCATCGTGGCCTTGCACCCGGCCCTGCTGGGCACGAGCACTTTCCACTGCCGCCGGCACCACCACCCCGTAATCCTGTGACCGCTGAGCGGCATGGTTTTCAAGGTAGGCCTGGGCGATGGCCTCACGACCATTAGCGATGTTGCTCTCGATCCGCGACAGGGCTTCTTGGTTCAAGCGCTGCGCCTGCGCCGGGGTAGCGGCCTGAGGCTCGTAAACACCCTGGTCGCTTGCACCCGTCACGCCGGTCTTGACCTGGCGCTCCCAGGACTCGGTGGCCGGATTGCGCTGCCAATTCTGGTTGTCCAGACCCGTCCGATCGCCAGGCTGGGCCGGGAGGTTGAATGGGTCCTGCGGCGGCGGTGCTTTGCCCAGCGCGAACTCGGCAGCTCTGGCATTCGCCACCGCACCCAGTTCCTGGGACTTGGCGTAGCTGGCCCCCACTGGGGCCTGACTAGGAGTGTCTCGTCCATCGGCCCCGCGCTCGAAAGCGCCTTGGCGCTGCCAATCCCGGCCGTTGAATTGCCAATCCACACCGGCTTTGTCGGTCTGGTGGTAGATGGCGCGGTTGTCCAGCAAATCGGCGCCTTTGTCGAAGGCCTTGCTCATCAGGACCGCGTCGCCAACCACCAAGGCCGCAGGCACAAAGCCTCCGCTGCTGCCCAGCGCCGCTGCCGTGGACGCACCACCAGCCCAACCGCCCGCGTTGCGGGCAATGGCGTGCTGAACCTCCGACTGTGCCGCCGTGGTGTTTCCCTGCTCCATCAGCGCGGACGCCGTGCGCGCGGTCATGACCGCATCCGCGCCAGTGGTCAAAAGTCCGCCAGCACGGGTCAGGCCCCGAGCAGAGGCCTCGCCCATCAACAGCTGCATGGCGACATCACCGCGCTGCCCGCGCGGGACACGGAGGTTCTGGGCGGCTTCCTCTCCCAGGGTTTGCTCGACCACCAGGATGCCCCGCTCGGACATCACCACGCGTCCATCTTGGTGCGCATTAGCGATCGCTTGCGACAGACCGTGCCGCTGAAGGTCCATATTGCCGCCGCGCGTCAGCGCTTGCGTGGACCCTTGGAGGTGTTGGAGAGTTGCAAGCACACGCGGCTCACTCTGCGTCACCACACCCCATTGGCGGTTTAGCGGACTGACTTGGCCATGGGCATCTACCTGCCCAGCGTGCAGCTTGTCGTAGCCGTTTGGGTCTTGGAAAAACGCCTGGGTCTGGGCCCGCGCCTGATCGATCGTCTGCCCCAACCCGGCGTTGGTGCGAAGGTCACCATTGATAAGAGCCACCTGCACGCTGTCGCCGAGCCGATGGACCTTCGCCGCTACCCTATCCAGCGCTTCGGGATCGCCGGCCAACGCAGCACGTCCGTCCTTGGATCGTTCCAACCGGGTGAGGCTGTCCTCCAGGCCCTGGCGGTAGTCACGGATAGGGCCGCCGCTGTGAGGAGAAACACCAAGGGCATGAGCCAGCGCCTTGTCGTTCGGCATGTTGATCAGATTCGAACCCGCGTCCATCTCAAAGCGCCCAGTGTCCGCCAGCGCTTTCAACAGGCGGCTATGCCCCAGGGTTTGTTGCTCGATGCCGTGGTGCCCTTGGAAAAGGGGACTGTTGTTGGGCATGGTGCAGATTCCTTCCTTGTCGCGCCTGAGGGCAGTCAGATGTCCGATGCGTCGATGAAAGAGATGCCACTCGCCGCAGGGTCTTCAGGTATTCCAGCGCTGTGAACAGCTTCCTTGAAAGATCGGTCGCAAACGACAAAGGAATTGAACGGCGTCAGAAACACGTGCGCACCACTCAAGACCTCTCGTCTGAAAGCCAAGCTGGCTCCTCCACCGAGGGAATAGAACTTCCCGTTGACGAAGTCCTCATCAATCTCAATCTTCAACCTTGAGGCTTCTTCGTCCAAAGCATCTACCTCGCGAACAACGTCGCAGAGGAAGTGTCTCGGCCCTCTAGTGCCGTCCGCAAGACGGGTCTCGCACTCAACGAATGCGAAGGCGCCAGGGTCAACCGCGGCCATGACTTGTTGGAGCCGTTCCGAGACCAGCCAATACCCGCTGAAGCCTCCTTCCAAGTCCCTTGGCGTGGGTCCCTGGGCAGGATCAAACAAGAGCCGTGGTGCTTCACTCAACGGAGGGAATCCGCCGTCCTCAGGGCGCAGGATGAGACGTGGTGGAGTGAGCAACGCTTGTACATTTTCGAAGACTGCGCCACGGAACGGCCTGTCGCTTTCAAGGTCGGGCTCAAATAAAAAAAACTCTCCAGCTTTTGGCTGATTGACCATCGTCGACTCCACGCGTTGCGCTCCATCTTTTTTACAAGTATTGGCAGGCTGGCGGCTTCTTACTACTGCCTCAACGTTCGCAGCAACACTTCCAAGTCGGCTCCTTCGGGAGACGCGAGAAGTGAGTCCTTCTCCTGGGCACTGATTGCAAAATAAGTCATACGACCAGTAGGGGATTTCTTAAAGAGATAGAACCCTGCAAGCTTGGACTGGTTAGTGATCTCATACACACCGTCATCCTCGATGACTAAGTGAATTTGTTTTGGCTTAGCTCTCTCATCAGGCTTACTTTTCGTATGCCACATCTTCACGTCGCCTCGAACCAACGCATTACCTCCTCTTGGGTGGAGACGAAACACCTGAGACACAGCATCTGATTTATTACACTGCAGGAAGATACCTCGCTTCCCACCGATGGTCTCGAATGTTAGGACGTTTCTGTAATCAGCCACTTGACTTCCCTTTTCCTTGCCGTATTAAGAGGAACCTTCTTTGTAGCAGATCGTCCATGTATTGGTTAGAAGTGTTCAATCACGACGAACTATTCCGCCGTATCGAAAACTTAAACACCGAGCAGCTCCAGTCATTGACCTGCCTATTCTTGTCCACCGAGCTTGCCTGGCAATATGGCAGGATGAGCGATGAGCACATTCTAGGCGGCTGCTTGCTAAAAAGCCGAGAGATAGACGACGGGCACATTTTAGCATTGGACCACCTAGATCCTGGGTCAGCCTCCACACTGTTGAACTGATTGAAGAACATGATGAACTAAGCCATACGACTGCCATTCCTTACTAGCCCGGCCCGTCATTGCTCTCACATCTGAATCACTCGCTCCCATCAGCTCTGCCCCGATTCATCGAGATCGCTGGCCTGACGCTCCTCTACGACAACGAAAGTGCTCATTAGCCAGCCATATTTATCGCTGAGCACATTGGCAATATCGCCTTCGCTCTCGCATTCGACGGTGGCTTCAGCGGGCAATACGGGACGCTTGCCGTCGGTCTCCCACACAATACCCCGCACGCGAAACGCTTTCATTCCTGCTCCCTGGAGTGCATCTACCGTAGCAGTCTAGCTTCGATAGACCACATAGGTGAAGAGGCGGGCTATGCCCACCCCCTTGCCGCCAAGCTGACGCTCTTCTGGCCACCGATGACCAAGTGGTCCAGCACTCGGATGTCCAGGAGGCCCAAGGCTTCCTGCAGGCGCTGGGTGACCTTGCGGTCCGCTTCGCTCGGCTCTGGATTGCCGCTCGGATGGTTGTGGAAAAGGATGACAGCCACCGCGTTGAGCTCAAGAGCACGCTGTGCCACGACTCGGGGATGAATCTCGCAGCCGTCGACCGTGCCGAAGAAGAGATGTTCGGTTGCCAGGATGTGATGCTTGGTGTCGAGGAAGACGACCCCGAAGACTTCGTGCGGCAGGTGGGCGCAGCGGGCGACCAGGTAGTCACCGGCTTGGTCAGGGCTGTGGATGCGGCCTTGGCGTTGAAGGCGTTGCTCCAGGATGGTGGCTGCTGCGAGCAAGATGCCCTCCTCGTCCATCTGGAGTTGGTATTGAGCCTTCAGGTCTTGGGTGCGCTTCATCGGTTCTTCTCCACCAGCGCGTTGTGCGCCTCGTGGGAACCGACAGGCGAAGCGTTCGGCCCTACCGCACCCGGGAGTGAGCACCGCGCAAGCGGCGCACAGCGAAGGGCCGCAACAAAGCGCCAGCGACGAGAAGGAGGCCTGTCCTTGCGGTCGGGACAGCGAAGCTAAGGTCCCTTTCAGAGGCCCAGCGCTGGTGGAAAGTGGTGATGCGCGACTCCCATGCCGGTGGTTGAACAGCCAAGGGTGGACTCCATGCTGCTCGCGTGCCATTGCCATCTGCTGCACTCGCCCTGTCGCCGCCTGCCCGAACCACGCCGCTTGCAATCAGCTGCCAGCTGCCAGCTGCCAGCTGCCAGCGCCAGCAGCCTTGGGCGTCGACCCACGAAAAACACTCATGCTCAACGCATTTCGGGCGCAGTAGGCTGAGGCACCCATCTCAGCGAAATGCCGCCTAGCTGTGGGACACTCGATGCATATTCGGACTGGCACCGAGCCATGGGAAATGAACGACTAAAGGCCGCCCTGGACCCGTGGATGCGCGTGGAAACGTGGCACACCTTTCATCCGCTTGACGAACAGCGCTTCCATCTAGCCCTAGCTGCCGCCTTCGAGGTGGTTGGCCTGCCCGCTGAAGCCTTGGAGTTTGAGACTGCGATGCTGGCGCTCGCGCGCAAGCACCACGGTGAAGTGATGCTCCATCACATTGACGCGATCGAGGCCTATGCGCAGCTCGCCGAGAACATCAGCTTCTATCTTCACAACACAAGAGCATGACCGCCGCCATAAAGCGTTTCCGCCACTTGCGCAGCCTGGTGCTTGCAATGCTTTGGGTCGTCTCACTTGTCGGGTGCGCAGCGACTGGCCACGTCACTAGCCCGCCCATCGAAGGCCCCGTGCGTCTGGGCGAGATTGCGGCGGTCGACGGGCCCAAGGTGCGTCCCGACAACGTGATTGAGGACAGCCGTTGCCCGGCCGACGTTCAATGCGTCGTGGCAGGCCGGTTGATCGTCAGGACGACCGTGATGGGCGGCGGCTGGTCTAAGCAGATCGATCTCACGTTGGGTATGCCGGTCCCTGTTGCCGATGGCATGTTGACGCTGGTGGACGCCACACCCGTGCCCCTCAGTGGGGAGGCCGTCCCAGCATCTGCCGCTCGTTTCACGTTCAAGTTTCAGGGCGGGCGGTAGCCAAGCCTGTTCAACACGCAGCGCCTTGGCCATTTGCGCTTTTAGCTTGGTTCGTCAGTGCTGGAGAGCCCGTGCCAGGACAAAATTTCCTGGGCCCGACGGCCAACGAATTGGGCGTCCTCGCTCGTCGCTGCCTTGCTCTCGATGGCGGCGGCCATGACTGTAAAAGCTCGCCAGAAGTGGCGACGATCGGGACTTGAGGCCCGCAGTGTGGGCACCGCTGCATCCAAGCGTTCGAGGTGGAGGCGCAATTCAGCTCGGTCCATGCCTCAAGTATCGGCAGCGCTGTCGCATCGCCTGAGACCGTGGCCACGCCCCTCTGAAGGCAAAAGTTGAAGTAGGTGACAGCTTTGCACACCGCCGTGCCCAGGCCAAATCCGGATGGAGCTATGCCGCTGGCATGTGCGGACTCGATCTCCACCACGGAGGCTATTTGTGCCGGCAAGACGCTGCTCAAGCGGCGCGCGGGGTGAGCGACCATCGGTCCCGCGTCCGGCAAAGTCAGGTTGCGCCGCAGGCGTTCCGTAGCCTATAGGTCTCACACCCCTTGGACTGTCAGGAAGTTCTGAGGCGGGCGTCCCTGTCGCCTTACGAAATTGAAACCAGGCTTAGCCAAGGCCGAGCGACTCATTAGTTCCGCCGGATCTTCGTAAGCCCCACGATTCCAAGACCGGTTGCGCCAAGGCACCACGTCCTCCAAGAATGTGATTCGCGGACTCGGTAGTGTGCCTAGCGATGCCAAGTTGCTCTTCAGCCGCTCTGTGTGCGCCTGCGGCACGAACAGCCAGGGCCTGATGGACCATCGTCGTTGAGCTGTATGTAGCACTAGCTGCTGACGAACAGCGCGTGGGCGGCGCGGAGATAGTCCAATACCACGCCTACGAAGCGATCCATGTTAGTCAATTCCCTTAATCACCCTCAGCATCTCAAAATAATACTGACAAATATTTACGGGAGTTTAAGAATGGTACATATTAAAAGCTAACAGACCAGAACCTCTGGCTCGCCCATAAAAATTAAACATTATGATCGCTGGGATTGGTTGGAATTCCTGCAAGGCACGGCTGGCATATCATGCCTGCCGTGCCGGCAGGTCTCAGCCGCCCCCCCCGTACCGCGCCCAGAACTGAGTCGCTTCTGAGCTCAGCGGAGTGTCAAATAGAGCCGTTAGCGGCTTATTGTAGGCGAGACGCACTTTTGCTGGTCCGGAAGCCGGCATTGCCTCTAGTCGGGCCATTCCTGAGTGCTCCAGCGCATCTACGAACTTCACCCACTCCCCTTGATCTGCATGGCCGATCCAAGAGAGCCGCTGGTCTTCAGCGCTGTAGTCATCTCGATCTAATACAACCGGCATCTCAGATCGACGTGTTAGACGACCGATAAAGTTGCTTGCCTGTTCGCGCGACGCATCGTTCTGCAATACCTTTGACCTACTGACCAAGCCCAGATCTTCGAGAGCAGCACGAATATCAGTCAGATTGTCCGCAAACCGATCTCCGACGTAAAGACTTCGGATATCTGAAGACTCTACGCCTGTCAACGCCCGCGACAGTAGGTCTGGAGACTTTGCATTAAGGAACTCTATCGTTGAATTTGTCACGTTGACTACGGCTGTCAGTCCCGGAGGAATAGAAAGCTCCCCAACATTACTTCGGCTAATGTCTAGAGAACTCCATCCAGACTTCGCTAGCTGGATTTTCTCCAGCTGTAGTCCGATCGCGCGCAATGTAGGTGGGACGCCTTGATTTGCGCCTAGCATCTCTTCCCATAGGGCGCCGAGGTTCGAGGCCAGTACAGTTCCCTCATTTCCCGCCGGCACCATGAACTCAACACTCTGCGCCAGAATTTTCGAAGCAGCAGGCATCTTTTCCACGAGCCACTCAAAGGCGACGGGGTTAATCTTACTCGCGCTGAATAGCCTCAGAATCGACGCCGTGCTCACGACCCCGGTGAGCTTGCGTTGCAGAGCAAGAGATAGGAAACAGTCAAATAGGACTTCATGCGAAAATCCGAACTGGCTATGTCCTGAAGCATCAAAAGCGACGCCAAGTCCACAGAGTGATGATAGTCTTCGAGTCAAACCAGGACGGGCTCGATCAAGCGCATCGGTGCCTACGACAGCCTCCGCGCAAGCTACAAGATCGCTCTGTTCAATCTCACGACTCGTAGTGGACTGCATGATTTCAGCGATGTCCGAAAAAAGCTCACGTAATTCATCTGAGCTGAGAAGCTCGCCAGCGTTCGGATCGCGTAGCTTTAGCGCTTCTCGCTCGAGGTACTGTTCAATAACAATTTCGTAAACCGAAGGAATAGCCTGCGCCGAGTCACTCTGGAGCTCAAGCCAAGCTGCGAAGGCCTTGGCAAAGAATGGCACACTCAGAACGGGCCACTCGCGTTCCTTCACCGATCTCAACACGCTTTCATCAGCGCCCATTGCAGTCAAGTACTTCTTGGAATCAGCCTTGGTCCATGCTTGCAATTCCAGCAATGTGTGGTCAACATTGAGATGCGTGGCGAGCGCTAGGGATTTTCGATATTGTGTTAGATAGTATGATGAGCGAGCGGAAGCGACAAGAACGCCTCGGCCTCTGAGTTCGTTGAACCAAGGCTCGAGAGAGCCCAATGCGTTTTCGTATCCGCTGCTACCTAGAAGCTCGTCGAAGCCATCCACAAGAAGTACGAGCAGTCCATTTCTGCAAAGCGCCTTAGCACTGTGACTAGAGAGCACTTTCGTAATGGTTAGCGCACTGTTTACCGCATCTTCCAGGCTAGATAGCGTTCGCCCTGATGAGGATATGAATAAATATAGAGGAAGTGGAGAGCTAGGTTTCTTTTCAATGGCACGCGCTCTTTCAATGGCAGCATTGACCATCAGCTCCGTTTTTCCAAGGCCAGCCTGCCCGATCAAGAAGAACGCGGAGGTCGATGGCTTCACGTTTTGGCAGGAATCGTCAATGCGCGCAACAAGATCAAATTCCTTCTCGTTGTCAGATACTCCAAAATCTTTCCTTTCTCTGATCAGCGTTGGCCCTCTAACGCCCGTGCTTTTCGGGAAACCGAGTCGAGATATTTCTTCCTGCTCTCGTTCATTGGCATAGGTTTCCAGCCCAATCGCCAGCCTTCGCGCGAGAAAATCCCAGTTCGATATGTGCTTCAAAAATGCGATATAGCTTACCCACTCACCCCCTTTTACTCTCCATTCCCTTTGATCGGCTATTCCAATTCGAAATGCATCGAGCCTTGGCACGTTGCTCTCACTCGTCGATCTTGTCCAGGGTACAAACAGGATTCCCGCATGTTCGCCGTCTCCAAAGAAATAACTCGGCCTTGAGTAGTCCTCGGTATAAGCACCCACATCGGCGAGGACATCTTTAACAAGTCGGCCCAAACCACCCTGTTGAGCGAAGCCATCTCCGATAAATGTCTTTCTAAAACGAGTGACGATGGGGTCTGAGCTTTCTGAGAAAATATCGCCGTCAGGGGCAATGTAGTGGATGCCGTCGCCTGATAGGTGTGAATAGACCTGAATTGCGTTAAACGCTTCAGACCACATCCACAAAGGAGATACCTCGAAGAGGGATTTCTCCTTGCGCTTTTGAATAATTAACCTATCTTCTCGGGCCGTCACATATGTATCAAGGAGATTTCTCTTCAAGATTACATCGAGCTGATCTAGTAGCCTGCTCAGCTCAGCGCTAATTAATTCAATAACTTCCGAGTCACTAGGAAGTGGCTGCCCGTGCGAAAGCCTATCCCTCAAGGACTTTAGGGAGCTATATCTCGGAACTTTGAACTTTTCGAAAGCAACAGTGATCTCATTGCCCCAGTTGCCGACCATGGATGATATCCATGTGGAAGCTTCCGCTGCATAACTTTCTCCCTTTCGCAATGGTGCGAGCATTGTTCCAAAGCCCGGAACCGGAGACATACGAATTGGCATGCCTTCGGGGCGCTTTCCGAGACAGACAGCAAGCGTATACACAAGTCGAGTATGGAAATCAATTAAGGCCAGTGACTCCCTAATATCTAGTCTACTAGACGAATTCTTCGGCCTGAATTGTGACAGCACTGGTGTCAATGCATCGATAGTGGCAAGCTCTTCCATTGAATCGTACCGTCCTTACTTTTGGCAATTGAGGCGGTTCCCGCGAATTACTGCTGCCCCTCACGTTTCGGCGTTTGGTCGCCATCGAAGGAACATGCTGGATCCATAGAATGCCTAGCATATTAAGAATTACAGCGTAGTAAAAGGGGGTATCCCTATCGAATCTGTTAGGGATACAGCTTTTTAGAGCAACGTTGGGTGATACTGTCCTGAGGAAAAATGCCCAACTCGTTGTTCGCAAGCTCCAGGCATTATCATGCGTCTAATGGGAATCGAGAGAAGAAGTGTTAGGTTCGACTGCACCCGGGCACCGCAGCATCCAGACGCTCAAGGTGACGGCGGAGCTCGGCTCTGTCCATGGGCTCGAGTATCGGCGGCGCTGTCGCACTGCTTGAGACGCGCCCTCTCCCTGATACGGCAGAAGCCCCACGATCGTGCGCTGACAGCGCATGGCACTGACTAGATGCCTCGCACCTATCGGCGTCTGGCTCTAATCGGAGGTAGCACGAAGGGCGGCTATGCCGCCAGACCGTATGAACGCAACCTCAAACAGACATCCTTGCGGGTTGCCGGCACGACGCTGCTCAAGCGTCTCGCGGGGTGAGCGACCATCGGTCCCGCGTCCGGCAGAATCAGATTGCGCCTCTGGCATTCCTGAAACCATAGGCCTCAAGCCCTGCGGGATGTCAGGAAGTTCTTAGCCAGCCGTCGTCGAATGACGCCAATTTCCCCCAGGCATCTCCGACGCGACCAAGTCACGGCCGCACAGAATTGACGGGACATCCAACCGGGCTGCTGCCCCGCCGTCAGAGCCACTTGACCTAAATTTTTAGCGCAACCATTGCGGGGCGTGGCTGGGCCGACTTCAGGCCAAACGTTTCGCCACCAGGTCCATCCACCCGGACTGGGATGCGGAAGCTTGTGCGCTCAACGGGCCGCGGCCTGGGATGACCTGGAGCGCGTCCACGCCAGCCTGATCCTGGGGAAAGAACGGCCCGTCGACGCCCCTGACGAAATGATCGCCTTGAATGGCCCCGCATGCCTTGCAATGGTTGGCCCAATAGGTCGCGTTCGCGGTCTCCGATCGTCCTGGCTTGAGCCATGGTGCGACCGCTTGGATGTGCGCCGCTGTGCCTGAGTCCAGCGCCTCGATGTAGCCCAGCGTGGCCGTGCCACCCACCTCGGGCTCGTCGTCTGGCTCTTCCACATCCTCGTTGTCGATGAAGGACGGCACCCACACCGTGGTGACAGGAATGGCCTTTGCGCACTTCCAGCACTGAGTGGTCGCTTGCAGGAGGGCGTAACTTGGAGCGCTAAAGGTCAGCGGGGTCATGGGGTCGTATCGGTGTATGCACCGCGATTCCAGGAACGATAGCGCCAAGGCACCACGTCCTCCAAAAACGTGATGCGGGGGCTAGGAAGGTTGCCAAATCCTGCGATGCTGGTGCGCAGCCGCTCGGCCTGAGCCTCAGGGACAAAAAGCCAAGGCCTCACCGTCCAGTCCAGCGGCACACCGCTGTCTCGCTCAAGGGCGTTCCTGACACCGGTCCAATGCTCGTTCCATCCCTTCAGGCGAGCAATCAACGACGGGGCCCGAGCTGCGTAGCTGATTTCGCAAAGGTAGGCCGCCTGTTCCTTGAAGCTCACGGCCACCGCATCGCAATACCAATGCGGGCCGCTGGTGTCCGGATTGGCACCCTCGTTGAGCTGGATGCAGCACTGGCTGTTGACGAACAGCGCGCGGTCCGCTCGGAGGTAATCGAGCACTACGCCCTCGAAGTGGTCCATGTTAGTTAACTCCTGTTTTCGTCTTCTTTATCTACCGAGATAATACTAACATCCGAGCAAGCCGTTTAGGAACGGTACACATTAAAAACTAACATAAAGGCTGTTTTAGTTAGCCTATTTGCATTAAACAGTACAATAATGACAGGGCAAACCACTCGAAATTGTTCCCCGACGCGCCGCTAAACCATTGAATTATATAGGGCCACCGCACTTAAACCAGACATAATAATTTTGGCAGAAGTTCAGGCTAGGCCTTTACGGTAGAGTTTGCTTCAGGAAAAGTAAAAAATTGCCCGTTTTGATTGACGAATTTCCGGGCTGTTTTATCACTACTTCCATTGAAAACAATGGAAGCAAGCAATGTCCTCTATCGTCCAGCAACAGCTTCGCGATTACATCACCTCCCCGTTTGGGCTCCTGCAAATCAAGGATGTCCATGTTGGCAACGTCCGGGCTTCCGAGATCAACATCACGGGCCGTGAAGCCGCGATCCACGCATTAGAACTCTTTGACCGCGCGGATGAGCGCTCTCGGCGGGTGCGCCTCAGCAAGAACCGAACGCTCTACCCCGAGCCCCTGCCCCTCGGCTCGCCGGCGCGCTTGCTCTCGGTCGAGATCGCGGATTACCTCGGGCACCGCGAGCGGTGCGGCCTGGCAAAGGAAACCGTCGACGACACGGCTCGCACGCTGAAGCTCCTACGGATTGCCTGTGGTGACGTTCCTGTCTCGCGCATCGACCACGCTCACATCTACAAGCTTTGGGACCTGATGCGTTGGGCACCCCCGCTTTTGCTTTCCGACCTTAAGTATCGGGACTACACGCTCGAGCAGGCGGTTGCCCTTGGCAAAGAACTTGGCGTGACGCCGCCCGCTCCCGCCACGCTGGAGAAGCACCGGCGGTTCCTGGTGACCTTCTTCAGCAATCTAGTAAAAGCCAAGGCGATTCCCATGTCGCCGATGGATGCGTTCCCGAAAATCAAGAAAGACCTGGTCGTGGACCCGAACAAGCCCGAGCGCTTGTTCGACGAGGAAGAGCTTCAGCGTATCTTTTCACCCAAGACGTTCCCGGCTTGGGCCAAGAAGTATCCCCACCGGTGGTGGCTGCCCATGATCTCGCTCTACACGGGGGCGCGCATCAACGAGCTCGCTCAGTTGAAGGTGGCCGACATCGTTGAAGAGGCTAAGGTGTGGTGCATTCGCATTCAAAAGACCGTCGACGCCGATCTCAGGCATAAGGATCGAGACAGGAGCCGTCAAAGCCTGAAAGGCAAAGCAGCAGTTCGCACTCTGCCCATCCCCAAACCATTGCTGGATGCTGGTTTCCTGGATTTCATTGAGGACATCAAGGCTACTGGCCATCCCAGACTCTTTCCGCATCTGTCTGCGGGCGTGAACCGGGAGACCGGAGAGACCAATGCCCGATACAGCCAAGGCGCGGTGAACCAGTTCAGCAGCTACATGAAGACCTTGGGCTTCGGAAATGGCATTGGCGCTCACGCGTTTCGCCACACGCTTGCCACAGAGCTTCACCACAAGAACGTGGCGGACCAGGATATCGCGCTCATCACCGGCCACTCGTTGCGGAAGAACGTCCCGGTCTTGCACGACGCGTATTTCCACAAGAAGCCCAAGCTCGCTAGGGCCACGCAGATCAGGATCCTGGCGAAATACAAGCCGCCGGTCGAGTTGCCCAAGTATGAGCGTGGCCAGTTTTCGGAGTGTTTGGCGGACCCGAGCAAGTTTTACCCCTGACCGTGCCCTGCCCTGATGTCCGGTTTTGCAACCTTGTTGCGGTGCTGTCGCCACCGCTATGTCGCCTGCTTCGCCCCCCGTTGTTGGGCAACTGAAGACGGAGGCCAAACGACTGACGCAGCCGGCTCAAACCTCAACGCCCTTCTCCACCCTTCCTTCTCCACCCTTTCGGAATTCAATCATGAGCATCACCAGCACGCCTACTGCCGAACATCTGTCCTCTCTCCTCAATCAACACCTACCTGGCAAAGTAATCTTTCGAACACTTCGCAGCACCGCAAGCACCGCATTTGTTATGAATGCCGAATCTCACCACCAACGCCCGCAGCGTCTTGCTGAGAGCGACCTAGCGAAGATTTTCGCATCTCCGGCCTACGATCAATGGGCAGCCAACGAACCGCTGCTTTTTTGGGCACCCTTGCTCGGACTCTACATGGGTGTCCGGGCATCGGAGGCGGCTGCGCTGTCTATCGACGACATCATCGAGCCCGCCGGACTGATGTGCATCGTGCTCAAGAATCGAGCTGCGCCGGAATCGGAAGGCGCCACTGCCTCCAAATACCGAACTCGACAGAGGCATAGCGCAGGGTCAATTCCGGTGCCGAAAGTGTTGCTTGATGCCGGGTTTCCGGACTACGTCGCAGCCATCAAAAGCAAGGACAGGCGGGAACTCTTTCCCACTAGCCAGAGGGAGCGAACAGCCGACACAGCTGCATGGCTTAGGAGCAAGTTTGCTCGACATTTGCGCTCTCATGGCATCAAAAAAAGCGGATTCTCAGCGCTACGCCAGACCTTCGGGGAGCGCTTGATGGATGCTGACATCAGCTGGGCTGATAAAAGGGAGTTGGCCCGAGCGTCAGAGCGCCACTTCCCGGCTTTTACGTGGTTCTTTTACCCAAGTTGTCGGATGAGTAGCCTAAAAGAATCGCTGAATAAGATCTCCTGTGATGGGCTGACCTTGCCACGCTTTATGGGCGACCAGGTGCTTGTGCGCACGCATGGGGCTGCCCGTTACGGGTGACTCTTCCAGCTTCAGAAAAAGCGAAGCAGATCTCAAAAGAGCGGAACCCCAGCTTGTGCTACCTAATTCGTTTTGCACTAATGGCGAACATAGGATTTCTCCCTGCGACCAAAAGGAGTTTGATACATGTCGAAAATCACCCTGATCAACCAGACCAACGAGACCGTTCGCCTCGCACTGTTTCAGAAGCCCATCAGGAACCCAACTCTGGCAACCATTGCTTGGCAAGTCGTTGCACCGCCCCCGGGTGGCAGCTCGATAGTAGACATCCCGCCTGACTTCAGCGTGCAGGCCCGCTACTCCAACGATCCCACGAACCCGAGCAATCTGGATACCTCGACCAAGCCAGTGAGCTTTTCGGAGACCTCGGCTTCGTTCTCGATCGACGGCGTGGTGTCACAGGACCGCCGCGCGAATGGCGCTGTAATCAACCATAGCCCAGACGATCTAGTCCTCAACGAAGTTCGTGTCGTCAACAACTTCAGCATCGGCGCTGAAACCACGCTCTACCGTGGTGGCGATGCGATCTATGAAGCGCAGGTCATCTGGCCAGGGGGCCTATTCCTGGAAGACCTCCGCACCAGCATGTATGTGGCCGTCATTTCCCAGTTCACCTACAAG
The DNA here is from genome assembly GCF_035012785.1 of Xanthomonas sp. WHRI 8932A. Taxonomy (NCBI): domain Bacteria; kingdom Pseudomonadati; phylum Pseudomonadota; class Gammaproteobacteria; order Lysobacterales; family Lysobacteraceae; genus Xanthomonas; species Xanthomonas sp. WHRI 8932A. The sequence continues at coordinate 46,742 of NZ_JAYGQQ010000001.1, forward strand.
GGCCAGCGATTGGTGCAAGAAGAGCTGAGCCTCACCGAAACCGAGGTCCCGGAAGGCGGCTCGCTGATCGTGACTGGCTCGATGTGGACGGGCTATTCGCTCACGGCGGCCTAAGCCAACGCTGCGTAACGGAATCTCCTCCGTCCCGCTTTATTTGAGGAAGAAGACATGACATATCCAGATTTCCCTGGCGCTTCAGACACCAGCGAGAACCCCGGCCGGGACTTGCCAGCCAACATATGGGCCCCAGCTGACGGCGGTAGTCTCCAGATCTACTGGGAGCTCGTGAACGAAGGCTATGGCTATGAAGTCGCTGTCCAACTCGTTGATGTGGCGTTGCTTGAGCAAGGTGACCCGGGAATCATTGTCTGGGCGATTGTCGATGTCACTCATCAAGCCTTGCCCTTCTCCTTGTATGACGAAGAAACCGGGCAAGAACTGATACTTGGCGGGAGAATCGAGTGGGTGGAAGTTACGAGTTTAAGTGGGGGAGTGACCAACAAAGTTCCCCCTCAGCTCTGGATCAAAGACGCTTACTATCCGGGTGGCGGAACTACGCTAGCAGCACGTATTGCGTGAGAAGTGAGATTAAACGTCAACCTGGTGGAACCGCGGAGCGATCCCACGCCCGCTTCGCCCAGCCCACGATGAGAGTGGGCACCACGATGACAGGGAGTCCCCAGAGGAACGCGAGGTAAAAGGCCCCGATAGCGAGCTCACCATAGACAGGGTGTTCCGCAAACTTCCAGCCAAGCACGGCACAGCCGAAGACGATAGCAAGCCCCAATCCGCCGCCCACGAGCGCCCCCTTCAGGAATCCGCCTTTGCGAAAGTAGGGAATGCGACCGGTCCTGACATGCCAAGCCCAGACCTGCTGGGCGCGGATGTGCAGCATCAGGCAGAACGCCAGGAAGCCGGCGATAAGCAGCCCACCTGCGCAGTAAACCAAGCCCATCAGCTGTTGGGTCTTGAAGACAGCGTCGAGGCCTGCTCCAAACAACAGCATGCCCAAGGGCCCGAGGATGACGCAGGGCAGGATCATGGCAGCCGGCCCGGTCGGCGCATAAAGCCGCGGGTAGTTCGCTTGGTGGTTCATTTCTTTTCCTCTGTTAGGAGCAAGACCAAACGGCGTCACGGCAACCGCATGGCAACTGGTTGGTCGAGGGTCAGCCCGCAGATGTTCCGTTATCGGTCACGTCGACCAGTTCCCAACCTTCGCCCGCCGGCCGGAACTTCATCGTCATCTTTAAGCGCATTTCCTTGGCCTTCGGCGTCGTGGGCTGATCGCCAATGAAGCCCAGTCCATCGACGGTCCCGGAGACCCGGCAGTCCTGATCACCGTTGGGCAGTTTTGTGCAGGCGATCTCCAGCCCGCTCGCTTCCTTGACTTCGAACCGCCAAGTCCGCTGAAGCGTTGCCTGCCTCCCCTGCTCAGTAAAGAATCGCTCTACTGCTTTGACAGCGTCCTCCTTGTTCGGCGCATGCTCTGCACCACAGGCCGACAAGCCCAACGCCAAGAAGCACGCCGAAATCCAAACACGTTGAATGGTCCGCATCACGACTCTCCCTTCTTCTGTTTGGTCAGGTCCACGCCGATGACCTCGTTTCGGTAACCCACCTGGACGCGTTCGACATCCACCTCGGCGCGCGGGCCTCCGTTCTCCAACCAAACGCGTTTCACCTTAAAGACGACCAGATCGTCTTTTGCGTCCCTGCCCTGCTTAAACAATCCGGTTGCCTCGCTTTCGCTCATGCGGATTGGAAGATGGAAGTGCCCGGCATGTTCGGGCGTCCAAACAGATCGCTCACTGCGAGCACTGGTCGGGACAAAGCCTTCGCCCGTGATACCGGCTACCTGAAACCCGGTTATCCAGGGAATCGGCACGTAGATGTCCAAGATGCCGCGTTGCCGGTCATAGGACGGTTGGTCCACGATGTTGGGGCGAACGGCAAAACGCTGGATGCCACGGAAGCGCTCGGCCCGCGCATCAAAAGCCGCGCCATACTTGCGCTCAATGGCTTCCGGCTCCTGAGCGGTGATGCCATTGGGCCCGTTCCGCTTCGTATCGATCAGCCATTCGCCATACAAACACTGCTCGCGCTCGGCCTTGCTCAACCGGTAGCTGGACCGCGTCGACGCAATCAGCCTCGCGTCGCACGTGTGGTAGCCCGCCGAGGCCGTGGACGCCAACCCAGCGCGGATGTGTTGCGCGCCTGCCAGTTCGTCCTGGTCGAGGTCCCAGTAGGTGCCCGCCGGGTCGAGATAAGGGCTCTTGCCTCTGTCCGTTGATGCCTGCGGAGCCCCCGTGATCGCCCGCCCAATCTGCTGAAGAAGATTTCCCCTGTCCTGCGCTTGCACCGCCATGCTTGCTGCCAGGACGCACGCGCCCGTGACTGCAGCCCACTGCTTCTTCATGCCCTGCTCCTTGCGCCAAGTTGCGACAAACTTACGTGTCACGTAGAGTCTACCCGTGGCGTAAGGCTTCCGTCATGCTCTTTCCATGCCTGCACTGCATCGATTCAGCCTGTGAAGCCCGCCACTCCCACCCCTCGGGAGATCGTGGCCGCGCGCCTGCGCCAAGCTCGCGAACAACGGGGCTTGAGTCAGCGCGAGGTAGGGATGCGAATGGGCCTGGACAAAGACACAGCGTCAGCGCGGATATCCAGATATGAATCCGGAGCCATGTCTATCAGCCTCGAGGCATTGTTCGAGATGGCAGAAGCGCTAGAAGTGCCGCCTGCTTTCTTACTGGCTAGCACCCCTGGCATGGCCGACGCGATCATGGCATTGGGGGAGCAGAGCCATACTCAGCAAGACCAACTGGCAAAGGTCTTGGTGGCGCTATCTAAGCTGGAGCCCAAGGTGCGTGCTGCGCGCGTCCAAAAGCTATTGATGCCGAACGCTGACGAATAGCGGAACCATCGAGGCGCCCCGAACCCGCTACTGCAGTGGAGTCACATGCTATACAAGCATCTGGCACGGAGGCCTAGGGGGGCCTGAGCATGGGACTTTATCTGCGCAAAAGCGTGAGGGTTGGACCTCTGCGGTTCAACTTGTCGAAGGGCGGGATTGGCGTCTCGGCCGGAATCAAGGGGCTCCGGGTCGGAACTGGTCCGCGGGGTAATTACGTGCATATGGGCGCACGCGGCATTTACTACCGCGCAACCATCCCTTCGGGAGCCACACGTCCTCGCCCGGTGACACCACGCGGCTCCGTTCGCCCCGTCTCTGGCGCCCAGCCCTCCCCGCCTTCAAACCCACAATCGCCTGAGATTTCGCGCACCCATGGCCCGATGGTCGACATAGATTCGGCCGACGCGACCACGATTGTGGACTCGTCCTCCCAAGCATTGCTGGAAGAGCTCAATGCAAAGAAAAAGAGATGGCGTATCTGGCCAGGCGTCGCCGTGGTTTCGGCACTGGTGCTTTTGATTGCGACTGGCAACGAAGCCCCGGACTGGGCGCTGGTTATGCTGGCTCTCTTGAGCGTGGGAGGCATTATCGCAGCGCATTTGAAGGACCAACTCCGGAAGACGGTAGTTCTGATGTATGAGCTGGACGAGCCGATGGAGAAGGCGTTGGAAGCACTCCACGCAGGAGCCCAAACCATGGCCTCCGCTTATGCCACGTGGCACGTGTCCTCCCACGCCAAGGTCTTCGACCGGAAATACCACGCTGGGGCTGGAACCCTTGTTAAGCGCAAGCCGACGCGCTTTGCTTCAGCACCGCCCCCATTTGTCAAAACGAACATCAAGACCATCGCCGTCAATGTCGGAACCCAGGCACTCCATTTTTTCCCGGACCGTGTTCTGATCTACGACGCGAATGGCGTTGGCGCGGTGGGCTACAAAGAGCTACAGGTGCTGGTGTCATCCACTCGCTTTATTGAGGATGGCAGCGTTCCGCGTGATGCAACGGTTGTGGATAGGACATGGCGTTACGTCAATAAGAAAGGAGGCCCTGACCGCCGCTTCAAGGACAATCGGGAGCTGCCGGTATGCCAATACGAAGAGGTCGCCCTGCGCAGCGACACCGGCCTCAACGAGCTACTACAGATTTCTCGTCTGGGATCAGCCGCTGGGTTCGCCTCAGCCATTGAGGGCCTATCCCGAGTCATGCCTAGAGAGCTGCCCTAGCGATCGCCTCTGTCAGCAATGACTTTTAAAGAACCCCGGCAGCCCTAGCGTCTGCTGTCCTCTGTGAGAAATCTTCCACCGCGGCACTCATGGCTTCCTCTAAAGACCTGCGACGAGCCATCGCGGCCTGTCGCATCTGGAGAATGGCACTGCGGCCGGCCACCAGGTCTGCCTCGATTTGGGCCCTTCTTGCTTGAATGGTTCGATCTAGATCCGCGACCTGCCTGGGATCGATTGCTGAGTTCGGGTTGAAGTGGAATCGTGCTTCTTTTTCCTGCCGCCACTTCATAAGGCGGTCGGTCAGCGCTGGCCCAAACCCTGGAACGTTTAGAACCGCATTGCGATTCACATCTGCTGCCGTCTCGATGCCAAACGATTCCAGCATGACTTTCTTCGCCGCCCCGATGCCCGGAATAGTGGCTCGCTCAATCTCGAACTGGTCCAAGAACTGTTTGCGTGCGATCTGTTCGCGATTGTTGGACAGCGCTCGATAGCGCCTTTCTCGTTCCGCCTGCAGACCGGCATGCTCATCTCGCAGAGGGCGAAGCTGATTCTGCTTCGCTTGAAGCTGAGTGTCCGCTTGCTCTTGCTTCCATCGAGCGACGAGCCCGTCGTATTGGGCTTTCGCTTGCTTATAGCCGGACGCCAGTGGTGCCAAGTCCGAACGGCCACGGCTGTTGACCCACGCGCCCATCGCCCAGCCCAGACACGCCCACACGGGGGCTAGCACCGCAGAAAGCGCGATGCCAAGCACCACAATAAGCAGCCCCACCAGCCACCCGGTCGTTTTCCAGAAGGTGTGCCGGCTGCCCAAGGCTTGAATCTGGGGATTGGCAGGCACTGCCTTCACCTGAGGCAGCGCATGCATGGGTGGCAACACTGCTGTCGTGATATCTCGCCAAATCGCACCCAGGTTGAAGGGACCGGAGGCCAGCTTGGGGATGACGACCGCTGCACCGCCAAAGAGCGAAATCCCGGCGCGTTCAATTGGACACCATGGGCACTCAGACAGTCCATCAAAATAGAAGTGGGACGGCCTGGAAGAACACCGCTTGAAATGCTGCTCCAGCCTGGTCAGCGCTTGAACCCAATCCTCTGCCTTGGGACGCCCAGCCGGCTTAGCTCCCTCGGTGCCGAACGCCCTTTCCCACAGATCTGCAACCCAAGGCGACGCTGCGGCCGGCGACGCACTCAGCGGCGGAGGGCTCATACGTGTCCGAGCAGTGTCTTTGCCGTAGGCGTAACGGAACTCCGGGATCGCCTTTTCGATGGGCATATCGCCCGGCCCACTGTATCGGCCAGCAAAGGGATGCCGACCATTCATGAGCATCTGAAAAATCAGGACGGCCAGGCCGAAGTTGTCGTGGTTGGCGGTTCGTGTGACTTGTTTGAAGGCCTTTCCGTGGAGCTCGGGCGGTGTGAAGTCCTGGACGCCGACCTCACAGAGGAAGGTGCGCCCTTGATGCGAAATCTGGAAGCTGTCCGTGTCGATCAGCTTCACGGTCGCATCCGGTGACACCCGCACACCGCCGTGATTGACGTCCCCAACCAAGTGACCTGCTTGGTGGATAACCGAGAATGCTCGCGCAGTGTTCAAGGCGGCACGAACCACTAGCCTCCAGTCTGCCTGGGGAAAGTCCGCCAAGCGGCTTTTGGGGCTGTAAAGCTTATGAATGTCCTTCGATGCGCGAAGGTTGGCCATGACAAAGCCACAGACCTTGCCATCGGATTGCCGCAGCACGTCAGTAGGCCAGGCAGTGAGCTGATCCAGCGCAGCGGTCCGAAGAGCAGCCATGGCCACCAGCTTGTCGGCTCTCTCACTGCTTACCGCAGCCAAATAGATTTTGGCAGCCGAGTCCGGCCTCCCCTCGACTTCGAAGACCGTTCCCTCTCCCCCTTTGCCCAGTTGCTTTCCCAGCCGAACCGGTCCGGATTTACCAACCAGAGCAGCTGAGACCACTTAGGCGTCCTCTACTGACGCCGGTGCGTCTGGTAGCTTCGCCAGCCGACTGGCAAGCAGGAGCGTCTTGTCGTCGTCCGTCCGCTCGCAGATCACCGGCGAGGCAAGATAAGCTTCCAGCTTGGAGGACAATTCTTCGCTGTAGCCCAGGCTTTCCAACGCGCGAACGGGAGCAAATATTTTGTCGAAGAAAGGCGAATGAACGCTTTGCGTGGCCTGGTGGAGCACCAATGCTTCGATGCCATCGGTGAACACCGCGACCTCATCCACCGCGCCCACATTGCAGGAGAACTCCGCGTTCAACACGGCAGCCGGATCGGTGACGAAGACGGTCGTGTTGATGTATTCCCCGTGCTGGGGCCAAAACACATAGGCCCAATCATCGCCGCGAGGGCGAATAACAATGGCCCCGTCGCCCACCTGGAAGAAGCATGCATGCGTCGGGGAGACGATGGCCGCCACCAACGTGCAGGCATACTCTCTGACCTCCAACCCGTCGGCCACAGCCCTGTGCGCAATACGGGTCGTAACGCCGGCGAGCCAGTTCAAGACCACGTCCCGCGTTATCTCTTCAACGCCATGGCCGTCTTCAAAGTGGTGGCGCACACAGTCCCGAACCTCCGCCGTCGCCAGCTTCGCACCGGTTTCTGATTGAGATGCACTTCCCGCGCCATCGGACGCCACCAAGAGCACAGTGCCGCTCTCTGGAAAGAACTCCTGTTCATAGGCGTCCTGGCAGTCCGTTCCAAACTTGATGTGGGATGTGCCAATGGATGAGGCTGCAACGACGCGCCAATCCTGGAGATCCATTACACGCTGGCCCAGCCGTCCGGGGCAGCGGGGTTGACCAGAGGCACATTATCTCCAGGGGTCGAACGGGACACCGCGCTCATAGAGTTGGACAGCCACTTGAAGAGTTCCTTGAACTGGAGCCCCTTCAGATGCAGCGGTGCGCGCGTCGAGATTTGGCCGAGGATGTCCATGTCTGCCCCCTGCACGCCAACCGCGAAAAACTGGAAGTTCTTCGTTGCTTCCCCTTCCCGAACCAAAGCTGCAGCGCGTTGCCATGCGTCGGTCGGCGAACCATCGGTGAGGAGAAACACCCAAGGTCGGTAGTAGGAAACGCCATTGGCTTTGTAGATCTCCTTGCGTTGCCGAACCATCTCCAAGCCTTGCTCGATCGCTGCGCCCATCGGGGTGTCCCCAGTGCACGACAGCACGGGAGGATAAAAGCTGTCTGCCGTGACAAAGTCCGTCACGGTCTGGACCGGACCGAAGGTGACAATGGCGACCTCCACCCGCTTGGCGGCGAGCGAGTCCGAGTTCAGTTCTTCCTGGAACTGCAGAAGGCCCGCGTTGAGCTGCTCGATGGGCTTGCCGCCCATGGAACCTGAGGTGTCCAGCAGCAGCAGGCAGGCGCATCGGTTCTCAGGGTTCTCCGCAAAATCGCTGGCGCCAAAAGGCACCTGTTCAAAATCGTTCATTACGCTGGATCTCCCTGTCCATTGGCTTGAAGCGCCATCATAGCTCCGCCAATCAACCCAATCTATGATGGGCCATGGTTAATCGCCCTACCCCGACCTCATTACCAGCTTGGGCACCGCAAAAAGTTGCGGATTGGGCTCCCTTAGCTGTTTCTGCGGTGATTATCTTGACTATGACGGTAGCGCTAGCGCTTCGCACTGCTGACGTAGAGCGCGCACCAGATAAGACGACAGTAGAAACAGCAGCGAACTCATCAGTAATGCCTCCATTGAATGCAGGAACCCCTGCTTTTTCAACCGAGCGCGTCGGTTCCATAAGACTGGTGCCCACCACTCAGCTGCCGCCGGTAAAGCAACCCCTGCAGGCCGACGAGCGATGCCCTCTGTCATCACTGCCTAACCCATCCCCTGAGGCCAAGGCGGCTATCAAAGCGGGCTGGCACGTCAGTGCGGACATGACGTTCAAAGGATTTCGCTTCGTCATGGTGGACGCCGGTGCGAAGAAGGCTTCCGCTGGCTGCGTGGCTATTGGAGCCAGCGCTCTGGTGTTCAACGCCCACGGCCTCATCGCCATTGCCTACGACCGAAATGCCAAGCAGTCGTCCAGGATGAGTTCGTTAGCCATCGCGGAATCTGGTGCCTTACAGCTCGATTCATTGAAAGGACCACTTGCCGAGCTCAGGGTCAGTGACCAGCAGATCGCTCTCAAGCGGCTAGTCACGAACAAGCGGAAACCAGCTTCCCGGTGATGCAAGACATGCCCGATATCTCGCCATAGCGCTCATCGCAGCAGCATGCCCCCAAACCGGCAGCCCTGCCTGCTCTTCCTGGGTCCGCTCAGATTCATCGTCGGGCTGTTGATGGCTCGGCGAGGATTGTGAAAAGCGAAGCGGCTCTATGCTGATGAGGCTTCGGCAGCAAGGCTGCGCGACTAAGGGTTTACCGCTGCCCATTGGTGGGTTATGACCCCGCTGACCGAGATGGCGGCTTTCTAGGTCACCTCGGTGCTGAGCGGGCAGCCTATGGTTCTTCTCGTCCTTCTTACGCAGCTGATTCAACAATTGAAGAAGACCAATGGGTTTAACCTCAGAGGAAATACTCAATTACCTCAGCACCCGCTATTGACATTCATCAGATCTGCGCTAAAACACGCCCTATCAGACCTTACAATCAGCCTACGAATAAATTTCAGAAGCAACACAATTCACAGTCATCAAGCAAGGATAAAAACCGTGAAAAAATCAGCCCCGAATGCTCGTGAGGAAGTTGAAGCACCTAACTTTAGCTTCACAGAAGGCCCCTTCATTCCACTATCTAAAGTCGTTAAGGCTTCGGACCTGAGCGAGGAGCAGATTGCTGCACTAACATGGCCAAAAACTCCTCCTCTTTTACGGGATTAATCTTCGAACAATTGTCATTTTTCACCTCCAAATTTACTCTTGCCACCACCCCCTCAGTGGGCGAACTACTCATCATTGTATCAAGCAAAAGAATTAGTTCAGATATATGCGACACGTGCCTGCACACCGTGCCAGCATTATTAGCAAGAAGCACATTAATTGGAAGATCGGCTTCGCTCTGCTCTTCAAGGAGCCAATGAAGATATAAACTTATTTCTTTCGGACTTGCGCCCAGACCGTAGCTAACGAGGCACGAATTTTTTCCTATTTCTCTCTTTGAGACCAAGCTGACTCTATCGTCAAACAGGCGACTCACGAAAGCGCTATTGACCGCTTTAAGTGCCTCATGTCCATCAGGCACCGCTAAAGTAGATTCACCTATTAGATCAGTGAGCTGCATTGGACCGATCTGGAGCTTATCCGCCACCCCCATTAAGTATGGACTAAACGAGAGCGCTCCAGGCCATAGATCAGGGCCGAAGTTACTGGCATCTTCGCTCCAGTATAAGAAATGATGAATCCGCATAGATAAATGTAAAAAATCTTTATTACCTTCACTCTCACCCGCTGCAGTCTTTGCGACCTTCCGCCGCAAAGATCGAAATGCGAGCTTACCATCCCTCCATTCGTCCTTTATTTTTTCTTTTGTTGACTTCATTTCAAACAAGAATAATTTATCATTGAGTAGCGCTACTGAATCCCCGAAAGCACGCTCGATATTCCCATCAAGATCTATATTGCTTGGCGGATAAAAATTTTGTCGCGGACGGTGTGCCCACTGCATGTCTCTGAAGGCTGTTACGATCGTCTTCTCCCAAAGATCAGCCTTCTTTTTTCGGATGTCGTTCGCCCTCATTAAATTACTGCCTCTGACTAGATTTACTCATGTGCCAATCGTCTCTGCCCGTTCTTCTAGCGTGGATAATCATCGATAACTAAGGATTTCTAGCCCAGGACTGCGCTCACCAAGACCATGCAGCTTTTCGCCAATGGTGAAATCGCGACTGTAGGTTGAGTGATGCTCATCATCGAGTTCGTGACCGACGAGTTGTGCCCTTAGTTCTGAGACTACACCTGCCCCCTGCAACCCTTGGATGAACGTCTTCCTGAGCGAGTGGAAGCCGCGCTTGGCTGGCTCCCAGTCCTTGCCCACCTCGGCCAGATGCCGGCTAAAGGCTTTGGTGATCCAGTTGCCCTGTCCGTTCACGGCGGTGGCCTTGGCAGCCGGGAATAGCCTCGTTTCACTTGCCTTGCGCTTTGCATCTACCCAACCCAGGAAGCCCATCTTGAGGAGCTCGGGATGGAGGGGCACCGTGCGGAGGCTCACTTCGGTCTTGACCTTCTGGTGCTCGCCGTCGTCCGAAATACGGATGCAAAGAATGCCGTCCTCTTCTAACACATCCTTGACCAGAAGCTGCCCCACTTCCGAGGCCCTGGCCCCCGTATAAAGTCCAATGAGCGAGGCCCAGCGAGCCGATTCCGGCAGTTTGGCCAGCGCCTCAGGAGCGAAAAGCGCCTGGATCTGCGCCCGATCGTAGGCCTTGAAGCCAAGCTTCTTCCTCGCACGCTTCTCGCGCTGGGAGTAGCTCACGTGACCGCTTGCCGGGTTGTCGCCACGGGGGTAGTGCCCCGACGCCATGGCCCATTCGAAAAATCCTCCCTTGCCTCCGATGTAGCTCTGCTTGTTGGTGAGCGTCGGAGTGGAAGCTCCCTTTCCCCGCATGTCTTGATACCACCGTGCCAAATCCGACCGGGTAATGGCATGGACCTTCATTGTCGGCCCCAGAAACGACACCAACGCCTCAATGGCGGTCTTCTTGATCGTGTAGGTCTTGGGCAGCGTCGAGCCCTTGAGTGTCGCCAGAAAGGCGTCACGGGCTTTGCCCAGCGTCATCGTCTCGATGGCCGGCGCAGATGACTGCCTACTTGGGCCAGCGTGCGTTGAGCCAAACATGGTTGGCACGGCAACCGGGTGGGCCCGAGCCTGCAAGGCAGCGCCGGCCATCGCTTCCAACTCCATGAGCTGCCGATACAGCTTCAAGTCTTTCGGGCTGTCGATCTGCCACCGCTCCGTCACCGTCCCATCCGGCTGGCGTGTGCGGTTGAGCGTCAGTTCCTGAAGGTTCTCAGCGCTCGTCAGGCGCGCAATGAGCAGATCCGCGTCCGACTTGCTGAGCTTGGCCACGCGTTGATCCTTCAACTGTGCGAAGAGCCGAGCATATCCCGCGCCCAGCACGACCGCACGCACGTGGGCCTGTGCCAGGTCCTTCGTTTGCAGGGTGCGTTTGATAAGTCTGCAGCCCATCACGGTTTGCAAATCGACGGGCACACGTTGGACGAACGACCAGCGGCCGGTGGACGACCGGCTCAAATGATGAGGGATGCGCATGCGAGTTTTTCCTCTGCATGCTTCCTGCCTCCAATCAATTCGCCTAAAAAATTAGTGACTAAAATCAATAACTTAGACGTGACTGGCGGAGAGAGTGGGATTCGAACCCACGGAAGGTTTGACCCTTCGCCGGTTTTCAAGACCGGTGCCTTAAACCGCTCGGCCATCTCTCCGATGCTGCTGCGCGTGATCGCCGAAAGTATCGATTGTCACGTGGGCGATCCGCATTGCGCGGGTGGCGCCCGACAGGGCCGCACGGTCATCGAGTGCGGTTCTGCTAATCCCGGGATCGCTCCCGGGCGCGCATTCTCGCATGCCCGGGCGTGCTTTGCTAAGCGCCATCGCTAGCCTTACGCGCCCGGCTTGCCGGGCGGCGCGTCAATCTGTGAGCTCCCCTACGCAGCGAAAGGTACCGACTCGCCAGTGAGGGGCACCGACGCAATCAGCAGTGCGTCGCTCAGCCTGCTTCAGCCACCAGGCGCGGTGCGCTGGCAGTGCCTGCTGCACGCTTGAGCTTTTCGGCCAGTTCGGCGCAATTGCCGCCGCAATCCAGGCGCGAGCGTTCGATTTCCTGCGGCAGGTGTTCGGCCAGGAAGTCGATGAACACCCGCACCGCCGGCAGCAGGCCGCGGCGCGAGGCGAACACGGCGTGGCAGATGCCCTGCGGCAGCGACCAGTGCGGCAGCACCACTTCCAGTTCGCCGCTGCGCACCGCTTCGGCGCAGACGGTTTCCGGCAGCATGGTGATGCCGAAGCCGTCGCGCGCCATCGATTGCAGCAGCGGGAAATCGAAACCGGCCAGACGCGGCTGCAGGTCCACGCGGCGCATTTCGCCGTTGGGGCCGTGCAATTCCCAGCGCTGATGCGCTTCGTCTTCGCTGGTGCTCATGGTGGTGTGGTTGGCCAGCTCGCTCGGGTCTTTCGGACGGCCGGCGCGGTCCAGATACTTGGGGCTGGCGACCAGCAATTCCTGCACCTGGCCGAAGCTGCGCATCACCAGGCTGCCGTCGTCATCCAGGCGCGAACGCACGCGCAGCGCGATGTCGTAACCCTCGTTGATGACGTCGACGCGGCGGTTGCTGATGTTGAGCTGCAGCCGCACCTTGGGGTACTTGGCCAGAAATTCGGGTAGCAGCTTGGGCAATTGAATTTGCGCGAGCGAGACAGGAACGCTCACACGTACAAGACCGCGTGGCTCCGCACTGAGACGATCCACCACCTCGCGCGCGGCCTGGGCCTCGGCCAGCATGGTCTGGGCGTGCCGGTGCACGCTGGTACCGACGTCAGTGACGGCGAAGCGCCGCGTAGAGCGTTGCAGCAAGCGCACGCCCAGGTCGGTTTCGAGTTGGCTGATACGGCGGCTCAGGCGCGACTTGGGAATCCCCAGCGCACGCTCGGCAGCAGCGAAGCCGCCGTGGTCCACCACCATCGCAAAGTAGTACAGGTCATTCAGGTCGTGCATGGCGCAGGTATCCATGGATAGAACGATAAGTGATATTTAACCACCTTTATCCCAACAGAGCAACGACCTAATCTGCGCACCTCCGCGGCATTGCCGCTTGCAATAGGTCTTCGCCATGAAGCTGCTCCATCTCGATTCCAGCGCCCTGGGCGCCAACTCCATCAGCCGCGAACTCAGTGCCGCCGCCGTCGCCCAGCAGCGCCTGCTGCACCCGCAGCTGCAGGTGACCTATCGCGATCTGGACCTGGAGCCGCTTCCGCACCTGACCGGGCAGTCGCTGGCACAGGCCGACCCAGCCGAGGCTGCGGCAGCCGAACAGGCGATGCAGCAGTTTCTGGAGGCCGACGTCATCGTGATCGGCGCACCGATGTACAACTTCGCGATCCCCTCCACGCTCAAGGCGTGGATCGATCGCATTGCGGTTGCCGGGCGCACTTTCCGCTACACCGCAACGGGGCCGGAAGGACTGGCCGGCGGCAAGCGCATCATCATCGCCAGCGCACGCGGCGGCATCTATGCCGACCCGACCAACGATTTTCAGGAGCCGTACCTGCGCCAGTTGTTCGGCTTTCTGGGCATCGACGACATCACCTTCGTGCGCGCCGAAGGCGTGGCGTATTCGCCAGAGCATCGCAGCAATGCGCTTGCGCAGGCGCTGGCCGAGTTGCAGCAACCGGCAGAAGCCGTGGCCTGAGCACGCAGGCTTTGTGCGGTTGGGATTGGGGAGTCGGGGTGGGGATTGGTAATAGCCAATTCCCGATAAACCATCGGATCCGTTGTGACGCATCTTCCAGCACTGCACGTCGCGCTGAGTGTCATCCTGCTACTGGGCGGTGATGGCGTGCGTGTTCGGGCACCACGCTGGCATTGTGCCCTTGCACGCGCCGCGCGCTGTGCGCCTTAGCCGGTGCGGGCTGCTTGTGGGGATAGTGCCACCTGCATAAAAAAACGGGACCATCGCTGGTCCCGTTTTTTGTGCTTATGTATTGCCTGCGGCGGCGAAATGAGGCGCTACTCGCGCGGCAGGGTCAAGAAACCAGACTCCGCCTGAGAGCGCAGCGCTGGTGCCCAAAACCATGCGACACATGACGCATGTTCTTCGGCTGACGCCGACCGCTGCAAACCCAATGCAAACGTTTCAGCCGATGCGTTCCAGCCCGCCCATGTACGGGCGTAGCACCTGCGGCACGTCGATCGAGCCATCGGCGTTCTGGTAGTTTTCCATCACCGCGATCATCGCGCGGCCCACCGCAGTGCCGGAGCCATTAAGCGTGTGCAGCAGTTCCGGCTTGCCGCTGGTCGGGTTGCGCCAGCGCGCCTGCATGCGGCGGGCCTGGAAATCGCCGCAATTGGAGCAGGACGAAATCTCGCGGTAGGTATCCTGCGACGGCAGCCAGACTTCCAGATCGTAGGTCTTGATCGCGGAAAAACCCATATCTCCGGTGCACAACAGCACCTTGCGGTACGGCAGGCCGAGTTGTTCCAGCACCACCTCAGCGCAGCGCGTCATGCGCTGATGCTCGGCATCGCTGTCTTCCGGCGCGCAGGCAGTGACCAGCTCCACTTTCTCAAACTGATGCTGGCGGATCATGCCGCGTGTATCGCGCCCGCCGCTGCCAGCTTCGGCACGAAAGCACATCGAATGGGCGGTCATGCGCAGCGGCAGCCGCTCGGCATCGACGATGTCGTCGCGCACGATATTGGTGAGCGGCACTTCGGAGGTCGGGATCAGATAGCGGCGCGATTCGCCCACTTCGGTCTGGAACAAATCGTCTTCGAACTTCGGCAGCTGGCCGGTGCCGCGCATCGACTCGGCATTGACCAGCAGCGGCACATTGGTTTCTTCGTAGCCGTGCGCGCCGACATGCAGGTCGAGCATGAACTGCGCCAGCGCGCGATGCAGGCGCGCGATCGGCCCGCGTAGCACGGTGAAACGGGCGCCCGACAACTTGGCGGCGGTTTCGCCATCCAGCCAACCGTGCGGCGCGCCGAGTTCCACATGGTCCTTGACCGCGAAATCGAAACTGCGCAGCGTGCCCCAGCGCGACTGCTCGACATTTTCACTCTCGTCCTTGCCCAGCGGCACATCTTCGGCCGGCAGATTGGGCAGCCCGAGTGCGATGGTTTCGAGCTTGGCGCGGATCACGTCCAGCGCGTCTTCCGAGGCCTTGAGCTCATCGCCGAAACCGGCCACTTCAGCCATCAGCACGGCGACGTCTTCGCCCTTGGCCTTGGCCTGCCCGATTGCTTTGGACTTGGAATTGCGCATGCTCTGCAATTCCTGCGTGCGCACCTGAATCCGCTTGCGCTCGCTCTCCAGCGACTCCAGTTCCGCAGTGTCCAGGGAGAAACTGCGCGTGCTGCGCAGGCGCTCGGCAAGGTCGGCGGGATGTTGGCGAAGCAGGGCCGGATCTAGCATCGGAAGTCTGTGTGTCGGTAGGAAGCACAAGATTATCGCCTGTTCCGCCATCTGCTGCGATCGATTCACCGGGGCTATGCCAGAATTACCGTGATCCTTCAGGTGAGCCCTATGCCCGCGCCCCGCCCTGCGTCCGATCGCCAGATCGTCCTGCGTCTGCCCCGCCACACCCTGAAAATTGCCGGTATCGCCTTCGGCGCCGGCCTGCTGCTGTTCCTGCTGGTGTGGGCAACTGGCCGCAAGGACGACTTTTACAAAGCCTCCCCGGCACAGCCGACGGCCGGCACGCCGGCCGCAGACGACACCATTCAACCGCTGCCGGCCCCGCTGCCTGCCCAGGACGGCGCCAGCGACATGCCGCAGGCTAAGCCGCCGGAAGAAACGCCGACTCTGGTGGAGACCGCACCACCGGCCCCACCCGCGCCGGCTCCGTTGCCGGAAAACGCCACGCCCGGTGCGCCCGGTACTGCAGCGCCCTCCAACGCGCCTGTGGCAGGCGGCAACCGCCCGGTCCCCATGCAGGGCCAGATGCCGCCGCCGCGCTATCCGTCGGCAGCACTACGCCGTGGCGATGCCGGCGATGTAGTGGTGCGTGTGGATGTGGACGCGGCCGGCAATCCCGGCGGTGTGACCCTGGTCCAGCGCAGCGGCTCGCGCGATCTGGACCGTGCGGCAATGGAGGCGGTACGCCATTGGCGCTTTCACCCGGCGCAGCAAAACGGCCAGCCGGTGGCCGGCAACCTGGATATCCCCTTCGAGTTCAAGCCGGCGCAATAAGCGCGGCTAACGCGCTGGATGACGACCCAGACGCACGCAACCGCCGGCACGTGCAATTGATTGTGATGTAAGGGAATGCATGGCACTGCTTGCGCAATGGCGGCAGCGCAACAGCGCTGTCGTCGTCGCAAAGCTGAACACCCACAGCGCAGCGACCGCTTGGCAGACTCCCGCCTTAGCTGCGCCTCAGGCAGCGCCGACCAGACTGATTGCGTCATCCCAAAGATGCGCCAGGAGGCCGGCCATGTCCTTCATCTCCAATCCCTCTTCACACCACACGCCGTCGTTGTCTCGCCGCACCGCTGCCGCGGCCGGACGCGGGCAGGACGTGGAGCATGACGGCGCCTCGCCCTGGCTGTGGGCGACGCTGATCGCCTTGTTGGTGGTCGTCCCTACGTGGTGGTGGGCTCGCCATGGCGACGAGTCGTTCGCCACCGATACCCGCGTCGCGCCTGTCACCAGCCGGCAAATTCTGCCCAGCACCGATGGCCCACGCGCGATGACCATGATTCCGCATGAGCCGGTGCGCGCGGCGGTCAGCAGCGTGGATGCGAAGCCGCTGCCGGGCAACGCGATGCCCAGCTACCCGGCGGCAATTGCACGCGCCGGCATTCAGGGCAGTCGCACCGCCCGCATGCAGCTCGACATCCAGGGTGAGGTGCGCGCGGTAACCATCGTCGACCGCAGCGGCAGCAACGACCCGCGACTGGACGCAGCGGTGACCGACAGCCTGCGCCAGTGGCGCTTCGAACCGGCCACGCGCGACGGCCACGCGGTGGTCAGCAGCGTGCAGGTGCCGGTCGAGTTCAGCCCAGAGCGCTAAGAGCAGCGAACAAAAACGACGGTGCTCAGCGCCAGACGGGCGCGGCCGGTGATCGGTTCGGCATGCGCCGTTCGTCCACTGCGGTTCCTCCGCGCCGTCCACACCCAGCTGACAACTGCTCGCTACGTTTTGTTTTCAGCGCTAAGCGCAAAACCGGCGCCCTGCGCCAGGGTGTCGAAATCCGGGAACGAGGTGGCGACGTTGGCGATGTCGTTCACCTGCACGGTGCCGGTCGAACGCTGCCCGGCGATGGCGAACGCCATCGCAATGCGGTGATCGCCGTGGCTTTCGATCACGCCACTGCCAATCGCGCCGCCGTGAATCGTGGCGCCATCCGGGGTTTCATCGACCTGCACGCCGAGCGTGCGCAGGCCGGTCGCCATGGCGGCCAGGCGATCCGACTCCTTGACCCGCAGTTCTGCCGCGCCGGTAACCACGGTCTTGCCGTTTGCAGCCGCAGCGGCGACGAACAAGGCAGGGAACTCATCGATCATGTCCGGCACCAGCGCTTCGGGGATCTGCGCACCGTGTAATGGCGCATAGCGCACGCGCAGATCGGCCACCGGTTCACCACCGTGTTCGGCATGGTTTTCCTCGGTGATGTCCGCGCCCATCAAGCGCAGCGCGGCCAGCAGCCCGGTACGACGCGGATTCAAGCCCACTGCGCGCAGCACGACTTCCGAATCGGGAATGATGCTGGCAGCCACGATGAAAAACGCTGCCGACGAAAAATCCGCAGGCACTGCGATGTCGGTCGCACGCAAGCGCTGGCCGCCGCGCAGGCGCGCCTTTCCCGGCGAGAACGCGATCTCCACGCCAAACGCAGACAACATGCGCTCGGTGTAGTCACGCGTGGGGTGCGGCTCGGTCACCGAGGTCTCGCCCTGCGCATACAGGCCTGCCAGCAGCACGGCCGACTTGACCTGCGCACTGGCGACCGGCGACACAAAGTCGATGCCGTGCAATGCCTGACCGCCGTGCACGTGCAAGGGCGGCGTGCCATCGTCCTGCGTCTCGATCTTCGCGCCCATCTGCGCCAACGGGCCGGTCACGCGCCGCATCGGCCGCTTGGACAAGGACGCATCGCCGACCAGCACACTGTCGAAGCGCTGCGCGGCCAGCAGGCCGGCGAGCAGGCGCATACCGGTGCCGGCGTTGCCGCAATCCAGTGCCTCGGTGGGCGGCTGCAAGCCGTCCACGCCAACGCCATGCACGATGCGCTGCGATGCCGACGGCGTTTCGATCCGCACGCCCAGCGTGGCGAAAATGGCTGCTGTGGAGCGCGTGTCTTCGCCTTCGAGAAACCCGTCGATCTGCGAGATGCCATCGGCCAGTGCGGCAAACATCACCGCACGATGCGACACCGACTTGTCGCCGGGAATGGCCAACGTACCGCGCAATGCGCTGCCCTGCTTCGCGATCCAGTATTGCGTGCTGCTGCTCATGCGAATGATCCGATTGCTGCGCCGCCGCCATGCAGGCGATGCGCTTGGTATAGAGATGGCAGCGCCGTCATCGCCAGAGCGGCGGCGCGCCAGTTGGGCAGGTGATCGAGCGCTTAGGGAATCGCCACCGGATACGAGCCCAGCACCTTGATCTGCGCCGAATGCGCTTCCAGCTCGGCCAGTGCCTGCTTCATCGCATCGTCTTCCACATGGCCGACCAGATCGATGAAGAACCCATATTCCCACTTGGCCTGGTGCGAGGGTCGCGACTCGATGCGATTCATGCTGATTCCGTGCCGCGCGAACGGGCTGAGCACATCGAATAGCGCGCCCGGCTTGTCGTGGATGAACACCAGCACCGACGTGCGGTCGTGCCCGGACGAAGGGAAGATCTGCCGGCCAATCACCAAAAAGCGCGTGGTGTTGTCGTCGTCGTCTTCGATCGACTTCATGATGACTTTCTTCAAGCCATACACATGCGCCGCACTCTCGCCGCCGATGGCTGCAGCATCTTCAGCATTGCGTGCGCGCCGCGCGCCTTCGGCATTGCTGGAGACCGCAAGCTTCTCGACCTTGGGCAGGTGCGAGCGCAGCCAACCGGCGGTCTGCGCGAAGGATTGCGAATGCGCGTAGATGCGCTCGATGTCTTCCAGCCGGCCGTTGCGCGAGAGCAGATACTGATGCACGCGCAGCTCGACTTCGCCGCAGATTTTCAGGTTGGAAGTCAGAAACATATCCAGCGTGACCTGGATGGTGCCCTGCCCCGAATTCTCTACCGGCACCACGCCGAAATCGGCGTTGCCGGCTTCCACTTCCTGGAACACTTCTTCGATGGTCGCCATCGGCAAGCCCACCGCCGAGCGACCGAAATGCTTGAGCACGGCTTGCTGGCTGAAGGTCCCTTCCGGGCCGAGGTAACCGATCTTCAACGGCTCCTGCTGGGCCAGACACGCGGACATGATTTCGCGATACACGTGCACCAGCACTTCATCGCTGAGCGGGCCTTCGTTGCGGTCCACCACCATGCGCAGCACCTGCGCTTCGCGCTCGGGGCGGTAGTAATCCACCGCTGCGGCGAGCTTGCCCTTGGCCTTGCCGACCTGATGGGCAAAGTTGGCGCGCTCGGCGATCAATTCCTGGATGTTGCGGTCGATCGCGTCGATCTTGGCGCGCACATCGGCCAGCACCGGTGCGGCGGCGGCCGGCTTGCCGATGGCCTTGTCCGGCTTGGTCGCGGGCTTGGCCACCTGTTTGGTCGCCGATGTGTCCGCAGACGTGCGCGCTGCTTTGGTCTTGCTGCCCTTGGCAGCAGTGGGTTTATTGGACTTGGGAGCCATCGCTGGGCATTCCTTGAGAAACGGCGCAAGCGCCTGCGCGGCCTGCGCCGCGGTCGAAGTTGGAACTCAGCCGTGACGCTGCTGAAAATCGTGCATGAAAGCCGCCAGCGCTTGCGCGCCGGCCACCGGCATGGCGTTGTAAAGCGAGGCGCGGATGCCGCCGACGGCTTTGTGCCCCTTCAGTGCCAACAGACCGGCGGCCTTGGATTCGCTGACGAACAACGCGTCCAGTTGCTCGTTCGGCAGAAAGAACGGGATGTTCATGCGCGAGCGCACCGCCGGCTTGATCAGGTTGCGATAGAAGCCGCCCGAACCATCGATGGCGCCGTACACCAACGCGGCTTTCTCGGCATTGCGACGCGCGAACTCTTCCACCCCGCCCTGTTCCAGCATCCACTTCACGGTGAGCCCGAGCAGGTACCAGTTCCAGGTCGGCGGGGTGTTGAGCATCGAATCGCGCGCGGCATGCGAGGCGTAGTTGAAGATGTCCGCACGCGATTGGCCGGCGCGCTCCAGCAGATCGCGGCGCACGATCAGCACCGAAATGCCGACCGGGCCCAGATTCTTTTGCGCACCGGCGTAGATCAGCCCATAACGCGAAATGTCCAGCGGCTCGGACGCAATCGACGAGCTGAAATCGGCGAACAGCGGCAAGGTGCCGACATCCGGCGTGTCGCGAAACTCCACGCCGTGGATAGTCTCGTTGGCGGTGATGTGCACGTAGGCCGAGTGCGGCGACAAGGTCCAGCTGGCCACCGGCGGGATGTCGATAAACCCATCTGCCTGCGCGTCTGCGGCAATGCGCGCATCCACGTACGGCGCCGCCTGCTTGATCGCGGTCTTGCCCCAGTGCCCGGTGATCACATAATCGGCGGCCTGTCCGGGCGCGGCGAAATTCAACGGCAACAGTGCCTGGATGGTGGTGGCGCCACCGGCGGTAAACAGCACCGCGTAGTCGTCGGGAATCGACAACAAACTGCGCAGATCAGCTTCGGCCGCGGCCGCTACCGCCATGAAATCGGCGCTGCGGTGGCTGATTTCCACGATCGAGGCGCCAACGCCGTTCCACTCGACCATCTCCGCCTGCGCCTGCCGCAGGACCGATTCCGGCAATGTCGCAGGGCCGGCACTGAAATTGAACGCGCGTGTCATGGCACACCTTGTCGAGCTAGCCTTCTAGTATGCCGCAGCGCATCCGGCTTGGCAGCGGGCAAAAAAGTTGCAGCTGCATCCTTTTGGCTGAGCATCACGTAACGTGGTAACTGCCACGGGACGAACTTCCGCCCCGGTGGGCTACTCTCACGCTGCAGCCACTGCCGGAGCCTGCCATGTCGTTTCGCGATGCTTTCAAACTGCCGTCCAGCGAGATCACCGATGAGTCCGTCTACCGCGATCGGCGCCGGCTGCTGCAGCTGTTTGCGCTGACCCCGGCACTGGGCATTGCCGGATGCGCCGAGGCCGACCCGCCGCCACCGCCCAAGACGGTGGTGACGCCGGCGCAGGCGCGTAGCGGCTTCCGCACCACCGAAGAATTGACCAAGCTGGAAGACGTCACCAGCTACAACAATTTCTATGAGTTCGGCACCGACAAGACCGATCCGTCGAAGGCCGCCAAGACGCTCAAGCTGTCGCCGTGGTCGGTGAAGGTGAGCGGCGAATGCGAAAAACCCGGCAGCCTGTCGCTGGACGAAGTGCTCAAGGGCATCACGCCGGAAGAGCGCATCTACCGGCTGCGCTGCGTGGAAGGCTGGTCGATGGTGATTCCGTGGACCGGCGTGCCGCTGGGCGAGGTGCTCAAGCGTTTTGCGCCGACCTCCAAAGCCAAGTATGTGTCCTTCACCACCCTGGCCGACCCGCAGCAGATGCCAGGCGTGCGCTATCGCTCGATCGACTGGCCTTATCGCGAAGGGCTGCGCATCGATGAAGCGATGCATCCGCTGACCTTGCTGGCCACTGGCCTGTACGGCAAGCCGTTGCCACAGCAGAACGGCGCGCCGTTGCGCCTGGTGGTGCCGTGGAAGTACGGCTTCAAGAGCATCAAGTCGATCGTGGAAATTCGCTTCGTCGAAAAGATGCCCGAGACCGCCTGGCACGATCTGCAGCCGTCGGAATACGGCTTCTTTTCCAACGTCAACCCGGCGGTGGATCATCCGCGCTGGAGCCAGAAGACCGAGCGCCGCATCGCCGGTACCGCCAGCAAGCTGTTTGCCGAACGTATCGCGACCAAGCCGTTCAACGGCTATGCCGATCAGGTGGCATCACTGTATGCGGGCATGGACCTGAAGAAGTGGTTCTAAGGTAGTGATGTCCACCGCGTAGGAGCGCACCCGTGCGCGACGGGCATGACCAGCAAAGCCCATCGCGCACGGGTGCGCTCCTACGATGCATGTTAATGCCCGCGCGGCATCGCTTCCCTCTTCGAGATCGCATGGCCAAGACCTCTGCTTCCCTGATTGCCGCCAAGGTGGCGGTGCATGCCGCCGCACTGACGCCGATCGCCTTGCTGGCCTGGCAGTTCTGGCAGGTGTGGCAGACCGGCAGCGATGCGCTGGGCGCCGACCCGGTGGCCGAGATCGAGCACCGCACCGGGTTGTGGGCGCTGCGCTTTCTGTTGATTACGCTGGCGATCACGCCGCTACGCCAGCTCACCGGCCAGGCCGTGCTGATCCGCTTCCGCCGCATGCTGGGGCTGTACGCCTTTTTCTACGCCAGCGTGCACCTGACGGTGTACCTGAGCCTGGACCTGCGCGGCTTCTGGACGCAGATCTTCGAAGAGATTCTCAAGCGCCCCTACATCACCGTGGGCTTTGCGGCGTGGTTGCTGTTGCTGCCGCTGGCGATCACCTCGACCCAGGGCTGGATGCGTCGACTCAAGCGCAACTGGGGCCGCCTGCATCAGCTGATCTATCCGATCGGCGTGCTGGCCGTGCTGCACTTCTGGTGGCTGGTGAAGTCCGATATCCGCGAGCCGGCGCTGTATGCCGGCATCCTCGCAGTCCTGCTGGGCTGGCGGATCTGGAAGAAACTCAGCGCGCGCCAAACCACAGCAAGGCGCTCAGCGCCGCCGCCAGCAACACCGCGCTGAGCAGCAACCACGGCCAACGCGCCACCTTCATTGGCGCGCGTGCCGGCTCGCTGATGGCACGCGGTGGCAGCGGCGGTTCGGAATCGGGGATGTCCCAGGTGGTGCCGTGATGGATGCGCGGCACTTCCACCACGAAGCGGTGGCGGGCATCGAACACGACCTGGTCGCCGGCTTGCAGCCAGCCATCGCGCACCTGCACGCCGTTGATCCAGCTGCCCTCTTCCGAACCCAGATCGCGGATCAGCACACGGTCGCCGTGACGCTCGAGGCGCGCGTGCTGCGCGGCAAAGGCAGGGTCGTCGATGACGATGTCCGACGCCGGGTCGCTGCCGACCAGGCGCGAGCGGTCCAGGGTGAAGCTGCGCCCGTGGTGGCGGCCGCCCAGCCCACGCAATAGCAAGCAGACTTCGCTCAGGCCGGCATCGTCTTCCGGCACATCGTTGGCCGGTGCGCTGGAGGGCGCACTGCGCAACAGCATCTCTACGCCGTCGGCATAGATCGCATCGCCGGGGCGCAGCAACGCCATGCGCCGCACCGGGCGCCCGTTGACGTGGATGCCGCGGATCCCGTTGGCCACCTGCAACCACAGCCCGCGCTGGTCCAGGCAGAACTGCGCCAACAGCAGCGCCCCCTGGGCGTCAGCCACCACCCGCACGCTGCCGGAGGCATGACGGACGATCCGGTGGACGCCGGGCTTGAGGGAATGATCCGGCTGCTGCCGGTGAGTGAAATGAACTTGCAGGTCGCGCACCCGCCGCAGCCTAGCAGGTTTGCTCGCGCCAGCGGCCAACAACCGCGGCCTCATTCGTTGGATGCCAGCACGGTGCGCCGTCGAAGCCCGGCTTATAGAGATCCCTTGCCCAAGCGTTCGAGGCGCAGGCATCGCCGCTCACCGCGCCTCGCCGCGCAATCGGTTTGGTCGCCAATGTGGCTTCGTTGCGCACCGCCGCACTTGGAGCCAGGCGCGCGCATGCGCACAATGCGCGACTCCTTATCGTCTTACCCAGGCAACTCATGTCCAGCATCGATATCCGCCACGACCATTCCCTGCCGCCGGCACAGGCCCGCGCGGCGATCGACGAGGCGGCGCGCAAGCTGACCGATCGCTACGGAGTTGCCTCGCACTGGGAAGGCGACACCTTGCGCATCTCCCGCGCCGGCGTGGATGGTGCGATCGCGCTGCTGCCGCAGCAGGTGCATGTGACGGCCGAGCTTGGCTTCCTGCTGTCGGCCGTGCAGCCGATGGTGGAATCGGAAATCCGTCGCCTGCTCTCCGAAAAGCTCGCCTGAGCGAGCGCGGTTGCGGTTGCTGCTTCAGCGCCAAGTCACCCGCCCCGCACGCGATGGGCGGATGCTTGGGCCAGGCCGGCCGGGCGTCGCTTCACCTGCCCGATGCAGGGCCGGCACTAGGGTGAACGCAACGTC
Source organism: Xanthomonas sp. WHRI 8932A (assembly GCF_035012785.1). Lineage (NCBI taxonomy): Bacteria > Pseudomonadati > Pseudomonadota > Gammaproteobacteria > Lysobacterales > Lysobacteraceae > Xanthomonas > Xanthomonas sp. WHRI 8932A. The sequence goes on from NZ_JAYGQQ010000001.1 coordinate 70,885, forward strand.
ACTTTGGCAATCGACAGGAGCATCGCATGACGACCGGATACGATCAGAACGGTAACCGCGACACCACCGCGTCGGGCTTCCAGGCCCAGGCAGAGCAGATTTCGCGGCGGCTTGGCGAGTCGGCGCAGACTGTGTGGCTAGCCGGACTCGGCGCACTGGGCCGCGTGCAGAGCGAAGGCGGCAAGTTGTTCGACTCGCTGGTGCGCGAAGGCGCCGCCTATGAGCGCACCGGGCAGCGCAAGGCCGCCGACAGCGTGGACGAGCTGCGCGAGGAAGTGGAAACCCAGTTCGAGCAGGCCCGCGATACCGCCGTGCGCGGCTGGGACAAGCTGGGCAAGGCGTTCGACGACCGCGTCAAAGGCGTGCTGCGTACGCTCAACATTCCCGAGCAGGACGAACTGGAAAACCTGCGTCGCGAAGTCGAATCGTTGAAGGCACAGGTACGGGCCAACACCGCCGCCGCCAAGCGGGCCAACCGCACCGCCAATCAGGCAGCGCAAGCCGCCAGCAGCGACGCGAGCGGTCAAGGCACATCGACAGGCCACACGTCAGCGATCGGCAATCCCGCTGCGTTCGACGGGGAATAAGCCCCACCGCCGCAGGTGGTAGCGAAATCTGACGCGTCCCAGCGGCGGATGTATCCCGGTCGCAATCGGGTCTGCACGTGGGTTGCCCGTGCAGACCTTCAGATGTGGACCGTCTGTGGGCCGTTAGCACTACTGAGACCCCTTCACGCATTCTTAGGGCGCACGTTGACGGGCTCAAAAACGGGCTGCCCCATTGCACACGATGTTGCGCGAGCAGTGTCAGTTCGACGACGTTAGACACGCTTGCACGCGATTGGTTGGTCAATCGCCACACCCAGGCCCGATGTTGCAAAGCAACATTATTTTTCAGACAATCGGGATGGACCCGCCAGTCCTGTACCACGAAGTCCGTTTGCTCCCCTCCCCTCACGGCTTCGGACTGGCGGGTCTTTCGTTGTCTGGGTCACGCCTCGCGACATCCCCGCCTGCGATCCATTGACGAAACCTGCGCGAAGGATTCTTCTAGGCGTACCGATTCGTTATACGCGCCATACCTTCGCTTGATGCTTATGCCTTCCTGGATCTTGGCGCTCCTGGCTGCACTGCTGCTTTGGCTTGCGGTGTCCGCCTACTTCTGGCTGGTGCGACGCCGCGCCAACGAAACCGACGCTGGCATACGCGCCCTCGCGGCCATGCATTGGCGCGACTTTTCCGCCGTGGTGCTGCGGGTTCTGCAGGACCAGCGTGGCTGGCAACCAACCCAGCTGCCGCAGGATGGCTTGCCTACCGCCGACTTCATGATGCAGACGGATCAAGGCACCCGCCTGGTGGCCTGCAAGCATGGCCGCGGCTATCGCATCGGCGTGGCGGCGGTCAACGAATTGGGGGCGATGGCGCGGCTGGCCGGTGCGGGCGGCGGCATGATGGTGACCGAGGGCCGCATGGAGCGCGAAGGCTTGGCGGCCGCAGAAAAACAGTCTATCGAAGTCCTGGATGGCACGCGGCTATGGCCCTTGCTCAAGCCGTATCTGCCCGGCGATGTGGAAACCGGCGTGGTCAACACGGCACGGCGACGGGCGATCCGCCACAGCATCATTGCCGGCGCGGCACTAGCCACACTGGCGCTGCTAGCGGTGCTCGCGTTGCGCCCGCCCGAGCCGGCACCGGCACCGGCGCAGACCGTTGCTGCTCCGCGTGCAGGTGCTGCTGCGGAACCGCGTACTCCACCGGCAGCCACCTCGCCAGGGAGCGCGTCGCAGCAGACGCCAGCTGCAGCGCCGACTGCCGCCACAACACCGTCTGCAAATACGGCAGAGCCGGACGACGCAACGCTGCAAGGCTATCGACGCGAGGTGTCCAAAACATTGGCGCAAACACCGGGCTTGGTACGTGGCATCTGGATCACCCAGGCAACGCTGGCGGTGGATCGCACTGTGGAAGACAGCGCGGCGTGGCCATTGATCTGCAAAGAGCTTGAGCGCTACCCCTACCTGCGCACGGTCCGCGTGCAGCTCAATCCCCGCCCGGGTGTGGATGAGCCGGTGCGCTGGCGGCAATGCACCACGATCTGATGCGTTGCGCCTGATGGTGGGTGACGACGAGCGAACTGAGTCGCGCAATTGAACACAGCGGTTTGCTGCGGGCTCAACTGGGTCGAGACGACACTCGTGTTCACGATCAACTGCAAGCTCGCGCAGTCATAAGCACGATCAGCTGCAAGCGCGCGATGGCTGCCGCAGATGTGCCGGCTGACTACCTGCAGCCGTTAAAGGCGCGACTCTTAACTAGCCGATCAAGCCAAAACAGCAATCGTACGCACGATGAGCCGCAAGTCTGCGGTGTCCTGAAGCAGAGGTACCGGCCGACTGCGTGCAGCCATCGCAGTCACGATCTTCCATAAGCCCGATGGTGCGATACACGGATTCCCCGGCCGACGACGCGCAGTATTTCGCGTCCGATTTGCCGGCGTGATGGCAGCCGGTAACCATGCCTGCTATACGTCGCTATCGATCTCGCCACCATCAGCAACAGCGCCGTTACCGACGTCCAACTAAACCGTTCTAGCGCCAGCTCTCAACGCATTCCAGGCGCGAACCGCGCCACCAGATCGTACGAGCCACCCAGAAACAACTGGCGAACGTAGGTCACTGGTTGATCTCCACGCCAGGTGTGGCGGTCGATCACCAGGCACGCTGCACCTTCGTTGACCTGTAGGCACTTGGCTTGCGCTGCGTCGACGCTGACCGCGCTGATGCGGTGCTCGGCACGCGTCCACGGCACGTTGCGCAATAGCCAGCTTCCGGGCGCCACATCGGTGAACGTCTGCGCCAACGCATCGGGCACGGTGGTCACATCGATCACGCGCTGTTCCAACGCGAACGGGCTGCCGTCGGCCAGATGCACGCTATCGAGCGCCAGCAGCTTGCCGGTGCTGCCCAACGCGCGCTCCTGCGGCACGCGCTGGCGCACGTTGCGCAGCCGGCGCGATAACAGCGAAAACGTGTAGAGATGACCGCGCGTGGTCATTTCCACTTCGATATCCGGGATCGAGAGCGCCACCTGCTCCAGATGCGGATGCGGCCGGGCGACGAACGAGCCAGTGCGGCGGCGGCGCTCGATCATGCCGGCATCGGCGAGCAGGCCGAGCACTTTGTTGACGGTCATACGCGAGCAGCCGTACTGCGTCATCAACTCGTGTTCGGGCGGGATGCGATGGCCGGGCGGCCAGTCGCCGCTATGAATCCGTTGTTCGATATCCTGCCGGATGCGGTGATGCAAGGTACCGGGCGCGGCGATGGGGGTAGCGGTCAAAGCTGCGGTCTCCGGTCAGACCTGCATTGTGCGCGCATCGGCTCAATTGCCGAGCACTGTTCGCAAGACTCCGGCAAAACGCGAGGCAATCCGTGCGCGATCGACATGCTGCCCATCGCGCACCACATGGCGCCCGCCACGCCAGACGTGCCGCACCGCAGTGGCGCGTGCGGCAAACAGCCAGCTGTCCAGCACTGCGTTGTCGCTGCGTGCGAGCAAGGCCGGATGGCTGGTGTCCAGTTCCACCAGATCGGCCACGGCGCCAACCCGGATCCCGTGCTGCGCGACACCCAGCGCCTGCGCCGCGCCGTCGCTTGCCTTTTCGTACAACCAGCGCCCGCTCGAAACGTCGGCAGGCGCCAGCACATTGCGCGCCTGCAGGCGCAGCCGCTGGCCGTATTCGAGCAGGCGCAGTTCTTCGGCCGCATCGATCAGCACGTTCGAATCCGAACCCACGCCAAAGCGCCCGCCAGCCGCAGCGAATGCCTGCATCGGGAACAGCCCGTCGCCCAGATTGGCCTCGGTGATCGGGCACAACCCGACCACCGCGCCACTGTCGGCGATCGCCCGCAGCTCGCTGGCATCCACATGCGTGGCGTGCACCAGACACCAGCGCGCCGCCACCGGCGCGTTGGCCAGCAGCCATTGCACCGGACGCTGGCCCGACCAGGCCAGGCAGGCGTCGACTTCGCGCTGCTGCTCGGCGATATGGATGTGGATCGGGCCATCGGTGAGTGGCACCAGTGCCGCCAGTTGCTGCGGCGTGACCGCGCGCAAACTGTGCGGTGCCAGCCCGAGCACGGCATCCGGCAACGTCTTGAGGCTGTGCCTGCAGTCGTCGAGCAGGCGCGCAAACCCATCGATGTCGTGGATCAGGCGCTTTTGCGCGGCGCTCGGTGCAGCCCCGCCGAAATCCGAGTGCGCGTAGAACACCGGCAACAAGGTCAACCCGATGCCGGTACTGGCGGCCGCAGCGGCGATGCGCTCGGACATCTCACCGGCATGCGCGTACGGCGCACCGCTGACGGTGTGGTGCAGATAATGAAATTCGCCAACGCGGGTGAAGCCGCTCTCCAGCATTTCCACATATGCCTGCTCGGCGATTGCCTGCAGGCTGTCCGGGTCCAGCCGGTCGACGAAGCGGTACATCAGTTCGCGCCAGCTCCAGAAACTGTCGCCGCTGCGTCCGCCCACTTCGGTCAGGCCGGCCATACCGCGCTGAAACGCATGGCTGTGCAGGTTGCCCAGGCCAGGCACCAGCACCTCGGCACGCGTATCGGTGGCGGCCGCGGCCGCATCGGTCTGCACCGTGGCAATGCGCCCCTGCTCCAGCGTGATCCGCACACCGCCCGCCCAGCCACTCGGCAACAGGGCCCGCGCTGCCCACAACGCTTGTACCGGTTGATCTGCCACTGGACACCCTCGATTGACGAATCTATTGTATATACATATCAGACACCACGAGCCTGCGCCATGCATTGCGACGTTCTCTGGCACAACGCGCAGCTGATGACCCTGGACGCTGCCGACGGCGGGCTGGGCATCGTCACCGATGGCATGATCGCCTGTCGGGACGGCCGCATCGTGTATGCCGGCCCGGCAGCGCAGGCACCGGCGTTCGAAGCCGACAGTACTTACGATTGCCAGCGGCGCTGGATCAGCCCGGGCCTGATCGATTGCCACACCCATCTGGTGTATGCCGGCAATCGCGCCAACGAATTCGAACAACGCCTGCGCGGCGCCAGCTATGCGCAGATCGCCGCGGCCGGTGGCGGCATTGTGGCGACCGTGCGCGCCACCCGCGCCGCAGACGATGCCGCGTTGCTCGCCGCCAGCCTGCCGCGCCTGGATGCCATGCTCGCCGAGGGCGTGACTACGCTGGAAATCAAATCCGGCTACGGGCTCACGCTGGAGGACGAGACCAAGCAACTGCGCGTGGCGCGCCAGCTCGCAACCCTGCGGCAGGTGGAAGTGGTGCCGACATTTCTCGGCGCGCACGCGGTGCCGCCGGGGAGCGATGCGCAGCAGTACATCGACGCCGTCTGCACGCAGATGATTCCGGCGATTGCCGCGCAAGGGCTTGCCGAAGCGGTCGACGTCTTCTGCGAACACCTGGCGTTTTCGCCGGCGCAGGCCGAACAGGTGTTCGTCGCCGCGCAGGCACAGGGCTTGCGCGTCAAGATCCATGCCGAGCAATTGAGCAACCAGCACGGCGCGGCACTGGCGGCACGCCATGGTGCGTTGTCGGCCGACCATATCGAGTACCTGGACCAGGCCGGCGTCGATGCGATGGCCAGCGCCGGCACCGTGGCGGTCTTGCTGCCAGGCGCGTTCTATTTCACCCGCGATACCCAACTGCCGCCGATCGATGCGCTGCGCGCGGCCGGTGTGCCGCTGGCGTTGGCCACCGACTGCAACCCGGGCACTTCACCGCTGACCAGCCCGTTGCTGGCGATGAACATGGCGGCCACGTTGTTCCGCATGACGGTGGACGAATGCATCGCCGGGTTCACCCGCGAAGCGGCGCGTGCGCTGGGCCGCAGTGCGCGACTTGGCCGGCTGCGCACCGGCATGGACTGCGACCTGGCGATCTGGGACATCGACGCGCCGGCCGACCTGGTCTATCGCATGGGCTTCAACCCTCTTCATGCCCGCATCTGGCGCGGGCATTCGACCTGATCGACTCTGGAGTTGTCATGAGTGCTTCTGTTGTCTTGCAACCCGGCCAGGTAACGCTGGCGCAATGGCGTGCGCTGTATCGCGGCGCCGATATGGCGCTGGACGCCGCCTGTGCGGCCGCAGTACTGCGCAGCGCGCAGACGGTGGAGGCGATCGTCGCGCGCGGCGAGCCGGTCTATGGGGTCAACACCGGCTTCGGCAAGCTGGCCAGCGTGCGCATCGAGCGCGAAGACCTGCAGACCCTGCAGCGCAATATCGTGTTGTCGCATGCGGCCGGCGTCGGCGAGCCCACGCCGGTGCCGGTGGTGCGGCTGATGATGGCGCTCAAGCTCACCAGCCTTGCCCAGGGCGCTTCCGGCGTACAACCGGGCACGCTGGCGTTGCTGGAAGCGATGCTGCGTGCGGGCATCACGCCGGTGGTGCCTTGCCAGGGATCGGTCGGCGCCTCCGGCGATCTGGCACCGCTGTCGCATCTGGCCGCGGTGATGATCGGCGTTGGCGAAGCCTTCGTCGGCGAGCTCCGTTTACCCACCGCGCAAGCGCTAGCGCAGGCGCAGTTGCAGCCGCGCGTGCTCGGCGCAAAAGAAGGGCTGGCGCTGCTCAACGGCACGCAATTTTCCACTGCCTGCGCGCTGGCCGGCTTGTTCGAGATCGAAACCGTATTGCAGGCCGCCCTGGTGACCGGCGCGCTGTCGGTGGAAGCGGCAAAAGGCTCCGATACGCCGTTCGATGCGCGCATCCATGCCTTGCGCGGGCAACCGGGGCAGATTGCAACCGCTGCGGCGCTGCGGGCGTTGATGGCCGACTCGGCGATTCGCGAATCGCATCGCCTCGGCGATGTGCGCATACAGGATCCGTACTGCCTGCGTTGCCAACCGCAGGTGATGGGCGCGGCGCTGGACATCATGCGGCAGGCCGCGCGCACGCTGGACATCGAAGCCAATGGCGTCACCGATAATCCGTTGGTCTTCAGCGATACCGGCGAGGCCTTGTCTGGCGGCAATTTCCACGCCGAGCCGGTGGCGTTCGCTGCCGATATGCTGGCGATGGCGGTATGCGAAATCGGCTCGATCAGCGAACGCCGCACCGCGATGCTGGTCGACCCGGCGTTGTCTGGTCTGCCAGCGTTTCTCACCCCTCGCCCGGGCCTGAATTCCGGCTTCATGATTCCGCAGGTCACCGCTGCGGCGTTGGTGTCGGAAAACAAGCAGCGCGCGTATCCGGCCAGCGTCGATTCGATTCCGACCTCGGCCAATCAGGAAGATCATGTGTCGATGGCGGCGCACGGCGCGCGACGTCTGCTGGCCATGGCAGAAAATGCCGCGCACGTAATCGGCATCGAGTTGTTGGCAGCGGTGCAAGGCTGCGATTTCCATGCACCGCTGCGCTCCAGCACTGCGCTGGAAGCGGCACGCGCGCTGTTGCGTGCGCAGGTCGCAACGCTACAGGACGACCGCTACTTTCATCCCGACATGCTGGCTGCAAGCGCGCTGGTACGGTCAGGCGCATTGGCCAACGCAGTGGCGATCGCACTGCCGGGTGTGGAGCAGGACGCATGACGCGGCGGGTTGCACATCACCTGCGCAGCGTCCTAGCACCACGCTTTGCATTGTGTGGTATCGCCGCACCGGCAACGGCTGCATGATGCGCTCAACACGATGATGGCGTTTATGCGTATCGCCAACACGACGTGCTCGCCACCGTGCACGTAACCGGAGCGCAGCCATGAACACCCTGCCCGATTGGTTGGAAGTGCATCGCGGCGACGCGCCGTTGCTTGTCAGCTTCCCGCACACTGGCACCGAGCTGCCCGACACGGTGGCCGACCAGTTCGTGTCGCCGTGGCTTGCGCGCCGCGACGCCGATTGGTGGGTGCACCAGGTCTACGACTTCGCACAGTCGCTGGGTGCCACCACGGTGCGCACCGCCATCTCGCGCTCGGTCATCGACGTCAACCGCGACCCGAGCGGCGTATCGCTGTATCCGGGCCAGAACACCACCGGCCTGTGTCCGCTGACCACCTTCGACAATCAGCCGCTGTATGCCGATGGGCAGGCGCCGGATCAGGCGCAGATCGATCTGCGTCGCACGCACTGGTTCGACCCGTATCACGCCGCACTCGCCGACGAGATCGCGCGCCTGCGTCAGCAACACGCAAACATCGTGGTGTACGACGCGCATTCGATCCGCTCCTTCATCCCGCACCTGTTCGACGGTGAGTTGCCGCAATTCAACATCGGCAGCAACGACGATCGCAGCTGCGCTCCGGCCCTGGCCGACGCCATCGAACAGCTGTGCCGTAGCAGTGGCTCCAGCACCGTGCGCAACGGGCGCTTCAAGGGCGGCTGGATCACCCGCCACTACGCGCAACCCGACCAGGGCGTGCACACCCTGCAGATGGAACTGGCCTGCCGCGGCTACATGCGCGAGCCGGACACCATCACCCCCGACAACTGGCCTACGCCGTGGCAGCCGGTGCACGCCGCCGCGTTACGCGCAGTGCTGCGGCATGTGCTGCTGGCCTGCCTGCAGTTCGCCACTGCGCCCTTATCCGACACCGCGCCGCATGCGGCCAACCGTTGATTGCAAGGAACCCGGCATGACCCGTCACGATGCAACCCGCGTCATCCGCGCCGCCACCGGCACCACGCTCACCGCCAAGAGCTGGCTCACCGAAGCGCCGCTGCGCATGTTGATGAACAACCTGGACCCGGATGTAGCCGAGCGCCCGCAGGAACTGGTGGTGTACGGCGGCATCGGCCGCGCCGCGCGCGACTGGGAATCCTTCGATGCGATCGTGGCTGCACTCACACGCCTGGATGACGACCAAACCTTGCTGGTGCAATCGGGCAAGCCGGTCGGCGTGTTCCGCACCCATGTCGACGCACCGCGCGTACTGATCGCCAATTCCAATCTTGTGCCGCGCTGGGCCACCTGGGACCACTTCAACGAACTCGATAAAAAGGGTCTGGCGATGTATGGCCAGATGACCGCCGGCAGCTGGATCTACATCGGCGCGCAAGGCATCGTGCAAGGCACCTACGAAACCTTCGTGGAGATGGGCCGCCAGCATTACGGCGGCAGCCTGGCCGGCAAGTGGCTATTCACCGGCGGCCTTGGCGGCATGGGTGGCGCGCAGCCGCTGGCCGCGGTGATGGCCGGCGCCTCGTGCCTGGCGGTGGAGTGCCGCCGTTCCAGCATCGACATGCGCCTGCGCACCGGCTATCTGGACACCTGGACCGACTCGCTGGACGACGCGCTGCGCCTGATCGAGGAATCCTGCACGGCGAAGAAGCCGCTGTCGGTCGGCCTGCTCGGCAATGTCGCCGACGTGCTGGACGAACTGCTGCTACGTGGGATCAAGCCGGACCTGCTGACCGACCAGACCTCCGCGCACGACCCGGTCAACGGCTACCTGCCGCAAGGCTGGAGCGTGGAAGAGTGGGACGCAAAGCGCGTGAGTGCGCCCAAGGAGGTGGAAGCCGCCGCGCGCGAGGCAATGGCCAACCACATCCGCGCCATGCTCACCTTCCACGCGCTCGGCGTGCCCACCGTGGACTACGGCAATAACCTGCGCCAGATGGCGCTGGAGCAAGGCGTGTCCGACGCGTTCGACTTCCCCGGCTTCGTGCCCGCCTACATCCGCCCGCTGTTCTGTCGCGGCATCGGCCCGTTCCGCTGGGTCGCGCTCAGCGGCGACCCGGAAGACATCGCCAAGACCGATGCCAAGGTCAAGGAATTGATTCCCGACGATGCGCATCTGCATCGCTGGCTGGACATGGCCGCCGAAAAGATCGCCTTCCAGGGCCTGCCCGCGCGCATCTGCTGGGTCGGTCTGGGCGACCGCCATCGGCTCGGCCTGGCCTTCAACGCGATGGTCCGTAGCGGCGAGTTGAAAGCCCCGGTAGTGATCGGCCGCGACCATCTGGATTCGGGCAGCGTCGCCTCGCCGAACCGCGAGACCGAAGCGATGGCCGACGGCTCCGATGCGGTGTCCGACTGGCCGTTGCTCAATGCCCTGCTCAATACCGCCAGCGGCGCCACCTGGGTCTCGCTGCACCACGGCGGCGGCGTCGGCATGGGCTTCTCGCAACACGCCGGCATGGTCATCGTCTGCGACGGCAGCGACGCAGCCGACAAGCGCATCGAACGCGTGCTCTGGAACGACCCCGCCACCGGCGTGATGCGCCACGCCGATGCCGGGTATGCGATCGCAACCGAGTGCGCGAAGGAAAAAGGGCTGGATTTACCGGGGATTCTTGCCTGAGTTCGCTCGCCGACAGCGCGCGGTAGACCACTTTATGCGGCATGGATGCCGCAGAAGAGGCTACAGAGACGTACTTGCGGCGTGTCCTGCGATGGTGGGCAGGCAAGGACACCACAGCCAAGCCACAGATTAATCGCTCTACCCTAGCTTTATTAGCCGCTCTAGGTGGACTCGACGTCCACAAACCACTCTCCAGATGAGCGAGCCAGATACTCTGCGGGAGATGCATCGCCTCAGTCGGCTTTGGTTTCCATCTGTGTCTGCTTGCAGGCAGATGCAGCAGCCGCCAGCAATGCGCTGTCATCGAGCAGCGGCGCGGCCTCACTTGCAGGGTATGCGGCTGCGATCGCCTTTGCCCCGCGATCTGCATCCGCCTGGATATACCACTGCAATGAGCGCGGCAACGCACGTCCACGCACCGCGTGTTCGAATCGATACTGTCCCCAGTAAATCGCCAATGGCTCTTCCAGCGCGTTGAGCGGGTTGCGCAAATTGGCTGCACTTGGGCACAGCCGCAAGAAGTTGGCAGCAAGCATGCGTTTACGCGCGGCTGGCTGCCCCGCAGACAAATAGTGATTCAACTCGTGCAACAGGATTGGCGTCCAGTCCATCGATGCCGTGCCGGTGGGCGCATCGTGTTGGGAATAGAGCAGCATGGTGCGCCCACGTACTTTGGCTTGAGTGGTATCCATCTCTGGCCACCACACGAATCGTGCCTCAAATGCCGGAGGGTCCGGCACCGCAAAGAAATCACGCATCTGCGATGCCAAGCGGGAAACGGCAGGGTTGGATAGCTCCTCTCTCAGCACGCGCATCTGGTGCTCGAAACGTGGTGCAACTGCGATCAAACGGCTGGCACGCGGAACGAACCGCGCAAAATACGCGCGCAACAGTTTCTGGTCATCTGCCGACTGCTCTGCAATTGCGGCATTCGCCGATGCCTCAAAGCCTGCATCCCCCAGGAAATGCCGTGAGAACGGATCCGCCTCACGGGTGGCGTCTGGCGCGAAAACACGGTCGACCACCTCCAGAGTGTCGTCTTTTGCAAGCCCCGAGGTGCGGCGGCGGAATTCCGCATAGGCGGCCAGCGCGGCAAGATCCGCCTGATCCAGCCCTCCATGGGCTTCCATGTAGCTACGGTAGACAGGCACCGTAAAACCCGGCAACCAGTCCGACAGGTTATCCAGCAGGTTGAAAAGATCCGTCGCTTCGCTGTAGCCCACCTGGACTTGCGTCGATGGCGGTGTGGGTGGTGCGGCATGCGCAGTGGCGCACAGCAACATCCAGATCAGTGCGACTGCGCGGATGCTGCGCAGCTTGGTCATCCAGCAATCACTCCATCTGCGCATGCAGGACTCCGGGCTAGCGAGTGAGTTGATTCGAGCATGCAGGCATGCAGCTCGCAACGTGTCTTTCGTCAGGGTCCGCAAGATCTGCCGGCTGCAGCCTGCTTGGACGGCAAAAAATCATCTTGGCCCGTCACATTCTCGAGGATTGCCCTAAAGACTGCGGGCAGCAGGCCGACAAGGTATGCAACGTTTCGAGGAATCCTCATGGGCATCCTGATCTACCTGGTGCCTGCCTTCGCACTCTGGGCGCTCATCGCCACGGGTCTGGCGTTCGTGCGTGGGCGCCAGCTCAATGCCGAGTACGGGCAGCACGCCAGTACCCAGGACAGTCTTGCGCGCTATCAGGCTGCGCTGTCGCAGCTCAAGGCGCGCGCCGCAGCTACTACGCTGGAGCTGGAATCGCTGCAGCGCAGCTACACCGTGCTCAAGCAGTCGTTGGAGCAGCATGAACAAAACGCCGTAGAACAGCAGCGCCCAGAGGTCCCCGAGCAAGTGATTCCGATGGTCATGGTGCAGCGCCTGGATATCGCCAACGAGATCGGCACGCTGTTTGCCCATGTCGCCCGTGTGGCACGCAGCCTGCGCCGCTACAGCGCCTATAGCCGCGGGCACAATGCGCCCGAGCCCAGCACGGCACGCTACGACCTGCATTGGCTGGCCGACTGCCTGCACAGCTTCGACCAGGTGGGTGACGCGTTGGTGCGCGGCAATATCGCGGCATTGATCACCGCCTGCCAGGATCTGCTGTCGATGTACGAGCACTATCTGAAGGACGGCTCCGGCTATAACAGCCGCGACACCTTCCAGCGCCTGAGCAGCGATGTGCCGCTGTCGGAGGCTACCGATGCCATCCGCTCGATCATCGTCAAGGCGACGCTGGTGCAGGATGTGCAGGACGCGGTGCAGGACGATGCGGTGGCGGTGGCAGCGGAGCAGTGATTCGGGAATCGGGAATCGAGAATCGGGAATCGAGAATCGAGAATCGCAAAAGCGTGTGATCGGGGAACTGTTGGGTCAACGCGTCTGCATGCAGTCAAAGCATTGAAACTGCGCTTCGCTAGCGCAAAAAAACGCGCCGTTATCGGCGCGTTTTTGTTTCCACTTCCAGCACTAATGCTGCGGTAATGCGTAGGCGATCAACGCATCGCCGGCCGGGGTTTCCATGAAGTGGTGGCCGCCGGCCATGATCACCAGGTACTCGCGGCCGCCGTAGGAATACACCATCGGGTTGGCCTGCCCGCCGGCTGGCAACTTGGCGTGCCAGAGTTCCTTGCCGGTGGCCAGGTCGATGGCGCGGATCAGGTCGTCGGTGGCTGCAGCGATGAAGATCAAACCACCGGCTGTCACCACCGAACCACCGTTGTTCGGTGTGCCGATCTCGATCGGCAGGCCGGAGCGGATGCCGAACGGGCCATTGCCGCGCGCACTGCCGAACGGCCGGTCCCACAGCGTCTTGCCGCTGGCCAGGTCGATGGCGCGGATGCCGCCATACGGCGGTTCCTTGCACAACAGCTTGGTAAACGGCAGCCGCCAGCCGGCATTGACGTTGATCGCATACGGCGTGCCGGCTTGCGGGTCGCCCGCGCCTTCTGCGCCGCCTGCATCGCCGCGCACTTGATCGCGCGGCGCCCAGCCAAGCTTGTCGGCCTTGGCACGCGGTACCAACAGGTTGTAGTTCGGCATGTCGTTGTAATTGGCCACGATCACGCCGTGCTGCGGATCCACCGCCACGCTGCCCCAATCCGAGCCGCCGTTGTAACCGGGATACTCGATCGAATGCCGATCGGCTTCCGGTGGCGTGTAAATGCCCTTGTAGCTGGCCTTGCGGAACTGGAGACGACACACCAATTGGTCGATCGGGGTCATGCCCCACATATCGCGCTCGGTCAGATCCGGCTTGCGCAACGTGTGATACAGCGAAAACGGCTGGGTCTTGGCGCGCATCTGCGGCTCCACGCCACCACCGGGCACCGCACGTTCTTCCACGCCAACCAGCGGCTTGCCGGTGCGCCGATCCAGCACATACAACTCGCCCTGCTTGCTCGGCAGCAACACCGCCGGCACCTTGACGCCATCCTTGGGGAAGTCGATCAGGCTCGGCTGCGAACCCAGGTCGTAATCCCACGCGTCGATATGCGTGGTCTGGAAATTCCACACCGGCTTGCCGGTTGTGACATCCAGCGCCACCAGCGAGGTGGCGTAGCGATTCTCTGGAGGCGTGCGCGAGCTGCTCCAGTAATCGGCAGTGGAATTACCCATCGGCAGGTACACATACCCCAGTTGCTCGTCCGCAGCGGCAGTGGTCCACATATTGGGCGTGCCAGGCGTCCAGTTTTGGCCCGGCGGCGGTGCGCCATCCCAGTCCGGATGCGTCATGTCCCAGGCCCAGCGCAATTTACCGGTCACCGCATCGAAGCCTTCGATCACACCGGACGGCTCGTACCGCTTCTGACCATCGAGCACCTGATGCCCAGTGACGACCACCCCGCGCACGATCGCTGGCGGTGAATTGATCGACACATAGCCGGGCGGCGTCTCGCCCATGCCGGCCGTGATATCGACCTGCCCATTGCTGCCGAAGTCCGGGCATAGCTGACCGCTGCGTGCGTCCAGCGCAATCAGGCGCCCATCCAGCGTGCCCTCGATCACCCGCGTGCGGCACAGCGCAGAGCCATTGGATGCCACTTCGGCAGCGCCAGCGCTGGCTGCCGCCGGCACCTCGTAATACGACACGCCACGGCACGCGGCGGTATACGGAATCGCCTCATCCTTGACCTTGGGGTCGTAGCGCCAACGCTGCTTGCCGCTGGACGCATCCAGCGCAATCACCTGGTTGCGCGCAGTGCACAGGTACAAACTGTCGCCCACCTTCAACGGTGTGGTTTCCGCGCCCCAGCGCTTGCTCGGCAGATCGCCGGTATGGAAAACCCAGGCCTGCTGCAGCTGTGCGACGTTGTCGCGGTTGATCTGTTGCAGCGGCGAATAGCGCTGACCTGCCTGGCTACGCCCGTACGCCGCCCAATCGCCATCGGCCGGCGCGTTGGCCGGTTGCACATCGGTCGTTGCAGATGCTGCCGGTGCACTGCGATTGACCAGACCACCGGCCATCCCGGCGGCATGCGCCAGCGCGCCATCGGCCTCGGTCACGCCTTGAGGAATGAACGCCAGCACGAACGCGACCACAAACACTGCCGCCAATACACCCGCCACGCTGCGCGACAGCGCGCGCGATACCGGGCGTTGCAGTTTTGGCAACAGCAGCGCAAGCACGAACGCCAGGCCCACGATCAGGCCCAGGCGCGGCACCCAACGCCAGTAATCGCTGCCCGACTCCCACCACGTCCACAGCACCGAGCCGGCCACCACGGCTGCAAACCACCACGCACCCGCGTTGCGGCCACGGAACAGCAACACGCCAGCAATCAGCATCGCCGCACCGGCTGGTGCGTAATACCAGGAGCCATCCAGCGCGGCCAACCACACGCCACCGGCCAGCAACACCGCACCCAGCACGGCAATCACGCCTCCCAAGATCGCAAGCGCCCAATGGCCGCGACCGGAAGGACGATCCACATTCGTCATCAGTTGTTCCTCTTCGACTCAGCGGCGACGCAACGCCGCCGCACCGCCAATCACCTTCGACCTGCGCCGGTGAAAGCACCGCGTTTTTCGCAGTGGGGGCGCTTAAACACTGCGTTGCACATGTCATCGCCTGCAATAAAACGAGCGCGCAATAAACAAAATGCAATAAAAAACGCCGGCATTGCCGGCGTTTTCGTTCAACTGCAGCGATGACGCTAGCCGATCATTCTTCGGTTGCCGGCGGCAGCGCGACGGACTCGACGGTTGCGCTCGCTTCTTCCACCACGTCGTCCACTTCATCCAGCGATGCGTCCAGGCGTTCGACCGCCTGCAACTTCTCGCCCTTGGACAGACGGATCAACGTCACACCCTGCGTGTTGCGGCCCACGCGCGAAATTTCCGAACCGCGTGTGCGCACCAGGGTGCCGCCATCGGAGATCAACAGCACTTCGTCGGTGGCGCCCAGCAGTACCGCACGCACCAGCTTGCCGTTGCGCTCGCTGGTCTGGATACCGATCACGCCCTGCGTGCCGCGTCCCTTGCGTGGGTATTCGGACAGCGGAGTGCGCTTGCCGTAGCCCTTCTCGGTGGCGGTGAGGATGTAGGCCATATCGTCGCTCTCGGCGACGTCAATCACCGCCGCCTCGGCGCCGTCTGCGCTATCGACGACGTCATCAGCACCTTCTTCATCGGACTCGATCTCGATCCCCCCCGCCGGGTCGGACACGATCAGGCTGACCACTTCCTCGCCCTTGGGCATGCGGATACCACGCACGCCGGTGGCGGTACGGCCCATCGAACGCACGGTGGATTCGCCAAAGCGCACGGTCTTGCCGTTGGAGGCGAACAACAATACGTCGCGATCGCCATCGGTCAGCGCAACGCCGACCAGCGCGTCGCCATCGTCCAGATTGATCGCGATCTTGCCGCGCGCCAGACGGAAGGCGAATTCGCTGAGCGGGGTCTTCTTGACGGTACCGTTGCGGGTGGCGAAGAACACATAGCGGTTGTCGGCGTATTCGCGCACCGGCAACACCGCTTGCACCCGCTCGCCGGATTCCAGCGGAATCCAGTTGATGATCGGGCGGCCACGCGCATTGGAGCCGGCTTCCGGCAACTGATGTACCGGCAGCCAGAACACCTTGCCGCTGCTGGTGAAGGTCAGCAACGTGTCGTGCGTGTTGACCAGCCACAGCTGATCGATGAAATCTTCTTCCTTGGTCGCTGCGGCAGAACGGCCACGCCCGCCACGCCGCTGCGCGCGATACGCGCTCACCGGCTGACGCTTGGCATAACCGGCGTGCGACAAGGTCACCACCACGTCTTCCGGCGCGATCAGATCGAGAATATCCAGATCTTCTTCGCTGTGACGGATCTCGGTGCGGCGCTCGTCGCCGTACTCTTCGCGGATGTTGATCAGCTCGTCGCGGATCACCTGCAGCAGCACATCGGGGTTTTCCAGGATGCGGATCAGGCCCTGGATGACCTCGAGCAACTGCTTGTACTCGTCGGTCAGCTTTTCCTGTTCCAACCCGGTCAGGCGATGCAGACGCATTTCCAGGATCTGCGAGGCCTGCACTTCGCTGAGCTGATAGAAGCCATTGGCCAGGCCAACGCCCGGCGCCAGGTCTTCCGGCTTGGACGCTTCGGCACCGGCGGCACCCAGCAGCGCACCGACCAGACCCGGTTCCCAGGTCTTGGCCAGCATGCGCTCGCGCGCTTCCTGCGGGTTGGCCGAGGTCTTGATCAACTCGATCATTTCATCGATGTTGGCCAACGCAACGGTCAGGCCTTCCAACACGTGCGCACGCGCACGCGCCTTGCGCAGTTCGTAGATGGTGCGGCGGGTAACCACTTCGCGGCGGTGGCGGATGAACGCCTGCAGCATCTGCTTGAGGTTCATCAACTGCGGGCGGCCGTCGATCAGCGCCACCATGTTGATGCCGAACACCGACTCCATCTGGGTCTGCTGGTACAGGTTGTTGAGCACAACCTCGGCCGACTCGCCGCGCTTGATTTCGATGTAGATGCGCATGCCGTCCTTGTCGGACTCATCGCGCAGCTCGCTGATGCCTTCGAGCTTCTTTTCCTTGACCAGCTCGGCGATCTTTTCGATCAACCGCGCCTTGTTGACTTGGTACGGGATCTCGGTGACGACAATCGCCTCGCGGCCGTTGTCGGCCACTTCCACATCGGCCTTGGCGCGGATGCGCACGCGGCCACGGCCGGTGCGGTAGCCCGCGGCAATGCCGGCGGTGCCGTTGATGATGCCGGCAGTGGGGAAATCCGGGCCCGGGATGTACTCCATCAAGCCCTCGACATCCAGCTCGGGCGTATCGATCAACGCGATGCAGGCGTTGATCGCCTCGGTCAGATTGTGCGGCGGGATGTTGGTGGCCATGCCCACCGCGATACCGGCAGAACCGTTGACCAACAGGCTCGGGAACCGGGTCGGCATGACCGTCGGTTCCAGTTCCTTTTCATCGTAATTGGGCTGGAAATCGACGGTTTCCTTGTCGATATCGGCCATCAGCTCATGCGCCAGTCGCGACATGCGCGACTCGGTGTAACGCATCGCCGCGGCGGAGTCGCCGTCGACCGAACCGAAGTTACCCTGGCCGTCCACCATCATGTAGCGCAGCGAGAACGGCTGCGCCATGCGCACCAGCGTGTCGTACACCGACTGGTCGCCGTGCGGATGGTATTTACCGATGACGTCGCCGACGATACGCGCCGACTTGAAATAGGCCTTGTTGCTGTGGGCGCCCAGCTCGTGCATCGCGAACAGCACGCGGCGGTGCACAGGCTTGAGGCCGTCACGGGCATCGGGGAGTGCGCGGCCAACGATCACGCTCATGGCGTAATCGAGATAGCTCTTGCGCATCTCGTCTTCCAGGTTGACCTGGATGATTTCCTTGGCGGTTTCTGCCATTCGGGTTCCGTAAGTGAGGTGGCGGGCGAGCCGGAAAGCCGCGTCGGGGGCGCCTCAGTCACAGGCTGCCGACCCCACGCTCCCGCCGATCGATTCAAGCCCCAGATTGTACCACGAAGGGGCTTCCCGATACTGTCGCTTTACGGCCAGAAACAAGCACTTGCGGGGATTTTGGCGGGACGTTGGCGGCAATCTTGCCGCCGGTCCGGCTCAGGCGCCGAAGGCGGCCTGCATTCGCGCCGGATCGGGCTGCTCGATCACCCCACGTTCGGTGACGATGGCATCGATCAACGCACCGGGGGTGACGTCGAACACCGGGTTCCAGGCATGGATACCCTCGGCCACCGTCCGCACCCCGCCCACGCCGAACAACTCGCCTGGATCGCGCTGCTCGATCTCGATCTGATCGCCATCGCTGGTGGCCATGTCCACCGTCGACGACGGCGCCACCACCATGAACTTGACCCCGTGGTGGCGTGCGGCAATGGCCAGCTGGTAGGTGCCGATCTTGTTGGCGGTGTCGCCGTTGGCGCAAATGCGGTCGGCGCCGACGATCACCCACTGCACCAGGCCGGATTTCATCAGATGCGCCGCGGCCGAGTCGGCGATCAGGGTCGCATCGATGCCGTCCTGCTGCAGCTCCCACACGGTCAGGCGCGCGCCCTGCAGCCACGGCCGGGTTTCGCCAGCGAACACCTTGGCGATGCGTTGCTGCGCCATGCCGGCACGGATCACGCCCAGCGCGGTGCCGAAGCCGGCGGTGGCCAGCGAGCCGGTATTGCAGTGGGTGAGCACGCCGCTGCCCGGGGCGATCAGCCCGGCACCCAGCGCGCCCATGTGACGATTGGCGGCCAGATCCTCATCGGCGATGGCCTGCGCCTCGCGCGCAATCACCTCGCGCCAGTCTGCACCTGCCGCGCCCAGCACCCGGCGCATGCGCATCAACGCCCAGGCAAGATTCACCGCGGTCGGACGCGCCGCATTGAGCCGCAACAGCGCCGGTTCGAGTTTCTGCAGGGCCGCACTGCCATCGTCGGCAGCGATGTCGCGCGCAGCCAGCACCACGCCCCAGCCGGCCGCGATACCGATCGCCGGCGCACCACGCACGGCCAGCGAATGGATGGCCTCGGCCACCGCATCGCTGCTCTCGCAGCGCACATGCTCCACCACGAAAGGCAACTTGCGTTGGTCTAGCAATTCCAGGGCATCGCCGGTCCACAGCAGGGGGCGGATGTGGTCGTAGCGGGCGTAATCGATATGGGCGCTGTCGTTCATTGCCCTATTGTAAGGCGCGCGCGCAGCCCAGTCAGTGAGCGGCGATGCTCAGCCCGTCGTGCTAGCGCAGCAGTGCCTCAAGCGCAAAAGCCTGGTTGGTCGAGGGCGCGGTGCCCTCGCCGCTCGCGGGACACGGCGCAAGTACGTCCCTGTAGGCTCGGTAGCGGCATCCATGCCGCCACATGGTCCCGCAATCGGCGAGGACACCGCACCAGACGGTTTGCTGATTGCTTTGGAAGGAAGTTTGCCGATTGCGTTGTTGAAGCCTGCCTGTCAATCGCGCTGCGCTGCGAAGCTGATCCGACCCGGCGTTATCCGGACAACACACCACGCCTTGCTTGCAACCGTGCACACCGACCATCGCGACTGGTCCTTGCCCGCCCACCCTCGCGGGACCTTACGCGGCATGGATGCCGCGTAAGAGCTTACAAGGACGTACTTGCAGCGTGTCCCGCGAGGGTGGGCAGGCAAAGGGCCCTGCAGCCAAACCGCAGATCAGCCACCCTGTGCAGCGAAAGCACGTGCGCAGCAGCTGGCGATGTACGTGGCCAAGATTCTTCGCCCGGCAATACACCACGCGGCAGGTTAGTCAGCCGCTCAGTCGACGATGAATTCCGCGCGGCAACCGTCGTTGACCCATACCCCGTCGCGGCTCCAGCCCCAGGTCTGGCCTTCCACGCACGCCGTCCTGGACAGTTGCCGGCCCAGGCGCACCTTGCGCTCCACCGAGACTCCGCACGTGCGACGCGCGCTCTTTTTCGATTCGCACGTGACCATGCGCGGCACCGCCACGAAACCGGACCCATCTTCGGCGCCGACTTCGAACTCGCCATCGCAACCACGCGAAACCCAGATTTCGTTACGGCGCGTTCCCCAGGTACGGTTTTCCTTGCATGGCCACATCGAGCGTTGCCGCAACAGGCGTACCGGCGCGCCGCGCAAGACCACCGGGCACACCACCTTGCCGCCGTTGGAATCGCAACGCACCACACGCCGCATCAGCGGTGTGGCCGGCACGGTGGCGGCGAATTCGGCACGACAGCCTTGCTCGACCCAGACACCGTCACGGTCGACATCCCATTCGCTACCGCGGATACAGCTGGTTTCGGAGAGCTGGCGTACCAGTTGCACGCCGCTGGCGACATCCATCGCGCAATGCACGCGCGCCATGTCCTTGGATTCGCAACGCACCACGCCAGAGCCGCGCTCAGCGGCGCGCGCGTCGGCGAGCATCAGCAGCGGCAGGCACCACAAACCGCATAAGCTGATCAGCCACTTCATGCCAGCAATCCTCACCCCGAAACGATAAACGTCGCGCCCCCGTGGACGTGAAGATGAGAGCATCATCGATGTGAAGATAGCAATACGGCGGCGATGACAACGGCATGGCAACGCAACCCACGCTTGCTTGCCGCACGACCAAATGCGTGCGGCATCGCCTACAGGCATTGGGCTGCGCGGGTCCGGATCTGCGCTGTGATCAACTCCAGCCCACCACGGCCAATCGCGATGCGGGGACCGCACTCGGGTATCGCATCGAGCGCAGCTGAGAAAACCGAGCGCGCAGTCGTCATGTGAGTGCGGATGGCGCGCTGAGAACCGACGTGCACACGTAGTCCATGGCGCACCGCGCACCAGCGACGCAGGACCGGCGATGAGCGCAGCAGGGTTGTTGGCCGCTGCCAGTGCCTGGCGCATCGCCCGATCCCGCTGGTCGCAACTCAGGCGCGGGAGAAGTCGAACGCCAGCACGTCGGCAATCTGCGCGGTGCCGCGCAAGGCCATCAATAGCCGATCCACACCCACAGCCACGCCTGCGCAATCGGGCAGCTGCGACAGCACCGCCAGCAGGTGCTCATCCAGCGGCAGCTGCGGCAATCCGCGCGCCGCACGCACGGCGTTGTCGCGGGTGAAGCGTGCCCGTTGCTCCTGCGCATCGTTCAATTCGTGGTAGCCGTTGGCCACTTCATAGCCGCCCAGATACAGCTCGAAGCGCTCGGCGACCGGCGGGCTGTCGTGACGGATACGCGCCAGCGCGCATTGGCTGGCTGGCCAGTCGTGCACCACGGTCAGCGTCTCGCTGGCAAAGCCGGGCTGGATGCGATGGGTCATCAGCAGGTCCAGCCAATCGTCGCGTGTCAGTCCCTGCGGATCGATGGCAACGTCATGCAGTGCTGCACGCAGCGTGTCGACCGGGTCCAGCAACGGGTCGATGCCCAGGCGTTGCACGAACAGCTCGCGATACGTGAGCACCTGCACGCTCGCCTCGCGCTGCACCAGTGCAAGCGCGCGCTGCACCAGTGCGACAGTTTCCTGCGCCAACTTACGGTCGTCCCAACCCACCCGATACCACTCGAGCATGCTGAATTCCGGATTGTGCCGGCCGCCGGCTTCGCCGTTGCGGAACACGCGCCCCAGTTCGTAGCAATCGCCCAGGCCGGCGGCGAGCAGGCGTTTGAGCGGATATTCCGGCGAGGTGCGCAGCCAGCGCAGCGGCGCACCAGCATCCACATGTCCGCTGAAGCGGGTGCTGAAACTTTCGATATTCGGCTCGGTGTTGCCGGCCTGCGACAGCACCGGCGTTTCCACTTCCAGCACGCTGCGCTCGGCAAAAAAAGCGCGAATCGCGGCATTGAGCTGAGCGCGCAACCGCAGCCCGGCCAGATCGAGTTGCGCTGCGGTCATGGCTGTTGGCCGTGCTCGCCCAGGAAGGCCAGCAGCCGCGCTTCGTCCCAGATGTCCACACCCAGCGACTGCGCCTTGTCGAGCTTGGAGCCGGCCTCCTCGCCGGCCACCAGGAACGCGGTTTTCTTGGAGACGCTGCCGGCCACCTTGGCGCCTAATGCTTCGAGCCGCTGTTTAGCGGCATCGCGCGTCAAGGCGGCCAAGGTGCCGGTGATCACGACCGTCTGGCCGTCCAAGGGGCCGGCCTGCACGGCCTCAGCGTCCGGCAGGCGCGCCAGCACCGCTTCCATCGCCTGTTGTGCTGCCGTGGCGAGTGCCGCATTTTCCGGGCGATCCAGCCATTGCAGCAGCGCGGCGACCACCGGTGCGGGCACGCCGGCCTGCAATAACGCGTCGCTGCCGGCAGTGCGCAGCGCATCGAACGACGGTACCGCCGCCGCCAGTTGCTGCGCGCGCACCGGCGTCACCTTGGGAATGTCCATGTCTTCCAGCACGCTGGCAAAACTCAAGGCATCGCGCAGCTTGGGCGATGGCGGGTGTGCATCGCCGATGCGCACGCCACGTTGCAGCAAATCGTCGATGGCCTGCTGATTGCCCGGCTGATCGAGGAAGTGCCCGAGCGAACGCGCCACCTCGCCACCGATATCGGGCACGCGCTTGAACAGCGGCCACGGCAGATGGCGGATCAGCTCCAGATCGCCGAACCACGCCGCCAAGGCCTTGGCCGTGCTCTCGCCCACATGCTCGATGCCTAGCGCGAACAGGAAGCGCTCCAGCGTGGTATCGCGCGATGTTTCAATCGCCTCGATCAGGTTCTCCGCCCATTTGGTGGCGATCTTGCGGCGGTTCCAATCGAAGCTCGGCAGCCCTGCACGCAGCAGATCGGCCTGCCAGGTCTGCGGCGCCTCATGTTCGCCGGCCAGATCCACACCGATGCTCGCCACGGTGGTTTCGAGCTGCGCATACGCACCGGTTGCCAAATGCTCGCGCGCCTCGCGCAAGAACGCATGCGGGCTGTCGGCGGTGCTGATCAGGCGCAGTTGCAGCAGTTGATCGACGGTGAGCAGATAGAGATCGGCCACACCTTGCACCAGTCCGCTATCGACCAGCACTTCGATGAATTTCTCGCCCAGGCCGTCGACATCCATCGCACGCCGCGACACGAAATGCCGAAACGCCTCCTTACGCTGCGCCGGGCAGGTCAACTCGCCCGAGCACCGCCACACCGCCTGGCCTTCTTCGCGCACGATCTCCGACCCGCACACCGGGCACTGGGTAGGCATGCGCCATTCCTGCGTGCCCGGCGGGCGCTGGTCGGCGACCACGCCAGCCACTTCCGGAATCACATCGCCGGCACGGCGCACGATCACCGTGTCGCCAACGCGCACATCCAGCCGCGCGATCTGGTCGGCGTTATGCAGCGTGGCATTGGTGACGATCACGCCAGCCACATGTACCGGCTTCAGTCGCGCCACTGGCGTCGCCGCACCGGTACGCCCGATTTGGATCTCGATCGCCTCCACCGTGGTGGATTGCTCCTGCGCCGGGAATTTGTGCGCAATCGCCCAGCGCGGCGCGCGTGAAACAAACCCCATCTCCCGCTGGCCGGCCAGATCGTCGAGCTTGTACACCACGCCATCGATATCGAAGGCCAGCCCGTCGCGCGCCGCGCCAATGCGTTGGTAGTACGCCAGCAGGCCCTCGCTGCCCTGCACCACTTCGACCAGCTGGCTGACCGGAAACCCCCAGTCGCGCAATTGCGCCAGGATGGCCGAATGCGTCTGCGGCAAGGCGCCGTCGCGTACTTCGCCCACACCGTACGCAAAAAAACTGAGTGGGCGCTGCGCGGTGATGCGCGCGTCCAGCTGCCGCAGCGAGCCGGCCGCACCATTGCGCGGATTGGCCAGCACCTTGCCACCCTGCGCACGCATCTGCGCGTTGTATGCCTCGAACGCGGCGCGCGGCATGTAGACCTCGCCGCGCACTTCCAGCACCTTTGGCCAACCCTGCCCACGCAAACGCAGCGGAATCGCCTTGACCGTGCGCAGATTGGCGCTGACATCCTCGCCCGCGGCGCCGTCGCCACGGGTCGCACCTTGCACGAACTCGCCATCTTCGTAGCGCAGGCTGATCGCCAGGCCATCGAGTTTGGGTTCGGCCGAGAACACCGGTTGTTTGAGCTCCAGCCGCTCGCTGATGCGACGGACGAACTCGCTCACTTCCTCATCGCTGAAGGCATTGCCCAGCGACAACATCGGCAAGGCGTGCCGCACTTCGGCAAAGCGCGACGCGGCCAGATACCCCACCCGCTGCGTCGGCGAATCGGCACTGGCCAGTGCCGGGTGCTCGGCTTCCAGCGCCTCCAGCTCACGCATCAGGCGGTCGTAATCGACGTCGGCCATCTGCGGCTCGTCGAGCACGTGATAGCGGTAGTTCGCGTCTTCGATTCGGCGACGCAGGGCATCGATGCGCTGAGCGGGATCCGGGCTGACAGTCATACGATCGCTGGGCTGGCACTGGGCCGCCCATTCTAACGGGCCATGCCGATGCGCAAGCGATGACGCGCCAGACGTCGATCCCTAATCCGATGTCGCTGACCGCATCGACAGCGGCAGGCAAGCGCGCAAGGCCAAACGTAATGATGCCGGCAGCGCCTCGCTCGCACCCCGGCAGCACGCCCGGCAGGGTTTGCCGTCACGCGGACAGGCGCGACTGGCTTCCTGGACCGCCGGATCTGCCCGCTGACGGCCGACAGCTTGCCGCCCGGGGATTTCCCGATAGGCAGACCGGCACAAACCCGCTAGCGTGGCGACCTCTTTGTCCTGCTCGTCTGGAGCTCACCCGTGTCGTTGCCCGTTTCGCGCCGTTCGTTTCTCAGCCTTGCCACCACTGGCGTGGCAGTTTCCGCATTGGGGCTGGCACCCGCGGCTGAGGCGGCCCGCAAGCGCGCAGCTGCGGCCGCAGCGCCGGGCGTCGCACCGGCAGCAGGCACGGTGCTGCTCAACCTCAACGAACATCCGCTTGGCCCCGCTCCGGCAGCGCTCGATGCCGCAACGCGGTCGCTGGCGCGTTCGGGCCGTTATCTGCAGGAGATGGAGCAGGACCTGCGCAATCTGATGACCGGCGAGTTGCAGCTGCCCAACGACCATCTGGCATTGTTTCCCGGGTCCAGGGACGCACTGAATCGCGCCAGCAACCTGTTCACCTCGGCGCGTGCCAGCCTGGTGGTGGCAGACCCGAGCTTCGACCCGGTCATCGACAGCGCCACTGCCCGCGGCGTGCAGGTGCGCAAGGTGCCGCTACGTGCCGATGGCGCGCACGACGTCAAGGCGATGGCCAAGGCCGACCCGACCGCCGGCCTGATCTATCTGTGCAATCCCGGCAATGCCACCGGCAGCATCACCCCGCGCAGCGACATCGAATGGCTGCTGGCCAACAAGCCGGCCAGCGCGGTTCTGGTGGTCGACGAGGCGTACATCCACTACAGCAACGAGCCGTCGATGGTCGACCTGGTGCGTCAGCGCCAGGACCTGATCGTGCTGCGCAGTTTCTCCAAACTCTACGGCATGGCCGGCCTGCGCCTGGGCGCAGCGCTTGCCCCGCCGGGCCTGCAGACCAAGCTCGCCAGCTTCGGCAGCAACCCGTTGCCGGTCCCGGCCATGGCGGCCGGCATTGCCAGCCTGCGCGACCCGCAACTGGTGCAGACCCGGCGCGCGGACAACGCACGCGTGCGCGATGAGACCGTCGCCTGGCTCAAGAGCAAGGGTTACACCTGCCTGCCCACGCAAGCGAACTGCTTCATGCTGGACGTCAAGCGCGAGGCCGGCGTGTTTGCCGATTCGATGCAGAAGCAGGGCGTGATCGTCGGCCGCAGCTGGCCGATCTGGCCCAAGCGCGTGCGCGTGACTGTTGGCACCGAGGCGGAGATGATGCGGTTCCGCGAGGCGTTTACCAAAGCCAAGCGCTGAGGGCCGACGCCTGCCACGCGCCCTGCCCGACCAGCGGATCTAGGGGTCCAGTTCCGCTGTGGAGGGTGTGCGCAAGCTGCGCCGGATCCACAGATAGCTGATGACAAAGGTCAGCACCATCGAGCCTGCATTCCACAGCAGCAGCTCGCGCAACATCGGTGGGCCTTGCAGAATGTGCGCGTAGTAACGGCGATCGAACAGCGCGATCGCATGCGGCAGGAACACGCTGATGAAGGGCGTCGGCACCGGCGCCACCAACAAGGTGATGGCAGCGGCGAAACTGCCCACCACCCACGGCGAATTTCGCGGGCGTTTGCGCAGGCGCGCGGTGATCAACGAAAAGATCCACAACAGCGGCATTGCCAGAATCGCCCACAGCACCAGCAGCAAGGCCACTGCCAACACGCCCTGCAGACTCAACATCGCTCAACTCACCAGCGCGGGGACTTGGTCAGCGGCGGTGCCTGGTGCTGACGATCGTAGGCACGTAGTTCGTCGCGGATATGCGCCACACGCTGGCGGCCCAGCGCATTGCGGCTGTCGTCCAGCACCACGCCGTCCAGCAACTCGGCCATGCGTTGCACGGTCGGCAGCATTTTTTCCCAGGCATCCAGCGCGGTCATCGGCGCCGGCAAGGTCAGGAAGAACGCAATCGCCGGCGTCTGCATCTCGCGGATGTTAGCCATGTCGAAACTGCCCGGCTTGAGGATGCTGGCCATGCTGAAGATCGGCCCACGCTCCGGATGCCCTTCCACCAGGCGGTGGAACACATTCATATGGCCGAACACCAGGCCGGTCTTTTCTGCGGCAACCACCACATCTTCGCCACGCAGGATCTGGCCGGCCTTGGCCGCCACGAACAACGACACGATCTTGTCGAAATCCTGGTTGGGGCGCTTGCCGACATCGTTACCGCCGGCACCATCCTGGTCGTCCAGGTTGAGCTCGCTCTGTTCGGCATTGCCTTCGCTGCGCTCGAACGTTTCGCCATCGGCACCCGCATCGCCGGAGATCACCGGCTCGCGGCGTTCGTGCGGTTGACCGTCGTCCTTGTCGACGCGACGCCCCTGTGGCGATTTCTTCGGACGGCCGAACAGAAAAATTGCAGCGACCAGCAGCAATCCCGCGATCAGGATCCCGATCCGGATCATGGCCATGTCGGACATTCAGCGTGCCTCCGCATAAGAGTGACAGGTGTCATCATTCCAGCAAGCATGGCACGTCATGCCGCACCCGCCAAACGTGCCGCCTCTTCCAGGTCCACGCTGACCAGACGGCTGACGCCCGGCTCGCGCATGGTCACACCGGACAACTGGCGCGCCGCTTCCATGGTCGCCTTGTTATGGCTGACGAACAGGAACTGCACCTTCTCGCTCATCTCGCGCACCATGTTGGCCAGGCGGCCGACATTGGCTTCGTCCAGAGGCGCGTCCACCTCGTCCAGCAGGCAGAACGGCGCAGGATTGAGCTGGAAGATCGCAAACACCAGCGCCACCGCGGTCATCGCCTTTTCGCCACCGGACAGCAGCGAAATGCTGGACACACGCTTGCCCGGCGGGCGCGCCATGATGGTCACGCCGGTGTCGAGCAGGTCTTCGCCGGTGAGTTCCAGATACGCGTGCCCACCGCCGAAAAGACGCGGATACAGCGCCTGCACGCCGGAGTTGACGCGATCGAAGGTGTCCTTGAAACGGCCGCGGGTTTCGCGGTCGATCTTGCGGATGGCTTCTTCCAGCGTTTCCAGTGCGGTATTGAGGTCCAGGTTCTGCGCCTCCAGATATTCCGAGCGCTGCGCAGCCTCGCCGTATTCCTGGATCGCAGCCAGATTCACCGGCTCCAGGCGCCGCATGCGCCCGTCGATCTGGTTCACCGCCGCTTCCCATTCGGGCGCGTTGGCAGACTCGGACAGGCCGTTGACCACGTCTTCCAGCACGAAGCCGGCTTTGACCACCGCGGCAGACAACTGCTCGGCGTTGAGCACCAGCGCCTGTTGATCGAGCTTGCGCTGGCTGATGCGCTCGCGCTGCGCCAGCGCCTGTTCGTCGCGCTGCTGACGGGTCTGCTCGAAGCTGCGCAACTCACCGTCGATGCTGTCGAGCAACGTCCGCGTTTCGCTGAGCACGCGCTCGGTGCGGACACGTTCGCTCAGTGCGGCCTGATGTTCGTGCTCGAGCGTTTCCACCGGCGAATCGCCGTCGCTGAGCTGGGAGACCAGATCTTCCAGGCGCGTATCGAGCTGGCCGCGCTGGCTGTCCATGCGCTCCAGGGTCTGGCTGAGCGAGGTGATCTGGGTGCGCTGCGATTCCAGCGTCAGCGCCAGGGCATGCATCGCATCGCGCACGCCACGCGCGGCATCGCGCGCCTGGTCGCGCGCATCGGTGAGCTGGCGGCGTTCGTTTTCCAGCGCCTGCCGCGTGCCTTGCAGATCGCCCATCAGGGTGACCGCGTCTTCGAGTTTCGCGCGGGCCTCGCGGGCCTGTTCGCGGCTGGTATCCAGCGTTTCCAGCAACTGCGACAACTCGTTTTCGATGCGCTCGATGCGCGTGCGCGCTGCATCGACCTTGCCCTGCTGGCTCTGCAACTGGCCAGCCAGTTCGGACACGCTGCGGTGCGCCATGTATAGCTGACGCTGCGCATCTTCGCGCTGCTGTTCGGCGGCCAGCGATTGCTCGCGGAAGCTGGTGAGCCGCTGTTCGAGCTCGGCTTCGCGCTCCTGCAGGGTGTCGATCTGCGTGCGCAGTTCCTGGATGTCGCGCTCGCGCAGCAAGGCGCCCTGCTTGGCCGCGCCAGAGCGCGATACGCGCACCCAGCCCTCGCCCAAGCGCTCGCCATTGCGGGTGATGACCGAGTCGCCTTCCGGCAACGCGGCTTGCAACGCGCGTGCGGCCTGCAGATCGTCGGCCGCATGCAGCCGCGCCAGCAGACGACGAATCGCGATCGGCCCCTGCACTTTGGCTGCCAATGAGGTCGGTGCAAAGGTGGCGGCATCGGTGGCGTTTGACACCAGCGCAATGCGGCCTTCGCCCAACTCGCCCAGCGCGTCGACCAGCTGTTCGGGCGCCTCCACCAGCACGCCTTCGATCAACTGCCCCAGCGCGCTTTCGACGGTGTTTTCCCAGCCGCTTTCCACCGTAATGCGCTCGCCAACACGCGCTGCCGAATCCAGCCCGCGCGACTTCAGCCACGCCACCGCCGCGCCCTGCTCCTGGCCGAGGGCGGCCTGCTGCAGGGTTTCCAGCGACGACAGTCGACCGCGCGCGGCCTGCGCCTGCTTGCGCACCTCGGCCAGCTCGCCCTGGCTGGCCCGCTGCTGTTCCTGCAGACCGCCCAACGCGTGCTTGCGCGCTTCGACTTGCTCGGTCAGCCCGTCCAGCGACGCCTTTTGGGTTTCATGGCGCAGCTCGACCTGCTCGAACGCCTCGGCCAGCGCATCCAGATCCAGCCCGGCCCGTTCGTTGACCAGCGCTTCGCGGCGGCGGTCGGCCTCCAGCGATTGGCGGTCCAGATAATCGACACGCGTGCGCTCCACTTCGCCGGCGCGCGAGGCTTCGCCGGTGTCGCGGTTATGGGTTTCCCAACGCTGCTGCCAGTCGGCCAGCCGCGCCTCGGCTTCGCGCAGCGATTCCTGGCGGAACTCATGGTCCTCGCGCAGCTGTTCCAGCTGCGGTTCGGCCGCATCCACCGCTTCGCGCAGCACGGCCAGTTTTGAGGAGTCGCCACTGATGTGCTGGGTCAATTCCTGCAGCTGGCTCTGCGCCTCATCGCGCGCCTTGTGCAAGCGATGCGAGAGTTCGCGCTGGTGCTGGATCTGCTGTTCGATGCGCGCCAGCGCGCTGCCCACTTGGTAGACGTCGGCCTGCGCCTTGGCCACCGCTTCGGCCGCCTCTTCGCGGCGCACGCGCCCGGTTTCGATCCGCGCCTCGGCATCGCGCTGGTCGGCGATCAGCTGCTGCAGGCGGGTTTCTTCCTGATTCAACTTTTCGCGCAGGCCCTGCAATTGCCCATCCAGGCCGCGGTACTCCAGCGCCTTCCACTCGGCATCCTTGATCCGGCGCTCTTCCTGCAAGGCCTGGTATTGCTCGGCCTGACGCGCCTGGCGCTGCAGATGCGCCAGCTGCTTGGTGATCTCTTCGCGCAGGTCGCCCAGGCGGTCGAGGTTTTCGCGGGTATGGCGGATGCGGGTTTCGGTTTCCTTGCGGCGTTCCTTGTACTTGGAAATGCCGGCGGCCTCTTCCAGATACACGCGCAGGTCTTCCGGGCGCGCCTCGATGATCTGGCTGATCATGCCCTGCTCGATGATCGAGTAGCTGCGCGGCCCCAGGCCTGTGCCCAGGAACAGGTCGGTGATGTCGCGACGCCGGCACTTGGTGCCATTGAGGTAATAGGCGCTGTTGCCGTCGCGGCTGACCAGGCGCTTGACCGAGATCTCGTTGAACGAGGCGAACTCACCGGTGATGGTGTGATCGGAGTTGTCGAAGATCAGTTCCACCGTCGCCTGCGACACCGGCTTGCGCGCCGAGGAGCCGGAAAAGATCACGTCGGTCAGCGAGTCGCCACGCAGCCGGCTGGCCGAGCTTTCGCCCATCACCCAGCGCACCGCATCGATGATGTTGGACTTGCCGCAACCATTGGGGCCGACGATGCCGGTCATGTTGGTGGGCAGGTGCAACGTGGTCGGGTCGACGAACGACTTGAAACCGGACAGCTTGATCGTGGACAGGCGCATGGGACGGACGGGTTCCGGGCACCGCGCGGACACAGCCGGCAGGCGCTTTTCCTGTGGAGCCGGCACCTAAGCCCTTGATCGGCAAGATCTGCAGGCCGTGGAACCGACAATGGGGCATGAGTATAACGGTGCCGTCGCTACGCTGCGGCTGGCCGTAAAAGACGAAGGGCGCCTAACAAGGCGCCCTTCGGTTCACACATGCAGCAAGGATCAGGCGTCGGATTCGACGATGACCTTGACCGAGGTTTCCACATCGGCGTGCAGGTGCAGCACAACGTCGTACTCGCCGACATTGCGGAATGCGCCTTCGCCCAGGATCACTTCGCTCTTTTCCAGCGGCAGGCCGGCGGCGGTGAACGCCTCGGCGATGTCGCGCGGGCCAACCGAGCCGTACAGCTTGCCTTCGGTGGACGCGTGCGCGCCGATGGTGACGCTGGCGCCTTCGAACTTGGTGGCGCGAGTCTGCGCATCGGCCAGGATGGTGTTGGCCTTGGCTTCGTAATCGGCGCGCTTGGTTTCGAACGCTTCGACGTTGGCAGCGGTGGCCGGAACGGCCTTACCCTGCGGCACGAGGAAGTTACGGCCGTAGCCCGGCTTGACGCTGACCTTGTCGCCCAGGTTGCCCAGGTTGGTCACTTTCTGCAGAAGAATCAGATCCATGGTGGTGCTCCGTTATTCGTTAGCGCTGGCACTTTGGCCGACGCAACGGGTGCTGTCCGAAAAGACGGGATTCGGGAATCGGGATTTGGGAATCGCAAGAGCACGATCAACACCGCATCTCGAATAACCGGCCTCTATCAATTTGATAACCCGCACAGGGACGTGCGGGCTGTTGTGAGAACTCGCATGCAGCCGCATGGGCTCTTGCGAGGACTCACTGCATTCGTGCGGGCCGCTTTGAGCGCCCCGCAACGAACGACCGATCAAACGTCGTGGTTATCCGTGTACGGGATCAGCGCCAGGAAACGCGAGCGCTTGACGGCCGTCGCCAGCTGACGCTGGTACTTGGACTTGGTACCGGTCACGCGGCTCGGCACGATCTTGCCGTTCTCGGTGAGGTACTGACGCAGGGTGTTGAGATCCTTGTAATCGATCTCTTTGACGCCCTCGGCGGTGAACTTGCAGAACTTGCGACGACGGAAGAACTTGGACATGACAGCGCTCCTTAAGCGGCTTCGGCGTTGTCGCCGTCGGTATCGGTGGCGGCAGGTGCAGCATCGCCTTCCTCGTCGTCACGACGACGACGCTCGCTACGCTCGGGCTTGTCGCCCTTCTCGTCCTTGCTCTTCATGATCAGCGACTGCTCGGTGTCCGGGCCGTCGCGCTTGACGACCAGGTGACGCAGCACCGCATCGTTGAAGCGGAAGCTTTCCACCAGCTCGCTCAGCACGGCCTGGTCGACTTCGATGTTGAGCAGCACGTAATGCGCCTTCACCAGGTTCTGGATCGGGTAGGCCAGCTGACGACGGCCCCAGTCTTCCAGACGGTGGATGGTGCCGTTACCGCCCTCGATCAGCGACTTGTAGCGCTCGATCATGGCCGGGACCTGCTCGCTCTGGTCCGGATGGACCAGGAACACGACTTCGTAATGACGACTCATGTTGTTTTACCTTTCGGATGTGGCCACGTGGGCCGGACAGCTCCCCGGTGGTCCGCGCAAGGCGGCCGGTGGAGCAAGGGTTCCCACCCAGAACCGGGCAGGAAGCCGGAAAGTATGGCAGTTCAAGCGCTTAGCCGCAACCAGCCAGCCTGGGAGCGGAACTCTAAAGCCCCTCTCCCGCCGGGAGAGGGGTTGGGGTGAGGGTACGGAGGCGATGCCCTAGCGACTTTCAACCGCGCTTGGCTTCGCCCCGTACCCTCATCCGCCCCTTCGGGGCACCTTCTCCCGAGGGGAGAAGGAAACACTCCGGCGCTGCTTGTCTCACTCTTTAGCTCAGCGGTGCTCAGCTTCGGTGGTAAAGCTTTCACCGCAACCGCACTCGGCGGTGGCGTTGGGGTTGCTGAAGGTAAACGTCTCGCTCAGCCCGTGCTTGCCGAAGTCGATGCAGGTGCCGTCCACCAGCGGCAGGCTGGTCGGGTCGACGAAGATGCACACCCCGCCCTGCTCGAACACCGCATCGTCGTCGCGCTTCTCGCGCGCCAGGTCGGTGATGTGACCCCAGCCGGAGCAACCGGTCTTGGTCACGCCAAAGCGCAGGCCCAATGCACCCGGGGTCTGCTGCACGAAACGCTGCACGCGCTCCAGCGCGGCGGGGGTGAGGCTGATGGTCATGCGGGCACTCCAACACAATGGCGTCAAGTATAGGGGCCGACCGGTGGATCGGCATGCAGTCCAGATGGGGCCGGCCACGCGGGCACGCAAGCCGCTGCGCCGCCACGCCTGTTCAGGTGCTCGCGCCAGCGCGGTCGCAGCCAGTAAACTCGCAGACCATTCAAGGTCGCTACGGCGAGGAACAGTCATGACGGTGGTCAGCGTTGAACATGCGCTTGCGGGCAAGCTCCCCGACGGCGGCGAAGTCACGGTACGGGGGTGGGTGCGCACGCTGCGCGGATCTGCCGGACTGGCCTTCATCAACGTGACCGATGGCTCGTGCTTCGCTCCGATCCAGGTGGTGGCCAACGACACGCTGCCCAATTTCGACGAGATCAAGCGTCTGACCAGCGGCTGCTCGCTGATCGCCAAGGGTGTGCTGGTGAAGTCGCAGGGCAAGGGCCAGTCGTTCGAGATCCAGGCCAGCGCTGTCGAAATCGTAGGTTGGGTCGAAGACCCGCTCACCTACCCGATTCAGCCCAAGCCGATGACGCCGGAATTCCTGCGTGAAGTGGCGCACCTGCGCCCGCGTACCAATCTGTTCGGCGCGGTGACACGCATCCGCAACTGCCTGGCGCAGGCGGTGCACCGCTTCTTCCACCAGAACGGCTTCAACTGGATCAGCACGCCGATCATCACCACCTCCGATGCCGAAGGCGCCGGGCAGATGTTCCGCGTTTCCACGCTGGACATGGTCAACCTGCCGCGCGATGCCACGGGCAACGTGGATTTCAGCCGCGACTTCTTCGGCAAGGAAACCTTCCTCACCGTGTCCGGCCAGCTCAACGTGGAGGCGTATTGCCTGGCGCTGAGCAAGGTCTACACCTTCGGGCCGACGTTCCGCGCAGAAAACAGCCACACCACGCGCCACCTGGCCGAGTTCTGGATGATCGAGCCGGAAATCGCCTTTGCCGACCTGGCCGAAGATGCGCGGCTGGCCGAGCAGTTCCTGAAGTACCTGTTCCGCGCGGTGCTGGACGAGCGCGGCGACGATCTGGCCTTCCTGGCCGAGCGCGTGGACAAGAACGCGATCAGCAAGCTGGAAGCCTTCATCAATGCGCCGTTCGAGCAGATCGATTACACCGAGGCGGTGAAGCTGTTGCAGAACTCCGGCAAGAAGTTCGACTTCCCGGTCGAATGGGGCCTGGACCTGCAGACCGAGCACGAACGCTGGTTGACCGAAGAGCACATCGGCCGCCCGGTGGTGGTGACCAATTATCCCGAGCACATCAAGGCGTTCTACATGCGCCTGAACGACGACGGCAAGACCGTGGCGGCAATGGACGTGCTGGCGCCGGGCATCGGCGAAATCATTGGCGGCAGCCAGCGCGAAGAACGCCTGGATGTGCTGGATGCGCGCATGGCGCAGTTCGGCCTGGATAAGGAGCACTACAGCTGGTATCGCGATTTCCGTCGCTACGGTTCGGTGCCGCATGCCGGTTTTGGCCTCGGGTTCGAGCGCCTGGTGGTGTACGTGTGCGGGCTGAGCAACATCCGCGACGCCATCCCCTACCCGCGCGCGCCGGGCAGCGCGGAGTTCTGAGTGAGCACGGAGGCGGCCACCGTCACGATGTATCGCCCGTTGGGGCCGGAGGAATACGCCCTGGTGCGTGACTCCGGCTTCCGACGCTGGCCACCGCGATTGCCGGAGCAGCCGATCTTCTATCCGGTCACCAATCAGCGCTATGCCGAAGAAATCGCATCACGCTGGAACGTCAAGGACAGCGGCGTGGGCTATGTGGCGCAGTTCGATGTGCTCGCCGCGGTCGTCGACCAGTACGCCATTCAAAAAGTCGGCGGCGCCCATCACACCGAGTGGTGGATTCCGGCCGAAGACCTGGACACATTCAACGAGGCGATCGTCGGCCTCATCGCGATCATTGCCCGCTTCGATGCTCCGCCTGCCGAGTCCCGCACATGACCCTGTTCTTCGCGCTGTGTTTTGTCGGTGTCGCCGTTGCCGGGCTGACCGCATTGCTGATCTTCTGGCCGCTGACCCTGGTGCACCTGCGCGACCGACACTCTGATGTGTTGGCCAGCTTCGGCGACCCGGCCTTCATCAGCCCGACCGCGTGGCGCTGGTTGTTGGCGCGCCGCTACCGCAGCTACCGCGACAATGCGCTGTCCGGTCTGGCCACACCCGCCTGGCTGTCGCTGCTGACCATTTTTTTCGGCCTGGGCATGGCGGCCCTGCTCGGGCTGCTTTCCAAGGTAATGGCATGAACATCATCGACATCGACGCAGTACACAGCTCCGACGGCCGCGATCAGTGGTGGCTGGCCACCATCGGCCGTACGCTGATCTGGGCGCGTCTGCGCATCAAGGAAGCCGGCACTGCCGAAGTGCTGGACAGCGATGGCAAGACGTTGGCCTACGACAGCGAAGACACCGCACGTGCGGCCTTGTTCGATGCAGAATTTGTGGCATTGGACGGGCTGGACGAAGAAGATGCGCTGATCCGCGGCTTTTCGCTGCATGAGGTGTCGCCACCGCGCGGCGATAACGATGCCGACCTGCGCGAGCGCATGGTGGTGACCATGGGCGGCCGCGCCTGAGATGTACGCACCGCGCGCGTTCGCACAGACTGATCTGGCGCTGCTGGACTGGCTGCTGGCGCGTGACCCGTTCGTCACCCTGATCAGTCAGAGCGACGACGGACAACCAGCCATCTCGCACCTACCGGTGCTGTATCGACGCGACGACCAGCAGGTCCTCATCGAGGGCCACTGGGCACGCCCCAATCCGCAAGCGCACCATGTGGGCGATGCAGTGATCGTCGTGCAGGGGCCGCACGCCTATGTGTCGCCGGGCTGGTATCTGGACAAGGAAGCGGCCGCGCGCGTGCCGACCTGGAATTACGCCATCGCGCATCTGCATGGGCAATGCACCGAGCTTGCCGATGAAGACGCGATGGGCGAGTTGATCGGCCGGATGAGCACGCACTTCGAGCAACGCGTCGGCAGCGACTGGCAGTTCGAGATGGAGCGCGACAGCCATCGTCGGCAATTGCGTGGGCTGATCGGCTTCCGCTTCGTGCCAAGCCGCATCGAACTCACCTTCAAGCTCAGCCAGAACCATCCGGCCGGCAATGTTGCAGCGGTGGCCGATGCGCTGGAGCAGCAACGTTCAAGCGATGCGCAGGACGTGGCCGCACTGATGCGCAATGCGTTGCGTGCGCGCAAGAGCTGATCGCCTTGTCATTGCGTTCGCGTTCCTGCACCACCGCTTTATGGCCCGCCTCTGGCTTGTTTCCTCCCCGTTGTCATCTGGAATACTGCGCGCATGAACGAGCTCAACCATTTACTTGAAAACAACCGTGCCTGGTCCGAGCGTATCCGTCGCGAAGACCCGGAATTCTTCTCCAAACTGTCGACGCAGCAGACCCCGGAATATCTGTGGATCGGCTGCTCAGACTCGCGCGTGCCGGCCAATCAGATCATCGACATGGCACCGGGCGAAGTGTTCGTGCACCGCAATATCGCCAATGTGGTGGTGCATAGCGATTTGAACTGCCTGTCGGTGATCCAGTTCGCCGTCGACGTGCTCAAGGTCAAGCACATTCTGGTGGTGGGCCATTACGGGTGCGGCGGTGTGTTCGCCAGCCTGACCCAGAAGCGCATGGGCCTGGTCGACAACTGGATCCGCCACGTCACCGATGTGGCCGACAAGCACGAAGCCTGCCTGCACGATGCCGGCGATCTGCCGGTGCAGCATGCGCGCCTGTGCGAGCTCAACGTGCTGGAACAGGTGGTCAACGTTTGCCGCACCACCATCGTGCGCGATGCGTGGGAGCGTGGGCAGGAGTTGTGCGTGCATGGCTGGGTCTACAGCCTGCGCGACGGCCATGCGCACGATCTGGGCATGTCCATCGACCGCGCCGACCTGCTCCAGGAACGTTACGACGCGGCACTGACGAAAATTCAGGCCGATCACGCCGAACGCTGAGTCGGCGCTGCATGTTTGACCGACCGCGGCGCCCATCGGCGTCGCGGTTGGCTATGCTGGAGGCCTTCTTCGCCGAGGAATGTCGATGCTGGTCCCGCCGATCAACCTGCATGCCTGGATCGAGCAATACAGACACCTGCTCAAACCGCCGGTCGGCAACAAGTGCATCCAGCAGGATGGCTTCATCATCATGATTGTCGGCGGGCCCAACGCGCGCACCGACTATCACTACGACGAAGGCCCGGAGTGGTTTTTCCAGCTCGAAGGCAAGATGGTGCTGAAGGTGCAGGATGCGGGCGTGCAACGCGACATCCCGATCCGCGCCGGCGAGATCTTTCTGCTGCCGCCGAAGGTGCCGCATTCGCCGCAGCGCGCCGCCGGTTCGGTCGGCCTGGTCATTGAGCGCGAACGCCTGCCGCACGAACAGGACGGGCTGCAGTGGTACTGCCCGCAGTGCAATCACAAGCTGTATGAGGCGATGTTTCCGCTAGGCAATATCGAAACCGACTTCCCGCCG
This sequence comes from Xanthomonas sp. WHRI 8932A, assembly GCF_035012785.1. Lineage (NCBI taxonomy): Bacteria > Pseudomonadati > Pseudomonadota > Gammaproteobacteria > Lysobacterales > Lysobacteraceae > Xanthomonas > Xanthomonas sp. WHRI 8932A. Next base: position 108,458 of record NZ_JAYGQQ010000001.1, read on the forward strand.
GTGTTCGATCACTTCTATCGCTCGCTGGCACTGCGGACCTGCACGCAGTGCGGGCACCTGCATCCTGCGCCGGAGCGCTATGTTGCAGTCGATGCCTGAGTTGCGCTGGCGCCAGCGCATGCAATGCACACGCCGGTCGCACCCACACGAGCACGCAGCATGCTGCGCGCACTGATCGACCTCAAGCCGCGCGATGTGCCGCTACGCGTGGCCTTGCGCAACACCGCAGCGGTCGTACTGCCGCTGGCAATTGGCGTGGCCACCGGGCATGTCGCCGCAGGCTTGGCGGTGTGCAGCGGCGCGCTGAACACGATGTTTTCCGATCAACCCGGGCCCTACCGCGCGCGCTTGCAACGCATGTTGATGGCGGCCCTGGCCGCTGGCCTGGCGGCCTTATTGGGCGTGTGGGTCGGCCACAACACGCCTGCCCTGGTGATCGCCGGGCTACTGCTCGGCCTGGGTGGTGGCCTGCTGGTGGCGCTGGGCCCGGTTGCGGCGCGGGTCGGCCTGACCAGCATGATCCTGCTGGTAGTGAGTGCGGACATGCGGCTGCCGGTGGAACAGGCGCCCGGCGTGGCCGCCCTCATCTTTGCCGGTGGCCTGTTGCAGGTGTTGCTGGCCTTGGCGGCCTGGCCCTTGCAACGGTATCGCCCGGAACGCTTTGCGCTCGCCGACCTGATGCGCCAGCTGGCAGCAATCGCACGGCAACGCCCGGAAGCCAGCGCAGCACCGCCCGCAACGCAGGAAGTGCTGGATGCCATGGTGATGCTGCACGGCGAACACCGCTCGCGCGCGATCGCGGTGCAGAGCTTTCGCATCATTGCCGAGCTCTGCGACCGCGTGCGGCTGGAGCTGCTGTCGTTGGCCGATGCGGACACCCGCCTGACCGACTCGCAGGCACGCCCGGCGATCGAGCGCGTGCTCGAACGCAGTGCCATCGTGCTGGAGCAGCTGGCCCACACCATGACGGTAGGCGAGGATCCGGTGGCGGCCAACGCGTCGATGACCGGTTTCGACGATCTGGTCGGCGCGCTGGCACAGTTTCAGCACGACAACGCCGATACTCGCGAGCGCCGGCTGGTGCGGGTGGCGGTGGCCCGCGCGCAGGGATTGGGCGGGCAGTTGCGCGCGTTGATCCGCAACGCGCACTGGGCCAGCAGCCGCGGCGAAATCCAGGCGCAATTGGCCGAAGCACGGCTACCGGCGGCGCTGCGGCCGGCCGCGACCTGGGCGACGTTGCGGGCAAACCTAGATCTGTCGTCGGTGGCGTTCCGGCATGCGCTGCGTTGCGGCGTGTGTCTGGCACTGGCCATCGCCTTCCAACGCTGGCAACAGATTCCGCACGGCTTCTGGATTCCGATGACCACCGCCATCGTGCTCAAACCGGATTTCGGCGGCACGTTCAGCTTTGGCGCCTTACGCGTGGCCGGCACCTTCATCGGTTTGTTGGTGGCCACACTGCTGGCCCATTTTGCGATGGATGGCGCCGGTATCCGCATGGCCTTGCTGGCGCTGTTCTGCCTGGGCTTTCGCTTGCTGACTCAAGTGAACTACGGCATCGGCGTGGCGTTTCTCACCGGCATGCTGGTGCTGCTGCTGTCCTTCGAAGGCATGACGCCCGGTGAGGCGGTCGGTGCGCGGCTGCAGGCCACCGTGGCCGGCAGCGCACTGGCACTGATCGCCTACGCGCTATGGCCGACGCGCGAGCGCCGGCATATCCGCGCCTCGTTGGCGCAGTTGCTCACGGCCTATCGCGAGCATCTGCACAACCTGTTGCTGGGCCAGATGGATCGGCTGAGCGACAGCCGCGCCGCCGCACGCGTGGCGCGCACCAATGCGCAGGCCTCGATCGAACGCCTGCGCGGCGAGCCGCGCAGCCGCCGCAATCTGCACGAGCTCAAGCTGGCCGAATCGCTGCTGGCCAATGGCAACCGGCTGATCCGCGCCACGCTGCTGTTGGAGGCGGTGCTGCGCGATGGTCACCCGTTGCCGTCGCTAGACGCACTGCCCGCCTTCGCCGATGACGCCGACCGGGCGTTGGCCGAGCTGATCGCGTGCCTGAGCAACGGCGGCACGCCGGCTGCGGCCACGCTACGCAGCGCCGAGCGCAAACTCTCCGACGCGTTGGCCACGCTGCCGGATGGCTCGCCAACCACCGCCGCGCTTGCCGACACCATCGACCGCGTCACCGACAGCATCGGCACGCTCACCCATCTGCTGCGCCCTGCCCGACCGGCCTCGACCGAGACGCCTGCGGTGCATGACGGCGCGCAAGGTGCCGGAAGGTAAACTGCGGCATCGATCCAAAGCACGCGAGCCCGATGACCACCGACCCGCTGTCCCGTTCCCACGCCGTGGCGCTGGATGCCGCCGACCCGCTGCGCAGCCTGCGCGACGCTTTTGTGTTCCCGCAGCACGATGGCCGGGATCAGACCTATTTCGTCGGCAATTCGCTGGGCCTGCAACCGCGTCAGGCACGCGCGATGGTGAGCGAAGTGCTCGATCACTGGGGCGCGCTTGCGGTGGAAGGCCACTTCACCGGCCCCACCCAATGGCTGACCTATCACCAACTGGTGCGCGACGGCCTGGCGCGCGTGGTCGGCGCGCAACCGGGCGAAGTGGTGGCGATGAACACCCTCAGCGTCAATCTGCATCTGATGATGGCGAGCTTTTATCGCCCCACGCCCGAGCGCGGCGCGATCCTGATCGAAGCCGGCGCATTTCCGTCCGACCGCCATGCGGTGGAATCGCAGTTGCGCCTGCACGGGCTGGATCCGGCCACGCAGTTGATCGAAGTGGACGCCGATGAGCCCAACGGCACGTTGTCGATGGCCACCATTGCCGATGCCATCGCCACGCACGGTTCGCGTCTGGCATTGGTGCTGTGGCCCGGCATCCAGTACCGCACCGGCCAGGCCTTCGATCTAGGCGAAATTGCGCGACTGGCACGCGCGCAAGGCGCAGCGGTGGGCTTCGATCTGGCGCATGCGGTGGGCAACATCCCGCTGACCCTGCACGACGATGGCGTCGACTTCGCAGTGTGGTGCCATTACAAATATCTCAATGCCGGCCCCGGCGCGGTGGGCGGCTGTTTCGTGCACGCACGCCACGCCAATAGCGATCTGCCGCGCATGGCCGGCTGGTGGGGACACGAGCAGCAGACCCGCTTCCGCATGGACCCGCAGTTCGTGCCCTCACCGGGCGCCGAAGGCTGGCAGCTGAGCAACCCACCGGTACTGGCATTGGCACCGCTGCGTGCATCGCTGGACCTGTTCGACCAAGCCGGCATGGCTGCGCTGCGCGCAAAGTCCGAACAGCTCACCGGACATCTGGAACAGCTGATCCACGCACGCGTGCCGCAGGTGCTGCAGATCGTCACCCCGGCCGAGCCGGCGCAGCGCGGCTGCCAGCTGTCGTTGCGGGTGGCCGGCGGACGCGCGCAAGGGCGCGCGCTGTTCGAGCATCTGCATGCGGCCGGCGTGCTTGGCGACTGGCGCGAACCGGACGTGATCCGCATCGCGCCGGTGCCGCTATACAACCGTTTCAGCGATCTGCACACCTTTGTGGAACAGGTGGAAGCCTGGGCCGCCGGTTGAACGCCGCACGCTGACTGCATCGCTACCGGTAACGTAGCAGGCACACGCGAAACCCGCAGACGCCCACGTACACTCCGAGCGCGCCTTCGGCAACGCAGGCGCGCTATAGCCAACTGCTTCTTTCCTCACTTTTGCCGGCTCCCGCGTCCGGCCGCTGCCGGACATTGCATTGAGCCCCGTCTCCCCTCGCTCCCTGACCCTGATCGGCGCCGGCCTGGCCGGTTGCCTGCTGGCCATCCTGCTGTCGCGTCGCGGCTGGCAAGTCACCGTGTACGAACGGCGTGGCGACCCGCGCATCAAGGGCTACGAGTCCGGCCGCTCGATCAACCTGGCGCTAGCCGAACGCGGACGCCACGCGTTGCGTCAGGCCGGTGCGGAAGAAGCGGTGATGGCCAAGGCGGTGATGATGCGCGGCCGCATGGTGCACCCGATCGAGGGCGAACCGCAGCTGCAGCGCTACGGCCGCGACGACAGCGAAGTGATTTGGTCCATCCACCGTGCCGCGTTGAATATCGCCTTGCTGGAGCTGGCCGAACAGGCCGGCGCATCGGTGCATTTCTATCGCCGGCTGCACACGGTCGATTTCGACGCCGGCTACGCGCGCTTTATCGATGACCGCGACGATCAGCCGCACGAGATCCACTTCCAGAGCCTGATCGGCAGCGACGGTGCCGGCTCGGCACTGCGCGCGGCCATGCAGCGCAAATCGCCGTTGGGCGAGCGCACCGAATTCCTGGATCACTCGTACAAGGAACTGGAAATCCCGCCATTGCCCGGCGGTGGCTTCCGTATCGAGCGCAATGCGCTGCACATCTGGCCGCGTGGGCGCTACATGTGCATCGCGCTGCCCAACGATGGCGGCACCTTCACCGTCACCCTGTTCCTGCCCAACGCAGGCAACCCGAGCTTTGCCACCACCCGCACCGGCGAAGAAGCGCATGCGTTGTTCGCACGCGATTTTCCGGATGCGCTGCCACTGATTCCGCAACTCGAAGAACACTGGGAAGAACATCCGCCCGGCCTGCTCGGCACCCTCACCCTGGAGCGCTGGCATCTGGATAACCGCGCCTTGCTGATCGGCGATGCCGCACACGCGATGGTGCCGTTCCACGGCCAGGGCATGAATTGCGCCTTCGAAGATTGCGTGGCGTTGGCCGAGCAGATGGACGCGCACGATGACATCGGCAGCGCGTTCGCTGCGTTCGAAGCTGCACGACGCGACGATGCCGCCGCGATCCAGCAGATGGCGCTGGAAAACTATCTGGAAATGCGCGACCGCGTCGGCGATGCCGACTTCCTGCTGCAGCGCGAACTCGAGCAGCAATTGCAGGCGCGCTGGCCTACCCGCTTCGTGCCGCATTACACGATGGTGACCTTTCTGCGCACGCGCTATTCGATTGCGTTGGCGCGCAGCGACATCCAGCGCGAAATTCTGGTCGAGGCCACGCGCGGGCACAGCGATCTGTCGCGTATCGATTGGGCAGCGCTGGAAGCGGTGGTGCACGCACGTCTGGAGCCGCTGGAAGGCGCGCACTGAGAGCGGCGAAGACAACGGCTGCGCTCACCGCCAGGCGGGCGCGGCAAACGCTCGGTGCGTTATCGACCATTCGTATCCGTTGGTCCTGAGCGCGCCGCCCACATCCACCTGACGACTGCTCGCCCTGTGGTGTTGACCGCACCAAGATCATGCTCAGGTTTGCGCACTGTGCGCAGACGCTCACGCCGCGCTCGCAACACACGCCAAACGCGGGCCCCACACAGCAAGCGCCTACCCCAGCGCACATCCGCACCTCAGCGCGCCGGCGCTGCGATGAGAGATACTAGCGGCCACTGGCGGCGCATACGCCGTGCGCCGCGGATCTGGATCTCGCACCCGCATGCCTGACAGCTTTCTCTTTTACGACCTGGAAACCTTCGGCCAGGACCCGCGCCGCACCCGCATCGCGCAGTTCGCCGCCGTGCGCACCGACGCGCAACTGCGCGTGATCGACGAGCCGATCAGTTTCTTCGTGCAACCGGCCGACGACCTGCTGCCCTCGCCGTACGCCACCATGGTCACCGGCATCACCCCGCAGCACGCGCTGCGCGAAGGCGTGACCGAAGCCGAAGCGTTTGCGCGCATCGCCGAGCAGATGAGTCGCCCGCAGACCTGCACGCTGGGCTACAACTCGATCCGCTTCGACGACGAGTTCGTGCGCTGCGGGCTGTTCCGCAATTTCTACGACCCCTACGAGCGCGAGTGGCGCGGCGGCAATTCGCGCTGGGATCTGCTCGATGTGCTGCGGCTGGTGCACGCATTGCGCCCGGACGGCATCACCTGGCCGCAGCGCGAAGACGGCGCCACCTCGTTCAAGCTCGAACATCTGGCCGATGCCAACGCAGTGCGCGAAGGCGATGCGCACGAAGCCTTGTCCGACGTGTACGCCACCATCGGCATGGCGCGCAAATTTCAGCAGCATCAACCCAAGCTGTGGGAGTACGCGTTGCGCCTGCGCGACAAGCGCTTTGCCGCCACCTTGCTCGATGTGATTGCGATGGAACCGGTGCTGCACATTTCGCAGCGCTACCCTGCCTCGCGCATGTGCGCCGCGGCCGTGCTGCCGCTGACGCGGCATCCGCGCATCGACAGCCGCGTGATCGTGTTCGATCTGGACGGCGACCCGGAGGTGCTGTTGCGGCTGAGCCCGGACGAGATCGCCGACCGGCTGTATATTCGCGCCGCCGATCTACCCGAAGGTGAGCAGCGCATCCCGCTCAAGGAAGTACATCTGAACAAGTCGCCGGCGCTGGTGGCCTGGCAGCATCTGCGCGCGCCGGATTTCCAGCGCCTGGGCGTGGACCCCGATGCGGTGCTGGCCAAGGCCGCACGGCTGCGCGAACTGGGCCCGCAGCTGGCGGAAAAGGTGCGCCAGGTCTACGGCAACGAACGTGCCGCGGCCGCTGCGATCAACGATGCCGATGCCTCGCTCTACGACGGTTTTCTGGCCGAAGGCGACAAGCGCCTGCTTGCACAGGTGCGCGCCAGCGCGCCGGACGAACTGGGCGCGCTGGAAACGCGGTTTCGCGACTCACGTCTGATCGAGCTGCTGTTTCGCTATCGCGCACGCAACTGGCCGCAGACGCTGTCGTTCGACGAGCAGGAACGCTGGAACCAGTACCGTCGCAAGCGCCTGCTCGAAGACCATGGGTTGGGCGAAGTCACCCTGGACCAGTACAACGCGCAGATTGCGGATTTACGGCTCGCTCACCCCGACGATGCTACCAAGCAAGACCTGCTCGACCAGCTCGCCGCCTGGGGTTCGGACCTCCAACGCACGCTATGACCACCTATTTTTCAGACGCCAGCTTCAAGTTCCTGCGCGCCCTGGCCCGCCACAACGACAAGACCTGGTTCGCCGATCATCGCCACCAGTACGAGGCGCATGTGCGTCAGCCGTTTCTGCAGCTGATCACCGATCTGCAGCCGGCGGTTGCCGAGGTCAGCGAACACTATCGTGCCGACCCCAAGACCCAGGGCGGCTCGCTGTTTCGCATCTATCGCGATGCGCGCTTTTCCAACGACAAATCGCCCTACAAGAACTGGCAGGGCGCGCGCCTGTTCCATGAGCGCCGCCGGCAGATGCCGGCACCGTCGTTCTACATCCATCTGCAACCGGGCGAGAGCTTTGTCGGTGCAGGCCTGTGGCACCCGGAGCCGGACACGCAACGCAAGCTGCGGCAGTTCATCTTCGAAAATCCGGGCAGCTGGAAGACGGCCGCATACGATCCCAAATTGCGGCGCAAGTTCGCCCTGGACGACAGCGAAAAACTGGTGCGCGCACCGCGCGGGTTTCCCAACGATTTCGAGTTCATCGACGATCTCAAGCACCGCAACTGGGCGTACCTGCGTCATCTGGACGACGCCATCATGACCGGGCCGCGTCTACGCCAGACCATCGAGGCAGACCTGGTGACACTGGCGCCGTTTGTGGATTATCTATGCGCCGCCCTGGATCTGGAATTTTGAGGCGAGCTGCGGCGCAGGCATATCGCGCCACGGCGTTGCCGCACCATCGGCGGCCTGGTGCTACCGTCTGGATGCAGTCGAACACCCTCCCCTCACCGCGCATGGCAACGGAGTGCGAACGATGAAAAAGCGCTGGTGGATCGTGCCGCTGCTGGCCGTGGTGCTGCTGGCGAGCTATGTGGTAGCGGGGCCGTATCTGGCCATCCGCGGCATCAGTCAGGCCGTTGCCGATCGCGATGCCGCGCAGCTGGAAAGCTACGTGGATTTCCCCAGCCTGCGCGTCAACCTCAAGGCGCAACTGGACGATTATCTGATCCGTCAGGCCGGCAGCAGCATGCAATCGAGCCTGCTCGGCGGCTTTGCGTTGCAACTGGCCAGCGGCATCAGCGGCGCCGGCGTGGATACCTTGGTCACCCCGCTAGGCATCGGTGCCCTGCTGCAAGGCCACAGCGTGTGGAACCGCGTCATCGGCGACACCGTCAGCGCCGATACCTATGCGGCACCGGCACCGGCGCGCCCGCTGCAAGGCGCGACGCGGCGCTTCGAATCCACCCGCCGCTTCACCGCCACCACGCAGACCGCCAACGGTACACCGGTGACCTTCGTGCTGACCCGCCAGGGCCTGCGCTGGCGACTGACCGATATCCAATTGCCGTTGCCGACCGCACCGAGCGAGCAAACGCCGTAATCGCGTAGCGTAAAGGCCCAGATGCGGCGATGCCAATGTGCGCATCCCTGATGCGGTCAATCAAACGACTGCGCAGGCGGATGCGGCCGGTGGACGACATTGGTATGCCGCACGCGTGCACTCCGGTTCTGAGCGCGCCGTCCACATCCAGCTGACGGCTGCTCGCGACGTTGCGTTAGCCGCTGTTGGCCGGACCTGCAGGACGCAATGCCTCAGGAAAACCGCCAGGCCCGTTCCTGCCACGCCGCCTGCAAGCGCAGCATCGACGGCCGCAACTGACGGCGTGCCGACCATGCCAACCCGGCCAGCGCGGCGTCCGGCGTCCCCGGTGTGCGTCGGTTGTTCCAGGCGAACACCACCTGGTTGCGCAGATCCGGTTCGGGCAGCAGCAGCACCAACCCATCGAACAGCTCTCGCAACTGCGCCAGATGCTCGGCCATCGGCACCTGAAACAGATTCAGCGCCAACACCCCGCCCTCGCGCAAGGCCGCGCGACAATCGGCGTAGAACTGAGGCGTGCACAAAGCCGGCGGAATGCCATCGGCGTCGTAGGCATCCAGCAACAACAGGTCGTAGCGTCCGGCGCGGTGGCCGATCCAGTCGGCGCCATCCCCCAGCGTGATCTCCAGCCGCGCGTCGTCGCGCGGGATTGCGAATGCATCGCGCAACGCCAGCACCTGCGGGTCGGCTTCCACCGCTTCCAGACGCGTGCTGCGCAGGTAGCGATGACAGAACTTCACCTGCGCACCGCCACCCACGCCGATCAGCCCAATGCATTCCGGGCGCGGTTGCAGCCACAGCGCAGCCAGCATGCTGCGCGTATACGGCAGCATCAGCCGATGCGGCGCCCAGCGCGACATGCGGGTCTGCACCGTGTCGTCGGTGAAGGTCAGTTCCAGCGTGCGCCAGGTCCGCAGCAACCCAGCACGCGCTGGCGACTGCGGCGACTCGCTCATCGGCTCGGCGGATCGTTGGCCACGCCGTGCGGCACGTGGCCGGCCGCCACATGCTGATGCTGGCGTGCGCTGTCGATGTTGTGCTGCGAGTCGTCGAAGAAGATATCTGCGCCAAACGCTTCCAGAAACGGCCCCTTGTGCCGGCCGCCGAGAAACAGCGCTTCGTCCAGGCGCACGCCCCACTCGCGCAAGGTCCGGATCACCCGCTCATGCGCAGGCGCCGAACGCGCGGTGACCAGCGCCGTGCGGATCGGCGACGCTTCGCCGGGAGGAAACGCCGCCTGCAGCGCATGCAACGCCGACAAAAAATTGCGGAACGGCCCAACCGACAGCGGTTCGCGTGCGCGCTCGCGCTCATGGCGCCCGAACGCTTCCACACCCTGCTCGCGCGAGATGCGCTCGCTCTCGTCGCCGAAGATCACCGCGTCCCCGTCGAAGGCGATGCGCAGCTGGGTGGGCAGGCGGCTCTCATCGTTGTCCACGATCGCTGCGGCCGCTTCGGCACGTTCGCCCGGCGCACGCGGCATGATGGTGGCCGCGGCAATGCCGTGAGTGAGCGCACGCCGTACCGATTCCGGATTGGCCGACAGGAACAGATCGGTACCAAACGGTTTCACGTACGGCCAGGTCGGCTGACCAGACGTGAAAGTCGCGCGCACGATGCCCAGGTTGTAGTGCTGGATCGAATTGAAGATGCGCAACCCGGTATCGGCAGAATTGCGCGACAGCAGAATCACCTCCACGCGCGGGGTTTCTTCGGGCACATCGTGGTTGAGCGCCAACAGCTTGCGCACCACCGGAAACGCGACCCCCGGCTGCAGGATGTCGTCTTCGTGCTCGCGCTGGAACGCCGAATACGCCTCCACCCCGTTCGCCTCGAACAGCGCATGGCCTTCTTCAAGATCGAACAGCGCGCGCGAGGTCACCGCGATGGTCAATAACCTGGGGGAGTTGTCAGCCATTTGGGTGCCGGGAATAAGGAGTGGGGGGTGGGGAATCGGTAGAAGCAGGAACGGGAGAGCGGAATTGCATCGGGCATCCGTGCAGCATCGTAGCGTGTGCGGACACGTTTAAAGCGCTCTTGCGGCGCCCTTGCCGTTGCCAATCCCGAATGCCCCTCACACCGCAAACTGTTCGCTGAAGATGCGCTCTTCCAGATTGTGTTCCGGATCGAACAGCAACGTGACGCGGCGCTCGGTGGATTCGCGGATGGTGACTTCCACCACGTCGCGAATCTCGTGCGAGTCGGCGGTGACGCTGACCGGGCGCTTGTACGGGTCGAGCACGCGAAAGCGCACTTCGGTATCGGCCTTGAGAATGGCGCCACGCCAACGGCGCGGGCGGTACGGCGCAATCGGCGTCAGTGCCAGCGTGTGCGAGCCCAGCGGCAGAATCGGCCCGTGCGCCGAATAGTTGTAAGCGGTACTGCCGGCCGGCGTTGCGACCATGACGCCGTCGCCGATCAGTTCGGCGATGCGGGTCTGGCCATTGAGATCCACGCTCAGATGCGCGGCCTGGCGGGTCTGCCGCAACAGCGAGACTTCGTTGTACGCCAGCGAGCCGGCACTGGTGCCGGATTCGGTCTGCACCAGCATTTCCAGCGGCCGCAGATGCGCAGGTTCGGCACGTTGCAGGCGGACCAGCAAGTCGTCTTCGTCGTCGCGGTACTGGTTCATCAAAAACCCGACCGAGCCCAGCTTCATGCCGAACACCGGCTTGTCGGCGGCACCATGGCGATGCAGGGTCTGCAGCATGAAGCCATCCCCACCCAGGGCACAGACGATCTCGGCGGTCTCCAGCGGATGATCGCCGTAACGCTGCACCAGACGCGCCCGCGCGTTCACGGCGGGCTCGGTGTGACTGGCCACAAAGGCAATGCGGGGTGATGCGGTCATCGTTGACTCCAAAGCATGCGAATCAGCATACCGCAGCGCTGTGGTGGGCTTGTTGGCGACGCGCCCTGCCCTCGCACGCGCGGCCGCCGCTGCGCAGTGGCCGCCGCGACGCACGCAGCGGGCGCCACGGCACACCGCCACATCGGCCGGCCTCGGCTCAGGCCGTCAACCGCCAGGCGCGATGGATGCGCGCATGGCGTTCGAAATCCGGGTCGATGGTGCGCGGGCTGATTTCCTCGCATTGCGCGAACTCGGCCACCGCTTCTTCATCCAGCTTGAAACGGCGGAAGTTGTTGGAGAAATACAGCACGCCGCCCGGCGCCAGGCGCGCCACCGCCGCGCGCAGCAAGCGCACATGCTCGCGCTGGATATCGAAATCCTCGGCGCGCGCGGAGTTGGAGAAGGTCGGCGGGTCGCAGAAGATCACGTCGAAGTGCGCGCGCTCGGCCTCCAGCCAGGCCAGCGCATCGGCCTGCACCAGCTTGTGCTTGCTGCCGGCCTGGCCGTTCAAGGCCAGGTTGTCGGCGCACCACTGCAGATAGGTGCCGGACAGATCCACGCTGGTCGTGGCGCTGGCGCCAGCCACCGCCGCCTGCACACTGGCCACGCCGGTGTAGCAGAACAGGTTGAGGAAGCGCCGCCCCTTGGACTGCTGCGCCATGGTGCCGCGCAACGGGCGGTGATCCAGGAACAGGCCGGTATCGAGGTAATCGAACAGGTTCACCCGCAGCAGCGCGCCGTGCTCGCGAACATTGACGATTTCGTTGCGCTGCTCGAAGCGGCCGTACTTGCTGCCGCCCTTGCCACGCTCGCGCGACTTCAGTGCAACGCGCTCGGCCGGCACCTCGAACACCTCGCGCGCAGCGGCCAACAACTCGCCCAGACGCCGGCGTACATCCGCCTCGGGAATGGTCGCCGGCGCGGCATATTCCTGCACATGCAGGAAGCTGCGCCGGTCGCCATCGGCTTGCTGATACACGTCGATGGCAGCGGAGTATTCCGGCAGGTCGGCATCGTAGACGCGGAAGCACTCGATGCCTTCGCGGGCACGCCACTTCTTGAATTTCTGCAGGTTCTTGCGCAGGCGGTTGGCCACCATCTGCGCGCCTTCGCTGAGCGCGGTGGGCGCTGCCAACGGGGTACGGCGCGGCACTGCAATCGGGTCGCAGACGATCAACGCGCACTCGATCGCGCCATTGAACAACTGGTATTTCTTGCCCGCGCGCAAGCCGGTGGCGTAGGCCAGCTCGGCATTGCCGCACAGCAGGCTCGCACGCCACTGCGGCACCACGCGCTGCAGGGTATCGCCCAGTTTGCGATACAAGGCCGCATCGGCAGCCAAACGCTCGTCGTACGGCGGATTGCAGACCACCACGCCGGTGGCCTGCGGCGGGGTCTGCAGGTCGCCGACCTCGCGCACGCCGAACCAGATCGCCTCGGCCACACCGGCCACCTGTGCGTTCTCCTTGGCGGCGCGGATCGCATGCGGGTCCATGTCGCTGCCGTGGATCACCTGCTTCAGCGCGGCACGGCCGGCGCTGTCGCGTTCGCGCGCTTCGTCGACCAGCTGCTGCCAGACCGCACGGTCGAACCCGCGCCAACGGCTGGGCACATCGCTGCCGTAGCGCTGCAGGCCGGGCGCGACGTCGGCGGCCATCAAGGCGCCTTCGATCAACAGCGTGCCGCTGCCGCACATCGGGTCCAGCAAGCCGCCGCCGTCGGCATATGCGCGCGGCCAGCCGGCGCGCAGCAGGACGGCAGCAGCCAGGTTTTCCTTCAGCGGCGCTTCGTTCTGCGCCATGCGCCAACCACGCCGGTGCAACGGGCCGCCGCCCAGGTCGATCGAGATGGTGGCACGGCCCTTGCGCAGCGACAGGTTCAACCGCAGGTCGGGGCTTTCCACATCCACCGACGGGCGTTCCAGCCCCTGCCGGCGCATGGTGTCGACCACCGCATCCTTGATGCGCTGTGCGGCATAGCGCGCGTGCGTGATCGAGGTGCCGGAGACGTGCGCATCCACCGACAAGGTGTGGCCCACCGACAGGTGCTCGTCCCACGGCAGCTCGGACACACCGGCATACAGCGCGTCCTCGTCCGGGCAGTCGAACTCGGTGAGCGGCCACAGCACCCGGCTGGCCAGGCGCGACCACATGACGGCGCGCAGCGCGTCGCGCGGTTCACCCTCGACATTGACGCCGGAGATGGTAGCGGTGGCCTTGCTGGCACCGAGCGCAAGCAGCTCGTCGGCAAGCAGGTATTCCAGGCCTTTGGCACAGGATGCGAAGAATTTCACGTAGGCAGGTATCGATAAGACGCTGGCGCGGCGGCGAGCGTGGGAGCAGGACAGCGGGCCGGCGCCCGGGTGGGCAGTGCCGTGGACGCCGTGGATGGGCCGCAAATGGTCGGCCATCGCGGCCGGCATTACCACCCCCGCCGGCTGCAGGGCCCGCCGCACGGTTCACCAGGGCGCCAGCCGCCACTGCGCCTGCCCGGTGTCCAGCCGCTGCTGCAGGCCCAAGCGGTCCAGGAAGGCGGCATCGTGCGAGGCCACCAGCAGCGCCCCGGTGTAGCTGCGCAGCAGCGTCTCGATCGCCTCGACGGAGGCCAAATCCAGATGATTGGTGGGTTCGTCCAGCAACAGCAGCTGCGCCGGCTGGGCCCGATACAGCGCGCAGGCCAGCGCTGCCTTGAGCCGCTGGCCGCCGCTGAGCTGGCCGGTGGGCAGGTCGGCACGCTGGCGGTCCAGCCCCAGCAACGCCAGGCGCAGCCGCTGGGCGTGCTCGGCGGCGGCGGGGTCGGCATCGCACAGCTGTGCGGCGGCCGAGCGCGCCGGGTCGAGCATGCCCAGATCCTGATCCAGATAGGCCACCGGCACATGCACCTCGCACTTGCCCGCCTGTGCCGCCAGGCGCCCGCCCAACAGCTGTAGCAGCGAGGATTTACCGCTGCCGTTCGGGCCGACCAGCCCGACGCGGGGCTGGCCGTGCAGCAGCAGATCTACGCGTCGCCCACCCAGCCGCCCATCCGCCAGCTCCACCTGCTGCAGGGTCGCCAGGCGTTGCGACGCGCCTGCCGCCGTCGCTGGTGCCAGCAACGCAATGGCCAGTGGGACCTCCACCTGGGCTGCGGCCTGCGTCACCGCCTCCGACAAGCGCGTTTGTTCGGCCTGACGGTGCTGCTGCAGCCGTCCGGCGCTGACCTCGCTGCGCTGCCGCTGGCCCCCGAGCAGGATCGGCGCCTGATTGGCCTGCGCCGCCGCGCGCGCGCCACGCGCCTGGCGTTGCTGCTGGCGCATGTGCTGCTCGCGCAATGCCTGTTCGCCGTGCGCACGTGCCTGTTTGCGCTGCGCAAGCAGCTCGCCGGCCGCCTGCTGCTCGCGTGCGTGCTGCTGCGCGTAGTGGGTGTAGTTGCCGCCATAACTGCGCACCCCGTGCGCGGACAGCGCCAGGATGCGCTGCATGCCATCCAGCAGCAGCCGGTCATGGCTGATGATCAGCAACCCACCCTTCCAAGCCTGCAACTGCGCCAGCAGCCGCTGTCGCTGCGGGCCGTCCAGATGGTTGCTGGGCTCATCCAGGATCAGCAGGTCCGGTTGCGTCAGCCAGGCGCCGGCGAGCGCCACCCGCATGGCTTCGCCGCCACTCAGATGCGCGGCGGGGGCCTGTGGATCGCGGCCACCCAGCCCTTGCTGCTCGAGCGCTGCGGCGAACTCGGCGTGGGCATTCCAGCGCTCGCCCACCCGCTCGAAATCGGCGGGCGCCACGCTCCCGGCGGCGATCCGGTCCAGCGCGTCCAGCAACGGCGCCACACCTGCCAGATCGGCGATGCGCTGCCCCGCCATCGCGCTCACGCGCTGCGGCAGGTAATGCACGCTGCCATGGCGTACGCAGCGGCCGCTGCTGGGTGCCAGCTGCCCGGCCAGCAGACGGCCGAGCACACTCTTGCCCACCCCATTACGACCGACCAGGCCGGTGCGGCGCTGATCGATGTGCAGGGTGAGATCGGAAAACAGCGTGCTGCCATCGGGCAGCACGAACGCGACGCTTTCCAGCGTCAACGACGGACAGGTCATCAGTACCTCCATTGCATGCCAGGACACGTCGCGTTCCAGACGGAACGGCAACGGGTATGGCCGTCATCACGACGGCGGCATCAATGGCGCATTGGACCAATCCTCGAACAGTGGGTGCAGCACAAGTGTAGGCCGGTCTGCGGCTGCACCGAAACCCCTGAACATCACTGCGCCGAACAATCCGCTCAACGACTGCGAGATATCCGCAGGAAAACGCACGCCTGCACGCTTTTAGCCCGCCCTGCCCCTTGGAGCGGCTAACAAGACATAGCGTGCAGTCGTCAGGTGGATACGGACCGCGCGCTCAGAACCGCAGTGCACGCGTGGCACATGCCGCACCGAGCACCGGCCGTGTCCGCCTGGCGGTGAGTGCAGTCGTTTTGTTAGCTGCTCTTCGCCGACGCGCGCGCCTGGCGTTATCGGTATCCGCAATCGCGCGCCAACGCAGCGGACACTCGCCGGCACGCACCGACACTCCATGCCGCGAGAGAGTCGCTGCGTCGTCGCTACCCTCAGGCATGCATCGGCTTTTGCGCGATCACAGTGGGAAAGATGCTGGCGCGATCGTCGATGAAACGCACGCTTGCAAAGCCGGCACTCTCCAGCTGTGCGCGCGTTTGCGCATGGGTGCGGAACGATGCCCAGCGCGCCTGGACGATATCGATGAAGACCTGGCTCTGCAGCACCAGCGATGCCTGGTCGATCAGGGCCAGTTTCCACGTGGATTCCGCGCACAGGCTGGGCGGTGGCGTCAGGAAACTTGCCACCAGCGTGCCGCCCGGCCGCAGCCTGTGGAAGAACGCGCGATAGAGCGCGACCACCCGCGCATCGTCCGGCTCGTAGAGATTGAGGCCGTTGCTGGTCACCACGTCCGCACTGTCTGCATCGCCCTGCGCCCAGGCATCTTCCAGCCGCAGCGACAGCTGCTGCTCCAGCCCGTAGCGACGTGCCAGCTGCAGCGCACCGTCCAGCGCTTGCGGGTCCAGATCGATCCCGATCAAGCGCACATCCGGGCACTGCCGGTAATCCAGGCTCAACACATCGCCCATCCATCCGCACGGCACCGACGCGATCGTCATGCCGGGCCGCAACAAGGCCTGCAATTGCGCACGGAAGATGCCGAACCGCTCGCGGGTTGCGAGCACGGCCGGCGTCTTCTCGAAAATTTCGTACTCCAGTGCCGGCGTAGTGCTTTGCGGCAGCGTTCCCGCCTCATAGGTGACCAACCGATGCGTCCACTCCGCATTGAGCCCACGATTGCGCAGCAGGAACCGCCCCAACTCCATTGCCCACAGCGCATCGACCAGTTGCAGCAAACGCTCCACTTCGGCAGCAGAACGGCTGGCGTCCTGCCGCAGTCGCGACCGGATCGATGCAAGCAAGGTCGCATCATCCTGCAAGGTATCGCCCGCATGCGAAATCAGGCCGGCACGCGGTTCACTGGGCGGCATCGGTCGCACGTCACATTGCATCTTTTTTCACCTCGGCAAGCGTCAATCGCTGTTGCCGACCATGGTGACGAACGCGGCAATGCGCTGCGGCCGAAAGCGCGATGCAGGGTGCCGGTGAACGAACGGGCGTCACCTGTGCGCAGGATCACGACTGCATCCGTTCACGCATGTGCAGCGCTGCGCGCGACTCAGCCCAGACCGAATGCCGGGTGATAGGCCACATCGGCCAGTGGCAACAGCCGGTCGCCGAACGCCAGCGCCTGCAATTCCGATACGGGTGCATCGGGCACGCTCAGCCCCGACTCGACGGCGAACCCAAACCGCCGGAAAAAACCGGGTTCACCAAAGGCAACGCATCCCGCCGCGCCGCGTTCGCGCAAGGTCGCCAGGGCTGCGTGCACCAGACGACTGCCCAGGCCCTGGCGTTGGTGGCCCGGGCCCACCGCCAACGGCCCCAGCGCAAACCAGCCCGACGACCCGTCGGACAAGCTCACCGGCGACACTGCCAGATGGCCGACCACATACCCGTCGTGGTCGGCGACCAATGACAGTGCCAGCGCATCGTCATGACGCAGCGCGGCGATCACATGCTGTTCGTCATGGCGGCTGTGCTCGGCGCGCATGAACGCCACCATGGTCAATATCTCGATGGCGGCGGCGTCACCATCGCTGGCCTCGCGAATCAGCACCGCCATCGCCGGCTCGGCCGGTGTGGGCGACATGTCGTCAGCCTCGTGCATCACAGGCGCTGCAACAGTTCGGCGAACGCGTTCGCTGCCGTGTCCACATGCGCGGCGAGATCGTGCTCATCGTCGACCAGCAACAGCCGCGCCCGACGCGCCTGCGCCCAGGCGATCACGTCTGCGGCGGGAATCAGCGCATCGCGCCAGGCATGCACCACCGAGATCGGCACCGGCGCAGCATCCAGCGCCGGCAGCGGGCCCATCGTGGTTGGCGGCACCATCAAAAACAGCCCGCGCGTCGGCACCTGCAGCGACACTTGCGCCGCGATATAGGCGCCCAGACTGGAACCCACCAGCACTAGCGGCCCCTTGCCTGCGGCGTCGCGTGCGATCTGCAGCAATCGCTGCAGGCGTCCGCGCACGTCACCGAGCGGGCTGACATCGCGCTGCGCATCAAGATCGGTGAAATCCGGGCGTTCATGGGTCCACCCCAGGCGGTCGGCAACCTCGGCCAAGGCGCTGACCTTGCGTGCCGCAGGGCCGCTTTCGAACCCATGCGCCAGAATGCAATGGCCGCGGCTCATAGCGCCTGTACCGTATCGCCAATACGCAGCACGCCGCCCCGCAGCACGCGCGCGCACAGCCCACCGTGTCCACGCATCGCGTTGTAGCCGCCCGCGCCCAGCGCGTCTTCCATGCGCGAGCATGGGTCGCACGGGTCGGTGCCTTCCAGCTCGACATCGCCAATGCGGAAGCGCCGCCCTTTCAACGCGATCAGCGGAATGCCGGCGATCACCAGATTGCGGCGCAGCGTGGCCGGCGCGATCGTCGCATGCCCTGCCAGCGCCGCGATCACCGGCAGATGCTCGGCCTGGATCAAGGTGATCCCACGCTTGCCGCTGCCGCCCTTGTAGCGATCGCCCACCAGCCCGATGCCGGTGGTGGCCTGCGCGGCGTCCACCTCCAGCATCTCCACATCACGCGCCGGACGCACGCCGATCCAGGTCACCTGACCGGTCTGCGGCAGCGTCGCCATCAATTTGCCCAAAGGGCTGTCGGGATTCAAAGCCATCGGCGAATGCTAGCATTCGCTTCATGTCCGATGCCGTCCTGCCGTCGCCACCGATCACCTACGCGCCGTTGTCTTACGAATCGCGACTGGCACGCCGCCGGCTCGAGCACATCGACATGGTGGTCATTCACTGCACCGAATTGCCCGACATGGCCATGGCGCGCGACTACGGCGAGCGCGTGCTCTACGACAGCGGCACCGGCAACAGCGGGCATTACTACATCGATCGCAACGGCAGCATCCAGCAGTACGTGGCGCTGGACCGCGTCGCGCATCACGTGCGCGGCCACAATCCGCATACCTTGGGCATCGAGCTGGTCAACAGCGGCCGCTATCCGCACTGGCTCGACTCGCGCCATCAAGCGATGCGCGAAGCGTATCCGGACGTGCAGATCGCCACGCTAATCACCTTGCTGCAATGGCTGCAGCAGCAGCTGCCATCGGTGCGCCGCATCGCCGGTCATCAGGAACTGGACACCACCCAGGAAGCGGCCAGCGACGATCCGGCACGCAAGATCCAGCGCAAGCTCGATCCCGGCCCGCTGTTTCCATGGCCCCGTATCGAAGCGGCGGTCGGCTGGGCGCACGCATTGCGTTGAGCGCACCGGGCACGCGCAGGCAACGCACGCAGAACCCGCGCGATCAAGGATCCACGGCGCGATAGGTTTTTTCGCCCGCATTCACCGCCACCGCCAGCCGGTTTTCCGGCGGAGCGATCGGACAGACCACATGCGGGGTGAACGCGCAGGGCGGATTTTCGGCGAGATTGAAATCGAGCAGCACACGGCCATCGCGCGGCATCGCGGTGAACAGATAGCGCGCGCCGCCATAGCTTTCCTTGCCACTGGTGCGATCGGTGAACAGAAAAAACAGACCGCTGCCATCGTCCTGCGCGAGCGGCTGCAGATGGTATTCCCGACCATCGCGGGTAAACACCGCCTCACCCGGAACCTCCGCCGTCAATGGCGTGCCGATCGAGGTCAGCAAGGTCACCGTCCGCGGTACGGCATACGGCTGCCAGCGTGCATCGACCCGCCATTGCGGGTCGATCGGGAAATACTCAAAGCCCTGAAATGCGGTCAACGCCGGCGCTGCCGGGTCGCGAAAACGCCAGCCAAACAACGTGCCGGTCTGCACCAGATAGAACTGCCGGTTGTCCACATCGAGCCGGTCGCCACGCCGCTCAGCCCGCTCCGGCTCCAGGCTGACGTCATCGACAGCCTGTCCGTTCAAGCTCACCGCCGCACCGGCAGCCGCCTTGAAGCGCACGTGGCCCTCGGCATCCAGGCTGAGCTGGCCCAGCTGTGCAGGGCCGGCAGGCAACACGACATCGCTGTGCGGATCGCTGCCGACCTGATACCGACCTGGACGCACGCGACCGGAGGCGGTATAGCTCAACCAGCCATCGGGCGCGCGCACGTGTGCCAGCCGTTGCGCGCGAACACGTTCCAGCGCGACCTGATACACCTGCTGCTCATTGGCATTCGAACGATTGGCCGCGCGCACAGCGCCGGCACCGCCAGACTCAGCCGAACACGCAACCATCGCCATCACCGCGACGCACAAGGCGCCCACCCGCAACTGCAACCGCATGCATCCACCCACCACTGCAAGAAACTGCGCTCCGCGCAGTGAGCCTGCGTCC
This sequence comes from Xanthomonas sp. WHRI 8932A, assembly GCF_035012785.1. NCBI lineage: Bacteria > Pseudomonadati > Pseudomonadota > Gammaproteobacteria > Lysobacterales > Lysobacteraceae > Xanthomonas > Xanthomonas sp. WHRI 8932A. Next base: position 128,522 of record NZ_JAYGQQ010000001.1, read on the forward strand.
CCACAGACCACCCTTCCTGCGGCTATTGTGCATGCATCAGGCAGCAGTCGCGACCGGACGCGACGGATCCTGCAACCAGCCGCTCCAGGAACCAGCATAGACGCGCGCGCCGGACAGACCGGCCACTTCCAGCGCCAACAGCAGATGGCAGGCGGTCACGCCCGATCCGCACATCACCACGGCCTGCTCGGGCCGATACGTGCCCAGCACTGCAGATAGCTCGGAACGCAATTCATCGGCCGGCTTGAAGCGGCCATCGCGGAGGCTCAGACCCAGCGGACGACTCACCGCACCCGGCACATGCCCGGCGATCGGATCGATCGGCTCCACCTCACCGCGAAACCGCTCGCCGGCGCGCGCATCCAGCAGCCAACCCGGGGCCTGCTCCAGCCGCGTCAGGATCTGTTCGGCGTCCACCACGGCATCGGTGTCGAAACTGCCGGGATACGCGGCGCCATCTCGCACTGCCGGCAGCTCGGTGGTCTCGGCCAAGCCGGCACCGCGCCACGCGGCCAGCCCGCCATCCAGCACCGCCACGCGGCGATGCCCCATCAACCGCAGCATCCACCACGCGCGTGCGGCGGCCATGCTGCCATCGCCCGCGTCGTAGACCACCACCTGGCTGTGCGGATCGATGCCCCACGCGCCCAGGCGCCTGGCAAAGTCGGCGCTCTGCGGCAACGGATGCCGCCCTTGATCGGCACGCGACAGGTCGGCCAGGTCACGATCGAGATCGACGTAATGCGCGCCGGGCAGATGTCCCTGCGCGTATGCCTTGCGTGCCGCCTGCGGATCAGGTGCGGTTGGTGGCGTGGCACGCGCATCCAATAGCCGCAGCTGTGGGTGCGGCAATGCCGCCGCCAAGGTGGCGCTATCGACCAGCGTGGTCCAGTTCGGATCGGCACTCATGCAACCTGCTCCAGGCGACGACGAAGATTGAGGAGAATGGCCGCAGTGGCGCCCCAGATGCGCTGCCCTGGCCAATCGTATTCGAGCACGCGCCGCTGGCGGCCGCGAAATTCCAGCTCCACGCTGCGCAGATTGTCCGGGTCCATCAGATAGGCCAGCGGCACTTCGAAGACCTCGGCCACCTCTTCCGGCTGCGGCACCGCCACGAACGCGGGGTCGATCACCGCCACCACCGGCGTGACCCGAAACCCGCTCACGGTCAAAAACGGATCCAGATACCCCAACGCATGCACCTGCTGCGCACCCAGCGCGATCTCCTCGCAGCTCTCGCGCAAGGCCGCCGCTGCCGCATCAGCATCGGCAGGTTCCATCCGCCCGCCCGGGAAACTGACCTGCCCGGCATGGTGGCGCAGGCTGTCGGTGCGCCGGGTCAGCAGCACCATGGTGCCCTGCTCGCGCGGCACCAGGCCGCATAGCACCGCCGCTTCGGCGGACGCACCGCCCTCGCTCAGATCGATCAGTTCGGCATGGTTCCAGCCCGGCCCGTCGGGTGCGGTGTCCAGCGAATACAGCGCCCGGCGCAACTGCGCGTACTCGGGCAGCGCCGCCATGAGCCCACGTGCAGGCAACACGGTGTGCAACAACTCCTGGCGTTCGGCGTCACTCATGCTCATCCACCGTGCAATTTCATCCAGGCTGCGCAGGCAGCCGACACAGTGCGACTGCGCGTCCAACGAACATACACCGATACACGGGCTGGGCAGATCCCCGCGATTGGAATCGGTGTCGCTCATCGCGCGTTTCCGCAGCCGCGGCGTGGGTGTTTCATCGCTCTCTTCAGCAAGGTTGGGACGCCAAAACGACAACGCCGGCCTGGTGGCCGGCGTTGTCAGTGCAACAGCACAAGCTATTACTTGACGCTGACCAGCTTGATCTCGAACTGCACGGCCACGTTCGGCGGGAACGGCGTACGCGGGTCGGCGCCGTAGGCCTGATCCGACGGCAACGTCACTTCCCACTTGGAGCCGGCCGGCATCTGCAGCAGGGTCTCGCGCATGGCCTTCATTTCGACTTCGCTGACCTTGATGGCCGGGATCTGCTGCGCCGGACGCGCCTTCTCACGGTCGCCGAAGGGGAACGGACCGGCCACTTCCAGCTGCACGGTGCTGGCCTGGGTCGGCTTGGCGCCCTTGCCCGCTTCGATCACGCGGTACTGCACGCCGCTTGGCAGCGTCTGCACGCCAGCGGTGCCCTTGTTCTTGGCCAGGAACGCTTCGCTTTTGGTCTTGTTGGCAGCAGCGGCCTTGTCGTACTCGGCCTTGGCCTGCTGGGCACGGCCCTGCTCACGCTTCTGGAACGCTTCGACCGCCGGCTTCAGCTGGTCGGCGGTGATCGCCGGCTGCTTCTTGGCATAGGCGTCCTGCAGACCCTTTACCACCGCGTTGATGTCGAGCTGCTCGCCGCGACCGGTGAGTTCGGCAAGGTTATTGCCGTAGTCGTAACCGAAGTAATAGCTCAACTTGCCCTTTTCGGACGTCGTGTCCTGGGCCAGTGCATTGCCCGTCAGGGCCAGGGCCGCCACAGCGACCGCGATAGAACGCAACTTCATCAAACAATTCTCCAGGGTGGTGGCACAGGACGGGTCTGCCGCCTGAGATGACGCGCTAGGATAGCGGCCGCGATACCGAACCGCTACTTATCACGAAAGCTATGACCAGCAAGGCTTTCGGAAGTTCCGTATTTACTATTTTTTTACGTTCGCAAGGGTTTGCCATGTCCAATGACGTCATTCTGATCGCCGATCACGCCAGTGTCCGGACCATTACGGTCAATCGGCCGGACAAACTGAACGCATTGAACCGCGACACCATGCTGGCGCTGGACCAGGCGTTCGTGGACGCGGCAAGCGCCGACGACGTGCGCGTGGTGGTCCTCACTGGCGCCGGGCCCAAATCCTTCGTGGCCGGCGCGGACATCGCCGAAATGAGCGCGTTGTCGGCGATGGACGGCCGGGAATTTTCGCTGGTCGGGCAGCACTTGATGCGCCGGATCGAACGCATGCCCAAGCCGGTGATCGGCATGATCAACGGATTTGCGCTCGGCGGCGGGCTGGAGCTGGCAATGGCCTGCCATCTGCGCATCGCCGCATCCACCGCACGGCTGGGGCAGCCAGAAATCAATCTCGGCCTGATTCCCGGCTTCGGTGGCACCCAGCGCTTGTTGCGCCTGACCGGCCGTGCCGCAGCACTGGAACTGTGCCTGCTCGGCATGCCGATCGATGCAGCGCGCGCACTGCAACTGGGCTTGGTCAATCGCGTGGTCGAGCCCGACGCCTTGCAGGAAGAAACCCAGACCCTGGCCCAACGCCTGGCGAGCGCCGCGCCGCTGGCATTGCGCGGCATTCTGGATGCGGTCGTGTTCGGCGGCGAATGCGGCATCGAAGAAGGCCTGCAGCTGGAAACCGCACAATTTGCGCTGCTGTTCGCCAGCGAGGACATGCGCGAAGGCACCCGCGCGTTCCTCGACAAGCGCCCCGCACAGTTCCACAACCGCTGAGCACCGTGATGCCGCACGCCACCCTACCGGCACCGCGCGCACTGGCCATGCGCTTGTTCGACTGCGTGCAAGCGGACGATCTCGATCGTGCACTGCAACTTGGCCTGATGGACTACCAGCCCGACCCGCACCTCGATGCAGCGGATGCACCGGTCGTGGCGGCCCTGCTCGCCGCACAACAGCGCCTGCGCGCTGCCTGGGTCGCGCGCGAACGCTATCGCGCACGTGCCGCTCGGCTGCAACGCCGCGCCGCCGAACGCGACGCGCGGCGCACGCCCGCACCAGCACCCAGCCAGCCGGCAGCGGCCGCGTTGCCGCCGTTGGCCGCGGCGATCCTGGCGCGTGCCAAAGCCAAGGCAGCGGGAGGAACGCCGTCTTGAACGCTGCACGCCCTGCACCGCCAGCGCGCCGCAGCAGCGGCATGCGCAAGCCTGAAATACAGGAAATGTTCGAGCGTCTGCGCGAACTCAATCCACACCCGACCACCGAGCTGGAATACACCACGCCATTCGAGCTGTTGATCGCAGTGTTGCTGTCCGCGCAGGCCACCGATGTCGGCGTCAACAAGGCCACCCGTAAGTTGTATCCGGTCGCCAATACCCCGCGCGACATTCTCGATCTTGGCGAAGAAGGACTGAAGCGCTACATCGCCACCATCGGCCTGTTCAACGCCAAGGCCAAGAACGTCATCGCCACCTGCCGCATTCTGCTCGAGCAATACGGCGGCGAGGTGCCGCACGATCGTGCAGCACTGGAAGCCTTACCCGGCGTCGGCCGCAAGACCGCCAACGTGGTGCTCAACACCGCATTCGGCGAACCGACGATGGCCGTGGACACGCATATCTTTCGCGTCTCCAACCGCACCGGCCTTGCACCGGGCAAGGACGTGCGCGCGGTCGAAGACAAACTGGTCAAGGTCATCCCTGCAGAATTCCTGCACGACGCACACCACTGGCTGATCCTGCACGGGCGCTACGTCTGCAAGGCCCGCAAACCCGATTGCCCGGGCTGCGTGATTCATGACCTGTGCCGCTACCGCGACAAGACCCCGGCGGCAGCCGAACGGCCGGCAGCGCCGAAGCGTTGACCGGGCCTAGCGGAAGCTAAAGAAACAACTGCGCTCACCGCCCGGCGGGCGCGGCCGCTGCTCGGTGCGGCATGGACCACGCATACACGCCGGTTCTAAGCGTGCCGTCCACACCTACCTGACGACTGCTCGCTGCGTTTTGTGAGCCTCTCCAAGGCGATATGGCTGACACGCACTAGCCATCAGACCCGGACCGGGCCAGCTGCATGCCGCCACCGCTGCTCAACGCAATCGCGTTGCCGGCAATCGCACCGCTGGTTGAGAGATGGCCGCCATCAGTAGGTTGGCGTTAGGCGCCTCGTGTCATCAGCCCACACACAAGCGGTCACGCATCCCCAATCCCAATCCCGGCGCAAAAAAAATCGCGACTGGATGATGCGTCTTTCGGCGCCATGCATCATCCGGTCACGACAGATGTCACCCGGCGCGAACGCCGGGCGTTTGTCACTGACTTATGCCGCTTTGCGCGGTTCGCCCACCAACGTTCTTTCCACGGTCGGCTGACCTTCGACGCGGCGGTCCAGCTCCTTCCAATCCACTACCAGCTCGCATCCGCGCGAAGCCGCATTCCGGCTCCAATCACGCAGCAACTCGATGCAGGCATGGTCGACGTGATGCAGCTTGGCCACGTCCAGATGCAGCGCGGTGTTCGGCGGCACGCTTTCCAGCGTCCGCGCCATTGCCGGCACTTTCAGGAACGTTGCCGACCCCTGCAGGGTCAGATGCATTTCGTCCTTCTTGTCGGCGTGCTCGCGCACCTCGACCTTCAGACGCGACGAATGCAGGGCCAGACGGAACAGCGACAGACCAAAGCCGATCAACACGCCGGTCAGCAGGTCGGTCGCCACGATCGCGAAGGTGGTCGCCAGGTAGATGGCCGCAGTTCCACGACCGTAGGTCGCCAACTCCTTCACCTGCCCGATCTTGATCATCTTCACGCCCGTATAGACCAGGATGCCGGCCAGACATGCCACCGGCGTCATCCGCAACAACCACGGCAGCAGCATTGCGAAGACCAGCAACCAACCGCCATGCAGGATGGTCGAGGTCCGCGTGGCTGCACCGGCCTGGACATTGGCCGCACTACGCACGATCACGCCAGTCATCGGCAATGCGCCCAGGAAGCCGCACAGCATATTGCCAACGCCCTGCGCCGCCAGCTCACGGTCGTACTGCGTCCGTGCGCCTTGGTGCATGCGATCTACCGCCGCCGCCGACAGCAACGTTTCGGCGCTGGCGATAAAGGCAAAGGTCACCGCCGATACCAGCAAGGTGTGGTTGAACACGCCAAAGATGTCGGAGAAGCTGGGGATGGTGATCGCCGAGAACAGGTTGGTCGGAACGTCGACACGATTGACGTCCAGCCCCTGCAGCTGCGCCGTCGCGGTCACCGCGACCACCGCGATCAACGCACCCGGCAGGAAGCGCAGACGCGTCGGACGCAGCTTGTCCCAGGCCAGGATGATGCCGATCGTCGCCAGACCCACGAGCAATGCGGTGCGGCCGGTGCCTGCGCTGATCGCCTGCCACAACACGGCAGGCAATGCAGCGAAGTTTTCCAGACCACGCGCCTTGGGCGCGGCATCCATCAGCACATGCGCCTGCGATGCCACGATCAAGATGCCGATGCCCGACAACATGCCGGCCACCACGGCCGGCGATGTCATGCGGAACCACACACCCGCGCGGCACAGACCGGCAACCAGCTGAATCGCACCAGCCACCAGAATCACCGGACCAAGCGCGGCAACGCCGTGCTCACGCACCAGTTCGAACACCAACACAGCCAGGCCGGCGGCCGGACCGCTCACCTGCAAAGGAGAGCCTGCCAGAAAGCCAACGACCAGCCCGCCGATGATGCCGGTGATCAGACCTGTGGCCGGAGGCATTCCGGACGCGATCGCAATACCCATGCACAACGGCAGCGCAACAAGAAAGACCACGACAGACGACAACAAATCACGCCCGAACAGTCCCTGACGGAAATATCCGCCGATACCTGATGTGTTCATGATCGACTCCGTCAGACGAGTTCAGCGCGGACGACTTGCTGCAGTCGCGGACGCGGAGTGGCTTCTGGAGTGCTTTCGGCCAGCAACGGGCGGAAGCCGCCCTTCTCGGCATCGAAGGCGCGGATCTCCCCGTGGGCGATATCGTAGATCCAGCCATGGATCCGCAAGGTGCCAGCCGCCAGACGGGCTGCAACCACCGGCTGCGTGCGCAGGTGATCGAGCTGCGAGACCACGTTCTCTTCGGTCATGCAGGTCAACGCGTCCTGGCTATGCGGATCGTGGCCGTGATGCGCGGTGACGTGACGTGCCGCATCGGTGTGCTTGAGCCACGCCGCCACGGACGGAACATCTTCCAGCGATTCCGGCTTGAGCACTGCCTTCATCGCGCCGCAGTCGGTATGACCGCAGATCACGATGTGACGCACGCCCAGAACGGCGATGGCGTACTCGATCGCCGCAACCACGCCGCTGACGTGCTGGGAGTAAGGCGGCACCACGTTGCCGATGTTGCGATAGACGAACAATTCACCGGGCTGCGCGGAGAAGATCAGCTCCGGCATAACGCGCGAGTCGGCGCAAGTGATGAACAGCGTATGCGGGCTTTGGCCGCCGGCCAGTTCCTGAAAGCGCGCACTCTGGCGCGGATACACTTCTTTACGGAAATGACGAAAACCTTCTAGCAAACTTTCCATGGGAGATTCCTCTAGGCAACGAATAGCCGTCCGCGGCGCAAACCGCGAATTGCAAAGACAAACAAATCAATAAGAAATCCGGCGCGCAGTGCACCGGGTACAGCGACAGCGGGGATCAGCCAAGCAGCGCGTTTGGAGGACGCAGTTGCGGGATCAGGTCGCGTTTTTGATTTGCCGGCGCATGATGCGCGTGCCAAGAAGGGGAATACCGCGCCAGCATCGGCCAAGCTTGGGAGAGCAAGGGGATATCGTCTGCAGGCTGTGTGTCGACTTGGCTTTGTGTATCGCCATCGTCCTGCGGATCTTCTGCTGCATCGCGTTCTTCGCCAGCTTCCACCATCACCGCAACGCCGTCGCCCACCAACGCATCGTAGATGCGCGTGTGTGCATTGGCTGCCGACCACGCGGTGAGCGCGAGCAGGCAGACCAACAGCAGTTGGAGGAATCGAGGAAACATGGCCTCGAAACTAACAATTTAGAACCTGCCTGCGCAAGTGGTGCGTTGCACAACCTGACATATATGTTCAGTTGGTAAGGGTTCCGGTTCAGGTCGCCTGATCAGACAGCCTCTAGTGCCGCCGGCCCAGCGTGATGCAGTGCACTGTCACATGGCCAGCACGTTCAGATTTTTGACACACGATGACACAGTACAAACCATCGTAAATCCTTGTCTTTATTGGCAAAAATCATTTATTACGTTTCAGTGTTTTTGTCACATTAACGCAACTTTCACGCCATAGCCTGCGCCCACTTTCTCAGGTCGCAAGGCATCTATGAAACTCGCTCCCACCCTGCTTGGCGCAGCACTACTCCTGGCACTTTCCGCACCGGCCGCGCATGCCGAAATCGCCATCGATGTGATCGGCGGTTCCGAAGTCTCGCTGGAAGGCCTGGTCCAAGCCGACGGCAACTGGTTCCACAACGATGTGCAGGACCTCAATGGTCCGATCGGTGCCAATGGCGACAATTCCGAATTCAGCATCCGTCGCGCCGAATTGGTGCTCAAGGGCAAGGGCCCGGGCAACATCGAATGGGTGGCCGGCTACGACCCGAGCGTGCTGAAGGAAGTGACCATCCGCGGTACCACCATCCGCAGCACCGGGCGTTTTCTGGACAACAACGTCAAGTACAAGTTTGGCGGCAACGCCAATAACTACCTGCAGATCGGTCAGTTCAAGCAGCCCAACAGCCTGGAAGAACTGTCCAGCACCAAGAACAACGACTTCGTGTCCAAGGCGTCGGTGACCAATACCTACGGCATCTCGCGCCGGCTGGGCGTGGCGTACGGCATGGGTGACAACAACTGGAGCGTGACTGCCAGCGCATTCGGCCGCGAACTGACCCGCAACCAGGCCCATGGCAGCGGCTATGGCGCGCGTGGCACCTGGGCGCCGATCAACGAAAGCGGCAACGTGCTGCATTTCGGCCTGAGCTACCTGGGTTACGACACCGACGACGACACCCTGCGTCTGCGCGCACGTCCGGACGCCGACCTCACCACCATCCGTCTGATCGACAGCGGCGCCATCACCAATGTGGATCGCGTGGGCGTGGCCGGTGCCGAAGCGATGTGGGTCACCGGGCCGTTCAAGCTGCAGAGCGAATATTTCCAGGAGACCGCCAAGCGCATCGGCAACAACGCGCAGGATTACAAGAGCGACGGTTGGTACGTCAGCGGCGTGTGGAACATCACTGGCGAAACCTGGGGCTACAAGGCCGGCGTGCCGACCACCCCGCTGCCGAACGAACCGGCATCGGGCCTGTGGCAGCTGGCCGCGCGCTACGACACGCTGGACCTCAACGATGGCCACCTGATCGCCAACGGCAACACTCCATTCGTGGACGGCGTGCTGGGCGGCAAAATGAACGTGTGGACCATCGGTGCCAACTGGTACTGGCGCTCCAACTTCAAGTTCGCACTCGACTACGCGAAGGTGGAAAGCACCCGTTACAGCAGCGCCACGCGTGGTCTGGTCGACGACAACCCATCGATCATCGAAGCACGCGCGCAGTTCTATTGGTAAGTGTCCGCACCGTTGGCCACCGTGCACGCGCTTGAGCGGATGCGGTGGCCAAGTGCACCTCAGCGTGACCCGGCATTCCCCGGCGTGCGTTGGATAACGCCATCTTCTTTCTGTCATCTCTTCGACACCTCACGGTCATGCCGCTGCCCTGCAATGGCGCGACTGCGGGACGTCGTGATCCCTACCCTCTCTGGAGCTGTTCCGTGACCCACTCCTTCAAGACCCGTCTGGCCGTCGGCGTGCTCGCCGCCTCGCTGGCACTGTGCGCCCAGGCTGCCGATGTCACCGGCGCCGGTGCGTCCTTTATCTACCCGGTGATGTCCAAATGGTCGGCCGATTACAACGCCGCCACCAAGAAGCAGGTCAACTATCAATCGATCGGCTCGGGCGGCGGCATTGCCCAGATCAAGGCGGCCAGTGTGGACTTCGGTTCCTCCGACGCCCCGCTGAAGCCGGAAGAACTGGCCGCTGCCGGTCTGGCCCAGTTTCCGTCGGTGATCGGCGGCGTGGTGCCGGTGGTCAACGTGGCCGGTATCGCACCGGGCGCGCTTAAGCTCGACGGCAAGACCCTGGGCGACATCTTCCTGGGCAAGATCAGCACCTGGAACGATCCGGCCATTGCCGCGCTCAACCCGGGCGTGAAGCTCCCCGAAGGCAAGATCACCGTAGTGCATCGCTCCGATGGCTCGGGCACCAGCTTCAACTTCACCAACTACCTGTCCAAGGTCAATCCGGACTGGAAGAGCAAGGTGGGCGAAGGCACCGCCGTGCAGTGGCCGAGCGGCATCGGCGGCAAGGGCAACGAAGGCGTGGCTGCCTATGTGAAGCAGATCAAGGGCGGCATCGGCTATGTCGAGCTGTCGTATGCGCTGCAGAACAAGATGTCCTACACCGCGATGAAGAACGCTGCCGGCAAGTTCGTGCAGCCGTCCGATGAAACCTTTGCCGCCGCGGCCAACAGCGCCGACTGGGGCAATAGCAAGGACTTCTACCTGGTGATGACCAATGCCGCAGGCGACAACGCCTGGCCGATCACTGCCACCAACTTCATCCTGGTGCAGAAGAAGCCCAAGAACGCCGCTGGCCTCAAGAACACGCTGGAGTTCTTCCGTTGGGTCTACAGCAAGGGCGATGCCCAGGCCAAGCAGCTGGACTATGTGCCGCTGCCGGAAAGCCTGGTGACGCAGATCGAAGCGTATTGGGCCAAGAACCTGCCGCGCTAAACGCCTGCATCGACGCAGTTGCGCGCATCGTCAGGTGTGCGCAACTGCCGTTGACGACAGCGGTGACGCGCGAGCACGGGCTTGGCGCGCACTGGCCGGGCCTGCCTGACACCTGCATGTCACGTTGACTGGTCACTCTCGACAGAACAGGAACGACGCCGTCTCTCTCCCCGGCGTCGGGACCGGGACGCGGATCCCGGGGGGTGCGATGCCCTCCGCGGTCCGCGTCTTTTTTTGTGATGCCTCTCCCGAAGGCGCTGTCATGAGCGTGTAACAAAAACATCATTTCATAGCGTGGTCTGCCGGACACCCGGCCAATCCAGCCTCGGAGCTTCCATGAAATTGCAGTCGGCCAGTCTGACCGCCCTGTCCCTCACCATCGCCCTTGCCCTGGCTGCGTGTTCGCCCGGCAAGGACGCGCAGTCCGGCGATGCCGCCAAGGGCGCTCCCAGCGCAGGCGCCACCGCAAGCGACAGCAAGGTTGCGGAAATCTCCGGTGCCGGTGCGTCCTTCATCTATCCGCTGGTGTCCAAGTGGTCGGCCGACTACAACGCCGCCACCGGCAACAAGGTCAACTACCAGTCGATCGGTTCCGGCGGCGGCATTGCGCAGATCAAGGCCGGCACGGTGGATTTCGGCTCGACCGACAAGCCGCTCGATAGCGCCGAGCTGCAACAGGCCGGCCTGGGCCAGTTCCCGTCCGCCATCGGCGGCGTGGTGCCGGTGGTCAATCTGGAAGGCATCGCCCCGGGCAAGCTGCGCCTGACCGGCGCGCTGCTGGGCGATATCTTCCTGGGCAAGGTCAGCATGTGGAACGACGCGGCGATTGTCGCGGCCAATCCCGGCGTGACCCTGCCGGCGACCAAGATCAATCTGGTGCACCGCTCCGATGGGTCGGGTACCACCTTCAACTTCTCCAACTACCTGTCCAAGGTCAGCCCGGAGTGGAAGAGCAAGGTCGGCGAAGGCACCTCCGTGCAGTGGCCCGGTGGCGTCGGCGGCAAGGGTAACGAAGGCGTGGCCTCGTACGTGCAGCAGATCAAGGGGTCGATCGGCTACGTCGAGCTGGCCTATGCGCTGCAGAACAAGATGCCGTACACCTCGCTGCAGAATGCCGCCGGCCAGTGGGTCGAGCCGAATGCAGACAGCTTTGCCGCCGCTGCCGCCAGCGCCGACTGGGCCAATGCCAAGGACTTCAACCTGGTGATCACCAATGCGCCGGGCGAGAAGGCCTGGCCGATCACCGCCACCAACTTCATGCTGATGCACAAGCAGGCCAAGGATGCCGAGCGCAGCAAGGCGACACTGGACTTCTTCAAGTGGGCATTGGAAAACGGCCAGGCCCAGGCCAGCGAGCTGCATTACGTGCCGCTGCCGCCGGAGCTGGTGAAGCAGATCCAAGCCTATTGGGGCAGCGAGTTCAAGTAATGCCTGCATCCCGCCTGCATGGCGGGCTGCGCGGCGGTGAGGTGCCTGCGGGCGCCTCACCGTTCCTGATGTCTCACGCTCCCGCCGATGTGCGGGTGACGAGTTCAATCGAATGAATGCCACCGCCCTTCCCGAAGCGATGACCGCCCCCCGCGGCCGCGACCTGCGCGATGCGCGCGCCGACCGCCTGTTCAAGCTTGCGCTGGCCGCCACCGTGGTGTTTGTGCTGTTGGCGCTAGGCAGCGCAGCGCTGTCGATGTTGTGGGGCGGACGCCACGCACTGCAGATGCAGGGCCTGAGCTTTTTCTATTCCGCCGACTGGAATCCGGTCGAAAACAAGTACGGCGCACTGGCGCCGATATACGGCACCTTGGTCACCGCCTTGATCGCGATGGTGATTGCGGTACCGGTGAGTTTTGGCATCGCGTTCTTTCTCACCGAGGTGGCGCCGCGCTGGTTGCGCGGGCCGGTAGGCACCGCAATCGAATTGCTGGCCGGCATTCCGTCGATCATCTACGGCATGTGGGGCCTGTTCGTGCTGGTGCCGGTGATGACCGAACACGTGACGCCGTGGCTCAACGATCACCTGGGCACATTGCCGGTGATCGGCCCGTTGTTTCAGGGTCCACCGCTGGGCATCGGCCTGCTCACCGCAGGATTCGTGTTGGCGATCATGGTGATCCCGTTTATCTCCTCGGTGATGCGCGAAGTGTTTCTGACGGTGCCGACGCGCCTGAAGGAATCGGCGTACGCGCTGGGCTCGACCAAGTGGGAAGTCAGCTGGGACATCGTGCTGCCGTACACGCGCTCTGCGGTGATCGGCGGCGTGTTTCTGGGGCTGGGACGCGCGTTGGGCGAAACCATGGCGGTGGCCTTTGTGGTTGGCAACACGGTGCGTCTGTCGCCGTCGCTGCTTGAGCCCGGCACCACCATCGCCGCATTGATCGCCAATGACTTCGGCGAGGCCACCGAAACCTATCGCTCGGCCTTGTTGCTGCTGGGCTTTGTGCTGTTCATCGTGACCTTCATCGTGCTGGCGATCGCGCGCTTCATGCTGATGCAGCTGTCGCGTCGGGAGGGCAACTGATGTCCGCTTCCTCTGTCTCGCAATCGCTGTACAACCGGCGCCGCGTCACCAATGTGGTGGCACTGTTGTTGTCATGCGTCACTGCATTGTTCGGGTTGTTCTTCCTGGCCTGGATTCTGTGGACGCTGCTGTCCAAGGGCGTGCCCGGCATCGACCTCAATCTGTTCACCAAAATGACACCGCCGCCGATGCAGGAAGGCGGCCTGCTCAACGCCTTCTTCGGCAGTGCGGTGATGTGCGGGCTGGCGCTGGCGATCGGCACGCCGTTGGGCGTGGCGGCTGGTACCTGGCTGGCCGAGTATGGCAATGCGCGCAAGGCGGGCATCGTGGTGCGCTTCGTCAACGACATCCTGTTGTCTGCGCCGTCGATCGTGCTCGGCCTGTTCGTCTACACCTTGTACGTGATGCAGACCGGCGGGCGGTTCTCTGCGTTTGCCGGCGCACTCTCGCTGGCCTTCATCGTGCTGCCGGTGGTGGTGCGTACCACCGACGAGATGCTGCGGCTGGTGCCGGCGCAGATGCGCGAAGCGGCCTTGTCGCTGGGCATTCCGCAGTGGAAGGTCACCGTGCAGGTGCTGTACCGCGCGGCATCGGCCGGCATTCTCACCGGCGTGCTGCTGGCGCTGGCACGCATCAGCGGCGAAACCGCACCGCTGCTGTTCACTGCATTCGGCAATCAATACTGGAACAGCAACATTTTCCAACCGATGGCCAGCGTGCCGGTGATCATGAACCAGTTTGCAGGCAGCCCGTACGAATCCTGGCAGACCCTGGCCTGGTCCGGCGCACTGGTGCTGACCGTGTTTGTGTTGTTGGTGAGCCTGGGCGCACGTGCGCTGCTGTTGCGTAACAAGATTTCCAATGACTGACCTTTCTTTCCGGACACCCGACATGAACGATCTCCAAAACGCCAAGCCGATGCATCGCATCGCTGTTCCGGCCGCCAAGGGGGCGCCGACGGCGCAGGCGCCAGTGAAGGTGGCCGCACGCAATCTGGATTTCTATTACGACAAGTACCACGCGCTCAAAAGCATCGATATCGAGATCCCGGAAAAGCGCGTCACCGCGCTGATCGGCCCCTCCGGCTGCGGCAAATCGACCCTGCTGCGCATCTTCAACCGCATCTACGCGCTATACCCGAAGATGGAAGCGCGCGGCGAAGTACTGCTGGATGGCGAAAACATCCTGTCGCCGAAGTACCCGATGAATCGCCTGCGCAGCAAGGTGGGCATGGTGTTTCAGAAGCCGGTGCCGTTTCCGATGACCATCTTCGAAAACGTTGCCTACGGCATCCGACACCACGAAAAACTGTCAAAGCCCGACATGCAGAACCGCGTGGAACAGGCCTTGCGCCAGGGCGCGTTGTGGGACGAGGTCAAGGACAAGCTGGGGCAAAGCGCGCTGGGCCTGTCTGGCGGTCAGCAGCAACGCCTGTGCATTGCGCGCGCAGTGGCGCTGCGGCCGGACGTATTGCTGCTGGACGAACCCACCTCGGCGCTGGATCCGATTTCCACCAGCCGTATCGAACAGTTGGTGGAAGAACTCAAGCGCGACTACACCATCGTGATCGTGACCCACAACATGCAGCAGGCCGCGCGCGTCTCCGATTACACCGCCTTCATGTATCTGGGCGACCTGATCGAGCACGACCGCACCGAAACGATTTTTTCCCAGCCGTCCAAGCAGCAGACCGAGGACTACATCACCGGCCGTTTCGGTTGATGTAAGGCGACGCACCGCAACGCCCGCACTGAAGCAGCTCCGTCGCCCTGCCCTGCACGTCATTCGGCGCGGCTGACGGACATCCACTACTGCCACGAATCGAGATCACGATGAACCAGCACCTCAACGACCATATCGTCAAAAGCTACGACGAGGAGCAGCACCGTCTTGTCGCCGAGATCGTGCGCATGGGCGACACGGCAGTGGCGCAGCTGGAAGCGGCGCTGGATGTGGTGGAGCGTCGCGACGACAACGCCGCGCATCGCATCGTGGTCAACGACGAAGCGATCGACGCACTGGAACACGCGATCAGCCACGACGTGATGCGCCTAGCCTTGCGCGGCCCGATGGCGCGCGATCTGCGCGAGATTCTGGCCGGCCTGCGAATTCCTGCGGATATCGAACGCATCGGCGATTACGCGGCGAACGTGGCCAAGCGCTCGATCGCACTCAACTCCGCGCCGCCGCTGCCGCAGACGGTGGGCCTGCGTGCGCTGGGTCAGATGGCCGCCGATGCGGTCCGCGAGGCGGTGCAGGCGTACCGCGACAAGGATGCCGATGCGGCGATCCGCGTGCGCGACGAAGATGCACGCCTGGATGCGCAGTACACCGCGCTATTCCGCGAGCTACTGACCTACATGATGGAAGACCCGCGCAACATTACGCCGTGCACGCACTTGCTGTTCATGGCCAAGAACCTGGAACGCATCGGCGACCATGCGACCAACATCGCCGAGAACGTGTGGTTCCTGGTGCATGGCGAACAGCCGCTGCCGCCGCGCCTGAAGCGCGACGACACCAGCACCACCGGCGTGATCTGATCGTCGTAGGGTGTCGGCACGCGCTGCCGACAAACAGCGGAAAGCTTTATTTCATTACGTATTCAGCTAAAAATCCCTACGGTGGGATTGCACACAGGCCGTTCCTGTGACGCAGGAGTACGCAGATGAAACGTCTCATCGGATCTTTCATGGTTGTATCGCTGCTGACCTCGGGAGCCGCGTTCGCCGCGCCCCAGCAGCACGACGATCGCGATCGCGACCGCATCGCACAGCAGCGTCACGACGATCGCGGCCCGGACCGGCATGACGAGCATCGCAACGACAAACACGATAATCGGCGCAGCGCACATCACGACGATCACCGCAACGATCGCCATGGCCCGCCCTTCCGGCGCGGCGAGCGCCTGGCACCGGACCATCGCGGTAACCGTGTCGCCGATTACCGCAAGCATCACTTGAAGCAACCGCCGCGCGGACATGAGTGGCGTCGCGTGGATAACCAATACGTGCTGATTGCCATCGCGACCGGCCTGATCGCCAGCGTGGTCGGCGGGGGTTGATCCCGACGCATCCGTGTCATTAAGAAGGCCCGGTCCGTGACAACGCGGATCGGGCCTTCTTTTGCGTGACGTCGTGGCCGGTAGACAGCGGAGTACAGCCGGAGCGGCCCGTGGCGCCCCGCACGAAAGCTTTGTGCATGCGCTTGATCGATGCTGGCTTACTGGCGGGAACGCGTGCGGATGGGGTTCTGACAGGCGACTCTCTGGTGAGGACGCGGCTTGCTCTTGGATCAACTACGCTCCGCCGGGTGGGCGCGGCATGTGCTCAGTGAGGCGCAGACCACGCGTGCACTCCGGGTCTGTGCAGCCCCTCCCCTCCTGCTGACGACTGCTCACCCGGTCTTGTTCGCCGTTCTGAGCTACACCGCTGGCCGTCATCGACCCGCTGCTTTGCGGTCCATTCGCACGCCCAAGCCCGCCGTCTCGGCAGCGCCGTGGCGATCACAAGTAGCGCTTTGCCTGCCGACCAGATGCGCCAGACCAAAGGCGGATACACCGAGGGCGGGTGCACCGGTCGGGCCCAGGGTGCGACCTGCTAGGCTATGCGGATGAACGAACCGGTCGACCCGCAGCCTGCCCCCTCCTTTCTGCCCATGTCGCGGCGTTTCCGCGGCTATCTGCCCGTGGTGGTGGATGTGGAAACCGGCGGGTTCGACTGGAACAAGCACGCATTGCTGGAAATCGCCTGCGTGCCGATCGAAATGGGTGCCGACGGGCGCTTTTTCCCCGGAGAAACCGCCAGCGCGCATCTGGTCCCGGCCCCAGGACTGGAGATCGATCCCAAGTCGCTGGAGATTACCGGCATCGTGCTCGATCACCCGTTCCGTTTTGCCAAACAGGAAAAGGACGCGCTGGACCATGTGTTCGCACCGGTGCGCGCCGCGGTGAAGAAATATGGGTGCCAGCGCGCCATCCTGGTTGGCCACAACGCGCATTTTGATTTGAACTTCCTCAACGCCGCCGTTGCGCGCGTGGAGCACAAGCGCAATCCGTTTCATCCCTTCAGCGTGTTCGACACGGTGACCCTGGCTGGCGTGGCGTACGGGCAGACCGTGTTGGCGCGTGCCGCGCAGGCGGCCGGTCTGGACTGGAACACCGCCGATGCGCACAGCGCGGTCTACGACACCGAACAGACCGCACGGCTGTTCTGCACCATCCTCAATGCCTGGCCCGGGCCTGTTTAGGGCTGGGATTGGGGATTGGGGATTGGGGATTGGCAAAAGCGGGGCGTTTGCGCGGCTGAAAGATCAGCCGGGTGCGGCAGCAACAGAGCAGCTGCTGCTCACTGCATGCAGCGTTGCCGGAGCGTGCGGTTAGAGCCTTCGTACTTCCCAGCCGCCCTGCAGGAGCAGCAAAGCGCCAGCCACCGCGCTTTTCCGATTCCCGATTCCCGATTCCCGACTCCCAGCCTTTAACCAGCACAGATCCGGTCGCGCCCTGCGCTCTTGGCTTCGTACAACGCGTGGTCGGCGCGCTGCATCAACGATGAGCCGGTGTCCTCGTCGCGCAACTCCGACACGCCGGCGCTGAAGGTCACCTGCAACCCTTCCACATCGCCCCAGTCGGCGCGCGCATGGAACAGCATGCGAATGCGCTCGCAGAGCGCCTGTGCATCGTCCAGTGTGGTGTCGGCCAACAGCAGGGCGAACTCTTCGCCGCCAAGACGCGCAGGCAGATCCGAGGCACGTGCGGCTGCGGTCAGCAGCTCGCCGACATCGTGCAGCACCGCGTCGCCAATGGCGTGCGAGTAACGGTCGTTGATGCGCTTGAAATGATCGATATCCAGGATCGCCAGCACCAGCGGCCGGCCACTGCGACGTGCGCGGCTGATGTCGCGCGCCAGCGCTTCGTCGAAGTGGCGACGGTTGGGCAAGCCGGTCAGTGCGTCCTCGTGCGCCTGGCGCTCGAACACGTCGGACTTGATGCGCAGGCGCGTCAACAACTCGCTCTTTTCCTGATTGGCCTGCAGCAGGCGCTGCGCCTGCAACTGCAGATCCTGTGTGCGCTTGCGCACCAGTTCGGCCAGGCGGGCGCTGTGGGTCCTGTAGCGATGCAGCAGCGCCCGATACAGCAAGGCCAGGGCAAGAATCGCGCCCAGCACCGCAGCAAACCGCACATCGTGGCGTTGCCACCACAGCGGCAGCACGTCGAAGGTCCAGCGCGCCTCCTGCGGGCTCCAGGCACCGCCCGGATGACGGGCCGCCACCCGCAGGGTGTAATGCCCCGGCGGCAGGCCGATGAACTCCACGCTGCGCTGCCGGCCACGTGCAATCCACACGTTGTCCAGGCCGTCCAGACGGGTGCGGTATTCGATACGTTCGGACAGCAGAAAACTCATGCCCACATACGAGACATTGAGCCGGTCGCCGCCGGGTAGTTGCGCTTGTTGGCGCCAGGCCAGCGGGCGGCCGTCCTGTTGCACGCTTTCGATCAGCGGCGGCGGTGGGCGTCGCTCGCGAAACCGCTGCAGGCGCGCCGGGTCCACCGTGCTCACACCACCGGCGGTGACCACCCAAACCGAGCCATCGGCACGCGCGATCATGCTGGGGCCGGAGCTGCCGTTGGCCTGCGCGTTGCCCATGCCGTCGATCTCGCCGTAGCGCTCGATGTCCAGCGTGCCGCGTCCATCGGCCACCGCATCGAGCGCAGCGAACGCAGTGCGCAGCACGCCGCGATTGCTGCTGATCCATGCGTTGCCCCGCCGATCGTCGACGAGCTGGAACACCGTATCCACCGGCATGCCCTGCTCCAGACCCACGCGTGCAAGCGTGCCGCCGCGCATGCGATACAGACCGCGATCGGTGGAGATCCACACCGCATCGCCAATCGACTGGAAGCCGAATACGCTGCGTGCACCACCCAAGCGTTCCAGGTCCAGTTGCTGCACCGTGCCGTCGCGCAACACCGCCGCGCCATCGACCGAGCCGATCCACAGCGCGCCGTCGATGCTGGCCAAGGCAGTCACCACGCCACCGGGCAGGCCATCGATCGCCACCGGCACGCGCTTGCCGTCCACTAGCTGCACCACGCCGCGCTGAGTGGCCAGCCACACCGCAGCGTGCGCATCGATCACGATGGCGCGGATATGGCCACTGGGGATGCCATCCGCCTCGCCGTAGTGCTGCAGCACGCGGCCATCGCGCAGCACGAACACACCGTCGGCATAGGTGCCCACCCACAGGTCGCCCTGCCGATCCAGCGCCAGACTGAGCACCGACAGCCGACGTCCCGACGGGGTGGCGACAGGAACCGGCATGATCCGGCCGTCCGGCAACATGCGGTCCAGACCGGCGGTGCTGGCGATCCACAGACTGCCATCGCGATCTTCGAGTACTGCGCGGGCATAGTCGCCGCTCAACCCGTCGCGCTGGCTGTAGCTGCTGAACAAGGTCTCGCGCAATCGGAACAGGCCACCGTTGGCGCCGACCCAGATGCTGCCTTCCGCATCTTCGCGCAGGCTGACGATGCGCCCGGTGGGCAGGCTGCGGCCTGCCGGCAAATGCTCTACCCCGTGGCTGCCGATCCGTAACAGCCCCTGGTTTTCGCTACCCAGCCACAGATCGCCATTGCGATCCTGCAGCATCGCAGTGAAGTGGCCCTGCCCCGGCAGCCGATGCACCAGCTCGGCGCGCTCGTCGTGCAAGCGATACAGCTGCTCGCCTGCGACCACCCACACCATGCCGTCCGGGGCGCGATACGGCCACGCCAGGCCCGGCGGCAGGCCGAATGACGCTGGCGCACGATGCATGCGCCCATCCGGTTCGCGATAGATCAGCCCGTCCAGCGTACCGATCAGCAAGCGGCCCTGGCCGTCGAACAACATGCGCGGAAAACTGCTCTGCAGCGGCACGCCATCGCGCGGCGGAAAATATTCGAAACGTCCATCCGGCCACAGGCACCCCAGCCCATGGCCTTCGAACAGCAGCCACATCCGGCCGTCCGCATCCATGGTCATCGCGTGGATCAACGCCTGCGGCCACTGGCCCTTGCGTTGCCACTGCCGCCACTGCCCATCGGCGCCGTGACGCACCAGATTGCCGCGCGCATCGCTCAGCCACAGCGCGCCATCGCGATCCACGTACAGGGCGCCGACGCCGTTATCGGGCAGACCCGGTCGTGTGCTGCGATCGATGACGTTGAATTCCAGGCCGTTGTAGCGGACCAGGCCTTCCCAGGTGGCGAACCACAGGTAGCCGTCGCGGGTCTGGGCGATATCGCGCAGCGAGTTGTGCGGCAGGCCGCTGCGCGAACTCCAGCTGTCGATGGCGTAGTCGCGTAATCGCGCGGTCCCGATAGGTGCGGCGATCGCCGTCAGCGAACACAACGCCAACAGCATGCAGACGCCAGCGCCGAGCCAGCGCCGCCACTGTCCATGCCATCGTGCCGACGCCTTGCCGGCGTCTCTGTTCTCGCCCGTACCGCAGGCGCCCACCCCAAGTTTCATCAGACACGACACGCCGTTTGCTGGCGATATGGTAGGCAAAAAGTGACGCGGGCGCTGAGCGTTCGCGCTGGCTGACGCCGAAAGCCTTGCAGCTGCGGCGTCGTACGCGCCATCGGCAGCACCTCGTTGCCAAGCGCAGCGTCGCAATCTGCGCAGATTGCGCTATGCCTGCATGTGCGCAACGTGCCTATTGCATGCTGGAGGCAGCGCGTGATCGCGCGCCTCCGTACCGCATCGCTCAGGCACCCAGGCGCTGGCGCACGACCTCGAACAGGGTCACGCCGGTTGCGACCGACACATTGAGGCTTTCGATATCGCCCGGCATCGGAATCTTGACCAGACCATCGCAATGCTCGCGGGTCAGACGACGCAGACCGTCGGCCTCACCGCCCAGCACCAGCCCGACATTGCCGCGCAGGTCGACGCTGTACAACGACGCCTCGGCCTCTCCTGCCAGGCCGTACAACCACACACCTTGCTTCTGCAGGTCGCGCAGGCAGCGTGCCAGATTGGTCACCGCTACCACCGGGATGCGGTCGGCGGCGCCGGCCGAGGTCTTGCGCACGGTCGCATTCACCGTGGCCGACTTGTCCTTGGGGATGACCACCGCAGTGGCGCCTGCGGCCGCGGCGCTGCGCAGACACGCACCGAGGTTGTGCGGGTCCTGCACGCCGTCGAGCACCAGCACCAGCGCGCGACCTTGCGCAGCCTCGACCAGGCCTTCCAGTTCGTTCTCCGCCCACAACCGTGCGGCGGCGTAGCGTGCGGCAACACCTTGGTGGCGTACCTGCCCGCCCACACCGTCCAGTGCCTGGGTGTTGACCCGGCGCACGTCGATCCCCTTGCGGCGCGCCTGTTCTTCGATCTCGGTCAGACGCGGGTTCTTGCTACCGGCCTCGATCAAGACCTCGCGCACGTTGTCGGCGTCGTTCTCGACGGACGAGGCGACAGCGTTGACGCCGACGATCCACTGGTTTTGCTTGCTCATTGCGCGGGCATACGAAGAAATGAGGGGGAATGGTAGGGCCTGCGGCCTGCTACGTCACGGCCGGGGCAAGGATCGCCCGAGAAATCGGGCCAAGGTCATGCCGCAATGCCACGGGCAGCTGGCGGAGTCATGCGCCGCTGGCTGAAGTGGGCAGGCCGCAAATATATCGGTACGCCGGATGTCTTCGCGCCGCGTGAACCGCTATGGGCAGGTCCTTGAACGCGTATCGCGCCGACGTCGGCAACACGCCGCAACGCATCGACATCAGCATGATTGAAGACAGCAATGACCTGCATTGCCAAGCAACATCGCTACTTACGCCGGCCACCGCTCGGTGTCGTGGTCCGGATGCTGATGCGAGACGAGCGCGGCCTGAAACGCCAATGCAGCAGCGTCATTCTCGCTCGGGCGTGTCGGCAGCTGCACCAGGGTATCGACGAACGGCAACTTGCGCTCCACCGCGTACTGAATGTGCGGAGGCAACCGCTCCGGCGTGTCGAATGCACCTGCCGCAATTGCCACGCCGTCAGGCGCTTCATAGGTCAATGGCGTCCCGCACTCGGCGCAAAAGCCGCGCTGTACCACTGACGAGGAGGCAAAGCGCTTGGGCTCGCCACGGGTCCAGCGGAACTCGGTGCCACGCACCGACACCAGCGGCGCGTAATACGCCCCGAAGGCTTTCTGACACATGCGGCAATGACAGATCGATGCGTCGTCCAGCACGCCGCGCACATGAAAGCGCACGGCGCCGCATTGGCAGCCACCGCTGTATTCGGAAGATGCGTGCATGGTTTGCCTCGCAGATCAGCGTGTTATGCAAGCCACCGCGTCATCACGGTATGCAGCGGCACTCACGACGCACTTGCCGACGCAATGTATTGCGGGCAGCCATCCCGGCCGCCCGCAACACCATGCATCCAGTATCAATACGACTTTTTCTTGCGCTTGGTCGGCTTCTCGCGCGGCGGCAGCGGTGCTTCGGCAGGCGCACCATCCTCTGCCAAACGGAAATCGATCTTGCGTTCTTCCATGCTGGCCTTGAGCACCAGCACGCGTACCGGGTCGCCCAGACGGAACTCGCGACCACGGCGCTCGCCGCTAAGCGTCTTGCGGATCGGGTCGAACTGGTAATAGTCCTGCGGCAACTGGGTGACATGCACCAGGCCATTGACCTTGGACTGGGTCAGCTCCACGAACAGGCCGAAGCCGGTCACGCCACTGATCACGCCATCGAACTGGCCGCCGACATGCTTTTCCATCCAGGCGGCGCGATAACGCTCGTCCACTTCGCGCTCGGCTTCATCGGCACGGCGTCCACGCTCGGAGCATTGCAGCGACAAGGCCGACATCTGCCGCGGCGTGTAGATGAATTTCTCCGGGCTGGCGCCGGTCAGGGCGTGCTTGATCGCGCGATGCACCAACAGATCCGGGTAGCGGCGGATCGGCGAAGTGAAGTGCGCATACGCCTCCAACGCCAGACCGAAGTGACCGTTGTTATCGGGCGAATACACCGCCAGGCTCTGGCTGCGCAGCAGCACCGATTCCAGCAGCGCGGCATCCGGGCGCGCACGCACCTTCTTCAGCAGCTTGGTGTAATCGCCCGGGCGCACCTTGCTCCACGCCGGCAGGCTGAGCTGGAATTCCTTGAGGAACTCCAGCAGGTCTTCGTACTTGCTCTCCGGCGGCCGCTCGTGCACGCGATACGGCGCAGGCACATGCACACCCAGCAGATAGCGCGCGGCTTCCACGTTGGCGGCGATCATGCATTCTTCGATCAGCTTGTGTGCGTCGTTCCGCACCAGCATGCCGGCCTGGGTGACCTCACCGGTGTTGTCGAGCACAAAGCGTACTTCGGAGGTTTCGAACTCGATCGCACCGCGATGCGTCCGCGCCTTCGACAACACGTTGTACAGCTGATGCAGACGCTGCACCTGCGGTAACAACGGGCCGATGAATGCCTTGGTATCGGCATCGTCTTCGCCAACCGCCTTCCAGACCTGGTTGTAGGTCAGGCGCGCATGCGAGTTCATCACCGCTTCGTAAAAACGCGAGCCGGTCACTTCGCCATCGCGGCCCACCTGCATGTCGCAGACAAAGCACATGCGGTCGACCTTGGGCATCAGCGAGCAGATGCCGTTAGACAGAGTCTCCGGCAGCATCGGCACCACAAATCCCGGGAAATACACCGAGGTGGCGCGCTTTTGCGCTTCGTCGTCCAGCGGCGTGCCGGGACGCACATAGTTGGACACGTCGGCGATCGCCACCACCAGACGGAAACCGTCGGCATTGGGTTCGCAATACACCGCGTCGTCGAAATCCTTGGCGTCTTCGCCATCGATGGTGACCAGCGGCATCTGCCGCAGATCCACACGCCCACCGATCATCTGCGGTTCGACCACCAACGGCACGGCGGCCGCTTGGTCCAGCACTTCCTGCGGGAATTCGTGCGGCAATTCATGGCCATGGATGGCCATTTCCACCACCAGCGACGGCGTCAGCTTGTCGCCCAGCACCGCGATGATCTTGCCGATGGCCGGGCGGCGGGCGTCCGGCGGTGCGATCAGTTCGCACACCACCAACTGCCCCTCGCGTGCCTCACCAATGCCGTCCGGCGCAATCTGCACGTTGCGTTGCACGCGCTTGTCGTCCGGGTCGACGTAGGCCACGCCGTGCTCGTAGAAAAAGCGCCCGATCATGCGCGACATGCGCCGTTCGAGCACGCGTGCGATGGCGCCTTCGCGGCGGCCACGGCGGTCGATGCCGGTGACGTTGGCCAATGCACGGTCGCCGTGCATCACCTTGCGCATTTCGAACGGCGGCAGGAACAGGTCGTCACCGCCCTCGTCCGGCTTGAGGAAACCGAAGCCTTCCGGATTGGCGATCACCACGCCGGCGATCAGGCTGGTCTGCTGCACCGGCGCGTAGCCGCCGCGGCGGTTCTGCACCAACTGCGCTTCGCGCACCATCGCCGCCAGGCGCTTGCCCAGCGCGTCGATGCGGTCGCTCAGGCCGAGCTGCTCGGCGATCTCTTCGGCGGTCTGCGGGCCGTCGCAGGCTTCCAGCAGCTGCAGGATGGCTTCGCGGCTGGCGATCGGCTCGGCGTAACGCAATGCCTCGCGGTCGGCATGCGGATCCTTGAATCCGGTGTCGGCGACGGCAACGGTGTCGGCGACGGCCTGGACGGTGTCTTTCTGGAAACGTTCCGGCGGCGGCGCGGGCGGACCGCTCTTGCGTGGATGCGGCGCGCGGGGCGCAGCAGGCTCGACCGGAGGTGCCGGCTGATCGGACGACGCCTTTGCCGCAGCGCGCTTGTTGGCGGATTTGGTGGACGCACCTGCCGCAGCGCGGACCAGGAAGTCCGGCATCCAGCCCGGCAGTTTCTGTTGCTCGGCGGTCGTGGACTCGCCCGGGCTGGCGGATTTGCGGCGGCTGGGCCGGTCGGAATCGGGGGTATTTTTCTTTGTCATTACCCTAATGGTAACCCCTGCGGTCCTGACATGGGCGGCAAGGCCAGCCAGGCCGTTGGCGATTGCTACACATCACCCGTTGACAACCTCGCCAGGAGTCTGCAAAATTCGCGGCTCACCTGCCCAGGTGGCGGAATTGGTAGACGCACTAGCTTCAGGTGCTAGCGGGGGCAACTTCGTGGAGGTTCGAGTCCTCTTCTGGGCACCAGTTTAAAAAGACCTCCGAGCGATCGGGGGTCTTCTGGTTTCTGGGGTTTGAAAATGCGGGCGCTGCGGTTGAGCGCCGATGCCGATCAGCGCCTGAGTGCCGATGAGGTGATTCAGAGCCGCTAAGAAAACTTAGCGAGCAGTCCTCGGCCGGATGTGGATGGAGCGCTCAAAATCGCAATGGACGATTGGCAAGTGCCAGCTCCGGGCACCGGCCGCGCCCGCCGGGTGGTGAGCGCAGTCGTTTGATTAGCTGCTCTCTGCCGATTGATCCATCGACGTGATCGGATGATCGCGACGCCTACGCGGCCTTGCGCTCCACTCCATCACGACCGCCGATCAGCGCTACGACCAACTCGTCTCTGCCCAGACCTACGGCGCACGCTGCACCACGGTCGAATACCAAGACTTCGAAACGACACGACAGCGCCCACCTGCCTGGCGGGCGCCGCCGTGGTGGCCGTCCTACGGAGCGGCCGTTATTCCAGCATCGCGCAGTGCCTGCGCCCAGATCCTGTAACCGGCCTCGCTGGGATGCGTACCGTCGGGCATCAGCGCCTCCGGCAGGCTGCCATCGGGCTGCAGCAGCTGCTTGCCGATATCGACCAGACGCACCAATGGGTCGGCCGCATAGCGTGCGCGCAGCAGGCGATTGGTTTCGGCAATCGGGCCGCGCTGTGGATCGCTAGCAGTGCGGCCGCGCGGCATGATCGCCATCAAAATCAACTTGCTGTTGGGCATGCGTATGCGTACTTCGCGCACGATGGCATCGACGCCCTGCGCGGTTTCGGCCGGCGTGCTCGCACGCGATTGCGCGGTGCCGGTGAGGTTGTTGGTGCCGATGTGCAGCACCACCCAACGCGGCTCCAGGCCATCGAGCTCGCCCTGGCGGATGCGCCACAACACGTTCTGCGTGCGGTCCCAACCAAAGCCCAGATTCAACACCGGCCGCTGGCCGTACAGCCACTGCCAGGACTGCGGCCCACTGACGCGCGTGGCATGCGGCGGGCCCGACCAGAAGTGGGTGATCGAATCGCCAATCATCACCACCTCCGGCTTCAAACTGCGCGCGGCAGCAAGCGCGGCATGATGGCGTGCGTACCAATCGTAGGAATCCTGCTCCAGCCAATCGACCGGCATCAACGCGGTGGTCACGTCGCGGCCGAGTTGGGCCACCGGCTTGACCGGCGCTTCACCCAGCAGCCGCGCCAGGGTCGGCTCGATCGCCTCGGCCAGCATGCGCTGGCCCTGCGTATCCGGATGCAATGCACCGGCCGCCGGACGAAAGCGCGTGTCGTAGAACAACTCGGTGCGTAGCTTGCCGTCGCGCTGGAACACCGAGCCAACATCCAGATAGGTCACACGCGGGTTGTCGCCGTAGCGCACTGCCAGACCCTGGTTGATCTGCGCATCGCGACGCGATTTTTCGCCGGAAATCGCGCTGGGCAGCACACTCAACAGCAGGATGTGCGTGCGCGGCAGCTTTTGTTCGATCGCCGCGACTACCGCGTCGATGCCGAGCTGGGTCTGCTCCGCGGTCTGGCCGAGGTGGCCGGTGTTATTGGTGCCAATCAGCACCAGCGCAACCTTGGGCTGCAGGCCATCCACTTCGCCATTGGCCAGCCGCCACAGCACGTTTTCGGTGCCATCGCCGCTGAAGCCCAGATTGAGCGCGCCGCGGCTGCCGTAGAAGGTCTGCCAGGTGGGCTGGAAGTCTTCGTCGGGCGCCTTGGCTTTTTCGTAGTTCTGCGTGATGGAATCACCGATCAACAGCAGCTTCGTCTCAGGATGCTGTTTGACCTGCTCCAGCACCTGCGCGTGACGCTGAGACCACCAGGGCTCCTGCAGGCGGTCGGTGGGCACGATTGAGGGAGATGGCGTTTGCGCAAGCGCAGGCAGCATCAGCAGGCACCACGACATGCCAAGGCCGATCGCGGCAAGCGGCCGGATACGACCGCGAAACAGGGAGGGAAACGTGAGCATGCGTGACAGGAAGGATCGGAGGAATTCCGATTGTGGGCTGCGCCGTTGGCACCTCACAAGCTAATCCGACAAGCGCGCTCCGTTTCCGCCCCACTGTCGAGGCAGGACTAACGATGCAACGACTAGACGAGGCACCGATGCACCGACACGACACTCCCTTCTCCCGCCTGCGGGAGAAGGTGGCGCGCAGCGCCGGATGAGGGTCCTATGCGGGCCCATCCGCCCACGAGGCCCGTCTCCCCGCAAGCAAGCGAAGGCAGATGGATCTGCCTGTCGCCTGGATAGATCTTGCTGCTCTCGATAGCGCGCAGAGTCCCATCGCGCAGCGCGCACTAGTCGCACTCGTCCGCGCCGACTTCAGCGCAGCCCGGTTTCGCCGCGCGCGATCAACAGGCGCTGGATTTCCGACGTGCCTTCGTAGATCTCGGTGATCTTGGCATCGCGGAGAGCGTTCCAGCGTTACCGCAGCTGCGGCAGCGCTGGAGTGCGGACGACCTCAGCGCAGCCCGGTTTCCCCGCGCGCGATCACCAGGCGTTGAATTTCAGACGTTCCTTCGTAGATTTCCGTGATCTTGGCATCGCGAAAGTAGCGCTCCAACGGCATCTCTTTCGAGTAACCCATGCCGCCGTGGATCTGCACCGCCTGGTGGGTGATCCACATTGCCGCTTCCGAGGCGGTGAGCTTGGCGACCGCCGCTTCGGTGCCGAACTTCTTGCCCTGCCCCTTGAGCCAGGCCGCGCGCAGCGTCAACAACAACGCCGCATCCAACTTGCACTTCATGTCGGCGATCTTGGCCTGGGTCATCTGGAAGGTGCCGATGGCCGCGCCGAAGGCCTTGCGCTCCTTGACGTACGTAAGCGTGGCTTCATACGCGGCGCGCGCAATGCCGACCGCTTGCGAGGCAATCCCGATGCGCCCGGCATCGAGCACGCTCATCGCCGTCTTGAAGCCTTCGCCTTCCACGCCCAGCACCTCGTCCGGCTGCGCCACATAGTCGGCGAACTCGATCTCGCAAGTGGCCGAGGCGCGAATGCCCAGCTTGGGCTCGGTCTTGCCGCGATGAAAGCCCGGTTTGTCGGTGTCGACCATAAAGGCAGTAATGCCGCGCGAGCCCTTGTCAGGCTCGGTCACCGCAAACAACACGATGTACTTGGCCACCGGGCCGGAGGTGATCCAGCTCTTCTTGCCGTTGATGACAAAGCTGCCATCGGCCTGCTTGACCGCGCGGCAGCGCATCGCCGATGCATCCGAGCCGGACTGCGGTTCGGTCAGCGCAAATGCGCCGATATGCGTGCCTTCGGCAATCGCGCGCACGTACAGCTGCTTCTGCGCCTCGCTGCCGTTCTTCAGGATGCCGGTGCAGAACAGCGAGTTGTTGACCGACATGATGGTGGAGTGCGCGCCGTCGCCGGCCGCGATCTCGATCATCGCCAGTGCGTAGCTGATCGGGTCCATGCCGGCACCGCCGTACTCGGCCGGCACTTCGATGCCCATCAGGCCGTTTTCGCCCAGCAGCCGGATGTTTTCCAGCGGGAACTCGCCACTGCGATCGAACTGCTCGGCGCTGGGGGCGATCTTTTCCTGGGCGATCCGGCGGGCCACGTCCTGGATCATCAGTTGCTCTTCGGTAAAGCTGAAATCCACGTTCGACCCCTTCCGGTTATTGACTGAGCGGCCATTGTAGCCACAACCATTCGCATGCGTATGTAGTTGACCCCACACCCCGCCGGGCCGAAAATATCTCCATATCGCGATATAGAGATATTCATGGATCTGGAAGACTGGTCGGCGCGCCTGAAAGTGTTTGCCGACGCCACCCGGGTACGCCTGCTGGCGCTGCTGGAACAGGAAGAACTCACCGTGGCCGAGCTGTCGGCCATCACCCGTCTGGCCCAGCCGCGCGTGTCCACCCATCTGGCCAAGCTCAAGGAAGCCGGGCTGGTGCGCGACCGACGCGCCGGCGTGTCGGCGTATTACCGCTTCGACGAAGTGTCGCTGGACCCGGCCCAGCGTGCGCTGTGGCTGGCGCTGAGCACGGGCAGCGACGACCCGCTGCTGCGCCAGGATGCCGAGCGCGTGGCGGCCGTGTTGGCCAACCGCGCCGCCGACCAGAACTGGGCCGATTCGGTGGCCGGCGACATGGAGCGGCACTACTCGCCCGGTCGCACCTGGGAAGCGCTGGCGCGTACCGCCCTGCCCTTGCTGGAAACCGGCGACGTGCTCGACATCGCCTCCGGCGACGGCGTGCTGGCTGAACTGGTCGCCCCGCACGCCACCCGCTACATCTGTATCGACACCAGCGCACGCGTGGTCGCCGCTGCCAGCGAGCGCCTGCGCAAACTGCGCAACGTGGAAGTGCGCGAAGGCGACATGCATGCGCTGCCCTTCCCCGATGCCAGCTTCGACCTGGTGGTTCTGATGCACGCGCTGACCTATGCCGCAAAACCGGCGCAAGCGGTGGCCGAGTCCGCACGCGTGTTGCGCCCCGGCGGGCGCTTGCTGCTGTGCAGCCTGGCCAAACACGAACACCGCGCGGCCGTGCACGCCTATGGCCACGTCAATCTCGGGTTTGCCGCCAAGGAACTGCGCAAGTTCGTCGAAAAAGCCGGGCTGGATGTGTCCAGCCTGGAGACGGTGACGCGCGAAAAACGCCCGCCCCATTTCGAAGTGATCTCGTTGATTGCGATGAAGCCGGGAGTCGGAAGTCGGGAATCGGGATTGGTTGAAAACAACAACACGAGTGCGCGGAGAACTGGCTGATGACATCCCTGCCAATCGCAAATTCCGAACCGCTAATCCCGTTCTCGTTGCCGTGGCTGCGCCCGGACCGTGCAGCCAAGCTCACTGCCGCGCTGCGCGAACGCATCCTCATCATCGATGGCGCGATGGGCACCATGATCCAGCGCCACGATCTGCAGGAAACCGATTATCGCGGCACACGGTTTGCCGAGGGCTACGACAGCGCGCATGTGCATGGCCCGGGCTGCGATCACGCCCACACGCAGGAAGGTCACGATCTGAAAGGCAACAACGATCTGCTGTTGCTGACCCGCCCCGAGATCATCGCCGGCATCCACCGCGCCTATCTGGATGCCGGTGCCGACCTGCTGGAAACCAACACGTTCAACGCCACCTCGGTCAGCCAGGCCGACTATCACCTGGAACACGTGGTGTACGAATTGAACAAGGCCGGCGCGCAAGTGGCGCGCGAATGCTGCGATGCCGTCGAAGCGCTCACGCCGCACAAACCGCGCTTTGTGATCGGCGTGCTCGGCCCCACCAGCCGCACGGCGTCGATCAGCCCGGACGTCAACGATCCCGGCTACCGCAACACCAGTTTCGATGCATTGCGCGAGACCTACCGCGAGGCTGTCGAAGGCTTGATCGACGGCGGCGCCGACACGCTGATGGTGGAGACCATCTTCGACACGCTCAATGCCAAGGCCGCGCTGTACGCGATCGAAGAAGTCTTCGAAGCACGCGGCGGGCGCTTGCCGGTGATGGTCTCCGGCACCATTACCGATGCGTCCGGTCGCACGCTGTCCGGGCAGACTGCCGAAGCGTTCTACGCCTCGGTTGCGCACGGGCGGCCGCTGTCGGTGGGCCTGAATTGCGCGCTGGGCGCCAAGGATCTGCGCCCACATGTGGAAACGCTGGCGCAGATCGCCGACGCCTATGTCAGCGCGCATCCGAACGCCGGGTTGCCGAATGCATTCGGCGAATACGACGAAACGCCCGAGGAAATGGCCGAGACGCTGCGCGAATTTGCCCAGTCCGGCTTGCTGAATCTGGTTGGCGGTTGCTGCGGTACATCGCCGGACCACATCCGCGCAATTGCCGAAGCGGTAGCGGATCTGCCGCCGCGGCAGTTGCCGGGTGCGCAGGAGCTGGCAGCGTGATGCAGCACGTGGGCCCTCATCCGGCGCTGCGCGCCACCTTCTCCCGCACGCGGGAGAAGGACAGCACATCGCTCCGCACGTGGACGAAAGCTCCCTTCTCCCGCACGCGGGAGAAGCACGGCACATTGCTCTGCACATGGACGAAAGCTCCCTTCTCCCGCGCGCCGGAGAAGCACGGCACATTACTCCGCACGTGGACAAAAGCTCCCTTCTCCCGCACGCCGGAGAAGCACGACACATTGCTCCGCACGTGGATGAAAGCTCCCTTCTCCCGCACGCGGGAGAAGCACGGCACATTACTCGGCACATGGACGAAAGCCCCCTTCTCCCGCACGCGGGAGAAGGACAGCACATTACTCAGCACATGGACGAAAGCCCCCTTCTCCCGCGCGCGGGAGAAGGTGCCCGAAGGGCGGATGAGGGCCATCTCGGTCCGCGCCCTGCCGACCGCCAACTATCATCGCCTCGACTGGACATTCGCCACGTCCGACGCCCGCCAGAGCATCGCATGAGCACTCCCCGCTACACCCGCCTGTCGGGCCTGGAACCGCTGGTCATCACGCCGGACCTATTGTTCGTCAACGTCGGCGAGCGCACCAACGTCACCGGCAGCGCGCAATTCCGCAAGCTGATCAAGGAAGAGCGTTACGAAGAAGCCGTGGACGTGGCGCGCCAGCAGGTTGCCAATGGCGCGCAGATCCTCGACGTCAACATGGACGAGGGCCTGATCGATTCCGAAAAAGCGATGACGCGCTTTCTCAATCTGATCATGTCCGAGCCGGATATCGCGCGTATTCCGGTGATGGTGGATTCGTCCAAATGGACGGTGATCGAAGCTGGCTTGAAGTGCCTGCAAGGCAAGAGCGTGGTCAACTCGATTTCGTTGAAAGAAGGCGAAGCGCTCTTTATCGAACAGGCACGCAAGGTGCTGCGGTATGGCGCCGCCGCCGTGGTCATGGCCTTCGATGAAGTAGGCCAGGCCGACACCTGCGCACGCAAGGTGGAAATCTGCACGCGCGCCTACAAGGTGCTGACCGAGCAAGTGGGTTTTCCACCGGAAGACATCATCTTCGACCCGAACATCTTTGCCGTGGCCACCGGCATCGAGGAGCACGACAACTACGCAGTGGACTTCATCGAGGCGACCCGCGAAATCAAACGCACGCTGCCGCATTGCCACATCTCCGGCGGCGTATCGAATGTGTCGTTCTCCTTCCGCGGCAACGAGATGGTGCGTCAGGCGATTCACTCGGTGTTTCTGTTCCATGCGATCAAGGCCGGCATGGACATGGGCATCGTCAATGCCGGTGGCATGCCGATCTACGACGAGCTGGACCCGGACCTGCGCGAGCGCGTGGAAGACGTCATCCTCAATCGCCGCAAGGATGGTACCGAGCGGCTGCTAGAAATCGCCGAACGCTACAAAGGCAGCAAGGGTGCGGCCAAGGTCGAGGACCTTGCCTGGCGCGACAAACCGGTGCGTGCACGCCTGGCGCATGCGCTGGTGCATGGCATCGATGCCTATGTGGAAACCGACACCGAAGAAGCGCGCCAGCAATCGACACGCCCGCTGGATGTGATCGAAGGCCCGCTGATGGACGGCATGAACGTGGTCGGTGACCTGTTCGGTGCCGGCAAGATGTTCCTGCCGCAGGTGGTCAAATCCGCGCGCGTGATGAAAAAGGCCGTGGCCTATCTGCTGCCGTACATCGAAGCGGAAAAACTGCGCACCGGCGACGTTGGCAAGTCCAACGGCAAGATCATCATGGCCACCGTGAAAGGCGATGTGCACGACATCGGCAAGAACATCGTCGGCGTGGTGTTGGCGTGCAACAACTTCGACGTAGTGGACCTGGGCGTGATGGTGTCTGCGCAGGTGATCCTGGACCGTGCGCGCGAAGAAAATGCGGATCTGATCGGGTTGTCCGGCTTGATTACGCCCTCGCTGGAAGAAATGTCGCATGTGGCGCGCGAAATGCAGCGACAAGGTTTTGAGATTCCGTTGTTGATCGGTGGCGCCACCACCTCGCGCGCGCACACCGCGCTGAAGATCGACCCGCATTACGCCGCACCCACGGTCTGGGTGAAGGATGCCTCGCGTGCGGTAGGCGTTGCGCAATCGCTGATTTCGCGCGACCTGCGTCAGGCCTTCGTCGCTGCCAACGAGGCCGACTACGCCGAGATCCGCGCACGCCATCGCAACCGTGGCGATGCAAAACGGCTGGTGTCGTTGGAAAAGGCACGCGCCCAGCGTTTCGATGGCGATTGGGCTAACTACACACCGCCCACTCCGCGTCAGCCTGGCCTGCACGTCTTCGACGATTACCCGTTGCAAGAGTTGATCGAGCTGATCGACTGGACGCCGTTCTTCCAGGCCTGGGAGCTGGCCGGTAAATTTCCGGCCATCCTCAGCGACGAGATCGTCGGCACCCAGGCCAGCGAGCTGTATCGCGACGCGCGACGTATGCTCAAGCAAATCGTCGACGAAAAATGGCTCACCGCCAAGGCGGTGTTTGGGCTGTGGCCGGCCAATGCAGTAGGCGATGATGTTGTTATGCTGACCGAGCCTGCGGAATCGGGAATCGGGAATCGGGAATCGCAAGGCGATGCATCGGCGCCCGACCATTCCCGATTCTCCATTCCCCATTCCCTGCATTTTTTGCGTCAGCAAGTCGACAAACCCGTCGACCGTCCCGACTTCTGCCTGGCCGATTTCATCGCGCCCAAGAGCAGCGGCAAGCAGGACTGGATCGGCGGGTTTGCGGTCACTGCCGGCATCGGCATCGACCCGCATGTTGCGCGCTTTGAAGCGGCGCACGACGACTACAACTCAATCCTGCTCAAGGCATTGGCCGATCGCCTGGCCGAGGCACTGGCCGAGCGCCTGCATCAGCGTGTGCGCACCGAGTTCTGGGGATACATCGACAACGAAGAGCTCGACAACGAGGCCTTGATTGCCGAACGCTATCGCGGCATTCGCCCGGCACCCGGTTACCCCGCATGCCCGGAACACAGCGAAAAACGCACGCTGTTCGATCTACTCAATGCCGAACGCAACACGGACATGTCGCTCACCGAGAGCTTTGCGATGCTGCCCACTGCGGCGGTGTCCGGGTATTACTTCAGCCATCCCAAGAGCCAGTACTTCGTGGTCGGGCGGCTGGGCAAGGAACAGGTCGCCGACTACGCCAAACGCAAGGGCATCACGCTGGCATTGGCCGAACGCTGGCTGGCATCGAATCTGGATTACGACCCGGAGTAACACCGGGCCGGCATCGCCATAAGCAGCCAACCCAACAACGTAGGAGCGCACCCGGGCGCGACAAGGCTTTAACGATAAAACCCCATCGCGCCCAGGTGCGCTCCTACATCACGGCGCAGCCGCACATAGACGGCCGCGCCCTGTCACACCGGCATCAAACTGCTGGGCGCAACACATTCAACACGCTGTAGGACGCACACATGGTGCGGCACCCGAATAACACCGGGCCAGCATCACCGCAAGCAGCGACCAACCAACGTAGGAGCGCACCCGGGCGCGACAAGGCTTTACCGATAAAGCCCCATCGCGCCCGGGTGCGCTCCTACATCACGGCGCGGCCGCACATAGACGGCCGCGCCCTGCTACACCCGCATCAAACTGCTGGACGCAACACGTTCAACACTTCGTAGCACGCGCCCATGGTGTGGTAATCGGTCTTGCCGGCCGGGCTCTTCTCGTCGCTGTACTTGCGGTTATCCGCATCCAGAATGCGATACCACGCGCCGTAGCGGTGGTCGACCATGTGGGTCCAGGAGTACTCCCACAGCTTGTCGTACCACTGCCAGTAGCGCGCATCGCCACTGCGCTGCGCCAACAAGGCCGCTGCAGCCAACGACTCGGCCTGCACCCAGAAATACTTGTCGTCATCGCACACCTGCCCGTCGGGTGCGAAGCCGTAATACAGCCCGCCGCGCTGCGCATCCCAGGAGCGATCCACCGCAACATCGAACAGATGCTGCGCAGTCGGCAACAACCAGTCTGTCGGCGCGTAGCGATCCAGCAGCATCAGCAGCTTGGCCCACTCGGTCTGGTGACCCGGCTGGAAGCCCCAGGGGCGGAACAAATGCTTGGGGTTATCGCGGTTGTAGTCCCAGTCGATGTTCCATTGCGGGTCATAGTGCTCCCACACCAACCCATCGGCCTTGGCCGCCTGGCGCCGGGTCATGGTGTCGGCCAGTTGCAGCGCACGATCCAGATAGCGCTGCTCGCCGCTGGCCTCGTAGGCGGCGATCATCGCCTCGCACATGTGCATGTTGGCGTTCTGGCCGCGGTAGCGGGTGAAGTTGAACTGCGCATCGGCCTCATCGCGATACAGGCCGAATTCCGCTTCCCAGAAGTACTTTTCCAGCAGCTGCCAGGTTTCGTCCATCCATTCGCGCGCTTCGGCAATACCGGCTTTCAGGCCGCACGAATACGCCAGCAGCACGAACGCCACGCCGTAGCAGTGGTTCATGTCGTCTTCGACCACGCCATCGCGCAGCGTCCACGCATACCCGCCAGTGGCAGCATTGCGGTGCACGTTGCGCAGATACTCCAGGCCGTGACGCACCGCTTGCAGATACTCGGCATTGCCGAATTCGCGGTACGCCATCGCGTAGTTAAAGACGAAGCGCGTGCTGCTCACCAGATGCCGGTGGCCGGCATCGTAGATGCTGCCGTCATCCTTGAAATACTGGAAGAAGCCACCGGCCGGGTCGATCGCGCGCGGGTGATAGAACGCCATGGTGTCGGCAATATGCTGGCGCAACACATCGGCCGAGCGGAAATCGGGAGCGGGAGATGCGGGCAACGGGCTCATGCTTGTTCCTGGATCAGAGAATGGACTTCATCGATGCTGGGCATCGCGGCGAACGCGCCTTTGCGCGTCACTGCAAGTGCACCGACAGCGGCGGCGAAACGAATCACCTGCGTCATCGCCGCAGCATCGCCGCACAGGTGTTCAAGCGTGCTCGCACGTGCGGCCAGCTGATACAGCAGACCACCGACGAACGCATCGCCAGCCGCGGTGCTGTCGCGCACCTGCACAGTGAACGCCGGCACCTGGCCGGAATCCACCCGTGTCTGCCAATGCACCGGGCCACCGCCGTCGGTAATCAGCAGCCAGCGCGCGTTGCCCTGCCACAGCTTCTGCGTCACCGCGCTGGCGTCGCTATGCAAGGTGCCGGCCAGATACTCCAGTTCTTCGCGCGAGAGCTTGACCACGTCGGCCAGCGCCAACGCTTCCCACAGCAGCGCAGCCGGGTCCACATCCTGCGGCCACAGCATCGGGCGCAGATTGAGGTCCAGGCTGACGATGGCGCCGTCGGCACGCGCGCGGCGCATGCCGTCCAGCGTGCATTGCGCGATCGCATCCTCGGTCATGCTGTTGGAGCACACGTGCAGCACCGCTGCCTGCGCAAACCCATCGGCGGCAAAGTGCTCCGGACGGAACAGCAGGTCCGCTGCCGGTGGCCGGTAGAAGCTAAAACTGCGCTCGCCGGCGTCGTCCAGCGCCACAAACGCCAGCGCGGTCTTGGCTTCATCGGTGCGCACGATGCCATCGGTGACAACGCCGGCCTGCTGCAGACTCTGCAACAGGAAATCGCCAAACATGTCGCGCCCGAGCATGCCCACAAAATGCGCAGCGCCGCCGAGCTTTGCCACCGCAACCGCCACGTTGGCCGGCGCACCGCCGGCATATTGCGCGAAGGTGCGCGCGTCATCGGTGCTGGCCTGCGGCAAGGCCAACATGTCGATCAAGGCTTCGCCGAAGCAAACCACCTGGTTCTTGGCGGCACTCATGCGCGCGCCTCCGCC
This sequence comes from Xanthomonas sp. WHRI 8932A, assembly GCF_035012785.1. NCBI lineage: Bacteria > Pseudomonadati > Pseudomonadota > Gammaproteobacteria > Lysobacterales > Lysobacteraceae > Xanthomonas > Xanthomonas sp. WHRI 8932A. Next base: position 165,432 of record NZ_JAYGQQ010000001.1, read on the forward strand.
AGTGCGCCGCGCAAACGCGAGCCCCAGATGCCGTAAAACACGATGTACAGGTAGCACACCAGCGGCAGCACGAACGACTCATGCAGGCCGATGCGATCCGCCAGCAGGCCCTGCAGATACGGCACGATCGCGCCACCCACAATGGCCATGATCAACAGGCTGGATGCGCGCCCGGTCAGCGGACCGAGCCGCTCGATGCCCAGGGTAAAGATGGTCGGGAACATGATCGAGTTGAACAGCCCGATCGCCACCAGCGCATACACCGCCAGCATGCCGCCACTGACCATGGTCAGGCCCAGCAGCAAGGCGTTGATCCCCGCAAATACCGACAGCAGCACGCGTGGCGACAGCTTGGCCAACAACGCCGAACCGATGAAGCGGCCGATCATCGCCAAGGTCCAGTACGCCGACACATAGGTGGTCGCCTCGCGCTCGGTGAACCCGCCGATCTCAGGCAACGAGAAGTAATTGACCATCAGGCTGCCGATCGCCACTTCTGCGCCGACATAGAAGAAGATCGCCAGCACACCGAAACGCACATGCGGGTGACGCAGCGCATCCAATAGCGAATGCTTGCTCTCTTCCTTCTGCGCGCCGGCATCGGTCAACGTGGGCAGACGGAACAGAAACACGAAGATCGCCAGCAAAAACAGCACCACGCCCAGCCCGATGTAGGGGCCTTGCACGGCCTGCGCTTCCTGCACGCGATAGGCCAGCTGCTCGGCCTCCGGCAACGCCTTGAGCTGATCGCCACTCATCACGGTGTTGGAGAGGATCAACCAGCCGCCCAGCAGCGGCGCAATCGCGGTCCCCAGCGAATTGAGCGCCTGCGCCAGGGTCAGCCGGCTGGAGGCACTGCGCTCCGGACCCAGCAACGCGACATACGGGTTTGCCGCCACTTGCAGGATGGTGATGCCGGTGGCAAGCACGAACAACGCCCCCAGAAATGCGCCATACACGCGTAGTTCCGCCGCAGGCCAGAAACCCAGCGCACCGACCGCCGCCACCGCCAGCCCAGCGACGATGCCCTGCTTGTAGCCCAGGCGATTGACCAGCCAACCGGCCGGCAACGACATCAGGAAGTACGCACCGAAGAAGGTGAACTGCACCAGCATCGCCTGCGCAAAGTTCAGCTCGAACACCGCCTTCAGATGCGGAATCAGGATGTCGTTGAGGCAGGTGAGAAAGCCCCACATGAAAAAGATCGTGGTGACCACCGACAACGCGACGCCGTTGTTGACGGGCGCCTTGTTGCCGCTTGGCACAGTGGATTGCGTGGAAAGGGAAACCATAGGAGTTGCCTGGTCAGCGGCCTGAGGCCTTGGTGGGGGAATGGGCGGGAGAATCGCTTACGGGATGTTGCGAAGACACAGAGAAGTGTGAGGGCGCGCAGGCGCTACTCGCGCGGACCTTCAGCGCCACTGCAGCGGTCAGCCGCTGCGACGCCAGGTCCGGGCTGCCGATGCGCTGCAGCACCAGCTGCGCCGCTTGCCGGCCGCGCGCACGCGGATCGGCCGCCAGCGTGGTCAACGGCGGGGTAAACAAGGCGGCTTCGGCAATATCGTCGAAGCCGGTCACCGCGAAGTCGCGGCCCGGAACGATCCCATGCATCGCCAGCGCGGCCATCAGGCCAAGCGCAACGCTGTCGTTGTAGCAAACCGCCGCGGTCACGGCCTGGTCGGCGTTGTCGAGCATGCGCGTGCCACACAGTGCGGCGTCCTGACGATTGGGTGCCGACTCGACGCACTGCACCGCCAGACCCGCACCGGACATCGCACGCGTATAGCCGGCACGACGCTGCCGGCACGAGCTGGATTCGGCATGACCGCCGAAAAAAACGATGTGCCGATGACCTTGTTCAATCAGATGCATGCAGGCCAGAAACGCGCCCTGTTCGTTGTCCAGCGCCAACAGGTCCCAGCCGGCGCCTTCCACTTCGCGATTGAACAACACCACGTTGCGCTGGCGGCCCAGCACCTGCGCCAAGGCCTGCGCCTGGCTGCCCTCGGCGGGCGACAGGATGATCCCGGCCGGCGTGTGCTCCATCAACGAGGTCAGCACCGCCTGCTGACGCTGCGTGGACTCGCCGGTACTACCCAGCAGCGTCACATAGCCGGCCGCGCCCAATGCTTCGTCGACCCCTGCTGCAAACTCCGCGAAAAACGGGTTGGACAGATCATTGATGACCAGCGCGATGCTGGACGAGGTGCGCTGGCGCAGATTGGCCGCGGCCCGGTTGTAGACGTAGTTTTGCCGATCCAGCTCGGCTTCCACCCGCGCGCGCGTGCTGGCATGCACCAGCGGGCTGCCGCGCAGCACCAGCGACACGGTTGCGCGCGAGACGCCGATTGCGCCTGCGATGTCGCGCAGCGTCACCGCGCCACGCCGTGCCGGGCGTACTTCGCCAGCCTCCGGCGCAGCCGAGGCCTGTTTGGGACGCGTCAAGCGCTGGGACCCGCTGAGTGAAAAACGCGCATGTAATGGACTGGAATTGGATCGATCCAATTAAGCCTTTTCCCGCCATTCAATGCATGCGGCAGTGCAGCATGAGCAGAACAAAATCCAGCGGCGCAACTGTGGCGGTCATTGGCACAGAGCCGCATCGGTCGAGATAAAAAGCTTACTGCAGCTTCTGGCAACCGCGGCGTGCCGTTGCGATGTGTGGATGGAACGCGCGTCGCTCCGTGCGCCCCGCCCCGCTCCACGCGCGTCGATTGATCACCCACACGTCTAACCGACCGCAGTGACGTGCAGTCAAGCGATCTGCTGCGGTCACGCAAGCGTTTGAAATCCAAGCGACCGCGCCGTTACCCCAGCAACGCCAATATGGGGGCGCCGCAACGCCAGGACTCGCGCCTCGCTGTTGCACGCGTGCCTGGGCTGCTATTGACCCGTTACTGAAACGCGATCGACAAGCCGATCCCGCCCTGCCAATCCGGGCTTTCCGAGGTCAGCCCGCGCAGCACCGAAACATCCAGCTGCATTGCGTGCGGCAGTTGCCAGGCACCGCCGGCGCCCGCCACACGCGAATGCTCGCTGCCGGTATCCAGGCCAGCTTCCACATAACTGCTGAAATGCTCGCCCGAAAAGAACGTGTAGTTGGGCGAAAACGTCCAGGTGTGCCCGTCGTTATCGCGTGCGTAATTGACGTACAACGCCAGCGCGCGCTGCTGCGAAAGATCCCACGATGCAGTCACCCCGAGCTCGCGCGAATAGCCATCGCTGAAGGCAGGGCTGCCGGTCGGCACGTGATAGGTGCCCAGTGCCGCCCAATGGAAACTCTCCGAACGCGACGGCAAGGCGACCTTCAACCCGACCTGGCTGTCGCCACCGCCGTGTGTGCGCGCACCACCGTGCTGCCAGTTGTAACTGTCGCTGCCCAGTTGCAGCTCCACATGCTCGGATACTCCCAGACGCAACACCGTGTCGGCGGTATACAGCGTCGTGCGCTGACCATCGGCACGGTCGGTACTCGCATCCGGCAAGCCCTGCTCCCAGGCGAATGCGCCAGGCCGCAGCACCTCGGCAGCGAACGGGATACCGGGACGGTCGAACGCCGGGGCGTCTTCCGACTGCGCAAATGCCTGCGGACTGGCCAGGCATAGCGCCAACACCGCTCCGGCCAATGCCAGGTGTCGACCTGCCTGTAGCCGCAGAACGTTGAACGCAGCAGCGTGCATCAAAGACGCCTGCAAAATGGCATGAGCTTGCGTGGAGTTTGAAGACATGGACATATGCGGCACCATCGGCAGGAAGTGAGCGACAACGCAGCTGACCTTATGCCCGACTGCGTCGACCGGCAACGGCGTGCATGGTGCCGTGCCTGCCGTGACCGGCCTGTCTATCGCTGCCTGATCCGGTTAGTGCGTTGGCGCCTGCGCCGGTAAGCCACGCAGATGCGCAGCGAAGCTGGGCAGCAGCACACGATTGCCGTAGCCGCTCAGGTGGTCTGCATCGAAGAACAGCGGTCGGCCATGCCGGGTCGGCGCGCACGTCTGCGCATCGCACAGCAGTGGCAGCGGGTCCCAGACACTGGCGCCGCCCAGCGCTGCGGCAATGCGATGCACACCGTCCAGTGCCGGCGCGCGGTACCGCTCCATGACGGCTCGCTCAATCTGCATGCCGTTGGCGCATACCGCGTTGTGGCGATTGAACCAATCCGAGCATCGGTACGGCGGTGCCCTGAGCACAGGCTTGGGCGCCTCGAACACGATCCGCACGCCCCGCGCCTGCACCGGCGCCAGCAGAGCGATGGTTGCGGCAACACTCGCATCACGCTCGCGTTGCGCCTGTTCGCTCTGCAACGTAGCGACATTGGCATCCAGATCGAACAGGGCGTCCTGCTCGGCCAGACGCGGCACACGCAACCCTGGCAGAAACAGCACATCGCCAGGATGTACGTTGGCGATCACATCTTCCAGCGCGGCGTGCACGAACTCCTCGCACCCGGGCACTTTCACGCCAGGTTGCATCGAAGCGACCGAACAACCGGCGACCCCGTATATGCGGACGCTGCCACCTTCGACCACTGGAAAGCGTCGCAGCATTTCGTTGTAGGCCAGCGCATGCGAATCGCCTATCACAAAGACCTGCCGTCCCGTCTTAGCCGGTCGCGTGCACTGCCCGCGCGCGAAAATCCGCACCGGCTGCCCGTTGACCAATGCATTGCTCGCCAGCAGGCGGCAGTCCGGAAATTCCTTGCGCAGGCCACGGGCATAGGCATACCAATCCTGCGGATGCCTGCTGACCACACTCCACGAGGCGTACGGCGCGGACTTGATCAGCAGCGATTGCACGCCAGCGGCCAGCACCAGCGCGCCGATGCCGATCGCCACAACGCGCATGTTCGAGCGACCGCTCAGGCGACGTGTGCGCCACGGCAACTCCACCCAACGATACGACGCCACCGCACATGCGAACGTCAAGGCTAGCGCCGCAAGTTTGGCGCTGGCCGATTCCAACCCGACGGTCCACCGCAACAGCACCAGAACCGGCCAGTGCCACAGATACAGCGAATACGAGATGCGGCCGATCGCCACCATTGGCCTGGCGGACAGGACGCGCCCCGCCCAGCCGTCGGCGTGTCGATGCAACAACGCCAGCAAGGCCAGCGTGCCCAGCACCGGCCAAAGCCCGTCGCTCCACGGCGAATGGCCGGGGCGCGCATTCCACAAGCCATTTCCGATGCTGGCCAACGCCAGCACCAACAGCAGCGTGCGCAGTTCAGCCGGCATCGCGATGCCGGTGGCAAACAGATGGCGTCCTTCGCGGCGCCCGAGAAGTGTCATGCCTTGATACAACAGCACGCCCGCACCCAGTTGCCAGAAACGCGTAGTCGTCAGATAAAACGATGTGACTTCATGCCCCGGCACATGCGTGCGCTGCCACGCGTACCCGAGCGAGGCCGCACTGGCGAGCGCGAACACGCCCAGCGACCAGAAGCGCCCTGCACCGCCGCGCATCCACGCCAGAAACATCCACGGAAACAGCAGATAGAACTGCTCTTCGACGCCGAGCGACCATGTTTGCGTGTACGGATTGAACTCTGCGCGCGGCGAAAAATAATCCTGCCCCACGCTGGCAAGCACCCAGTTGCTCAAACCGAACAGGGCCATGATCCCGGTCTTGGTGCTGGATTCGCTTAGCCACGACTCGGGGATGAACACCATCGAGAACAGCGCAGTGGCCACCAGACATGCCAGCAGCGCGGGCGCGATACGCCGCAAGCGACGCGCATAGAAGCGGACAAGTTCTGCCGCAACCGACACGCGAGGCAGCCGATCGACCGAGGCGCTGACCACAAACCCGGAGATAACGAAGAAGATGTCGACACCGGTGAAGCCACCGGGCAACCAGCTCGCGTCTAGGTGGTAGGCGATGACCGACAGCACGGCCAGCGCACGCAAGCCGTCGATATGTGCGAAATAACCGTTCCCTATCTGCGCGCGCATCATCCTGATTCCTGAAAAGCGGTGCCAGGCCATATTGCCGGGCAAATTTATGAGCGACCGCCCCGTGGGAACGCAGCCGCAGGCAGATCGGTGACCGCGCCATGCGTCGCGACGACGATGTCGTGCATGCGATCAGATATCAGCTGTGCTCATTTCGTCACACTGCAGCAACTTGGTCGCACTCAATACAGGGGCACCCGAAAGGTGTCCGATTTTTCAAATCACCAGTGGATTGCGGTGTTACCAGACCAGATCGTCGGGCACCTGATATTGGGGATCGGCGTACGGGTCGTCGCCTGCCGGCGCATTCGGGTCCACCTTCAGGGCCACCGACGGTGCGAACACGGATTCGGCTTCGGCGAGCACCTGCGCGGTCACCAGCAGATAGCGCCCATTGAGTTGCAGCACGCCCAGCTCGCCGGCATTGAGTGCCTTGAGCTGATCGGCGGTGACATAGATGCGCTTGATCTTGCCGCCATACGGGAAATGCCGGGCGATGTCGGCATCGGCATGGTTCAAGCCCTTGTCCTTGAGCAGCTCCTCGAGCTTAGCCTTGGCTTCGCGACGCAGGCGTGCTTCTTCCTGCTTTAGGCGCTCGGCTTCGATGCGCTCGTCTTTTTCGCGCTGCGCACGGATCGCATAGGCCTTGGCCAGGTCGATGTCCTCGCGCGTACGCGCCGGCCTGGGGCCACGCCGGTCGGCATTGGACTGTTGGGGGCGTGGCGACGCTGCCGGCTTGCCATCGTGGCGCCGGTCGGGCCTGCCATCGCTTTTGCGTTCGCTGGTTGCATCGGTCGCCGCAGCGGCGTGTGGCCGCTGCGGTCCCCTGCCCTGGCCACCCGGCCTGTTGCCGCCGGGTGCGGGCTTGCCACCGTTGCCATGGTGACGCGCGGCAGGCCGTGCGTCGGGTTTGCGTTCGGGCTTGGGGGCGGACTTGAAGCCCAGGCCAAGCAACTGGTCACGTAAGGTATCGCTCATGGCGGTGGCAATCTGCAATCAATAGTGCGGAGGCGGCGGTTCGTCCGCTGCATCGGCAAACAACGTGGAGCGCACCTTGCCCAGATCCTCGAGCAGGTGGCGGATCAGCTCGGCATTGCGGGCACCCGTCAAACGGGCGTCCGCAAGTGCTTCACTCAGTTCGTTGAGCGCCTGCTCCTGGAAGGAGAGGCGCGTTTCCAGTTCCACCAACCGCGCGTCCAGTTCCTGGTCGCGCGGCGAGAGTTGCTCATGCATGCAACGAACGGCCTCGTCCGATGGCGTAGTAAGCAAGACCGGCGGCTTCAATTTCCTGCGGGTCATACAGGTTGCGGCCGTCGAACACGACGTCGTCCTTCAATGCCTGCTTGATCTTGCCGAAATCCGGACTACGGAACTGCTTCCACTCGGTGACAACAACCAGTGCGTCGGCACCTTCCAGTGCAGTAAAGGCTTCGTCGCAGAAGGTCAGGTCGTCGCGCTCGCCGAAGATGCGCTTCGCCTCGTGCGTGGCTTCCGGGTCGTAGGCGCGCACGGTGGCACCGGCTTCCCACAACTGCGCCATCAGACGACGGCTGGAGGCCGCACGCATGTCGTCGGTATTGGGCTTGAACGCCAGGCCCCACACCGCGAAGGTCTTGCCGGCGATGCTGCCGCCTTCGCCACCGTAATGACGCTGCACCAGTTCGAACAGGTGACCCTTCTGCGCGTTGTTGACGCTTTCCACCGCGTTGAGCAGGGTCGGCTGCATCCCGTACTGCTCTGCGGTCTTGGCAAGCGCCTGCACGTCCTTCGGGAAGCACGAGCCGCCGTAACCAGCACCGGGATAGATGAAGTGCCAGCCAATGCGCGGATCAGAGCCGATCCCGTTACGCACGTGCTCGACGTCCGCACCGACACGCTCGGCGATATTGGCGATCTCGTTCATGAAACTGATCTTGGTCGCCAGCATCGCGTTGGCCGCGTACTTGGTGAGCTCGGCCGAGCGCACGTCCATTTCCACGATGCGATCGCGGTTGCGATTGAACGGGGCATACAGACGACGCATGCGTGCGATCGCAGCCGGCTTCTTGGCGCCGATCACGATCCGGTCCGGACGCATGCAGTCGGCCACCGCATCGCCTTCCTTCAGGAACTCGGGGTTGGAGACGACATCGAATTCGTGGTCCACGCCACGTGCGTCCAGCTCTTCCTGGATCGCCGCGCGCACCTTGTCGGCGGTCCCGACCGGCACCGTTGACTTGTTGACCACGACCGACGGGCCATCGATATGGCGACCGACAGTGCGTGCAACCGCCAGCACGTACTGCAGGTCGGCACTGCCATCTTCGTCCGGCGGCGTGCCCACAGCGATAAAGGTGATTTCGCCGTGCGCAATCGCCTCGGCGGCGTCGCTGGTGAAGCGCAACCGGCCAGAGGCATGGTTGGCTTTCACCATCGGCTCCAAGCCGGGTTCGTAGATGGGAATCACCCCACGATTGAGACCATCAACTTTCGCCTGGTCGATATCCACGCAGATAACGTGATGACCTACTTCCGCCAGACAGGTACCGGTGACAAGACCAACATAGCCGGTACCAAAGATCGCAACTCGCATGGGTGGGGGTACTCCTGTGGGGGATCAGGGAAGGATACCCATCAGTTCGACATCGAACGTCAACGTTGCGTCCGGTCCGATCGGCCCCCCTTGCGTGCCGTTCGGGCCATAGGCCAAGTTGGATGGAATCCAGAAACGATATTTCGAACCGACCGGCATCAATGCGACGCCCTCGGTCCAACCGGGAATGACTTGATCCAGACCGAACTCGGCCGGCTGGCCGCGCTGGTACGAACTGTCGAAGACCTGCCCGTCGAGCAGCTTGCCTTCGTAGTTCACACGGACCTTGTTGGTCCGCATCGGGCGCTCGCCGCTGCCCTGGCGCAGCACCATGTACTGCAGGCCGGACGCGGTGGTGATCACGCCTTTCTCGGTTTTATTCTTGGCGAGGAAGGCATTGCCGTCTTCGCGATTCTTGGCGCCGGCAGCGCCCTGCTTGGCAGAGGCAAAGGCCTGCATGGTGGCGGCCGCTTCCTGCTGGGTCAGACGCGTGGTGCCCTTGGAGAACACGGTACGCACCGCTTCCATCAGGGTCGACAGATCGATCTCGTCCTTGATGCCGGCCAGCGACGGACCAACCGCACGGTCGCCCAGCATCAAGCCGACATTTTCCTTGGACGGGGTGGCCGGCGCGGAGCCTGGCGCCATGCCCGGCACCTGCTGACCATTGCGGGCAGCCAGCGCGGTGCGCAATGCGGTATCGGTCGCCTGAGTCTGCTCATCGGACAACAGCGGCTTGCCACCCTTGAATGCATTTTCGATGGCGCGTTGCATCGCGCTCAGATCGATGTCCTGGGCAATCGGCTCGAACGAGCGCGCTACATCCATACCGATGGCGTAGCTGACGTTGTCGCGCGTGCTTTTCTCAGACGATGCATTCAAAACTGGCTTCTCCTTGGTGGCCGCTGCGGCCGGTTGCTGCGACATCGCCGGCATCGAAGCCGTCATTGCCACCATCAGTAGCGACGCCGCCGCGCCGCGCTTTCCCATCTTCATTCGATGCACTTCCCGAAAGTGAAAAGACACGCCACCGACGGCGCTGAACACGCATTGTCGCATGCGCACGCGGCGTTGCGAGAGCCGCGCTCAGCGCGACGGCGCAGTGAGCTCGCGTTCGATCGCTGCCAGCACGCTCGGATCGTCCGGTTTGATCTTGCTGGGGAACTGCGCTACCACGCGCCCGTCGCGTGCAATCAAATACTTGTGGAAGTTCCAACCCGGCGCCACGCCCGTTGCCTGCGTCAAGCGCTGATACAGCGGCGTCGCTTCTTTGCCCAGCACATGCACCTTCTCAAACATCGGGAACTTGACGCCATAGGTCAGCGTGCAGAATTCCTGGATCTGCTTCTCAGATCCGGGTTCCTGTCCCTGGAAATCGTTGGATGGAAAGCCCAGCACCGCAAACCCGCGGCTGGCAAAGCGCTGGTTGAGCGCTTCCAGACCTTCGTACTGCGGTGTGTAGCCGCATTTGCTGGCGGTATTGACCACCATCACTACCTTGCCGCCGTAACTCCGGTTCAGGTTGATTGGCGCTTTGCCGGCCAACGGGCGGTAGTCCAGATCCAGCAGCGGCGCCCCGGCGGCCATCGCCGAGCTTGCAAAAAAGCCAGCGAATACAACGACCAATAGACGTTTCAGCAGCATTGGAAGTTCCTCGAAGGTGATTTGGCACCCCGGTCTGCGTGGGGTGCCATCAGTTGGGTATGACAGACAGTTGACTGCCTGCGTGTCGGTGTTATAGTTGAATACAACACCAGTCATCCAACGCAGGGGGAAAGCATGAACAGCACACGTGTCACGCGACCAGTTCCGCTGTTGCTGTTCGGCAGCACCCTGTTTGCCATTGGTTGGCTGGGAGCCGCTTCCAGTCAGGTCACGGAGTCCGGCGCCGATTATGGCGTGTCGGAGGCGGTTACGGAAAACGCGACAACTCCCCCCGAGGAGCGCACCCGGCCTGGCCGGCACCTGCGCGCTTCGCTGTCGATGCCCTATTTCTCCTTCGCGCAGGTTCTGCGCCCACGGAGCTGATCATGAACGACATCCAATGGAGCGACGGCGCTCCCATCTACCGCCAACTCAAGGAACGGGTCATTGCCATGATGCTCGATGGAATCCTCAAACCTGGCGACGCACTGCCTTCGGTGCGCCAGGTCGCGGCGGACTATCAACTCAATCCCATCACCGTCTCGCGCGCCTACCAGGAGTTGGCCGACGAGAACCTGGTGGAAAAACGCCGCGGCCTGGGCATGTTCATGACCCCGGAAGCTGCACAGAAGCTGCGCGGAAGCGAACGCGACCGCTTCTTGAATGAAGAATGGCCGGCGGTGCTGGAACGCATCCAGCGCCTGGGCCTGTCCATCGACGATCTGTTGCCACAGGGGAAAACACCATGACCGCCGTCTCCACCGACCATGTCGTCGACGCACGTGGGCTACGCAAGACCTACAAACATCGGCTGGCGCTGGACAACACCAGCTTCACCATCGCCGCCGGCCGCATCGTCGGATTGATCGGCCCCAACGGCGCCGGCAAGACCACCGCGCTCAAGGCCGTGCTAGGGCTGACCGACTTCGACGGCGACTTGAAGGTGCTGGGCATGGACCCGCGCACCGAGCGCAACGCGCTGATGAACGAAGTCTGCTTTATCGCCGACGTGGCGGTGTTGCCGCGCTGGCTGCGGGTGGGCGAAGCGATCGACTTCGTGGCGGGGGTGCATCCGCGCTTCGATCGCGCCAAGTGCGAGCGTTTTTTGGCCAATACCCAGCTCAATCGCAAATCGCGGGTCCGCGAATTGTCCAAGGGCATGATCGTGCAGCTGCATCTGGCGCTGGTGATGGCCATCGACGCGCGCATTCTGGTGCTGGACGAGCCCACGCTGGGCCTGGACATCCTGTATCGCAAGCAGTTCTACCAGCGTTTGCTGGAGGATTACTTCGACGAGCAGAAGACCATCATCGTCACCACCCACCAGGTCGAAGAGATCGAACACATCCTCACCGATGTGATGTTCATCCGCGACGGCCGCATCGTGCTCACTGCCGACATGGAAGACGTGGCACAGCGCTACACCGAAGTGCTGGTCGGTGCCGAACACCTGGAGACTGCGCGCGCCCTGACCCCGATCGACGAACGCGCCCTGCCCTTCGGCAAGACCGTGATGCTGTTCGATGGCGTGCCCAAGGATCAGCTCGCCCGCTTCGGCGAAACCCGCAATCCCGGCCTGGCCGACCTGTTTGTTGCCGTCATGAAGGGGACCTACGCATGAATGCCATGACCAACCACGCATCGCCTGCCCGTACCTTCGGCTGGCTACTCAAACGCGAATACTGGGAACACCGTGGCGGCTTCGTCTGGGCGCAGGTGATCACCGGCGGCATCGCGGTGTTCTTTGCGCTGCTGGGCGCGGTGATCGGCGCGATCAGCGCGCGTCGCAACATGACCGGCGACAGCATCCGGATGGACGATCTGGCCGAATACACGCGCACGCTGGGTCAGGTCGGCGACGGGCTGCTGCTTGGCGGCATCGGCATCGCCTCGGTGGTCCTGGCGTTCGTGGTGTTCTTCTACGCGCTTGGCAGCCTGTACGACGATCGCCGCGACCGCAGCGTGCTGTTCTGGAAGTCGTTGCCGGTCTCCGACGTACAGACCGTGCTGTCCAAGGCCGCCTGGGCCTTGCTGCTGGCGCCGCTGATTTCCATCGTGATCGGTACGGTGGTCGGCCTGGCGTTATGGTTGATCGCCATCGTTGGCGCCTCGATCGCAGGCGTGCCCAGCCCCTGGGCGTTGGCTACTCACTCGCACCCGTTCGCATTGTTGTGGCTGCTGTTGAAGACCGTGCCGATGAGCCTGCTGTGGTCGCTGCCGACCGTCGGCTGGCTGATGTTCTGCTCGGCGTGGGCCGGCAGCAAGCCGTTCCTGTGGGCGGTGCTGTTCCCACTGCTGGCCTGCGTGATGTTGAGCATCCTGTCGGCGATGCCGGGCGTGTCGCTGCCGATCGGCGGGATCTGGTACGTGGTCGGCTATCGCGGCCTGCTCAGCGCCTTGCCTGGTACGTGGTCGCCGCTTGCCGTCAGCGGCAACCTGGACAGCAGTGCGCTGCAAAACCCCAGCGACCTGGTGCAATGGGCCTTGCAGCACACCGACAGTTCGCGTGTCTACGGCGACCCGGACATCTGGATCGGTGCCGCCATCGGCATCGCGCTGATCGCCGCCTCCATCTACCTGCGCCGTCGGCGCTCCGAAGCCTGAAGGACATCCCATGCGTCTGCCTTTGACCCTGGCCATCCTGTTCGCATTGCCCGGCGCCGCAGTGGCCGAGGAGCAGTGCAAATTCTCCGAGCCACGCAGCCTGGAACTGCAGCTGGCGGGAGTGAAATCGGTGTTGTTCGAGGTCGGTTCCAGCGACCTGCATCTGGAAGCATCGCCCGGCAATGGCGGTCGTCTGCACGGCCGCGCCTGTGCAGCCAAGGCCGACGTGCTCAAGGGCCTGACGGTCACCCAGAAGCGGGTGGGCGATCGGCTGGTGGTGACGCTGACGGACGACCGCCTGCTGCGCATGTCCGTCGGCGAAAACTATTCGTATCTGGACCTGCGCGGCAGCGTGCCGAGTAACTTACTGGTGCAGTTGGATGTGGGCTCCGGCGATGCCGACATCACCGGCGCCGCTGCGGTGAGTGCCGATGTCGGTTCCGGCGATGTGGCAATTCGCAAGAGCAAGGGACGTGTCACCGTCAAGGTGGGCTCCGGCTATGTCGAACTGGAAGACATCGGCACGCTCCGCGTGCTGGCCGTGGGTTCGGGCGATCTGAAGGCCAAGCAGATCCACGGGGCCGCAGAGATCGGCAAGGTGGGCTCGGGCGACGTCACGCTGCGCGACGTGGCCGGCAGCATCAAGGTCGGCACGATCGGGTCTGGCGATATGGAGCTCAACGACGTGCGGGGAAACATCACCGTCGAGGCGATCAATTCCGGCGCGCTCAACGTGCGCAAGGTAAGCGGCGATGTGAGCGTTGCGCGCAAGGGCAGCGGCGATATCAATTTCAAGGATATCGCCGGCACCACGCGCGTGCCGGCCGAGCGCTGATCACTTCATCCACGATTCGAAGGGGACTGCTGATGAAATCATTTCTCTCTGCGGTGTTGGTCGGTGCGCTGCTGGTTGGCTGCGGCAAGCCAGAGGTCGCCGTCGACGGCTCCGCGCACATCCAGGGCAGCGGCGTGACGTTCGATGGCAAGAGCCTGACCCTCAAACGCGACACCTTGCCTGCTGCCACCATCGGCATGGATGGCACACTCAGCATCGGGGGCAAGCCGGTGGCCCTAAACGATGCACAGCGCCAGGCAATGCGCGGTTATTACGCGCAGGTGCAGGCGGTGGCCAACAAGGGTATCGATATCGGCACGCAGGGCGCGGCATTCGGCGCCCATGCGGCCGGCGAAGCGCTCAAGGGTGTGCTCAGCGGCAACGTGGAGAAGATGGGCGACAAGATCCAGGCCGACGGCGAAGCCTTCAAGCAAAACGCCCTGCGCATCTGCGACCAGTTGGGCAAGCTACGCACCGCCCAGGACGCCGCCGTGCAGCTGGTGCCGGCGTTTGCGCCTTACTCCACCCTCACCCAGCACGACGTCGACGATTGCCGTAAAGAATGACGGGGGCCACAGCAGCTGCGTCTTCGCCGACAAGCGCAGCGGCTGTCAGCAACCCAAAGGCGCGCGGGACCATGCGGTTTTTGGGCGCACGCCATGGCGCGGAGGCGGGACCTGCGACATTTTGTCAGCCGGTCCGGCTGGCCGCCGCGCTGATCGACAGCGTGGGCGCGGATTACACTAGACGCTTCCCACGACAGATTGACCCCATGAACAAGTTCGTGATGCTCTGCATGGCGCTGCTGCTGTGCACCCTTGCCGCCTGTGGCGACCAGTCGTCCCGTCGTGCCGAACGCGGTAAGCCGCGCGTTGCCATCACCACCCAATCGGTGATGATCCGTCGCCCACCGGCTGCCAATGCGGAAATCACGCCCGACGGCACGCTCAAGATCGATGACATCGCGCTACCGCAGAAGGAGCCGACCCGCGCCAAGTTGCAGTTGCTGTTCGGGCATCTGCAGATGCTGCGCCAGCAGGCCGTCAACGCCGCTGGCGCGGACGCGGAGTACAAGTCGATCAAGCTGACCGCCACGCCGGAGATTCAAACGCTCAGCGGCGAATTGCTGGATGAAATCCCGTCGTTGCAGCCGTATCGCGAGAGCTTCGGCAACGTGCAGGCCGAGCGGCACTGAGTATTAGCGAAGCCGCGCGAAAACGCTGATTCGCGAGAACAGAAGGCTAGAACCCAGGTAGGAGCGCGCCCGAGCGCGACGGGGCTTTATCGACAACGCCCCATCGCGCCCAAGTGCGCTCATACGCACACACGCAGATTGTGGTGATCAGCCACCGCCGCCACTGCTGCCGGCCTGGATGCCACCACGCGTCAGTGCAGCAGGATCCAGCAAACGGCGCAGGTCCGCTTCGCTGAGCCCGCTGTCTTCCAGGGCCACCTCCAGCACCGGGCGCTGTTCCTTGTAGGCGCGCTTGGCGATCGCTGCGGCTTTCTCGTAACCGATGATCGGGTTGAGTGCGGTCACCAGAATCGGATTGCGGTCCAGCGCCTCGCGCACGCGGTCCTGGCGCACCTTCAATCCGGCAATGGCGGCATCGGCCAACAGACGCGACACATTGCCCAGCAAGGTGATCGAATCCAGCAGGTTGTAGGCGATCAACGGCAGCGTCACGTTCAATTGGAAGTTGCCGGTCTGCCCCGCCACGGTGATCGCAGTGTGGTGGCCGATGACCTGCGCGCAGGCCATCACGGTCGCCTCGGGAATCACCGGGTTGACCTTGCCCGGCATGATCGAGCTGCCCGGCTGCAGCGCCGGCAATTCAATCTCGCCCAGGCCCGCCAACGGGCCGGCGTTCATCCAGCGCAGATCATTGGCGATCTTGATCAGCGCCACCGCCAGCGCGTTGAGCTGGCCGGACAACTCCACCGCATCGTCCTGCGCAGCCAGGCCTTCGAACTTGTTTTCCGCGCTCTCGAACTTGGCGCCACTCAGGCTCGACAAAGCCTTGGCCACCTTGCCGCCGAAGCGTGGGTCGGCGTTGATGCCGGTCCCGATCGCGGTACCGCCCAGCGGCAAACGGCGCAGCCGCTTGAGCGCATCGTCGAGCCGGTCTTGCGCCGAACTCAATTGCGCAGACCAAGCCCCGAATTCCTGCCCGAACGTCAGCGGCATCGCATCCATCAAATGCGTGCGACCGGTCTTGACGATCTTGTCCAGCGACCTGGCGCGCTTGTCGATGGTCTTGCGCAGATGCTTGAGCGCCGGCTGCAGGTGTTCCTGCACCGCAAGCAACGCCGACACACGGATCGCGGTGGGCACCACATCGTTGGAACTCTGCCCGAGATTGACGTGATCGTTGGGATGCACCGCGTCCTTGCCGGCGCGCGTTGCCAGCGTGGCAATCACCTCGTTGGCATTCATGTTGGACGAGGTGCCCGAGCCGGTCTGGTACACATCGATCGGAAACTGCGCGTCATGGGTGCCGTCGGCCACCTGCAATGCCGCGGCCTGCACGGTCTTGCTGATCGACTTCGGCAACAGCCCGAGCTCGGCATTGACACCGGCGGCGGCGGCCTTGATCAAGCCCAGCGCGCGAATGAAGCCGCGTGGCATCGGCTGGCCGGATATCGGAAAATTCTGCACGGCACGCTGGGTCTGCGCGCCCCACAATGCATCGGCGGGCACCTGCAATTCGCCCATGCTGTCGTGTTCGGTCCTGAAACGTTCGCTCATCTGCCTTCTCCGCACAGTGTTGGATTGTGGTGACGCAATGG
Organism: Xanthomonas sp. WHRI 8932A; assembly: GCF_035012785.1. Taxonomy (NCBI): domain Bacteria; kingdom Pseudomonadati; phylum Pseudomonadota; class Gammaproteobacteria; order Lysobacterales; family Lysobacteraceae; genus Xanthomonas; species Xanthomonas sp. WHRI 8932A. The sequence goes on from NZ_JAYGQQ010000001.1 coordinate 181,828, forward strand.
CTGGCAGCGGGCGCACCCACGCTGGCGAGGGTCATTACGATACTCGCTGGCGGCGTTGCAACGATGTCATCGCAGCGCGTGAACTAGACTCAGCATTGATCCATACGAGGTACCACGCCGCCATGGGCGACGACCCTGACTGTAGAAACGCACTGCCCGCGTTCTGCTTCGATGCACCCCGCACCACTACGCACACGCCTGCGTTGATGCATCCATCCGCCGCCCCTGCACCGCGCGGAGGCGAACATGCTCGGTAATGTGATGCTGTTGATCGTCGCGCTGTTGCTGGTGCTGTTGAACGGCTTTTTCGTTGCTGCCGAATTCGCCCTGGTCAAACTGCGGCACACCCAGGCGGTGGGGCTGGCCCAGACCCATGGCTGGCGCGGGCGTCTGCTGCTGGGGGTGCACGCGCATCTGGATGCGTATCTGTCGGCATGCCAGCTCGGCATCACCCTGGCATCGCTGGGATTGGGCTGGGTCGGCGAACCTGCATTCGCGCATCTGCTGCAGCCGTTGTTCGATGTGCTGGGCATGTCCGAGGACGCCGCGCAGTTCACTGCCTTGGCAATCGCCTTCAGCCTGATTTCGTTCCTGCACATCGTGCTGGGCGAACTGGCCCCCAAAACCATGGCGATCCGGCGCCCGGAGCGCATGTCGTTGTGGACGGCTGCGCCGTTGTACGTTTTTTACTGGGCGATGTACCCGGCAATCTGGGTGCTCAATACCAGCGCCAACCGGCTGCTGCGCGTGCTGGGCTGGGGCGATGTGGAGCACCAGTCGCACCGCTATTCGCGCGAAGAACTCAAGCTGATCGTCGGCCGCCAGGACCCCAACGCGCCTACCGCCGATCATGGGCTGGCGCTGATGAGCCATGCGCTGGAACTGCCGGATCTGGTGGCCGGCGACCTGATGCGCCCCCGCGAGCATATGCGCAGCCTGCGCGAGGGCATGAACCTGGAAGCGGTGCTGGCCGAATTCAGCGAGTCGCGCTACAGCCGCTACCCCTGGTTCGACGTCGATGGCGAACAGGTGCTGGGCATCCTGCATACCAAGGATCTACTGGTGGCGATGGCGCGCGGCCAGGACCTGGACGACCTGCGTCCGTTGCTGCGCCCACCCACCCGGCTGTCTCTGGAAACCCCCATTCCCAGCGCGCTGGAACAGTTCCGCAGCGGCACCACCCATCTGGCGCTGTGCGTGGAGGACGAAGGCCGCATCCTGGGCTTCTTCACCCTGGAGGACCTGCTGGAAGTGGTGGTCGGCGAGATCGAGGACGAGCACCGTCACGTGGTGCGCGACGCCCCGGTACGCAGCCAGGACGGCTCGTTGCTGGTGGCCGGCAGCACCTCGATCTTCCGGCTGGAACGCTTGCTGGGCCAGGATCTGAGCGCCCCGGACCATGTCAATTCGGTCGGCGGGCTGATCGTGCATCAGCTGCAGCGGCTGCCCGAGGAAGGCGAAACCCTGGAACTGGACGGCCACGCGCTGACCGTTCGGCGCATGGCCGGCCACCGCATCCAGGCGGTGACGGTGCGGCCGGTGGGCGAAGCGGGCGTCGGGGCGGCGTAGAATACCTGCCCCGCCAGCTTCCCAGTGCCCTCCCCATGTCGGATTCCGCCCTGCTCGCCCTGTCCCCGCTCGACGGCCGCTACGCCTCCAAGGTGGATGCGCTGCGCCCGATCTTTTCCGAATACGGCCTGATCAGGGCACGGGTCAAGGTCGAGATCGAATGGCTGCTGGCCCTGGCCGCCGAGCCGGGCATCGCCGAACTGGCGCCGTTTTCGGCCGCCGCCAGCCAGCGTCTGCGTGCGCTGGCCGACGACTTCAGCGTGATCCATGCCGGGCGGGTGAAGGAGATCGAACGCACCACCAACCATGACGTCAAGGCGGTGGAGTACTTCATCAAGGAACAGCTCAAGGACGATGCCGAGCTGGGTCCGGCACTGGAGTTCGTGCACTTCGCCTGCACCAGCGAAGACATCAACAACCTCAGCTACGGCTTGATGCTGGAGCAGGCGCGCCGCGACGTGCTGCTGCCCACGCTGGACGGCATCACCGCCTCGCTGCGCACACTGGCGCATGCGCAGGCCGCGCAACCGATGCTGTCGCGCACGCACGGCCAGACTGCCTCGCCCACCACGCTGGGCAAGGAAATCGCCAACGTGGTCGCGCGCCTGGAGCGCCAGCGCAAGCAAATCGCCGCAGTGGAACTCACCGGCAAGATCAACGGCGCGGTGGGCAACTACAACGCGCATCTGGTGTCGTACCCGCAGCTGGACTGGGCCGCGTTTGCGCAGCGGTTTGTGGAGAGCCTGGGCCTGGTGTTCAACCCCTACACCACCCAGATCGAGCCGCATGACAACGTGGCCGAAATCGGCGACGCCACGCGCCGCGCCAACACCATCCTGATCGACCTGTCGCGCGATATCTGGGGTTACATCTCGCTGGGGTATTTCAAGCAAAAGTTGAAGGAAGGCGAAGTCGGCTCGTCCACGATGCCGCACAAGGTCAACCCGATCGACTTTGAAAATGCCGAAGGCAATTTCGGCGTGGCCAATGCGTTGTTCGAGCACTTCTCCGCCAAGCTGCCGATCAGCCGCTGGCAGCGCGACCTCACCGATTCCACCGTCCTGCGTGCGCTGGGCACCGCGTTCGGTCACACCCAGGTGGCGCTGGATTCGCTGGCCAAGGGCCTGGGCAAGCTGACCGTCAATCCGCAGCGCCTGGATGCCGATCTGGACGCCGCCTGGGAAGTACTGGCCGAAGCCGTGCAGACCGTGATGCGCCGCCACGGCCTGCCCAACCCGTACGAACAATTGAAGGCACTGACGCGCGGCCACGGCATCACCGCCGCCTCGATGCAGGCCTTCGTGGAAAGCCTGGAGCTGCCCGAAGAAGACAAGCAGCGCCTGCGTACGCTCACCCCGGGCGGCTACACCGGCCTGGCCGAGCAGCTGGCGCGCGCGATCTAAGAAAGCGCTCAACAACGCCAGGCGTGACGAGTGAACCCGGGATTTCGCCCACATGCGGCGGCCTCCCACGCTGAAGATCAAGCACGTGCGCGTAGTGAAGAGTGCTTCGGTTGTTGATCGACAGCACGTGGAAAAGGTGTTCAACGCTGGCCTAAGCGGGAACACCATCGGCCGCGCCGCGCCAAGCGGGCGCGGCCATTGTCCGGGTGCGGTAGGTCCTGGAGGGGGCGTTAGGTCCCGGCGTGTCGACCGACGTGACGGAACGGCTGCTTCGCCGGGTATGTCGGCAACGCCCAAGCGTCGAGCCGGCGTCAACGGCGCTCCCCGATGCGGCTGCTATGGTGCCGGCCTCATCCAAGCGAGGGATCACCCATGCATGCAGCCCGGACTATCGCGTCGCTGTTCGCCCTGTCCAGCATCGCCGCACTGAGCGGATGCGGCGCCGACGGCCCTGCGGCCCAGGCGCTATCGGCCGTCTCGTCCACAGTGACCGACCCGGCCAGCGGCGCCGATTGCGACGGCAAGGATGTACGCCTGACCCGCGACGACAGCGAGTGGATCCTGCATGGCAACTGCGGCACGGTGACCATCACCGCCTCACGCGGCGCGATGAATCTGGACAACGCACGCAGCATCCGCGTGGAAGGCAGCAACTTCACCGTGCTCAACAAACAGCTCGGCCAGCTCAGCGTCTCCGGCCACGACAACACGCTCAATCTGACCAATGTCGACAGCGTGGATATCCAGGGCAACAAGAATCTGGTGCTGGCGCGCGAGGTCAAGCAAGTCCGTTTTTCCGGCAACGACAACACGGTCAACCCGTCCAGCAAGCCCACGCTGGACGACCGCGGGAGCGGCAACAAGGTGATGTAAGTCGGTGGCCGCGACGGCGCGCTGGCGCAGCCTTCGCCCAGCAAGGCAGCAAGATTGCGAATGACGTACGCATGCTGCGCCGTGCGTGCCGAGCACTCGGCTTTCTTGCCAGCCAGCGTGGGCCGCGAATGCTCCCACCCCGGATTCCATTCGCGGCCCGATGCCAATCTCGGCCCTGGGCTGCAGCACTTGCGGCCGCCGTGCCGCCAACAGCACTACGTCGCGTGGCCTGGCGGTGCCAGATACGATCGCAAAACGCAGCGCGTCGCCCGCGCAAACGTGATGCGGGCCGCACAGCCAGAGCGCACGTCGATGACAGTATCGCCAGCAACAGCGGCCTGTGGGGCCGCGCACAGCAAGCTATGAACGTGGCGAGACCCGCAACGTGTAGCTTTCACCACCAATGGCTCAGGGCGCCCTGCTCTTGTCAGCGCGCCCTGCTTTTGTAGGAGCGGCCCTGGCCGCGAAGCCGTCCACGCACCCCATCAGGCTTCACGGCAAGCACGCTGTACCGCCCGAACACCACTGCAGCACGTCTTGACGTGATCGCCAGTCGCCGGCACCGCGCAGACCGAACCACCACGTCCCTGAAGCATTGCCTGTTGCCAGCCCCGCGCGCAGGTGCAGATCCGGCGCAGGCATCGGACAATAAGACATCTGCGCCGGCCCTGCCCGCGCCCCAGTATTCCATCGACACCTGCAAGGACTCCCCATGGCTGCACGCAAGGCAAACCCTCCCGTCATCGAAGTCCAGGCCCGTCCAGGCCAGCCGCTGGGCATGCCGGTGGAGCGCTTTCTGCGCACTTACTGGCACAAGCATCCGCTGCTGATCCGCAATGCCTTCGCAGATTTCGCCTCGCCGCTGCAGCCGGAAGATCTGGCTGGCCTGGCCTGCGAAGACGGCGTGCTGGCACGCCTGATCAGCCACGACCGCGCCACCGACGGCTGGAGCGTGCGTACCGGCCCGTTCCAGGAAACCGACTTCCCCGGCCTGCCCGATCACGATTGGACGCTGCTGGTGCAGGACGTGGACAAGTGGGACGCCGACGTGCGCGCACTGCTGGAGCAGTTCCGCTTTCTGCCGCGCTGGCGCATCGACGACATCATGATCAGTTTTGCCGCCACCGGCGGCTCGGTCGGCGCGCATGTCGACCATTACGACGTGTTCCTGCTGCAGGGCCAGGGCCATCGCCGCTGGCAGATCGACGCACGCACCTCGCAAGGCCGCAAGCCCACGCCGCTGGCGTTCCGTGACGACGTCGACATCAAGCTGCTGCGCGAGTTCAAGCCAACCCACGACTGGGTGCTGGGTCCGGGCGACATGTTGTATCTGCCGCCGCTGGTGCCGCATCACGGCGTGGCCGAAGACGCCTGCCTGACCTTCTCGATCGGCACCCGCGCACCGTCCTCGGCCGAGTTGATCGGCGATTACCTGGATACCCTGATCGCCGATGCCGACGAGTCGGTGCGCTATCACGACGAAGACCTCAAGGTGCCGGCCGACCCGTACGAGATCGACGTCACCGCGATGAACCGCGTGGTCGAAGCGCTCAATGCGCTGCGCATGAACGACCCGGATCGCCTGGGGGACTGGTTCGGCCGGTTCATGACCACCTATCGCGCCTCCGGCGACGTGGTGCCGGCGCCCGAGCCGATCCCGCGCGAAGCGGTCGAACAGGCGCTGGAAGAAGGCGTGGTGCTGTATCGCCACCCCTGGTCGCGGCTGGCCTGGCGGCGTGCCAAGCGCGGCGCTACGCTGTTTTGCAGCGGCCTGGAATTTGCGTTGTCGGCCAAGGACGCGGCGCGTCTGGCGGCGGCCGAAGAAATCGATGGCGGGCTTTACGCGCAGCTGAGCGCACGCGGCCGCGAGGTGGTGCTGGAGCTGCTGGCGCAAGGCCATTACCAGCGCGCCCATGACGACGCGCACGAAGACATCGACGACGACCAAGCGCATGTGCTCACCGTGTCGGCAGACCACGACGACACTCAGGACGACGCCGACAGCGCGGACGCAGACGACGCCATCGATACCGATGCCGATGTCGAGGCGGTGGCGGACGACGCAGACAGCCCGGCCGACATCGCCGACACCGCGCAGAACGAAGATGGCAGCACAGACGCTTCGGACATCGGCGAAGACGGCAACGACGACGAGACCCCGGAGCGCGCATGAGCCCGCACGGCAGGCCGCAAATCGTGTCGCTGGACCCGGCATCCGATGCCGCGGCCCTGCGTGCGCTGCGGCAGGCCTGCACGACCGACATCGCGGGCAACGCCCACGATGCCGAGTGGGATGCGCTGGACCCGCTCAGCCTGCACTTGGCCGCGCGCACCGATGACGGCCAACTGGTCGGCTCGGTGCGCGTGACGCCGGATCGCCGCATCGACCGGCTCGGCCTGCTGCCGGACTGGCGGCGTCGCGGGCTGTCGGACCAGCTGCTCGCCGCAGCGGTGGATGCCGCAACTCAACGTGGCTGGCCCAGTCTGCACGCCCGCGTCACCGCAAACGCCGAGGCCGTGTTCGCACGGCTCGGCTTTTTACCCGAACTCCCCCCGTATTCTCCTCACGAGCGCACCACCGATGCCGGTGCTGCGCCCGGCACGCCCCTGCATCGCCGGCTCGACGGCCCGATGGCAGTGGACGACCTCGCCGCGGCCCTGGCTGCCACCACCGGCCTGCTGTGCAGCGCACGTCGGCAGGTGCTGATCTATACCCGCGCGCTGGATCCGCAATTGTTCGACAACGCTGCGGTGCTCGAGGCACTGCGCCGCTTCGCCACCGCCCGCCACGACAAACGCGTGCAGGTGCTGGTGCAGGACACTGCCAGCGCCGCCGCCAGCAGCAGTGCGATGTTGCGCCTGGCCCAGCGCCTGCCCAGTGTGTTCCGGTTCCGCGCGGTCAGCGATCCGGTAGATACCAGCTATGCGTCGGCCTATGTGATCGGCGACGACGCCTACTACTTTCGTCCAACGGGTCACCGCTTCGACGATGGCGAAACCTGGCTGTCCGGTGCGGCGCGCAGCCGCCAGCTAACGCGCGAATTCGCGCAGATATGGGAGCGCAGCGCGCTCTGGAACGAACCACGCGCGCTTGGCATCTGACACCGTAGCGCCCCTCGCACGTAGGCGCCCGACCAATTGGTCTACCCCGCCGGTCAGCTCGCAGACGCCCCCTCACAAGCGCAAGGGGGTATAATTTTTCGAGATTTGAGACCGACCGATAGGGCAACTCGCCCTGCCGCTTCCGCACAATCATCCCCACAGCAGACCCGACTTACCATCGTGGATAATCTCCTAAAGCAGTTCGCGCAGTCATCGCAGCTCGCCGGCGGCAACGCCGCCTATATCGAGGATCTGTACGAGCAGTACCTCGTCGCCCCGGACAGTGTCGATCCGAAGTGGAAGAGTTATTTCGACGGCTTCCAAGGTCGCGATGCCGGTGATGTACCGCATTCGGCGGCCATTGCCCACATTCTCAGCGCGTCCAAACAGGCCGCCAATGCCGGTACCGGCGCGGGCGCCAGCGACGAGCGCGAGCGCAATGTCGGCCGTCTGATCACCGCCTACCGTGCACGCGGCCACCTCGGTGCGCAGCTCGACCCGCTGGGGCTTACCCCGCCGGTCAACCCGCCCGATCTGGACCTGCCCTTCCACAGCCTGTCGCAGGCTGACATGGACAGCGAGTTCAGCACCGGCGGTGTCGGTGGTCAGCCGCGGATGAAGCTGAAAGATCTGCTGGCCCGCCTGAAGGCGACCTACGCCAGCAGCATCGGCGCAGAGTTCATGCACATCCAGGAATTTGACCAGCGCCAGTGGATCTACAAGCGCCTGGAAGATGCCGGCGGCAAGATCGCAGGCGATGCGGCCAGCCGTAAGCGCACGCTGGAGCGGCTCACCGCCGCCGAAGGCCTGGAGCGCTACCTGCACACCAAGTACGTCGGCCAGAAGCGCTTCTCGCTGGAAGGCGGCGATGCGCTGATTCCGATGATGGACGCGATCATCCACCAGTCCGGCAAGGACCAGGTCAAGGACATCGTGATCGGCATGGCTCACCGCGGCCGCCTCAACGTGTTGGTCAATACGTTGGGCAAGAACCCGCGCAAGCTGTTCGACGAGTTCGAAGGCAAGTTCGAGCATGCCCACGACGACCGCGCGCACACCGGCGACGTCAAGTACCACATGGGCTTCTCGGCAGATATCGCGGTGGGCGACAGCAACCAGGTGCATCTGGCGCTGGCGTTCAACCCCTCGCACCTGGAAATCGTCGACCCGGTCGTGGTCGGCAGCGTGCGTTCGCGTCAGGAACGCTTCGGCGATGCCGAACGCAAGACCGTGCTGCCGATCCTGATCCACGGCGATGCCGCATTCGCCGGCCAGGGCGTGGTGATGGAGCTGTTCCAGATGTCGCAGGCGCGCGGTTTCGCGGTCGGCGGCACGGTGCATATCGTCATCAACAACCAGATCGGCTTCACCACCAGTACGCGTGACGATGCCCGTTCCACGCTCTACTGCACGGACGTGGCCAAGATGATCGGCGCGCCGGTCTTCCACGTGAATGGCGACGACCCGGACGCGGTGATGTTTGTGTCCAAGCTGGCCTACGAATTCCGTCAGCAGTTCAAGAAAGACGTGGTCATCGACCTGGTCTGCTACCGCCGTTGGGGCCATAACGAAGCCGACGAACCGGCAGCGACCCAGCCGGTGATGTACCAGACCATCCGCAAGCACAAGACCACCCGCGAGCTGTATGCGACCAAGCTGGAAAGCGATGGTGTGCTGAGCGCCGACGAGGCCAAGGCGCTGGTGGACGGCTACCGCAACAAGCTGGATTCGGGCGAATACACCACCGAACTGGCTACGCGCAAGCCGGACGAATTCGCCATCGATTGGTCCAAGTACCTGGTCGGTACTGCTGCCGATCCGGTGGATACGCGCGTCAAGCGCGATCAGCTGGATCGTCTGGCCAAGTTGATCACCACCATTCCCGAAGGCGTGGAGCTGCATGCCCGCGTCGCCAAGATCTACGACGACCGCGTCAAGATGGCCGCCGGCAATCAGCTAGGCGACTGGGGCTTTGCCGAAAACCTGGCGTACGCCACGCTGCTGGCCGAAGGCCACAAGCTGCGTCTGGTCGGCCAGGACGCCGGTCGCGGTACGTTCTTCCACCGTCACGCGATCCTGCATGACCAGAAGAACGACAACTACTACCTGCCGCTGCGGCAGCTGGTCGAGAACCCCGAAGACGCCACCATCATCGATTCGCTGCTCAGCGAAGAAGCGGTGATGGGCTTCGAATACGGCTACTCCACCACCGACCCGAACGCGCTGTGCGTGTGGGAAGCGCAGTTCGGCGACTTTGCCAACGGCGCGCAGGTGGTGATCGACCAGTTCATCGCTGCCGGTGAAGCCAAGTGGGGCCGCATCGCGGGCCTGTCGCTGTTCCTGCCGCATGGTTACGAAGGTCAGGGCCCGGAGCACAGCTCCGCGCGTCTGGAGCGCTTCCTGCAGCTGTGCGCGCTGGAGAACATGTTGGTGTGCGTGCCGACCACACCGGCGCAGTGCTTCCACATGATCCGTCGCCAGATGCGCATGACCACCCGCAAGCCGCTGGTGGTGATGACGCCCAAGTCGCTGCTACGTCACAAGCTGGCGGTGTCGAGCCTGGAAGAACTGGCCGATGGCGAGTTCCAGCATCTGATTCCCGATGCCAAGGCCGATGCCGGCAAGGTCAAGCGCGTGGTGCTGTGCTCGGGCAAGGTCTATTACGACCTGCTCGAAGACCAGACCAAGCGCGGCCAGGACGACGTTGCAATCCTGCGCGTGGAGCAGCTGTATCCGTTCCCGCGTGCGCAGCTGGCCGCCGAACTCAAGGCCTATGCCAACGCCACCGACGTGGTGTGGTGTCAGGAAGAGCCGCAGAACCAGGGTGCGTGGTACCAGATCCGCCATCACCTCAATTTCTGCCTGGCCGGCGGTCAAAGCCTGCATTACGCCGGCCGTGTCCGTTCGCCCTCGCCTGCCGCCGGCCACATGGCCGACCACATCGTCGAACAGCAAACGCTGGTCGCCGATGCGCTCCTCAATCCGTTCAACGACCAAGTCGCTGAATAACTCCTCTTCCCCAAAGAACGAAAACCCTAGGACGCTCCCCGAATGGCCACCGAAGTCAAAGTTCCGGTACTGCCCGAATCCGTTTCCGACGCCACCATCGCCAGCTGGCACAAGAAGGCCGGTGAAGCGGTCAAGCGCGACGAGAATCTGGTCGACCTGGAAACCGACAAGGTCGTGTTGGAAGTTCCTTCGCCTGTCGACGGCGTGTTGAAGGAAATCAAGTTCGAAGCCGGCAGCACGGTCACCAGCAACCAGCTTCTGGCGATCATCGAAGAAGGCGCCGTTGCTGCCGCGGCTCCGGCCGAAGAGAAGAAGGCCGACGCACCGGCCGCCGCTGCAGCAGCTCCCGCAGCCGCCCCGGCACCGGCTGCTGCCGCTGCGCCGAGTGCGTCGAAGTCCGCTGCCGATTCGCTTCCCCCGGGTGCGCGTTTTTCCGCGATCACCCAGGGCGTGGATCCGTCGCAGGTCGACGGTACCGGCCGCCGCGGCGCGGTGACCAAGGAAGACATCGTCAACTTCGCCAAAGCCGGTGGCGTGGGCAAGGCCTCTGGCGCCCGTCCGGAAGAGCGCGTGGCGATGACCCGCGTGCGCAAGACCATCGCCAAGCGTCTGATGGAGTCCAAGAACTCCACCGCGATGCTGACCACCTTCAACGAAGTGAACCTGGCCAAGGTGTCGGCCGCGCGCAAGGAACTGCAGGACGAGTTCCAGAAGGCGCACGGCATCAAGCTCGGTTTCATGAGCTTCTTCGTCAAGGCCGCCGCCAACGCGCTGCAGCGCTTCCCGCTGGTCAATGCCTCGATCGATGGCGACGACATCATCTATCACGGCTACAGCGATATCTCGATCGCCGTCTCCACCGAGAAGGGCCTGGTCACGCCGGTGCTGCGTAACGTCGAGCGCCAGTCGTTCGCTGAAGTCGAACAGGGCATCGCCGACTACGCCGCCAAGGCGCGCGCCGGCAAGCTGGGCCTGGACGATCTACAAGGCGGTACGTTCACCATCACCAACGGCGGCACCTTCGGCTCGCTGCTGTCCACCCCGATCATCAACCCGCCGCAGAGCGCAATCCTGGGCATGCACGCGATCAAGGAACGTCCGATCGCCGAGAACGGCCAGGTCGTGATCGCGCCGATGATGTACCTGGCGCTGTCTTACGACCACCGCATCATCGACGGCAAGGATTCGGTGCAGTTCCTGGTCGACATCAAGAATCAGCTGGAAAACCCGGGCCGGATGCTGTTCGGCCTGTGAGCCATCGCTCCCTCTCCCGTCTGCGGGAGAGGGTTGGGGTGAGGGCCGCGCCATCGTCGGCCGCTGCCGCCCTCCCTCATCCGGCGCTTCGCGCCACCTTCTCCCGCCTCCGGGAGAAGGAGAACGAATCAAGGAATTGCTAAAATGGCTGAAAACTACGACGTCGTCGTCATCGGTGCCGGCCCGGCCGGCTATCACGCGGCGATTCGCGCGGCCCAGCTGGGCATGAAGGTCGCCTGCATCGACGCGGCACTCGGCAAGGACGGCAAGCCCGCCCTGGGCGGTACCTGCCTGCGCGTGGGCTGCATTCCGTCCAAGGCGCTGCTGGATTCCTCGCGCCAGTTCTGGAACATGGGTCACCTGTTCGGCGACCACGGCATCAGCTTCAACGATGCCAAGATGGACGTGCCCACCATGATCGGTCGCAAAGACAAGATCGTGAAGCAGTTCACCGGCGGCATCGCGATGCTGTTCAAGGCCAACAAGATCACCCCGTACTACGGCTTCGGCCAGTTGCTGCCGGGCAATATCGTCAAGGTCGCCCAGCACGAAGGCGGCGAGATCGAGCTCAAGGGCACCAACGTCATCCTCGCGGCCGGTTCGGAATCGATCGAACTGCCGTTTGCCAAGTTCGACGGCGACACCATCGTCGATAACGTCGGCGGCCTGGATTTCACCTCTGTGCCCAAGCGCATGGCAGTGATCGGTGCCGGCGTGATCGGCCTGGAACTGGGCAGCGTGTGGAAGCGTCTGGGCGCCGAGGTCACCATCCTCGAAGCGCTGCCGGACTTCCTGGCACTGGCCGATGCCGAAGTGGCCAAGACCGCGCTGAAGGAATTCAAGAAGCAGGGCCTGGACATCAAGCTGGGTGCCAAGGTCGGCAAGACCGAGATCACCGGTAGCGGCGATGCCAAGCAGGTGGTGCTCAGCTACACCGACGCCGCAGGCGAGCAGACCCTCACCGTGGACAAGCTGCTGGTGGCCGTGGGCCGCAAGGCCGCGACCAAGAACCTGCTGGCCGACGGCACCGGCGTCAAGATGACCGACCGCGGCCAGATCGAGGTCGATGGTCATTGCCATACCGGCGTCGACGGCGTGTGGGCCATCGGCGACTGCGTGCGCGGGCCGATGCTGGCGCATAAGGGTTTCGAGGAAGGCATCGCGGTGGCTGAACTGATCGCCGGCCTGCCGGGTCACGTCAACTTCGACACCATTCCGTGGGTGATCTACACCGAGCCGGAGATTGCCTGGGTCGGTAAGACCGAGCAGCAGCTCAAGGCCGAGGGCGTGGCCTACAAGGCTGGCAGCTTCCCGTTCGCGGCGATCGGCCGTGCGGTGGCCATGGGCGAGCCGGCCGGCTTCGTCAAGGTGATCGCCGATGCCGAAACCGACCGCGTGCTGGGCATGCACCTGGTGGGCGTGGGCGTCTCCGAGCTGGTGCACGAAGGTGTGCTGACGATGGAATTCAACGGCTCGGCCGATGACCTGGCGCGTATCTGCCACGCGCATCCGACCTTGTCCGAAGCGATCCACGACGCCGCGATGGCGGTGAGCAAGCGCGCGATCCATAAGGCCAATTAAGCCGGGAATCGGGAGTGGGGAAATCGGGAATCGTAAAAGCGGTCCCATCACCTCACTCCTCATGCTGACGCCGGACCTAGGTCCGGCGTCATGCGTTCTGGCTTCTATATTTGCTTTGACCTATTCCCAACTCCCGATTCCCGACTCCCTGATCCCCGATGAAATCAATCTGCGTCTACTGCGGCTCCAATGCCGGCAACAAGCCTGTCTATGTCGAGCGCGCCATGGCGCTGGGCGATCGCATCGCCAAACAGGGCCTGCGTCTGGTCTATGGCGGCGGCAACGTCGGCTTGATGGGCACGGTGGCCAACGCGGTACTGGCCGCCGGCGGCGAAGTCACCGGCGTGATTCCGCAGCAGCTGGCCGATTGGGAAGTGGCGCATCGCGGGCTGACCACGCTGGAAGTGGTCGGCTCGATGCATGAGCGCAAGATGCGCATGTTCGAGCTGTCCGATGCCTTCGTCGCCCTGCCCGGCGGCTTCGGCACCATGGAAGAGATTTTCGAGATGCTCACCTGGCGCCAGCTCGGCATCGGCAACAAGCCGTGCGCCTTCCTGGATATCGCAGGGTTCTATGCGCCACTGATCGGCATGATCGATCGCATGGTGGAAGAACGTTTCCTGCATCCGGATCAACGCGCCGACCTGTGGTACGGCGACGACATGGAGCAGATGCTGGAGTGGATGCAGCACTACACCCCGGCGCAGGCATCCAAGTGGATCGACGAGAAGCGCCGCTCCACGCTGGTGTAATCGAAGACACCCCTGGCCCACGCGGCCGCAACGCGCGTCGCTTTCTACAAGCGCGCGCGGCAGTAACGCGCATCGACTCAGCGAACGCATGCTCACGCTAATACCGGGCAAACGCGTGCGCCCGAACATCTGCCAGGCGCGACGTCGGTCGCCAACGTCCGACGCACAGCAACGGTGCATCGCTACAGCACCACCACGCCCCAGTCGCCCCGATCTGCCAGCTTGCAACGGCAGTCACGCTGACTGCAGCAACCGACATCGCCGCCTCGCATAGAATGGCGACGATGCTCGATACCCTCGCCGCTGACGCGCACCACAGCCTGGACATCAAGCACAGTCGCTTTCTGGCCCATGCTGCTGCACTCGAATCTTCCGCGCAGGCGCTGGAGATCGTGCAGCGCGTGTCGGTGCCGGATGCCACGCACAACTGCTGGGCCTACCGGTTCGGGCAGGAGTACCGTTCCAGCGACGATGGCGAGCCCAGCGGCACGGCGGGGCGGCCGATTCTGGCAGCCATCGATGGCCAAGGCTTCGATCGCGTGGTGGTGGTGGTGACGCGCTGGTATGGCGGGATCAAGCTCGGTGCCGGTGGGCTGGTACGTGCTTACGGCGGCACGGCCGCCGAATGCCTGCGCCTGGCCACGCGGCGCCCGCTGGTTGCGCTGACCCTGCTCGACCTGCAATGCCAGTTCGACGATCTGGGGCTGGTGCACGCGGCGCTTGTCGCGTTCCATGTCGACAAGCTGGATGAACACTTCGACGCCCAAGGCGCAGCGTTACGCGTGCAGCTGCCTGCAGATCAGCTGGCTGGCTTGAAAACCCGCCTGTGCGACGCCACTCGCAATCGTGTCCATCTCTCAACACCGGAAGCCGCATGACTCAGCCAGCCGCCGCCAGGCCCAACCCATTGCGGAAGCTTGGCAGTCTGCGCACCTTGTGGCCGTTCGTGCAACGCCAGCGCGGCCTGTTTGCCGCCTGGCTGATCGCACTCGCGGTGTCCTCCGCGGCCACGTTGAGCCTGCCGGCAGCGGTCAAGCGCATGATCGACCACGGCTTCTCCGGCGGCACGCAGATCAACCAGGCCTTCGCATTGTTGTTTGTGGTGGCCGTGGTGCTGGCCCTGGCGACCGCAGCGCGTTTTTACTTCGTGGCGTTGCTGGGCGAGAAAGTCGTCGCAGATCTGCGCGGCCGTCTGTATGCGCACCTGATCAGCCTGGACGCCGGTTTTCATGATCGCAGCCGCAGCGGCGAGCTGGTGTCGCGGCTGTCGGCCGACAGCGAGCTGTTGCGCGGGCTGATCGCCAACACCATGTCGGTGGCGTTGCGCAGCTCGGTGACGGTGATCGGCAGCATGGTGATGTTGCTCGTCACCAGCCCGCGCCTGGCCGGATTCACGCTGATCGGCATTCCGTTGGCGGTGCTGCCGATCGTGCTGGGCGCGCGCCGGCTGCAAAAGATTTCGCGCGCCAGCCAGGATCGCGTGGCCGACGCCAATACGCTGGCGGCCGAAACGCTCGGCGCGGTCCGCACCGTGCAGGCGCATGCGCGCGAGCGCTACGAGAGTCAGCGTTTCAGCCAGGCGTTGTTTGCGGCGATCGATACTGCGCGGCTGCGCATCCGCACCCAGGCCGGCGTCACCGCCATTGCGATCATGCTGATCTTCGGTGCCATTGTTGGCGTGCTGTGGTTGGGCGCGCACGACGTGGTGTCCGGGCGCATGACGCCCGGCACGCTGGGCCAGTTCGTGCTGTATGCGTTGATCGGCGGCGGTTCGGTCGGCGCGCTGGCCGAGGTGTGGAACGAGTTGCAGCGCGCCGCCGGCGGCATGGGCCGGGTTGGCGAACTGCTCGACGAACAGTCGGCGATCGTGGCGCCGGCCACGTCCATGCGCTTGCCGCAGCCGCTACGCGGGGCGATTCATTTCGACCAGGTGATGTTTCATTATCCGCAGCGCCCCGACGCACCGGCGCTGGATGGATTCGACTTGCATGTCAGCCCCGGCGAAACCGTTGCCCTGGTCGGCCCGTCCGGCGCCGGCAAGAGCACGGTGCTGGCGATGCTGCTGCGCTTCCACGACCCCGCCAGCGGCAGCGTGCGCATCGACGAAGTGGACCTGCGCCAGACCGACCCGGTGCGCTTGCGCGAGCACATCGCACTGGTCCCGCAACAACCGACCCTGTTTGCCGCCAGTGCCGCCGACAACATCCGCTACGGCCGCCTGGAGGCCAGCGATGCCGAGGTGGAAGCGGCAGCGGCCGCAGCAGAAGCCGATGTCTTCATCCGCGCCCTGCCCCAAGGCTATGCCAGCGAGCTGGGCGAGCGTGGTACGCGCCTGTCCGGCGGCCAGCAGCAACGTGTGGCAATCGCACGTGCCTTACTCAAGGACGCGCCCATCCTGCTGCTGGACGAAGCCACCAGCGCACTGGATGCCCAGAGCGAGCGCGCCGTGCAGCAGGCACTGGACCGATTGATGCAGGGCCGCACCACCCTGGTCATCGCGCACCGCCTGGCAACCGTGCTCAAGGCCGACCGCATCGTGGTCATGGATGCCGGCCGTATCGTGGCGCAGGGCACGCATGCGCAGTTGATCGCCGAAGGTGGCCTGTACGCCGAGCTGGCGCGGCTGCAATTCATCGATCAATGACGCCCGGTTGATGCCCACTGCGGGCCACACGCTCGCTCACCGGCCTCGCCGGCAGTGCGACTCCGAGCGACCCGACGTACCGATGCGACCATGCCCCGCCCCAAGACCACTCTTCGCCAACTCAGTTACTTCGTCGCACTGGCCGATACCGGCAGCTTCACCCGTGCTGCCGAGCAGATGGGCGTGTCGCAGCCCTCGCTGTCGCAACAGATCCGCGCACTGGAAACCATCATCGGTGCGCCGTTGTTCGAGCGCGGCGTCCCGGCCATCCTGACCCCGCTCGGGCGCGACCTGCTCGACCGCGCGCGCAGCATCCTGCTCGACGTGACCGATCTGGAAGAAGTACGCACGACCTCGACCGACACGCTGATCGGCACCATCCGGCTCGGTGTCTCGCCCACGCTGGGCGCCTACCTGATGCCCAGCCTGGTCGCACGACTGCACCGCGAGCACCCGGCGCTGCGCGTGCACGTGCGCGAGGGCCTGCCGACCGTGCTCGCCCGCGACCTGGCCAACGGCGTGCACGATCTGATCCTGGCGCAATTGCCGGTGGCCGGGAGCAGCCTGCACAGCGAGCGGCTGTTCCGCGAACCGCTGCACGTGACCATGGCCGCCGATCACCCGCTGCGTAGCAAACGCTACATCACCCCTGCCGATCTGCGCGGTGCCAACCTGCTGACCTTGATGCCGGAATACCGATTGGCCGAACAGGTGGCCGCCATCGCGATGGAAGTCGGCGCCCATGTGTTGCGCGATTACGAAGGAACGAGTCTGGATGCGATCCGACAGATGGCCGGCATGGGCATGGGTCTGGCCCTGCTGCCGGAGCTGTACGTGCGTCAGGAAATCCGCGAAGGCGACGATGTAGTGGTGCGCCCGATCAAGGGCGGCCGCTATTACCGCGAGATCGGGCTGCTGTGGCGGCAAGGTGCGGGGCGCGCGCCAGCGTTCGGTTTGATCGCAGATCTGCTGCGCGCGGCAGCCGCATAGGAAAATCCTATACAACGGATAAGCGCTCCGGCCTTGTCCTATAGCGGCAACTCGTCAATGCTTCACTGAACTCATCAATGGAAGTTCAATGGCGGCAAAGCGGATCGGATGGCGGGAAGCGGTGGGCTGGCTGGCGGAAATCGTCGGGCCGGACATGCCGTATGTGCGTTTGGCCCTGGTGTACGGCGTGGCGATCAGCCTGCTGTCGCTGGCCACGCCCATCTCGGTGCAGCTGCTGATCAACAGCGTCGCCAATACCGCGCTGCCTGCGCCGCTGTGGACGTTGTCGGGCCTGCTGCTGGGGCTCCTGCTGCTGGTGGCGTGCCTGAGCGCAATGCGGGTGTGGGTGATGGCGCTGTTCGAGCGCCGCCTGTTCGCGCGCGTGGTGGCCGAGATTACGGTGCGCGCAGTGCATGCGCAGAACCCCTTCTTCGCCGACCAGAACCGTGGCGATGTGTTCAATCGCTACTTCGATCTGGTCGTGGTGCAAAAAGCGGTACCCAGCCTGGCGATCGGCGCCTTCACCATCGTGCTGCAATCGGCGGTCGGCTTGATCCTCACCAGCTTCTACCACCCGTTTTTCCTGGCCTTCAACGCCTTGCTGCTGTTGATCATCTTTGCGATCTGGATGATCTGGTCGCGCGGCTCGATCCGCACCGCGGTCGAACTCAGCCACGCCAAGCACAATGCCGCGCACTGGCTGGAAAGCGTCGGCGGCTCCAACGGCTTCTACAAATCCAGCCGCCATCTCAACTTTGCGATGGATCGCTCCGAGGCCGTGACTGCCGCCTACGTCGACCGGCACCGGCGCCATTTCCGCTACAGCTTCACCCAGACCGTGGCCTTCCTGCTGGTCTACGCGGTCGCCAGCGCGGCGTTGTTGGCCCTGGGCGGCAGCCTGATCCTGCGCGGCGAGTTGTCGATTGGCCAACTGGTGGCCGCCGAGCTGATCCTGAGCGCGGTGTTCTATGGCATCGCGCAACTCGGCGCCTATCTGGACACCTTCTACGATCTGGTTGCCAGCGCGGAAGAATTGTCGCTGCTGTACGCCATTCCGCAGGAACGCGCCGTGGTGGCGGCCGGCAAGATCCCCGGTAACAGCGCGGTGCGGCTGGATGGAGTGATGATCGAAGGGGCGCGTTTCGATTTCGCCCTGGAAGCCGGCGAGCAGCTGGTGACGCTGGCCGATGGCGGCGCCGAGCGGCTGCTGGCGATGGTGCTCAAGCGCCACGTGGTGCCGGATCGCGGCTTGGTAATGGTGGGTGGCGCGGACCTGGCTACCTTCGACATGTACCTGTTGCGCTCGGAAGTCACCGTGCTCGACCGACCGACGATTGTCGAAGTCACCATCCGCGAGTATCTGTCCATGGCCTCGGCAGACGTGAGCTCCGAAGCGATGCTGGAAGCAATCGACACGGTGGGGCTGCGCGCACGCATCGCCGCGCTGCCGCAGGGCCTAGACACGCGACTTGCCGCATCCGGCTACCCGCTGTGGATCGGCGACGTGATGGCCTTGAAGCTGGCTAACGCCTTGCTGGTGCGCCCTCGCGTGCTGATGTTGTCGCAGCTCTACGATCTGCTGCCCGCAGAACGCCTGACCCGCGTGCTGGGGCGCTTGAAGGAGGCCGGCACCACGGTGCTGCTGTGCACCGGCAGGCCGGAAGACATCGCCCTGGATGGCTGGTTCCGTCTGGAACCCGAGCTCCAGCAACGCTACGCCACGCGCGCCGAACTCATCGCATCCACCCAGGAGGCAACCAATGCAGCACGCCCCTGATCGGATCGCGCACTTCCCCACTCTGGCCTCGATGCGGCCACCGAGCATCGCCAAGGTACTGGCGTGGATGCTGTTGCTCGGCGTCACCATCGCAGGCGCCATCCTGGCGTTCGCGCCGTGGGTACAGACTGCCAGCGGCAAGGGCCAGGTGGTCTCGCTGGACCCAGGCGATCGCCAGCAGCAGGTCACCGCCTTCGTGCCCGGCCGCGTCGAGCGCTGGTATGTGCACGACGGCCAGCACGTGTCCAAGGGCGACCCGATCGCGCGTGTCGGTGACCTCGACCCGGATCTGCTGACCCGACTGGCCAGCGAGCGCGCGCAGGTCGCGGCGGAAATTACCGCCATCCAGCAATCGCGCGCGGTCGCCAGCATCGACGTGGAGCGCAGCCGGCAATTGCTTGCCGAAGGGCTGGCCGGCCGCCGCGATTACGAGCTGACCCAGATCAAGGTGGCCGAAGCAGATGCCAAGTTGGCCGAATCGCGCGCCAAGTTGACCCGCATCGACATCCAGTTGAATCGTCAGTCCGCGCAGCTGGTGCGCGCGCCGCGCGATGGCCGTGTGCAGCAACTCAACGCCGCCAGCGGCAGCGCCATGGTCTCGCCGGGCACGGTGTTGGCAGTGATCGCGCCGGAACGCGTGGAGCGTGCCGTGGAGCTGTACATCGATGGCCGCGACGTGCCGTTGATTCGTCCCGGCCGCCCGGTGCGGCTGGAGTTCGAAGGCTGGCCGGCGATCCAGTTCAGCGGCTGGCCGTCGGTGGCGCACGGCATGTTCGATGGCCGCGTGCGCGCGATCGACCCCAACGCCGCGCCGGATGGGTTGTTCCGCATCCTGGTCGAACCTGCGCCGGGCAAGCCGGCGTGGCCGGCACAGGAATTCGCCCGCCAGGGCGGCAAGGTGCGCGGCTGGGTGCTGGGCGAGACGGTGCGGGTGGGCTACGAACTGTGGCGCCAGCTCAACAATTTCCCGCTGGAATTCGGCCGGCGCCCTGCCGCGACCACGCAGGGCGATGGCAAGGCCAAGCCCGCCGGCGACAAGTCCGAAGACGACGCGACGGGCAAGAAATGATGCGCGGTCTGATTGTCCTGCTGATCGCACTGTGCCCCGGTGCGGCCTTCGCCCAAGCCGCGCCACTGAGCCTGGACGAAGTGCTGCAGTCCTCGGCCCGCTCTGCGCCGCAGATCGTCGAAGCGCTGGCGAAAGTCCGTCAGGCCGAAGGCAAGGGAATCTCGGCCGACGGCGCGTTCGACACCGTGTTCGATATCGAAGGCCGCTCGCGCGAGGCCGGCTACTACGACGGCAGCAGCATCGAAAGTGGCGTCAAGCGGCCGTTCGAGAACAACGGCGGCTATTACTACGGCGGCTACCGGTCCTCGCGAGGGTCGTTCCCGGTCTACGAAGACAAGTCGTATACCGACCGCGGTGGCGAAGTGAAGGTCGGCGCGCTGTACGCGCTGTTGCGCGACCGCGTTGTGGACGAGCGCCGTACCCGCCGCAGCGTTGCCAGCGCCGACATCAACGTGGCGCAGTACGAAGCGGAGATGGTAGCGATCGGCGTGCAGCGGCGCGCTGTGGACGCCTATCAAAACTGGGTGGCGGCCGGTTTGAAGCTACGTGCTTACAACGACCTGCTGGCGTTGGCAGAGCAGCGCCGCAACGCGATTTCGCGGCAGGTGACGCTTGGTGCGCGCCCCACCATTCTGCTGACCGAAAACGACCAGAACCTGGTGCGCCGGCGCGCGCTGGTGGTGCGTTCCGAGCAGGATTTCGCCAATGCCGCCAATGCCTTGTCGCTGTATCTGCGCGACGACGCCGGCATGCCGCTGATCGTCTCCACCGAGCGCCTGCCGGCCGACACCTCGGCGCTGGAAGGACTGGCCGGTGCCAACAAGATCACTGCGCCGGTGGAGCGGCCCGATTACCGCGCCGTGCTGACCCGCATCGATCAAGCCACTGCGCGGCTGATGCTGGCGCAGAACGACCTGAAGCCGCGGCTGGATGTGAGTTTCGAAGTCAGCAAAGACCTGGGCGACCCCGGCGTGGGCGGGCCGAACCGCTCGCCGACCGATGCAATCATCGGCTTTCGTTTTAGCGTGCCGCTGGAGAACCGTTCCGCCAAAGGCCGCGTTGCCGAGGCGCGCGCGGAGATCGAAGCACTGGATCAGCGCAGCCGCTTCCTGCGCGACCAGATTTCGGTGGAGGTGGAGTCCATCGTGATCTCGCTCAACGCTGCCGAGCGGCTGGCCAAGATGGCCGACGAAGAACGCGGCCTCGCCGACCGCCTGGCCGTCGCCGAACGGCGACGCTTCGAGCTGGGCTCGGGCGATTTCTTCCTGGTCAACCAGCGCGAAGAAACTGCCAACGATGCACGCGTGCGTTTGATCGATGCACAGGCGCGGATTGCGTCGGCGCGCGCAGAGTTGGCAGCGGCTACCGCTGACCGGGATGCGTTGCAGTTAAGTCGTTAAATCGTTGACGCGTTGCGTCTGCGCTAGTCCACGCCTGCACATGTCGGATCCTGCGCCGCAGCGAGTTGCGTCGCGTGCAGACCCAGGAGGTTTCAACTCGCATCCTTGGCGATGCCACAAGCTGGGCCGGGGCCGTTGCTGACTATTTGTTACGGGTATTCAGACCGACATCGGCAGAAACATGCACGACTTTCGGCTTGCTGCTGCGCTGCCGAGTGTGATGCTGCGTCGCTTGCGGGCATCGAGCGGCCGTGACCTTGCGAACGACTGCGCTGCATTGCGAGCGATCACTAAAATCGGAGAGTCGACGCCGCATGGCGAACTCGACCTGCGCCCTGCCCCCTCATCGCACGATGACGCCTGAGTAACATCTGCGTGCGCATGCTCGGTCTGTCAGCCAACTGCTGGCGGTGCGGGCATGATGACCCGCAAGGCAACCTTGGATCCTTCGGAGGTGCATATGTCTTTTCGGCAATTTCCCGCGATCGGCGCAGATGGCGAGCCATACGTCGTCATCGAATTCCGCGACGAGCAGTCAACTGGCCCGGGCACGCAACCTGCGCCGCGTTATGAACTCCCGGATGGCCGTCACCTGCAACGACAGGGCCAGCGCTTCGTCACCGAAGGCGGCGATCTGCGACTTTCCACGCTCTGAGCCGCACCTGGTCATTTTTTGACCACCCAGACACCAGCCCTTGCCTTGCAAGGGCTGCGCCCGGTTATCCACATGCTTGTGCAACTTTCATCCACACCCCGTGTGGATGAAATTTTCGCTTGTGTCCAAGAAGGAACAAAGGACCGCCCCCTTCGACATCAGGTGTTTTTACTGGTTGGGCGACCTCTCCCTGCAGGGCATCCTTTTGCGCGCTGTACAGCTTGAAAGAGACAGGTGAACATCGGCTATCCCCCATGGGAGACATGAGGCGCGAAGCGCGCATCGAGATGCCGCTAACTGAATAAAATTTCAGGCATCGGCCACGACGAGGCAGCCAGTTCCCTCAAAGATATGCTCTAGCGTTTGTCGCAGCTCCAAATGCTTGGAAGCTGTCAACTGGAAGAAGATGGTGAGAGCGTCCATGCCACCGAATGCCTGTACTGCATCTGGAGCAAACCTGATATCGGCATGGTTCGACTGCAGCGAAAACTTGGAGATACCGCCGTAACGGGAGTGTTCTTGGCCACACCACTCAACGTGATATGTGTCCATACCATGTACCACGTCCTGCTCATCGAAATCCAAGCCGCGCTGAAGTACGAGGTAGACCTCGGCACCTGCTTCCTGATCCGCGAAACCGACTACAAGGAACTCACCATCAAGATTTGCGGTGGTGACGATTTTTGCTTCAAATTTTAATGCGGCCATTTTGATGCTAGCGCCCGAAGTGAGTCGACCCAATGAGGGCTTGGCTTGCCATCCAGTACCAGATGCGCACGCTGCTGCAAATCCATTGAAACCTCTGTGTGTATGAACACTGATAACGGCGGCACCGCGGAGCGATTGGCCTGATGAATTACTCGGCATCCAATTGACGTTGATAGCGCACGATCAACCAATAGCCGAACAAAGCAAAAAGCATGCTGAGCACAGGGGTCAAAAGGATAGCCATGCTCAGACCCGTATAACCACCAGCATCACACGGCTCGCCGGGAGCCGGCAGGCACGAATAGGTGGCACTCACATAAGTACTCGCTATAACGACGCTAGCCATTGCCCCAGCTACAACGCTCGCTAGAACGGTAAGAATTTTCACGAATACATTCATGGCATGAGATCTGGATTCATCCGTGTCACGAGAAGGCATCGACTTGAGTGAATAGTAAGAGGGTTGTACTGAAGAACCGTAATCATCTGCTTCTGCGGCACAGTAACCCATTCCCAGGCATACGCCCTTAACACAACCACCGTGGCGGGCTTTGCCCCGGAACGCTAAGCGCAGACCAGCCAATGTCGAGGGTGATCGAGCGTAACGCGCTGGCGATGCTGGAAAGCGAATTGAAAAACGCATCGAGCAAAGCTCACACAAAGACCAGGTACCGACTGCTGCTGGGAAACCAGGCCGCCGCGGAAGATGCATTAATCAATGCGCAAGATACTTCCGCTTTACAAGCACTGCACACCGCAAGCCGCCCTAGCCTCTTGAAGCAACGGACTGCCGCAGACATCTTCCTTCCGCAATCACTTTCCCAGCTCTGGACGCTCCAGTACGCGCCCGATGCCGCTCGAATCAATCTCGTTCGCTGCTTCCGCCAATGACTGAAGATCGCTACCCTCTTCGAATCCGATCCGGAAATGCAGCTCGCCTACCGGTGTGCGCGAGGAATGGATCGAGGACAGATTTACCCCGTGCCGTTCGAAGACATGCAGCAGCGCGCGTAGCGAACCGGGCTGGTCTTCGGGCAGATACACGCTCAAGGTCAGCGGTTCGGTGAGATCGGCCAGCAAATAGCCAACGCGCTCGTAGGTGTAGTTGCCCGCGGCCAATGCGGTGTGTTGCAGGGCCTGCACGTTAGCGTCCAGGAACTGACTGCGGAACTGCGCGCGCGCCGCGTCGTCGCCTTGCGCCACCAGCGCGCGTAACTGCTGCAGCTGCGACAGCAGGCGGTCGAGCATTTCGCCGACGTAGGGGTTACCGAACTGGATGTCTTCATAGATCGATGGATTGAGCGAGAGGATTCGCGCGATCACTGCCGTGTCGAGTTCGAACGACGCGGAGCGATACGGCATCAATGCCTGCAATTCGCCCAGCAGCGGTGCGTAGTCGCGCAAGGTGCCGGCCTGCGCCAAATGAGTGGCGTGCACCATCGCCTGCACCAAGGCCATCACCCGGTCGTGGTGCTCGGGCGTGGCGTAAACGCACTCTGCCTGGAGTGCCGCGTACAAGGTCTGCACCCACGCCGACCAATGCTGCAGGCGCGCTTCGCAGACCACCATCACTCGTCCCTTCAAGGTTGGCGATTTCGGCGGCGCGGTCATCGGATGCAGGCCGACCACGTCTGCCTGCGACGCCAGCATCGCAGCGACCGGCGCCTGCTTGATCGAAGTGACGTCCATCCACAGCTGCGATGCAGCGCGTGCGCCGGTCAGTTCCACATAGCGTTGGATCAACGCGGCGGTGTGGCGAATCGGCGCAGAAAAAATCAGCACATCCGCACGCTGCGCCAGGGTGGCTTCGTCGATGTCGCCGCTGACTGCAGGATCGAAGCCGATCACCTCCAGCTGCATGCGGGTGCGCAAAAACTGCACCAGCCAGCGCCCGTAGGCGCCGGCAATGCCGACGATGCCGACGACCGGCTGCGCACTCATGCCAGGCGCTCAGCGGCAAAGCGCGGCAGTGCCGCAAGCGCGGCCGGAGCGGCGGCCAGCACATCGAACTCTTCGTAACCTGCCGCCAGCGTGGCCTCCAGCGCGCTGTGCACACCGGTGAGCGCGTGTCCCACCGCCTGCTCAAACGGCACATCACGCAGCAGAAAGCCGATCAACAGCGCCATCAACACATCGCCGGTGCCGGCCACGTCGACCGGCAGATGCGGGCTGGCCCAGCGATACACCGCATCAGTGCTGACCGCCAAGGTCACCAATTCGCCTGCTGCACCGGCAACGCTGTGCGCAAGCACCCATTGCGGGCCGCGTGCGAGCAGGACGCGTGCCGCAGCGATGGCGTCGTCCTGCTCCAGGCTGGGCATACCGGTCAAGCGTCCCAGCTCGAACGCATTGGGCGTGACCAGCCAGGCATGCGGTAGCAAGCGTTCGGCGAACACCCGCTCCAGGCCCGGCTCGACGTAGGGGCCGGTGTGCGTGTCGCCGATCACCGGATCCAGGCAATAGCGCAGCTGCGGCGCCTGCGGCAGTGTCTGCTCCAGCCAATCGGCGAATGCTTCGCCGTTGGCCAGGCTGCCGAAATAGCCGGAGACCAGCATGCGCGCCCGCTGCGGCAGGCCGCGTTCGGTGGCGCCGAGCAACAGATCGGCCAGCCAGTCGGCCGGCAAGATACGGCCGCGCAAGGTCGCGTAGAACGGCGCGTTACTGAGCACGGTGGTCGGCACTTCGGCCACACGTAATCCGAGCGCGCGCAGCGGCGGCACGGCAGCGCTATTGCCGGCATGGCCGTAGACCAGCTGCGACTGCACCGAGATCACATCGATCGGCGAAGGACCATCCGGGCGCTGGCGGCGACCGTGGACGAGATGACTGTCGGTTGCATCGCTCATGGGAGGCGCCGTCGTGAGAGGAGAGCCCCATTATCTGCCGCAATGCGTGAGCGCGTGGCGTGTTTGGAGGCGCGCGATGTGTAGTGCGACGCGCGTTGACTAGATGCGATCTGGATGGCGCTGACATTCACGCCGTTTCGGTGACGCAGACGTGAGAGCCAAACGCTTCAGCGCTGCGCATTCTCTGCAGGTTTTGCAGACGTTGCGATCTGACGAGGCGCGACCGCGCTGAGTGAGCGGGTATCGGCTCAGCGTCGGGATGGTGTCAGTGGCTCAGATGCAGTTTGCGGCATCGCGCAGCGATTCGATCAAGAGTGCTGGGCACTGCCGCGCGTGAGGTGAGTGAGGCGCGGGCCTGCACGGAGGTCAGCCCGAAGCGTTGTCACTTGGATATCTCTATTGATGGCCGGCTGCACCGGAGCAAGGCCAAGTTGCCGATCGCTTAGGCGTTGGCGATCGTTACGCCGCAGCCTCATCCGCCCTTCGGGCACCTTCTCCCGAGGGGAGAAGGATGTTGTTCTTCTGGCACTTTCTTGCGAGGGAGAGTCTGGTACTTTCCTGCGAGCAAGCTTCTGGCAGCTTGCTTCGTTCTGGCAGTTTGTTTCGAACGCTCTTGTGGCAGTTCTTCCGAGCGAGAAGGATGTCGTTCGTGTAGCGCTTCTCGCCACAAGAAAAGGATGTCGCTGCAGGAGCGCTTTCGATCGGGCGAAGGAAAGCTGTCTTTTCCTCATTCGCCTCGCTCAACGTCCACGCCTGCTCCCTGCAGGCGTAGGCGTACTTTTGTTCGACAGCTTCCCCACTGCCCATGACGTCGCTTACGACGTCATGCGATCCCAGAAGCCCTTGACGCCATCGATGAAGGTGGCCGACTTGGGCGAATGCTTGCGCGCATCCTCACCGGTGAAGGTTGCCTCGAACTGCTGCAGCAACTCACGCTGATCGGCGGTGAGGTTGACCGGCGTTTCGACCACGACGCGGCAATACAGATCACCTTCGCTGCGGCTACGCACCGAACGCACGCCCTTGCCGCGCAAACGGAACAACTTGCCCGTCTGCGTCTCGGCCGGAATGCGGATTTCCGCTTCACCGCCCAGGGTTGCAACGCGTACGGTGTCGCCCAGCGCCGCCTGCGAAATGCGGATCGGCACTTCGCAATGCAGGTCGTCGCCGTCGCGCTGGAAAATCGCATGCTCGCGCACGCGCACTTCCACATACAGATCGCCCGGCGGTGTGCCAGCCGGGCCGGCCTCGCCTTCGCCTGCCAGCCGGATGCGGTCGCCGGTATCCACACCGGCCGGCACCTTGATCGACAGCACTTTGTCTTCTTCCACGCGACCGGCGCCGTGGCAGGTCTTGCACGGGTTCTGGATCAGCGTGCCGCGGCCATCGCAGTGCGGGCAACTCTGCTGCATGGCAAAGATGCCGCGCTGGATGCGCACCTGGCCGCGCCCATGACAGGTGGCGCAGGTCTCGACCTTGCCGTCTTCCGAGCCGCTGCCGTGGCAGGGTTCGCATTCGATCAGGGTCGGAATCTCGATGCGTCGCTCGATGCCGGCGACGGCTTCTTCCAGATCCAGTTCCAGTACGTAACCGACGTCGGCGCCACGTCGCGCAGCGCGCGGACCGGCGGCGCCACCGCCAAAAATATTGCCGAAGATATCGCCAAAGATATCTCCCATGTCAGGGCCGCCCGGCCCGCCACCGCCACCACCGCCCATGCCGTGCTCGAATGCCGCGTGGCCATGCGCGTCGTAGGCGCGGCGCTTGTTGCCGTCCGACAACACTTCATAGGCTTCCTTGCACTCCTTGAACAGCGCCTCGGACGCAGCGTCGCCCGGATTACGATCCGGGTGGTGCTTCATGGCGCAACGGCGATAGGCCTTCTTCAGCTCTTCGTCGCTGGCACCGCGGGCAACGCCCAGCACTTCGTAGTAATCGCGTTTGCTCATAAGCGGGGATTCGTGGTTCGTGATTCGTGATTCGTTTGAAACGCGAAGGCGGACAGCATGCTGCTGGTCCGCCTTGGCGACGCGACGCGTAGAGGATATCGGGCGGAAGGGGCATGCGCTTTAGCGCCTGCCCCTCCCCACACCCGACTCCCAAATCACGGCTTACTTCTTGTCGTCCTTGACCTCGGTGAACTCGGCGTCCACCACGTCATCAGCAGCCTTGGAGGCCTGCGCATTGCCGCTGGCCGCATCGGCGTTGCCGCCCTGCTCTGCCGCGGCGGCCGCTGCGTACAGCGACTGGCCGGCTTCTTCCAGCGTCTTGCTGCGCGCGTCGATCTGCGCCTTGTCGTCGCCCTTCATGGCGGTCTCAAGATCCGACAGCGCCGCTTCCACCTTGCCGATCACATCGCCACCGACCTTGCTGCCATGCTCGGTGATCGCGGTGCGGGTGGCGTGGATCAGGCCATCGGCCTGGTTGCGGGTCTGCACCAGCTCCTGGAACTTCTTGTCTTCTTCGCGGTTGGCTTCCGCGTCGGCGACCATGCGCTGGATCTCTTCGTCCGACAAGCCCGAACCGGCCTTGATCTCGACCTTCTGTTCCTTGTTGGTCTTCTTGTCCTTGGCCGACACGTGCAGGATGCCGTTGGCGTCGATGTCGAAAGACACCTCCACCTGCGGCATGCCGCGCGGCGACGGCTCGATGCCGGACAGGTCGAACTTGGCCAGCGACTTGTTGAAGCGGGCCTGCTCGCGCTCACCCTGCAACACGTGCACGGTCACGGCCGACTGGTTGTCTTCGGCGGTGGAGAAGGTCTGCGAAGCCTTGGTCGGGATGGTGGTGTTCTTTTCGATGATCTTGGTGAACACGCCGCCCATGGTTTCGATACCCAGCGACAGCGGGGTCACGTCCAGCAGCAGCACGTCCTTGACGTCGCCAGCCAGCACGCCGCCCTGGATCGCAGCGCCCACGGCCACGGCTTCGTCCGGGTTGACGTCCTTGCGCGGTTCCTTGCCGAAGAAATCGGCCACCGCCTGCTGCACCTTCGGCATGCGGGTCTGACCGCCGACCAGGATCACTTCGTTGATGTCGCTGGCGCGCAGGCCGGCGTCGTTCAACGCGGTGCGGCACGGCTCGATCGACTTCTTGACCAGGTCTTCCACCAGCGCTTCGAGCTTGGCACGGGTCAACTTGATGTTGAGGTGCTTCGGGCCCGACGCATCGGCGGTGACGTAGGGCAGATTCACTTCGGTCTGCTGACTGGTCGACAGCTCGATCTTGGCGCGCTCTGCGGCATCTTTCAGGCGCTGCAGCGCCAACGGGTCCTTGCGCAGATCGATGCCCTGATCCTTGTTGAACTCGTCCACCAGGTATTCGATGACGCGGTTGTCGAAGTCTTCGCCGCCCAGGAAGGTGTCGCCGTTGGTGGCCAGCACTTCGAACTGCTTCTCGCCATCGACTTCGGCGATTTCGATGATCGACACGTCGAAGGTACCGCCGCCCAGGTCGTACACCGCAATCTTGCGATCGCCGCCGTTCTTGTCCAGGCCATAGGCCAGGGCTGCGGCGGTCGGCTCGTTGATGATGCGCTTGACGTCCAGACCGGCGATGCGGCCGGCGTCCTTGGTGGCCTGACGCTGGCTGTCGTTGAAGTACGCCGGCACGGTGATTACCGCTTCGGTGACTTTCTCGCCGAGGAAGTCTTCGGCGGTCTTCTTCATCTTTTCCAGCACGCGCGCGGAGATTTCCTGCGGCGCCATGCGCTTGGAATCGCTGGTCTGCACCCAGGCATCGCCGTTGTCGTGCGCCAGGATGCCGTACGGCACGTGCGAGATATCCTTCTGCACTTCGGCGTCGGTGAACTTGCGGCCGATCAGGCGCTTCACCGCGTAGAAGGTGTTCTTCGGGTTGGTCACCGCCTGGCGCTTGGCCGAGGCACCGACCAGCACTTCGCCGTCCTTGGTGTAGGCGACGATCGAGGGCGTGGTGCGATCGCCCTCGGAATTTTCGATGACGCGGGCCTTGCCGCCGTCCATGATCGCCACGCACGAGTTCGTGGTGCCGAGGTCAATACCAATGATCTTGCCCATGGATACGCTCCTGATGATTCTGTAGCTGTGTCCGGCGACGCCGGGTCTGGCTGAGATGTGGGGGTGGCGCGCAGGTGTTCAAGCCATCTGTGCGCATCTGTGTTCTAACGGCGCGCCCGGCAGTTCAGCCGGGCGCTGCCAATCAGTCGTGCTTGGCCACGACCACCAGGGCCGGGCGCAGCAGGCGATCGTTGAGCAGGTAGCCCTTCTGGAACACCTGCACGATGTGGCCCGGCGCAATGCCTTCGGCCTCGCCCTGGCTGATCGCCTGGTGCTGGTCGGGGTTGAACGGCTGGCCAACCGGGTCCAGCAGGGTCAGGCCGTTATCGGCGGCGACCTTGAGCAATTGCTTGTAGGTCATGTCCAGGCCATCGCGCAGCGGGCTGGGCTGGGTACCGGCGGCGGTGAGCCCGGCGTCCAGGCTGTCGAACACCGGCAGCAGCTCGCCCAGCAGCTTCTCATTGGCGAACTTGCGCGCGTTCTCGACGTCGCGCGCGATGCGCTTGCGCTGGTTTTCCAGGTCGGCGCGCTCGCGCAGGGCGTCGGCCTTGACCAGCGCGATCTCGCTGCGCAGCGACTCGATCTCGGCCTTGAGCGGATCGGTCTCGGGTGGATTCTGGGACAGGTCTTCGGAGTCGAATTCGGGGTGGTCTTGGTTCATATGCAGTTCCCGGGCAAGCGGAACGCCCGCCCCAACGTCACCCCGTATGTGGGCGCTCGGCCGCGTTTCAAGCAAAACGATGACTTCGATTGCCGCTGGTTATCGCGTGCCGGGCGGCTCCATGGCCGCGCCCAGCACCTGGGCGGCGGTCTGCACCAGCGGAATCAGGCGGTCGTAGGCCATGCGTTTGGGCCCGATCACCCCCAGCACACCCAGCACCTGGCCATTGGCGGCATACGGTGCGGTGACCAGCGAGACGTCTTCCAGCGACACCATGCCGGTCTCCTCGCCGATGAAGATCCGTACGCCCGGTGCCTGGATGGTGCGTTCGAGCAGCTGCAGGATCTCGCGCTTGCTGGCGAAGGCTTCGAACAGCTCGCGCAGCCGGTCCAGATCCGACAGGTCCTGCACGCCCATCAGCCGGGTCTGCCCGGCCATCACCATATCGTCCGCCTCGGCCGGCACCAGCGCCTCGCTGGCCAGGTCCACGCTGTGCGCCAGCAACTGCTCCATTTCGTTCTTGGCCACGCGCAGTTCGCGCAGCAGCGAGGCGCGGATGTCCGACAGCGCGCGCCCGGCGAACTGCGCATTGAGGTAGTTGGCCACCCGCTCCAGCTCGGCCGGCTCGTAGGCGCGGCGCGGTTCGATCACCCGGTTCTGCACTTCGTTGTCGGCAAACACCAGGATCGCCAGCACCCGCCGCGCATCCAGGGGCACGAAATCGATATGCCGGAACGCGAACTGCTCCCGGCGCGGGGCGCTGACCACCCCCACGAAGTGACTCATTGCCGACAGCATTTGCGAGGCGCTGCCCAGCAGCGATTGGGTACCATTGCCGCTGGCCAGCTCCGCGCGCAGGCGCCGCACCTCTTCTTCGCCGGGCGGCTGCATCTGCACCAGGCTGTCGACGAACACCCGATAGCCGTGCGCGGTGGGAATGCGCCCGGCCGAGGTGTGCGGAGAGCTGAGCAGCCCCACGTCCTCCAGATCGGCCAGAATATTGCGGATGGTCGCCGGGCTCACATCCAGCCCGGCATGCTGGGCAAGGGTTTTCGAGCCCACCGGCTCGCCATCGCGGATGTAGCGTGCGATCAAGGTGCGCAGCAACTGGCGGGCGCGGGGGTCGAGCATTGGGGACTGGGACGCGCGCATGGGATCATCCGGTGAGACTGGGCATAGATAATGTCTGGCCCCGGGGATGGCAAGCGTCCGACTCCCTGCCCGTCCCTTCCTGCCCTAAGCTTCCCCAACGCATTCACACTCGACCCCCATGCTCAGACACCTCTCGATCAAGGATTTCGCCGTTGTCCGCGCCACCGAACTGGAGTTCGGGCCGGGCATGACCGTGGTGTCGGGCGAAACCGGCGCCGGCAAGTCGCTGATGGTGGACGCGCTGGGCTTCCTGTCCGGCTTGCGCGCCGACAGCGGCGTCGTGCGCCATGGCGCCGACCGCGCCGAACTGTCGGCGGAATTCCAGCTGCCGGCCGCGCACCCGGGCCTGACCTGGCTGGCTGACAACGAGCTGGACGACGAGGCCCAATGCCAGCTGCGCCGCATCATTCGCGCCGACGGCGGCTCGCGTGCCTGGATCAACGGCCGCCCGGTGACCTCTTCGCAATTGGCCGAACTGGCGTCACGGCTGGTGGAAATCCACGGCCAGCATGAGCACCAGGCCCTGATGGCCCGCCACAGCCAGCTCGCCCTGCTCGACGCCTACGCCCGCAACAGCCCCCAGCGCGAGCAGGTACGCCAGGCCAGCCAGCGCTGGCAGGCGCTGCTGGACGAGCGCGACGCGCTGTCTGCGCAGGGCGATGTCTCCGACCGCATCGGCTTTCTCGAGCATCAACTGGGCGAACTGGAACGCGAGGACCTGGACCCGGCTGCGATCGCGGCCCTGGACGTCAATCACCGCCGTCAGGCGCATGCCACCGCGCTGATCGGCGCCTGCGATAGCGTGGCCCAGCAGCTCAACGGCGATGACGGCGCGTCGGCACTGGGCTTGTTGCAGGACAGCCGCCACGACCTGGCGCGCGTCGCCGAGCACGAGCCGCGCCTGGGCGAGGTGGACGCGCTGCTGGACAGTGCCGTGATCCAGATCGAAGAAGCACTGGCCCTGCTCGACCGCGTGCGCGACGACCTGGACGCCGACCCGGCCCAGTTCGAAGCGATGGAACGCAGTCTCGGCCGCCTGCACGACCTGGCGCGCAAACACCGTGTCGCCCCGGACGAACTGGCCGCCCACCGCGAGCGCATGAGCCTGGAAGTGGAAAGCCTGCGTGGTGCCGACGAGCGCCTGCAGCAGCTGGACAAGCACATCGAGTCCGCCACCGGCGCCTGGCGCAGCGCCGCCGGCGTGCTCAGCGACAGTCGCAAGACCGCCGCCGCGGCCTTGTCCGCGGCCACCACCACGCTGATCGGCGAATTGGGCATGGGCGGCGGGCAATTCCTGATTCAGCTGCAGCCGCAAGAGACACAGCGCCCGGATCCCAACGGCGCCGAGCGGGTGGAATTCCTGGTCGCCGCCAATGCCGGCCAGCCGCCGCGCGCGCTGCGCAAGGTGGCCTCGGGCGGTGAGCTGTCGCGGATTTCGTTGGCGATCGAAGTCGCCGCACTCGGCCTGGACAGCGTGCCGACCATGGTCTTCGACGAAGTCGATTCCGGCATTGGCGGCGCGGTGGCCGATATCGTCGGCCAGAAGCTGCGCGCCTTGGGCGAAGAGCGTCAGGTGCTGTGCGTGACCCACTTGCCGCAGGTCGCGGCCAAGGGCCACGCGCACTACCGGGTCAGCAAGGCGCCGGTAGACGGCATGACCCAGAGCGCGGTCGAGCTGCTCGGCCCGCAGGCGCGCCAGGAAGAGCTGGCCCGCATGCTCGGGGGTGTGGAAGTGAGCAAGGAAGCACGCGCGGCAGCCCGCAAGCTGTTGCAGAGCGCCTGATCGAGGCAGATTGCGGAGCCGGCAGGGGCAACGCGGTCTCGCAGCCTCTGCTTGCGGTTCCGGGCATTGCAGCAATCAACCGGCGCAGCGCCCGCCCAGCCTCGGGCTTGGAGCGGCTGGCAACCTTGACTGCGCCCACCGCCAGGCGGGCGCCGCCGGTGCTTGGTACTTGGTGCTAGACGCTCGGTGTGGCATTACCCATGCCCACTCTGGTTCTGAGCGCGCCGCCCACACCCGCCTGATCACTGCTCGCTACCTTTTGGCAGCAGCTCCCAGGCGCGAACTTTTGCTCTGCAGAACTGACAGCGAGTCCGCCCAGGAAAGCGTTCCGCCAGCGCGCTTCCCCGCATGTGCCCGAAGGGCGGATGGGAGCACCCAGACGCCAGCAAATCATCACGACCTGCACCACAAAACGCACAAAGCGGCCGAAGCCGCCTTGTCGTTGCCGTACGCGATGACGCGCGCTTAGCGCGGCCGCTTTTTACGCACGTACAGCACCAGCGAATGCTCTTCCAGCTCATAGCCGTGCTTGGCGGCAATCTGACGCTGCAGTGCCTCGATCTCTTCGCTTTCGAATTCGATGACGTGGCCGGTGTCCACATCGACCATATGGTCGTGGTGGCCGCCGCGATCCAGCTCGTACACGGCCTGCCCACCTTCGAAATTGTGCTTGAGCACCAGGCCGGCGGCCTCGAACTGGGTCAGCACGCGATACACCGTTGCCAGCCCGATCTCGTCGCCGTGATCGAGCAGCTGCCGATAAATGTCTTCTGCGCTGAGGTGATGGTGACTGCTCTTCTGCTCGAGCAATTCCAGGATCCGCATGCGCGGATGGGTCACCTTGAGCCCAACTTTGCGCAGGTCGTGGGTTTCCATATGTTCTCCGTTCATTGGCGATTTAGCGCCAGCTGCCATCAAACGGGTCGCGGCGACCGGCGGGAGTGTATCATCGGCGTGATTTCCTCAGCACTTATTCCCCGATGCGCAATCTCCTGCTGGTCGCCGCCGTTGCTCTTTCCACCGCTGGCTGCGGCATCATTTACAAGCAGCCGATCTACCAGGGCAATCTGATCAAACAGAATGCCGTGGAGCAACTGCAGGTCGGCCAGAGCAAGCAGCAGGTCAGCGCGTTGCTGGGTACTCCGTCGATTCCCGACCCGTTCCATGCGCAGCGTTGGGACTACACGTCCACGCAGCGCGTCGATCGTCTGGCGCGTACCGACGTCAAGAATTTCACCGTGTTCTTCGAGAACGACCAGGTGGCGCGCTGGGAAGGCGACTACTTCCCCTCGCAGGACGAGCAGCTGGCCAAATCGGCACCCAAGCAGTTCGGCCGCAACCTGGCGCGCGACAAGAAGAAGCAGCGCGGCCGTTGATGCGTTCGGTCGGCGATCGCGCGATCGTCTGACCACCCGCAACGCCTGAAAGCCGGCCATCGATGCCGGCTTTTTGCTCTCCCCTTGTCCGCTCGGATTGTCCGCTCGGACCATTGCACTCTTCCTGCCGACTGCCGCGTGCTTGACTGCGCCGGCAACACGCATGACTGGCGCAGTGCGCGGATGGCAGCGCTCGATGCTGTGCAGCCTCAGGCGGGCGCCACATCCGTCTGGCGACGCGCAGAGCGAAACTCGCTCGAAGCCCGTTTCTGCGCGCTCACTTCTGTATCGAAGCCGATTGCAGCCAGCACAACACCGCGCTCACTTCTGTATCGAAACCGATTGCAGCCAGCACAGCACGACGTCGAGCACCACAACGCAGCAACTGCGATGGCGCCCTTGCCGGAAGAGTTCGCTCAATGGCAGCTGCCCGGCCGATGCGGGCAGATCCGGTCATTAGCTAGCGGGATCGGCCTTCGCAGCAGACGCAGCCCGGCGGCGACGCGCTTCTTTCGGGTCCAGCAGCAGCGGCCTGAGCAGCTCGACCCGGTCGCCCGCGCGCAACACCTGATCCGGGCGCGCCACGACACCATGGATGGCGATCGCTGCGGATGCGTTCTGTTGCAGGAGACCAGATGCCGTCGCTGCCTCGGCGACCGTTGCGCCCTCCGGCAGATCCAGCAACACCGCGCTGTAGCGATCCGGCCAGGCCAGGACGACTTCAACCTGCACGGTCACACGTCGCCGCGATCGGCGACCCGCACGAAATCGTTGACCATACGATCGGCCAGACCCTGAAATCCCAGCGCCAGTGCCGGCCCCAGCAAGCGCGAGCTGGTTTCCACTTCCAGGGTCAGACTCACCTTGCACGCGTTGTCGCCCAGCGATTGAAACTCCCACAGACCTTCCAGGCGCTTGAACGGCCCATCGCGCAGATGCATCACGATGCGTTCGGGCCGCTCGAGCATGTTCTCGGTGGTGAACCAAGTGCGGAACGAGCCCAGCCCCAGATCCAGGCGCGCCACGATATGCGCATCGTCCTGCTCCAGCACATGGGCAGCGTCGCACCAGCCGAAGCGGCGCGGATAGGCGGCGACATCATTGACCAGATCGAACATGCGGGAGGTGCTGTGTTCGACCAGTGCGCTGCGACGGATGGTAGGCATTCGCTAACTTGTGAAAGACGGAAGATCGTTTGACGACGCCGAATCGGCGACAATGGCGTCATGAGCAAGCAACCATCCAAGGATAAAGCAAACGGCGCGAAGGCCACGAAAACCATCGCGCTGAACAAGCGTGCGCGCCACGAATACCACCTGGAAGAGCGCTACGAAGCCGGTCTGGCGCTGCAGGGCTGGGAGATCAAGGCGATCCGCGCCGGCCGCGCCAACATCGTCGACGGCTACGCGTATGTGCGCTCCGGCGAGATTTACCTGATCGGCGCGCAAATCACCCCGCTGATCCAGGCCTCCACCCACACCGTGCCGGTGGAACGTCGCGACCGCAAGTTGTTGCTGCACCGGAGCGAAATCGACAAGGTACTCACCCGCGTGGAGCGCGAAGGCTACACTCTGGTGCCGACCGCGCTGTACTGGAGCAGCAACAAGGTCAAGCTGGAAATCGCGCTCGCCAAGGGCAAGCAGAATCACGACAAGCGCGATGCCGCCAAGGACCGCGACTGGCAGCGCGACAAGCAGCGCGTGATGCGGCGGCATAACCGAGATGCGTGAGTAGCCGGGATTGGGAATTAGGGATTCGTTACGGCGGTGACCCGCGTCGCTGGCGTGCGATCCAATCAAGTACCAACACAAGGCATGGCCTCGCTGCTATTGCGAATCCCCAATCCCGACTTCCGAATCACGTCTTTCCAAGCATCCGCATCAAATTCGGCACTCCCCTGCCCTGCACGTAGCGATCGCGTTCCAGATCGGTGCAGGTGTCGAGCATCAATTGCTTGACCCGGTCCGGAAAGCCGATGAACTCGCGGCGTGCCGATAGAAAGCCGGCCAGTACGCCGGAGACATGCGGCGCGGCCATGCTGGTGCCGCTCATTTCCACCATCAGGCTGGCCGGATCTTTGGGGTCGAAGTCGTAATACGCCGAGACGATTTTTTCGCCCGGCGCCACCACGTCGGGCTTGCCGCGGCCGTCGGCGGTGGGCCCGCGCGAAGAAAAATACGACACGCCGTAATTGTGCGGGCTGCTCTTGTGCACCGAGCCGACCACGATGGCTTCTTCCAGATTGCCCGGGTCGCTGATCGACAGATCCATGTTGGCCGGATAGGCATCGCCATCCTTGCCCATCAACCAGGCCAGTCCTTCGTTGCCGGCAGCCACCACCACCAGCACACCCTGCCGCCATAGCCGCCGCAACTCGTTGCAGAGCGGCGTAAAACCGCAGCCATAGCTTTCCGGGTCGAAATAGCCGCCCAGGCTCAGATTCACCCCATGGATGACCAGCTCGCCTGCGCGCTCGTTGATGGCAGCCACCTGCTGTACGGCCTTGATCATCCACGAATCGCGTCCATCGCCGGCGTCGTCCAGCACCTTGAAGCCATACAGTTGCGCGTCCGGCGCCATGCCGGCAAATTCCAGCGGCGGGCCCGGCTTGCCCTGCGCATCCGGCAGCGTCGCCTGGCAGTGGCCGGCAATGATCCCGGCGATGTGGGTGCCGTGGCCGTGCCGATCGAGCCGGGCAAACGCATCGCCGTCGGCCCGCGTCAATCGCTTGGGCGCACCGCGCCGGGTGCAATCCCATTGCGCCACCACGGTATCGCGCTGGCCTTTGACGAAGAAATGCGGGTGACTGGCGGCGATGCCGGTATCCAGCACCGCCCAGCCGATCTGCTGCCCGCGCGCACGATAGGCATTGCGTGCTGCATCGGCATGCAGCACGTTGCCGGAGATGTGAATCAGCGCGCGCTTGCCGGCATCGCGCCACACCCGGCGAAACCCCAGCGCGCGGTAGCGATTCTGCAACGATTCGATTTCGAAGCGGGTCAGGCGCGCGGACACGAAGCGCTGCAACCCGTCTTCCAATTCGATCGCCTCATCCAATGCGTCGCCCTCCAGGCCGGTGCTGCGCGCAGCGACTTCGCGCAGATGGCGCACCAGCACCGCCCGCACCCCGGCCGGATCGTTGCCGGCGAGCCGCCGGTCCAGTTCGATCAGGACTTCATGCCGATGCTCTGGGCCATGCGCTTCGAGCTGCTCGCTGAGGTCCTTGATCAACACCGCATTGGAGACAGGCTGATCGAAGCCCATACCCACCGCCTGACGCACCGCTGCGCGTACCTGCGGGATCGACAAATAGCCCGAGCCCGAATGCGGGTTGTGCTGCCAGTCGGAATTGATCCGCGCCCCGGCAATGTTTTCGAAACGCCCCTTCGCGTTGGCGATGTCGTCGGTCAGATCCGGGTCCAGCGCGATCGGGTCACGCGTCTCGGCGACGTTGATCCACTGCTGCACGCACGCAGGGAACGGCAGCTTGCGGGTGCCGGTCCAGCGCTTGAACATGCTGCGCACCTGCGGTAACCCGAGCGGCGACCCCACGGTCAGGAGCAGCGTGACCTCGCAGTCGGCCGCCTCAAGCTGCCGCAGCACGTCGTAGGCGATCATCGAGCCCTGGCTATGCGCGACCACCACGAACGGCCCGCCGCCTGCACGCAGCCGCTGGGTCAGGCTGTCGCGCATCGATGCGGCGCGCTCGGGCACGAAGAACAGGTCATGCACGTCCTGCAGCAGCGCCGCAGAAATCAGCCGCAGCAGCACGCGGTTGATCGCATCGATCGGGCCCTTTGCCTGCACGCTGCCGGGTGCGCTTGCCGTCTCCAGTTCGTCAAGCAAGCGATGCAGATCGGCCCGCTCCTGCTCACTGTTGGCCAACGCATCGGCGAGCACGTGCAGATCTTGCCCGCCCGGCACCAGGCCGAGCGTACTCAATGCACGCTGCACGCTCTGGTTGAGCGCCGGCCCCACATCACGCCCATCGCAATTGCCGGGCTCTGCCACCGGATAGCGCTCGCGATTGACCCAGTACGCCAGCCGGGTGCGCTCTCCCATGGGACGCCCGAACAACGCCTTGTCCCACTGACAACGCAACACTTCGGCGGGCGGCTTGTTGCCGATGCCGTGGATGTAGATCACGGTGCGCGCCTTTCCCTGCACGCGGGCTGCCGCGGCGGCTTGTGCGCCTGACCTAGGCGCGCGCTTCTGTTGCGGCCGTGCCGGCTGTTTGGCAGTTGCAGTGGCCGGGCGCGGTGCTGCACGTGTCGAACGTGGACGTGGGGGCTTACCTGTCGCCATCGCTTCGCTCCTTCGTTTACAGACTGTTCGGTCCGGTAGGACTGAAGCCACTGTAAGCGCTGTCCATCTCACCACTTGTGACAGGGCGCGCCGATCCCTACACTGACCCCGTCAGCGTTTGATGCTTTCCCCGGGGGTGCACTGGTTTCGACGGGGGTCGCGAAGTCGCTTGGCGCATGCCGAGGGGGCAGCTTTCCTCGTTAATCCAGCAGCAAACTTTTAGTTGCCAACGACGACAACTACGGTTCGGACTTCGCTATCGCCGCTTAATTGGCTTTAGTTGTAGTTCTACAGCCGCCTAAGGCGAACCCCCGAAACTACTTGTGCCCGTGCTCGTAGATGTAGGGTCATTATCACGGAACCGCCGGTGGTGGCTGCCTGTCAGCTACCGGCTAAATCAAGCAGGCTGGTTTCCAGGTGCGCTTTGCCCGCCGTGCTGCCTGGGAATGAGATCTAACGGAGGGATAAGCATGTAGTGCCGGGGATGGAGTGCTTCCGGACGGCGGTTCGATTCCGCCCACCTCCACCACACAGCGGTCCTAAGAAGACCGACTAAGGCCGGGAATCCTCGAAAGAGGTTCCCGGCCTTTTTCATGGGCGCTGCGGCAGCCCGCCGCGTCAATTAGTGACGCGGGCTGTCGGTTCGGACGTGGTGACGATCGACCCTGCGAGAGGGCGGTCACACGCGCGGGCTAACGCAACGTCGCCGCGGAGTTGGTCAAACAGTGCGAGCAGCTCGGTCGCTTCCTGCTGCAGCAGGACCAGTGCGCTCTTGTTGGGCTCATCCATTGCATCTACCCCGACGGCGCTCGCCAGCGCTCCTGATGCACTCGAAGCAAACCGCATGCCAGCGTGCCGGTGCTGGTTGCTGCTCCGGCACTGGCTGGACCAACTAGCGCGACTCAGTGCCTGCAATGCGTGGCGCTTTCAAGCCCGGCTATGGCAATGGCCAGGTTGACGCCCTCCTCCTGGCTACACGTCGGCTCTGCACCGCTGGCGAACAAGGCGTTCAGCTCAGGCGGAGTCGAGTTGCCGTTGCGCTTCGGCGTGTATGGCCTCCATGGCATGCCCCCCCCTGCCGGCACTTCGCCCGGCGAACATGGCGCTGCGTTGATCGGGGAAGGTAGGCGCAAGCGCGGCGCCTGCGAGCTCGCGCTTCTCTACCCGTGCAGCTGTTTCGATGCGCCCAACCGCGGCCCAAGGCTCGCCGATGCCACGGCTTAGGGCGGCGCGACAAATCAGCCGACCGGTTAGAAGAAAAATACCCAAGGCACGCTTGGTTCTGCAGTGCGGCATGAGCGTACTGGCACCAGGGCATGGCACCGAGTCCTGCCTGCCCGCC
Source organism: Xanthomonas sp. WHRI 8932A (assembly GCF_035012785.1). Lineage (NCBI taxonomy): Bacteria > Pseudomonadati > Pseudomonadota > Gammaproteobacteria > Lysobacterales > Lysobacteraceae > Xanthomonas > Xanthomonas sp. WHRI 8932A. The sequence continues at coordinate 222,116 of NZ_JAYGQQ010000001.1, forward strand.
TGCCAGATGGCTGATTGGCTGACTGATCGGCTGACTAACTGATTGAGGCACGGCGCTTGCATCGGCCTCAACCAGACAATCGGTGTTGGGGAACACGGTGTTGACCAAGAAAGCAAAACGCCATGCCGCTGGGGCTTTATTGCTCGGGGGAGCCATCTTCGTCCTGATCGGCATCGGCGGCTACTTCACCACGCAGCGCTCGCTGGCTGATGCGGGCTGGGTGACGCATACGCAGGAAGTGCTCGCGGGCATCGACGAAATCCAGGCCGGGCTGCTGTCGGCGGAGTCGTCGGTGCGCGGCTACGTGCTGACCGACAACGAGGCGTTCTTGGGCGTGTATGCCGATGCGATCGGGCGCCTGCCCGAGCGCATCGTACGGCTGGAGGCGCTGGTGCAGGACAACCCGGTACAGGGACGCAATGTACGTGTGCTCAGCCGATTGGTGGACACACGACTGGTGCAGATCAACGATCTGCTGCACAGCTATCGCACCCATGGCCTGGATGGCGCGCGCGGGTCGATTGCGCGCGGCGTGTTCCAGACCTCCTCGGCATTGCGGCGCCAGGTGCAAACCATGACCGAGCTGGAACGTCAGCAGCTGGTGAAGCGGACGCAGACCAATGCACTCAGTGCGCAGTGGGTGCTGCGGATGACCGTGACCGGCATCGTCAGCGGGCTGCTGGTGATGCTGCTGGCTTACCGCTTGTTGGCGCGAGAGCTGCAACGCCGCGAGCGCGCCGAGGACGAGGCCAGCCATACCAGCGAGCAGTTGGTCGAGTCGTTTGCGACGCTGGAGCGCACCTCTGCGGGACTGGAAGCCTTGTCACGCTACTCGGGATTGCTGCAAAACTGCCGCGATGCCGAAGAAGCGCTGGAAATTACCGCACGCACGATTGCGCCACTGATTCCCGGCGCGGCCGGTGCGGTGTATTTGCTGCGCGCATCGCGCGATCGCGCCGAGCAGGTGGTGGCCTGGGGCGCGATGGCCGACGACGACAGCGCAAGCATCGCGCCGGAGACATGCTGGGCGCTGCGCCGCGATCGCACGCACGTGGTGGAAGATGCCAGCCAGGGCATGCTGTGTCGCCATACCGGCGCCAATCTTCCGACGCACGCCAGCACGGTGTGTATTCCTTTGTCGGCACAAGGCACACAGCTGGGCATGCTGGCGCTGCGCAGCGACCAACCGGGCGGCCTGAGTTCACTGACCGTGGCCGAAGCGGCGGCGGAACAACTCTCGCTGGTGCTGCATAGCCTGCGTCTGCGCGAAACACTGCGTCAGCAATCGATCCGCGACCCGCTCACCGGCCTGTACAACCGCCGCTATCTGGAAGAAGCGCTTAATCACGAACTGGCGCGCTGCACGCGCCGGGTGCAGCCGTTGTCGGTGCTGATGCTGGACGTCGACCACTTCAAGCGGTTCAACGATCTGCATGGGCACAGCGGCGGCGACCGGGTGCTGGCGGCAATCGGCGAACTGCTGCTGGCGCAGACCCGTGGCGAAGATATCTGCTGCCGCTACGGTGGCGAAGAATTGACGATCATCCTGCCCGAGGTGGATCTGGCCACTGCGCGCAGGATGGCGGAAAAGTTGCGCGCCGGAATCGAGGGGTTGCAGGTGATGGCCGATGGCGTGTCGCTGCCGAAGATCACCGCATCGTTCGGTGCGGCGAGCTTTCCCGAGCACGCGGGCAATGCGGCGCAACTGCTGCGGCGCGCAGACGAAGCGCTGTACCGTGCCAAACAAGCCGGGCGCAATCAGGTCATCAGCGCGCCGGAAGCGGCCGGCACAGAGTTGGCGCAGGAGTCCTGACAGCCGACAGGCCGATCCCAGCGATCGCAGCGCGATGATTGGATACGCGATATCTGATCGTCAGCCGGTCGCCAGGTGGCGGTCCGGCGCCAAGCCACCCCAGCGCGACTATGCACAGTAACTTATATCCCCAAGCCACAGATCATGAGAGGCCGTTCGCTGCGCAAGACGGCGTCGCCGAAGCTGCGGCCTGACGCACCATGTCGACACAAGCACTCGCCGTGCCTGCCATACGTGTCGGCCGCTTCTTCAGCAGCGCTGCATCACCGACCGGCACGCCCATCCGCGTCGGTGGGAATCATCCCTGCTCCAGCCAGCATGCCGTCGACGCGGGCACGCACGTAGGCCGCATCGTCGGGCTCGGCGCTGCGCAGTACCGCTTCGGTGCGCGCCTGGAAATCCGATAGTCGAAATCCGCATCTTCATCTGCAGGCAGCTGCGGCAGTCTGTTCTGCAACGCATCGAGGCGCGTCGCTAGCTCTTCGCGTTTAGGCATAACAGGCTCCGACTCACAGCCGATACGGTTGCCACAAGGCCGTCAACAACGCACCAAGCCTTGCCATGCAACGCTTCATTTTCCTACCCGCTACAGCGGTAATTGCATGCTCAACTTTCGCGCAACCCGGCCGATAATGATGCCGACTCCGACAGAACCTTGCCTGTGATCCTTCACCTGCGGCGGGATTTCCGCCTCGGCATCGTCAAGATGCTTGGGCCAATCACCGCGCTGTTGCTTTGCCTCTATGCGGTGTACCTGGCCATGACCGGCCAGGCGATTGCGTGCCTCATCACCGCAGCGCTGGGTGTGCTGGCGATCTGGCGCGGCTGGCAGATGCGCGCGGCAGAACGCACGGGCGCCGGCGGTGTCTGGCTGGCATCGATCAATGTCGCCGGCTGCCTGGTGGCCTGCTGGACCGGGGGCGACGGCGCCCTGCCCTGGCTGTTTCCGGTGCTGGCGACCAATTATTTTCTGTGCGGACCGCAACGCGCGGTGTTGCTGAGCCTGCCGTTGATGGTGGCATTGTTGTTCTTGCCCGGCTTGATCGTCAGCCCCGGCCAGGGCGTGTCGACCGTGGTGGTGACACTGGTGACGTTGGCGGTGGGGTATTCGTTCTCGCTGCGCATGCAGGACGACCGCGTGCACCTGGAAGAGCTGGCGTCGCTGGATGCACTGACCGGCTTGCCCAACCGACGCATGCTCGAACGCGCACTGACCCATCAGATCGATCAGCGCCAACCGCAGGAGCGGCTCAACAGCCTGATCATCCTGGACCTGGACCATTTCAAAGAGGTCAACGATCTGTACGGGCATGCCGCAGGCGATGCGGCGCTGTCGGATCTGGCGACCATCTTGCGTTACGAAGTGCGCGAGCCGCATCAGGTGTTCCGTTTCGGCGGCGAAGAATTCGTTGTGTTGCTGCGCGCCGGCTCATTGGCGGAACTCGAAGCGGCCACCGAGCGCTTGCGCAAGGTGATTCGCAATGGGTTGCGTGGCCCGGGAGGACGCATCACGGTCTCGCTGGGAGCTGCGCGCCACGATGGCGAAACGCACTGGCAAGACTGGTTTTCGCGTGCAGATGCGGCACTGTATCTGGCCAAGAACAGCGGCCGCGATAGCGTACGGGTCGCCGACTGAGCACCGTCCGCTGGCTGGCTAGATCGCGACATCGAACACGACGATTACGATCTTCTACTAAACGGGGCGACCCAGCGGCCGCCCCGTCCATCGTTCAACGATCGACCACCGCCACCGGTGCGGCGGGTGCTTCACCCTGCTTCCAGCCGCCCAGCGCCTTGTACACACCGACCACACCGACATTGACTGCCGCCTCGGCCTGCGCCAACGCATCGTCTGCCGCCAATTGGGTGCGCTGTGCATCCAGCAAGGTCAGGAAGTCTTCCGACCCCTCGCGGTAACGGATCTGTGCGAGCTGTTCGGCACGTCGCGCGGCATTGGCCTGGTCCACCACGATGGCCAGACGCGCCTGCTGACGGCCGTAGCCGATCAAGGCGTTTTCAGTGTCTTCCAACGCCAGCAACACCGTTTGCTGGTATTGCGCCAATGCACCGTCGGCTTGAGCCTTGCTGGCACGCAGGCGTGCACGCACGGTGCCGAAGTCGAATGCAGCCCAGCTGATCGACGGGGTGATCGACCAGGCCTTTGCGTTGCCCTGGGTCAACCTGGCTGCATCGCCGGACAGAAAGCCGACAAAGCCGCTCACGCTGATGCGCGGGAACAGATCGGCGGTGGCCACGCCGACCTGTGCGGTGGCTGCGGCCAGACGGCGCTCGGCACTACGCACGTCCGGGCGCTGACGCAGCAATCCGGCCGTATCGCCCAGCGGCAACGGGCGCGCAAACGCCGGCATGCTGCGTGCGACCAGGGTGGCATCCAGCGCATTCGGCTGCTGGCCGAGCAACACGGCAAGACGGTGCCGGTATTGCGCCTCGGCGGTTTCCAGCAACGGAATATCCGCTTCGATGGCCTTCAAACGCGCCAGGCTGCTCTGCACATCCAGCTCGCTGCCGGCGCCCAGGTCCCAACGCGTCTGCGTCAGCTTCTGGGTATCGCGCAGATTGGTCAGGGTGCGCTTGGAGACATCGAGCTGCTTCTGGGTGCCGCGCAATTCAAAGTAATTGCGCGCCACTTCGGCTGCGACCGTGACCTGCACGTCCAGCAGGTTGGCCTGCTCGGCGTCGAGATCGGCGCGCGCCGCTTCCGAAGCGCGGCGCTGACGGCCGAACAGATCCAGCTCCCAGGCCGCATCCAGGCCCAGGGTGGTCTGTTCGGTGAGGAAGCGCTGATTGCCGGCGATCACCTGCTGCTGCTCGCGTCGATCGAAGCTGCTCTGCGCAGTGATATGCGGAGCCTGATCGAGACGACGCTCCACAAACACCGCACGTGCCTGCTTCACCCGCGACACCGCAATGCGCAGATCGTGATTGGCGAACAACGCATCGCGCACCAGTTGCTCCAGCACCGGGTCGTCGAACTGCGACCACCAGTTGCCGACCGGGGATTCAGCGCTGAAAGACGCATCCTGCGCGCCCTGCAGCGTGACCGAGGCGGGCGGGTCGGGCCGGTAATCCGGCCCGACCGCGCAACCGCTGAGCACCAGCGCAGCCAGCGCCGCGCCGAGCAATGTCCTTACCATGGCAAGGTGTCTCCCAGGTGGGTGTAGCTGCCGGTGGGGCCGTGCGCATCGATCAATGCCATCTGTACGCTGCTGTGTGCGCCCTGCTCGATGTCGATCTCGCCCTCACCACCGTTCATGTCGGTTTTGACGTAGCCCGGATGGATAGCGTTGACCTTGATCGAGGTGTCGCGCAGCTCGTAGGCCAGATGCACGGTCCAGCTGTTCAAGGCGCTCTTGGACGCGTTGTAGGCCGGCACCTTGAAGGTGTAGATCGGCGAGCTGGGGTCGCTATGCAGGGTCAGCGAGCCGAGAACGCTGGACACGTTGACGATGCGGCCGGCCAGCGAGCGCTGCAGCAGCGGCAGGAACGCCTTGGTCACGCCGACCACCGCAAACAGATTGGTGTCGAAGGTGCGCTTCCAGGTGTCCAGGCTTTGCTCGGACGGCTTGCGCTGGATGTCGTCGATCATGATGCCGGCGTTGTTGACCAGGATGTCCAGATGGCCGTGACGCTCCTTCACCGTGCCGACTGCCGCAGCGATGCTGATGTCGTCATTGACGTCCAGTTGAATCGCTTCCACCGGCAGGCCTTCGGCCTGCAGCTTGAGTGCAGCGGCCACTGCGTCGTCGCGCTTGCGACCGGCCAGCAGCGTGTGCACGCCGGCCTGTGCGAGTTGACGAACGGTTTCCAGGCCGATGCCGCGGGTAGCGCCGGTGACCAGTGCGATCTTGGTGTTGCTCATGTGGTGAATCCTCTTCAATTGGGGGAAGTGATTGGCTTACGCCTTGACCGTGTCATGCGAAACGGCGGCCGGTGCAGCGGGCCCGCGACGGGTCACCCACTTGCGCAGCGCCACGTAGAACACGGGGGTCAGGAACAGGCCGAACAAGGTCACGCCCAGCATGCCGGCGAACACGGTGATACCGGTGACCGAGCGCACTTCGGCGCCAGCGCCATGGCCGAACACCAGCGGCACAGTGCCGGCGATGAAAGCGATGGAGGTCATCACGATCGGGCGCAGACGCAGGCGGCAGGCTTCCAGCGCGGCCTCGACAATGCCCTTGCCGTGCATCTCCAGCTCGCGGGCGAATTCCACGATCAGGATCGCGTTCTTGCACGCCAGACCCATCAACACCACCAGGCCCACCTGCACGAACACGTTGTTGTCGCCGCCGGTGAGCCACACACCGAACAACGCAGACAGCAAGGTCATCGGCACGATCAGGATCACCGCCAGCGGCAGGGTCCAGCTTTCGTACAACGCGGCCAGCACCAGGAACGCCAGCAACACCGCCATCGGGAACACGATCAATGCCGAGTTGCCCTGCGTGGACTGCTGATAACTCAGGTCGGTCCATTCGATGTTCATGCCGTTGGGCAATACCTTCGGTGCCATGCCGGCCAGCGTGTGCATCGCCTCGGTGGACGACAGCACGCGCGGGTCCGCTTCACCGATCAGATCGGCAGCCGGGTAGCCGTTGTAGCGGATCACCGGATCCGGGCCGTAGGTCTGGCCCAGCGTGACCATGCTGCCGATCGGCACCATTTCGCCGTTGGCATTACGGGTACGCAGGTTGGCAATGTCTTCGACGCTGTCGCGGAACTGTCCATCGGCCTGGGCGATCACCTGATAGGTGCGACCGAAGCGATTGAAGTCGTTGATGTACGACGAGCCCAGATAGGTCTGCAGCGTGTCGAACAGATTGGTCAGCGGCACGCCCTGCGCCTTGGCCTTGTCGCGGTCGACCTTGGCATCGAGCTGCGGCACGTTGGCCTGGTAGGTACCGATCGGGAACTGCATGCCCGGCGTTTGTGCGATCGCACCGGACATCGCATTCACCGCACTCTGCAACTGGCCATAGCCCAGACCTGCACGGTCCTGGATATACAGCGAGTAACCCGAGCCCTGGCCCAGACCCAGAATCGGCGGCGGCATGAAGGCGAACGCAAAGCCCTGCTGGATCTGACTGATACGTGCGTTGATTTCCGCGTTGATCTGCGCGGCGGTACGGGTGCGCTGACTGAACGGCTTGAGCGTCAGAAACACCGTGCCGGTATTGGGCGTGTTGGTGAACTGCAGCGGATTCAAACCCGGGAACGCAATCGCATGGTCCACGCCTTCGGTCTGCAGCGCGATCTGGGTGATCTGACGGATCACCTCATTGGTGCGCTCCAGCGAAGCGCCTTCCGGCAGCTTGGTACCGGCGATCAGGTACAGCTTGTCCTGGGTCGGAATGAAGCCGCCCGGCACGATCTTGAACATGAAACCGGTGCCGACCAGCAGCAGCAGATACACCATGAACACCGCACCACGCTTGCCCAGCGCACGCGACACCGCGCCCTGATACTTGTGCGAGCTGCTGTTGAAGAAGCGGTTGAACGGGCGGAACAGCCAACCGAACAAACGATCGATCAACCGCGACGGGCCGTCCTTGGGCGCGTCGTGCGCCTTGAGTAGCATGGCTGCCAGCGCCGGCGACAAGGTCAGCGAGTTGATCGCCGAAATCACCGTGGAAATGGCGATGGTCACCGCGAACTGCTTGTAGAACTGACCGGTCACACCCGACAGGAACGCCATCGGCACGAACACTGCGCACAGCACCAGCGCGATGGCGATGATGGGCCCGGACACTTCGCGCATCGCCTGATGCGCAGCTGCCAGCGGGGTAAGACCTTCTTCGATATTACGCTCGACGTTTTCCACCACCACGATCGCATCGTCGACCACGATGCCGATCGCCAACACCAGGCCGAACAGGCTCAAGGTATTGATCGAGAACCCCAGCAGATACAGCGCTGCGAACGTGCCCACCACCGACACCGGCACCGCCAGCAACGGAATGATCGAAGCGCGCCAGGTCTGCAGGAACAGGATCACCACCAGCACCACCAGCAGCACCGCTTCCAGCAGCGTGTGCACCACCGCGCTGATCGAGTCGCGCACGAACACGGTGGGGTCATACGCTGCCGACCAGGCCATGTCCTGCGGGAACTGCTTTTCCAGCTCGGCCATCTTGGCGCGCACGGCGTCCGACAATTCGATCGCATTGGCACCAGGCGACTGGAACACGCCCATGCCCACCGCGTTCTGGTTGTCCAGCTGCGAGCGCAAGGTGTAGTTGCCGGCGCCCAGCTCCAGACGCGCCACATCGCTCAAGCGCACGATCTCGCCGCTATTGCCGCTGCGAATCACGATGTTGCCGAACTCTTCTTCAGTGGTCAGGCGGCCCTGCGCATTGATCGAGAGCAGGAAGTCGCTCTTGTTCGGCATCGGCTCGGCGCCGAGCTGGCCGGCGGAGACCTGCACGTTCTGCTCGCGGATCGCAGCGACCACGTCGCTGGCGGTGAGCCCGCGCGCGGCCACCTTGTCCGGATTCAGCCAGATACGCATGGCGTAGTCGCCCGAACCGAAGATCTGAATCTGGCCCACGCCAGGCAGACGCGACAGCTCGTCCTTGACCTTCAAGGTGGCGTAGTTGCTCAGGTACAGCGAGTTGTACTTGCCCTTGGGCGAGGTCAGATGCACCACCATGGTCAACGTCGGCGACTGCTTCTGGGTGGTCACACCCTGCCGGCGCACGTCTTCGGGCAGACGTGCCTGCGCCTGGCTGACGCGGTTCTGCACCTGCACCTGTGCCTGGTCCGGATCGGTGCCGGGCTTGAAGGTCACGGTGACCACCAGCACGCCGTCCGAGCCGGCCACCGACTTCATGTACATCATGTTTTCGACGCCGTTGATCGCTTCTTCAAGCGGCGTGGCGACGGTCTCGGCGATGACCTTGGGGTTGGCGCCCGGATACACCGCACGCACCTGCACGCTCGGCGGTACCACTTCGGGGTATTCGCTGATGGGCAGCAGCGGCATGGCGATCAGGCCGGCCGCGAAGATGATGATCGACAGCACCGCGGCAAAGATCGGCCGGTCGATGAAAAAACGGGAAAAGTCCATTGGGGTGGTCCTGAAAGAGGTTGCCGCCGGGTGGCGGCGCGGCACAGCGGCCCCGATCCGGTCTGGGTGTCAGGCCGGTGGTCGAAGCGCGATGCAGCGATGAATCAGTTCGACGCGGTGCGTTTGTCCGATGCGGCGGCCATGGCCACGGCCTTGGCATCGACCGGCATGCCGGGCATGAAGATCTTCTGCACGCCATCGACCACGACGCGGTCGCTCGCGGCCAGACCCTTGCGCACGATGCGCAGCCCATCCGCACTGCGACCGAGCTCCACATCGCGACGCTGCGCCTTGCCGTCCTTGTCGACCACGTACACGTACTTGCGGTCCTGGTCGGTCAACACGGCTTTTTCGTCGACCAGCATGGCCTTGAACTGGCCGCTGCCCAGCAACTGCACGTGCGCATACAGGCCCGGCGTGAACTGCCGCTGCGCGTTGTCGAGCACGGCACGCACGCGGATGGTGCCGGTGCTGCGGGTCACCTGGTTATCCAGGAAATCCACGCGTCCGGCGTGCGGGAAGCCCTGCTCGCCAACCAGGCCGATGCGCACCGGCAATTCGCCGCCGCGTTCGTCCGGACGCTCGCCGTTGCGGGCCATCTGCGAGTAGCGCAGGAAGGTGCCTTCGTCGGCATCGAAGTAGACGAACACCTTGTCCAGCGACACCAGCGTGGTCAGCACGCTGGCGCTGTCGCCGGCGGTGACCAGGTTGCCGGCGGTGACCATCGCGCGCCCGGCGCGGCCGTCGATCGGCGCGCGCACGCGGCTCCAGTCCAGATTGAGCTTGGCGGTGTCCACTGCCGCTTGTGCGGCCAGCAGATCGGCATCGGCCTGATCGGCGGCGGCGCGGCGCTGCTCCCAGATTTCGGTGGAAATGGCCTGCTGGTCGGAGAGTTTGCGCGCACGTGCCGCTTCGCTGCGCGCCAGCGTGGCCTGGGTGCGGGCCCGCACCATCGCTGCGTTGGCGCGGGCGAAATCGGCGCGGTAGCTACGGTCGTCAATGCTGAAGAGCACATCGCCCTTCTTCACTTCGGCGCCTTCGGTGTAGTTCACCTTGTCGATGTAACCGGACACGCGCGGGCGCAATTCGACGCTTTGGACCGCCTCGATGCGGCCGCTGAATTCGTCCCACTGGCTGATCTCCTTCATCAGCACCGGCGCGACGCTGACGCTGGGCGGCGGCGGTGCGCCGGTCTGCGCGGCACCGCCGCCGCAGGCGGCAAGCACGACCGCGAGCACGGCGCCCGTCAGAACAGTACGCATTGGAAAACGGAACGGGGTGGCGTTCGGGGTCATGGAGAGATCTCTCGAGTGGGGATGGGCAAATGCAGACCAGCCAGCCGGTCCACCGACGGCGCGGTAGAAAGACGACGACTGACGGTCACGATGGGTTGTCCGGGCTGGCCAGGCCCGGCGATGAGCGAGACGGCGGCGCGGCCGACATCCACGGCGCGAATCCATTCCGGGCACGCATCCTTGGCACGGCCCGGCGTGCACACCGGTTGTTCGACCGAGAGCAGATGCACGCGCACGCCCAGCGGTTTGGCTTCTTCATGCAGCACCTGGGCGAGCATGCGGATGGCGGCGGCGGCCACCGAACTGTCGCCGTGCGCCGCCCAGGCGCGCAGCGCGCACGGGCTGCCCAGCAACAGATAGCGGCCGCCGCCGTCGGCTTCGGCCAGCAGCGGCAGCAGATGACGTGCCGCCGCCAGATGCGGCAGCACGTCGCGCTCCAGGCGCCGACGCAGTGCCGTCACCGGCCGATCCAGCAAGCGCCCGGCCTTCCGCGGGCTGCCCAGGCTGGCGATCACTGCGCCCAAGGGGCGCGGCCGCTGCGCCAGCTCGGTGGCTAGCGCCTGTGCCGAGGCGTCATCGGCCACCGAGCCTTGCAGGGTCTCCAGCAGCGGGGCATTGCCATGCTGCGCGCGTAGCGCGTCGAGCTTGGCGGCATCGCGTCCAATCACCAACACCGGCATGCCGGCGTCGAGCAACGCGGTGACGATCCCGGCACCCACGTTGCCCGCACCGCCGATCACGACGGTTTCGGATTGGACCATCCCGATCATGGGACTTTCACTCCCGACATCGGGACAATTCCGCGCTGTGCCCAGCGCGCCTGCAGTCCAGTCCGCTGCATGGGCGCACCGCCAGCCTGCCGCTTGGGCGAGGCAGAAAAGCCACGTGAAACGCTGGCACGCGGGCTTCTTGCCGAGGAAACCACCGGATCGAAAGCGCTTTCGATGGCGCTGCGCGCGTTAGAGGACAAGCCGAAGACATCGCACAACCACATGGCCGTGCTCCTGCATGGAGGGGATGCCGCATAAGCTAGGCCTGAAAGTAGCACTTGATTAGTCCGGATTTAGGGGAATAATCGTCCCGCAAGCGGTCCAATCCCTCCTGACCCCCGGAAGGCAGTCCCATGACACACGATCTCAACGACACCCTGATCTTCGTCAAGGTGGTCGAACAAGGCAGCTTCATTGCTGCCGCCAACGCACTTGGCCTGCCCAAGACCACCGTCAGCCGCAAGGTGCAGGAACTGGAAACGCGCCTGGGTGCGCGCCTGCTGCACCGGACCACGCGGCGCATCGGCCTGACCGAAGCCGGCTCGGTGTATCACGAACATTGCCAGCGCATCGCCCGCGAACTGGAAGAAGCCGAAAGCGCGGTCGGGCAATTGCAGTCCGGCCCACGCGGCTGGCTGCGGTTTACCGTGCCGTATTCGCTGGGCATTACCTGGATCGCGCCATTGCTGGGCGAATTCCATGCGCAATACCCGGAAATCCAGCTGGATATGCATCTGGGCAACGAGAAGCTGGACCTGATCGGCGGCGAAGCCGATCTGGCATTGCGCGTCGGCGCCCTGCCCGATTCGAACCTGGTCGCACGCAAGCTCGGCAGCCTGCGCACGCAGGTGTTTGCCAGCCCGTCGTATATCGAACGCTATGGCGAGCCGCTGCATCCGGACGAGCTGCAATTCCATCGCACGCTGGCATTGCGCAAGAACCGCAACGTGCACAACAACCGCTTTTTCTGGTCGCTTAGCGATGGCAGCGATGTGCGCGATTTTCCGGTCAATCCATTGATGGTGGCCAATGACCCGGCCGCGCTCAACGGTGCGGTGTTATGCGGCGAAGGGTTGCTGCTGACCGGCGATGTGATGGCCAAACCGTTCGTGCAATCGGGCCTGGTGCGTCGCGTACTCGCTGGCTGGACCGGGCCGGAAGTGGATTTCAACGCAGTGTTTGCCGGCGGCCGCCTGGTGTCGCCAAAAGTGCGCGCGTTCGTGGACTTTCTGGTGACGCGGATGAACTTCGACGCGGATTACATGATGGCTCAGTGCCCGGCACGGTTGGCTGCGCAAAAGGCCAACAGCGAAGCAGAAGTGGAAGTCGAAGTAGAAGCCGAACGTGCGGAAGGCAAGCGCATTCTGGAACACGTGACTGCGTGACTGCGTGCTTGAGTCGCGCGCGTTAGTCGAGTGGGCTTAGATGGATCCATCTCCCGTCGGGAGAAGCTGCCCGAGGGGCGGATGCGGGTACGTGCGCAGATCAAACTGGCAACATCACGCCGCGCTTTCAATTGAAATTTTTCGTTCGACATAAAAAAGCAGGCCGCTCTCGCGGCCTGCTTCAGGACTTCTGCGCTGGCGAGGAATCACCAGCGCACACTTCACAGGTACGACGTACTCAACGCATGCCGGTATTGCTGGCAGCGCCTTCCGCACGCAGCGGAATCAAGCGAATTTCCACGCGGCGGTTCTGCGCGCGACCGGCATCGGTGCTGTTGTCGGCGATCGGGTAGCGCTTGCCGGCACCCATGGTTTCCATGCGTTCGCGCTGCACGCCCTGCGCGGTCAGATACTGCGCCACTGCACCGGCACGCTCTTCGGACAGGCGCTGATTCACCGCATCGCTGCCGACGCTATCGGTATGGCCCACCACTTCCACCATGGTCTGGTTGTACTCGCGCAGCGTGGAGGCGACGCCATTGAGCGCGCTGTAGAACTGCGGCTTCAACGCAGACTTGCCGAAGTCGAAGGTGATGCCGTCGGGCAGGTTCAAGGTGATGTTGTCGCCCTGACGCTGCACGTCGATACCGGTGTTGGCGGTGCGCTCACGCAGCGCGCGTTCCTGCCGATCCTGGTACTGGCCAACCGCCGCGCCGCTCAGTGCACCGATACCAGCACCGACCATGGCGTGCTGACGACGCTCGGTGGCGCTGTCGCCGGTGAGCAGGCCCGCAGCCACACCGATCGCGGTGCCGATCAGCGCATTGCGGCCGGTGCGGTTCTGCTGTTGGGTCTGGTCGCCATATTGATCGCGCTGCACATACGAGCCGCCGGTGGCGCAGGCGGACAACGCGATGGCGCTGGCCAGGGCAACGGCGAGACTCTTGGTGGCTGCTGGGGACATGGTGTTCTCCTGTGGCCGGAACATCCGGCACTCAATCGTGGTGGCGAGGATAAACAGGCCAACGCGACTGGCGCATGATGAAAATGGCCATGGATGACGTGCGGATAGCCGTCCATTCAGGAAAACGTTTTCGGTGACTACGTGCGAAAACATGACGAAAATTGCAGCTGCCTGCGCTGCAACGCGACTGCATCGAGGGCGCGTTGGGCGTTGCGACTTACCTGCACTGCAGACGCACACGCACATGCCGCAGCACACGCGCCGCAGTCAGCCCCGCGTCTTTGCATAGGCGGCCAACGCCGCATCGCGCCCTTCTGCAAGGCCGATGATGGGTGTACGCGGATACTCCGGTGCGAAGCGTGCGAGCGACAACGGATGCAGCCACGGGGCGAAGCGTTCCTTCACCGCGAGCTTGCCGAGTTCGGGCACCCAGCGCGTGATGTAGGTGGCCTGCGGATCGAATTTTTCTGCCTGCGTGACCGGGTTGAACACGCGGAAGTACGGCGCGGCATCGGCACCGGTGCCGGCCACCCATTGCCAGCCCATGGTGTTGTTGGCCAGGTCCGCATCCACCAGCGTGTCCCAGAACCAGCGCGCGCCTTCGATCCAGTGCACGCGCAGATGCTTGCACAGCAGACTGGCCACGATCATGCGCACACGGTTGTGCATCCACCCGGTGTGCCAGAGCTGACGCATGCCTGCATCGACGATCGGAATGCCGGTGCGGCCGCGTTGCCAGGCCTGCAATGCGACCGGATCGACCTTGGCCCAGTCGAACCCTTCGAAGCGCGGGTTGAGATTCTGATTGGTGGTGTCCGGGAAGTGATGCAGCAGGTGGTAGGCAAAATCGCGCCAACCCAGCTGGCGGATGTAGCCATCGATCTCGGCACCATTGCGCGCATTGCGATGCGCTTCCAGTGTGCTGGCAATCCGCCACGGGGCGATCTCGCCGAAATGCAGATGCGGCGACAGTTGCGAGGTACCGACGCGATCGGGACGGTCGCGGTTTTCGCGATACCCGTTGAGCGCACCATCGATGAAGATCTCCAGCATTTCATGCGCACCGGCCTCGCCGGGCTGCCAGTGCTCCCAGAATCCTTGGTCCCAGTTTAAGCGCGGCAGCAACTCCAGCGACTCCAGCGCAACGGTTTTCAACTTCGCCGGCAACGGCGGCAAACTGCGCGGCGCCGGCACGGCAGTGGGCAGCTGCAACTGGGTCAGCGCGTTGCGCCAGAACGGGGTAAAAACCTTGTACGGGCCGCCCTGTTGCGTCGACAACTGCCAGGGCTCCAACAGCAACGCGGAATTGCAGCTTTGCACCTCAATGCCGCGCTCACGCAGGCTGCGCTTGATCTGCGCATCGCGCGGCTGGGTGGCCGGTTCGTATTTGCGGTTCCAATACACCGCCACTGCGCCGGTCTGCGCGATCACCTCATCCAGCACCTGCGCACTGTTGCCGGCACGGATGACCAGGCCGCTCCCCAACGCACGCAGCGCGTTGTCCAGCGCCGCAAGCGAACGATGCCGCCAGCTGCGCGAAGCCGCGCCAGGCGCCCACTCGCCTTCTTCGTGCGGTGCGTCGATGTAGAGCGGAATCGGGTCATGCCCGGCATCCAGCGCAGCGCGCAGGGCCGGGTTGTCCTGCAGACGCAGATCGCGACGGAACCAGACGATGGCGTATGACATGCGAACTCGGCAGCGGCGGTGAGGCTGCGCAGCATAAGCCAGCGCACGCAACGATGGCGCGATGCCCGGCCCACTCCGACATGCGGGTCGTCCGCCGGCAGCACACGTTGCGCGGCAGTGGATCGCTCACGCGTGACCGCAGCGACATCGATATCGATATCGCCGCGCGCGCTCATGGATGGAGGCGCAAGCGTTGCCGCGCCAGTGCCGTTCAACCGCCGCCCACGACCGCAGGCAGCGCTGGCAAGGCACTTACTCGAAGCTGCCCACCGAGTCGTGCGACAGATTGTCGAAGCGGGTGTATTCGCCGAAGAACTTGAGCTTGCACGAGCCGGTCGGTCCGCCACGGTGCTTGCCGATGATGATCTCGGCCAGGCCCTTATCCGGCGAATTTTCCTTGTTGTAGTAATCGTCGCGGTAGATGAAGACGATCATGTCGGCGTCCTGCTCGATTGCGCCGGATTCGCGCAAGTCGGCCATCACCGGGCGCTTGTCGGTACGGGTTTCCAGCGAGCGGTTGAGCTGCGACAGCGCAATCACCGGTACGTTGAGTTCCTTGGCCAGGCCCTTGAGACCACGCGAGATTTCCGAAATTTCGGTCGCGCGGTTTTCGCTGTTGCCCGGCACCGACATCAGCTGCAGGTAGTCGATGACGATCAGGCCCAGGTCGTGTTCGCGCTTGAGCCGGCGGCACTTGGAACGCAGCACTTCTGGCGACACGCCCGGCGTATCGTCGATGAAGATTTTGGTTTCTTTCAGCATCTTGATCGCGCCGGTCACGCGCGCCCAATCCTCGTCTTCCAGCGCACCGGTACGCAGACGCTGCGCATTGATGCGGCCGTTGGAGGAGATCAGACGCATCGCCAGCTGCGATGCCGACATTTCCATCGAAAATACCGCCACGCCCTTCTTGGACTTGATCGCAGCGTATTCGGCGATGTTCAGCGCCAGCGTGGTCTTGCCCATGGCCGGACGCGCGGCCAGGATGATCAGATCGGTCGGCTGCAGGCCGGCGGTCATCGCATCGAAGTCGGTGTAGCCGGTCGGCAGGCCGGTGATGTTGCCGCCGTTTTCGAACCGGTTGCGCAGCTCTTCGAACGCGTCCTTCAATGCGCCCGGCATCGCCACGAAATCGGTGCGCCCGCGCGCGCCTGCTTCGGCGATCTTGAACACCGCTTTTTCCGCCGATGCCAGCAGCTCCACGCTCTCGCGTCCTTCCGGCTGAAAGCCATCGTTGACGATGGTGGTGCCCACTTCGATAAGCTGCCGCAGCACGGCCTTGTCGCGCACGATTTCCGCGTACGCGGCGATATTGGCGGCCGACGGCGTGGTGCTGGCCAGCTCGATCAGATACGCGCCATCGCCCACCTGCTCCAGCTTGCCCTGCGACTCGAACCACTCGCCCAGCGTGACCGCGTCGAACGGACGGTCTTTCTCGTTCAACTCGCGAATCGCGCGGTAGATCAGCCGGTGGTCGCGCCGGTAAAAATCGTTATCGGTGAGCTGGTCGTTGACCCGGTCGAATGCCTCCGGTGCCAGCATCAGCCCGCCAAGCACAGCCTGTTCGGCTTCGACCGAATGCGGCGGCACGCGCAACTGGTCCAGACGCGGCTCGGGACGATCGTAATCGTCGTCGTCGCGATCACGATTGCGCTTGGAACGGAAACCAGGACGAGCGGACATGGACGAACAAACCTGACGCGGGGAGACGAGGGCAGGAAGCATAGTCATCGACGGCGCCGACGACCATGCACAACTCTGTGGATAACTGGTGGACAGCCAGTGCATCACCCTTGTACGCGAGCGCTGTCGCAGCAGCCGCGACCCTTGCCCTGCCTGGCTTTCAGCAGCCTGGCCAGGCTGCCCGGCGAGCTCACACCCGCCGCGACAACGCTGTGATCAACTCAATGCTTGAGGTGCGCGACCAGGCCCAAAAACGCATCGACAAAGCTCTGCAGGAATTTGCGGCTGTCGGCATTGGCAATCTGATCGTCCGGGCCGAACAGGCCGTCCTTGTACTGCAGGAAGACCTCCGGCTGGCCCAGCACATGCATGTTCAGATAGGCCAGCACATTGCGCAGATGCTGCTGTGCAGTCGCGGTACCGATCGCGCCGACCGAGATACCGACCACCGCTGCCGGCTTGCCGCTAAACGCGCTGTCGCCGTAAGGACGCGAGCCGGTGTCGATGGCGTTCTTGAGCACGCCGGGAATCGAACGGTTGTACTCGGGCGTGACGAACAACACCGCATCGGCCGCGCGGATCTGCTGCTTCAGGCGCGTGCCCTCGGCCGGGTAGTCGCCGTCGTGGTCCTGGTTGTACAGCGGGATATCGCCGATTTCCACATACTCGAACACGGCCTTGTCGCCAGCCAGATGCTCCAGCGCGCGCGCCAGCTGACGGTTGTACGACTCAGCGCGCAGGCTGCCGACCAGGACGGCTATAGTGATCTTGCTCATGGGGGACGCTCCGTGGAATCAGGGCCCCACCCTACCCAGCCCCGTGCTCAGAGTTGGTGAAACGCCGCCCGGCACCGGCGGCTCAACCGTCGGCGCACGCATCGACGGCGCGCGGATCACGAGGATTTCGCCTGCAAGGCGCTGACGCTCCGCTCCTACCCGGCCTGATCTTCAAGCCGCGGCGTCCAGCGTCACACTCCACGCGGGCGCAGCAACGCCATCTCCCGCACCTAGGGACGGTTGATCGCCACGATCACGGTCAGCGCGTCATCGCCGCGCGTTGTTCGCGCCAGTGCGCCTGCCAGGCCTGGAACATCAGCACCGTCCACAGGTGCGTATGCCATTTGCGTTCGCCACCGTTGAAGTCGCGCCATAGTCCGGCCACGGTGTCGGCGGCAAACACGCCCTCGCGCTCCAACGTGCCGTGCGCCAGCAGATCGTCCGCCCAGCCGTTCAAATCGCCACGCAGCCAGGCACTGACCGGCGCGCCGAAGCCGCGCTTGCCGCGGTAGACCATCGGGTCGGGCAGATAGCGGCACAGCACGCGCTTGAGCAGGTATTTGCTGACCCCGTCGCGGTACTTGAGCGAGAGCGGCAGCGACCAGGCGAATTCGGCCACGCGCCAGTCCAGCAGCGGTGCACGCGCTTCCAGCCCCACCGCCATGGTGGTGCGGTCGACCTTGCACAACAGGTCGTCGGGCAGATACGCGGCGAAATCGGCCAGCATCATCGCGTCGGCCGGCGTGCCGGAGCCGTGCAGCGGGTCGGCCAGGCTGTAGAAACTGTCCGGCTCGGTGGCGCCCAGCACCACTGCGGCCGGGTCGCGCCAGCGCGAAATGCGATTGCGGTAGATGTCGCCGATGCCGCGCGCGCCGGCCTCGGCCACCAGCGCGGCCAGCCCGCCGGTACGCGAGGATTCGCCATTGCTGCGCGCCGCCACCGCCATCAGGCGACGCAACGGGCCAGGCACCAGGCCGTGCATGCGCCAGTTGCGCAGCGCACGCTGGTAGCGGCCATAGCCGAAGAACAATTCATCGCCGCCATCGCCGGACAGCGCCACGGTCACGCCGCCGCGTGCCAGGCGTGCCACCAGCGCGGTCGGCACCTGCGACGCATCGGCGAAGGGCTCGTCGAACATGTCCGGCAAGGTCGGCACCACCGCCAATGCATCGGCACCGCTGACGTACAGCTCGGTGTGGTCGGTATGCAGATGCGTGGCCACTTCGCGCGCCAGCGGCGCTTCATCGTGATGCGAGCCTTCAAAGCCGATGCTGAAGGTGTGCACCGGCTGGCTGCTTTGCGCCTGCATCATCGCGGTGACGATGGACGAGTCGGTGCCGCCGGACAGGAACACGCCGACCGGCACGTCGGCCACCATGCGTAGCGCCACCGCATCGCGCAGCACGCCATCGAGTTGTTCCTCGGCCTGCGCATCGGTGCCGGTAAATGGGGCTGCCAGGGCGCGCTGCATCGCTTCGCGCGCATTCCAGAACGGCTGTTGCGCCTGATCGGGACGATGCGCGGCCGCACCTGCCGCCACGGTCTGCGCATCCATCCGCAACACGCGGCCGGGCATCAGCTTGAAGGTGCGCTCATGGATGCAGGCAGGCGCCGGGATGTAGCCCAGCCGCAGCAGCAAGGTCAGCGCGTCGCGATCGACCCCATTGTCGAAATCCGGGTGCTGCCACAGCGCCTTGAGTTCGGAACCGAACACCAGCGTGTCGCCGGCCCAGCCGTAGTACAGCGGCTTCTTGCCGACACGGTCGCGCGCCAGGAACAGGCAGTTGTCGCGCTCGTCCCACAGTGCGATGGCGAACATGCCATTGCAGCGGGTCAAGGTGTCGTCCAGCCCCCATTCCACCACCGCTGCCAGCAGCACTTCGGTATCGGAATGCCCGCGGAAGCGATGCCCGAGCGCAGCCAGTGCGGCACGCAGTTGCGCAAAGTTGTAGACCTCGCCGTTGTAGGCCAGCACATAGCGGCCGTCGGCCGAACGCATCGGCTGATGGCCCAGCGGCGACAGATCCAGAATGCTCAGCCGCTGGTGCGCCAGGGCCACGCCGGCCTGCGCATCGCACCAGGTACCTGCATCGTCCGGCCCGCGATGACGCAAGGCCGCCCCCATCGGTCGCACCAGCGCGTCGAGCTGCTCGCCATGCAGACGCGGCGACGCCAGCAGCATTCCTGCCAATCCGCACATGCTCAGCGCTCCTGCCGACTCATGCCGCCACCGCCGCACGTGCGGGCATCGGCACGAAGCCCGACAGCGCCCGCACGCGTTGCAGCCAGGCACCGATCGCCGGCCAGCGCTCCAGATCGAAACCGCCGTCTTCGGCGCAATGCGTGTACGCAAACAGCGCGATGTCGGCGATGCCGTAGTCGCTCCCGGTGAACCAGGCGTGCTGCTGAAGATGCTGTTCCATCACCGCCAGCGCCTGGTCGCCGCGCGCGCGCAGCTGCGGCAATTCGGCGCGGCGCGCGGCATCGCGCGGGGTCCACACGCTAATGAAGCGCGCCACCGCCAGATACGGTTCGTGGCTGTATTGCTCGAAGAACATCCAGCTCAGCGCCTGCGCACGTTGCCACGCATCGGTGGGCAGGTACGGCGTGCCTTCGGCCAGCCAGAACAGGATCGCGTTGGATTCGGTCAGCACGCGGCCGTCGTCGCGTTCCACCATCGGCACCTTGCCGTTGGGATTCTTGGCCAGGTACTCGGGCGTGCGGGTCTGCCCCGCCACGCTGTCTACTTCGACCCAGTGATAACGGCTACCCAGCTGCTCCAGCAGCAGACGCACCTTGTAGCAGTTGCCGGAACTGGACATGCCATGCACGGTCAACGGGGGACGCACGGTCGACATCAAGCTGGCTCCGCGACAACGACGAGGGGGCTGGCAGTGTCACAGCCCCGTGCGCCTTTGCAAAGCCCTTTGCACGCATCGGCAGCCGCCTGCCGCCACCGGTGCGTGCACTGCAATCGCCAGTCCGGCTGCAGCAGCGATTGCCCATCTCACCCCGTCGCCACGATCGCCACCGGCACGCCCAGCACGGCGATCACCACACCCAGCAGCGACAGCGTCAATGCCCAGGCACCGAAGGCGCGCGTGCGTCCGCACCCGGTGGCACCGGCAACGGCCTGCACCGAGCACACCGACCACCACAGGCCGCCGAGCATCAACAGCAGCACGCACATCGACAACTGCGCCATGCCGGCCGGATCGCTGGCACCGCTTTGCAGCAGGGCCGGCTTGCCCTTGAGCGCCGCCAGCCCGGCGAGCACGCACACCAGCCATGGCAGGACGCTGCCCGCCATTGCCGGCAGCAGCCACGCGACCTGCGCCGCGCTGCCCATCCAGCGCAACAACTGTTTGAGCAGCACGCAGCCCAGTACCAGCACCGCGCCCACGGCCAGAGCACCGGCCAGCTGCATCCACCATGGCAGCCCATGCAGCCACATCCACGCCGACACCAGCGTGGTCACAGCAAACACCGCCAAGGCACTGCGCCGCAGCCCGACCTGCTGCGGCATGCGCTGCACCGTGCCGTGCGGGTCGAACAACAGGCCGCCCAACCCACCGCCACGCCACCAGGCCAGACAACCCAGCACCAGCACGATCAAGGCCAGCAACCCGACCAGCGGATAGCTCAGCGCCCGCCAATCGGTCGGTTGCTTGCGCCGCTGCGGCTTGAGGTCGTGATTGAAGTACAGCAGGTCGCGCGCACGCTCCATATCGGCCGCCGCACGCTCCACCCCGTTAGCGGGAATGCGGTCGGCGAAGCGCTGCCATTCGCCGACAATTTCAATGCGCCCATCGCGCATCGCAATCGTGCGCGAGAAGCGGAACCAGGGGTTGCTCACGCTCTGCGTGTCTGCATCCACTTTCGTCACCGGGTCGCTCTGCACGCGCACGGTCTGCCGCGCCAGCTGCGGCCCGCGCAGCACCAACGGGCTCTTGCGCGCCTCCTTGGGCAAGCTATCCATCCAGTCGCCGAGCTGAAACAGCGGAAAACCCACTTCATCGCCTTCTGCCACCGGCCATTCCAGCCGATAGGTTTCGTGCGTGCGCACATTCAATGCATCGCTATCGTCGATGGTCGGCGCATCGACCTGTGTCAGCGCGGTGTAGTACTGCTGCATGAACTCCAGATAGCGCTCGCCCATCGCTTGCGCGCCATCGTTTTCGAAACTCGATGTCACCCGTTCACCGCGTCCCTGCCGATACGTGGTGTCCACGCTGAAAGTGGCGACGCGCTGCGGTTTGCGCAGCGAAATCGCGATGTCTTCGATGACATCCACCTGCGGCAAGGTCGGCATCGGCGCCGGTACGTCGACCAGGGCGTCCTGCCCGGCCAGGACCGGCAATCCACGTACGAACGGCAGCGGCCGACGCTGCGCAAGCGGGCCGTCCTCGCGGTCGCGCGTGGCGTCCACCCACACATCGCCCTGCGGCAGATGTGCGCGCACCACCACATGGTCGAAGGCGTAGGGGCTGGGCAGGCGCTTGTCCAGTGCGGCGCCCTTGTCGCTGCTGACCAGCACCGGTTCGGCGCGGATGCCGGCCAGCTGCAACAACGCAATCAACAAGGTCGCCTTGTCCTTGCAGTCGCCATAGCGGTTGCGCAACGTCACTTCCGGCGCATGCGGCGCGTGCGAGTTTTCGCCCATGTCCAGGCCGACGTAGCGGATCTCGCCCTGCACGAAGGCCACCGCGCGCAACAACGCGCCCTGCGCATCGTCGCTGTGCAGCCGCAGGCTCTGCCTCATGCTGGCGGACACCTGCGCATCCTTGAACGCATCCGGATACAACTGCGCGGCCCATGCGGCCACATTCGCCCAGTTTCCGGCAGTGGACACTTCGATCACGCCATACGGATCCACATCGTCGGGAGCGCCTTTTTCCTCCTGCACCGCGGCGATATTGCTTGCCCCGATGTTCAACAGCGTGACCCCATCGGCACTGCTGACATTGCGGCTGAAGCCTGGCGCGCTGATGCGCCACTGCAAGGCCATGTCGGCGGGATAACGCACACGAATCCGGCGTTCGCCCAGCGGCACGCCGTAGCGCGCATCGAAGATGTCGTAATAGCCCTTGCCGAACACCGGGTTGCTGCCGGTGATGGTCACCCCGTAATCCACCCGGTCGCCGACGCGCAGGTCCGGCAAAGTGATCGACAGCGTCAGCGCGCCATCGATCAAGCCTTCTTCCAGGCCGCTTTCGCGGCGTAGCTTGGCGTAATGCGCGCGGCTACGCATGTCGATGCGCTGGCCCGCGCGCCAGACATCCAGGCTGTTGAGCTGCAACGTCTGATACTGCGGCTGGTAGTCGATGGAGATCTGCCCGGCCTCGTCCAGACTCTTGGCCCGCTGCACCGTATAACTCAGCCGCCGATACGCGCGCGCCGCAGGGCCGGTCAGATCGACCTGATCGGAGACCAGTTCATAGCGCAATCCGCTCGCGCCCGGCACGCTGTCGGGCACCGCATCGGCGACCACCCATGCCGGTGCCGGCGCCATGCTCGGCGCCTCGTTCGCCTGCGCCGGCGGTATCGCGATTGCGGCAATCGCGCAGATCCCGCACACCGTCCAGAAGACGCCGCGTAGGCGCCGCATCACATCCTTGCCGATCAACACCTACTCCTCGTTAAAACGCGTTGAGTCCCGTCAGCGCACGTCCCACCACCAGCTGATGCACGGTTTCGGTGCCCTCGTAAGTAATCACCGATTCCAGGTTGAGCGCATGCCGGATCGCCACATGTTCGGTGGTGATGCCGGCCGCCCCCAGCAGATCGCGGCATTCGCGTGCCACGTCCAGCGCCATGCGGCAATTATTCCACTTTGCCAGCGAGATCTGTTCCGGTCGCAACGTCCCGGCCTCCTTCAAACGGCCAAGCTGCAGCGCCAGCAGCTGTGCGGTGGAGATCCGTCGCGCCATGTCGGCCAGCTTGATCTGCGCGCTCTGGGTGGCCGCCAGCGGCCGGCCGAACAGGATGCGCTCGCCCGCGTAGGCCAGCGCCTCGCGCAGGCAGGCCACCGCTGCACCGATGGCGCCCCAGGCAATGCCGTAACGCGCCTGGTTGAGGCAGCCCAGCGGCGCCTTCAACCCGGCCGCGTTCGGCAGGCGCATCTGCTCGGGCACGAACACGTTGTCCAGGAACAGCGCCGAAGTGACCGACGCGCGCAGGCTCATCTTGTGGGTGATGTCCTGCGCACTGAACCCGGGGCTGTCGGTGTCGACCAGAAAACCGCACACGCCATCGTCGGTATGCGCCCAGATGACAGCCAGGCTGGCGATGCTGCCGTTGGTGATCCACATCTTGGCGCCGTTCAAGCGCCAGCCGTCGCCGTCGCGCACCGCACGGGTGGTCATCGCCGCCGGGTCCGAGCCACCTTGCGCCTCGCTCAGGCCGAAGCAGCCGATCACCCGGCCGGCGGCCATCTCCGGCAACCAGCGTTGGCGTTGCGCGTCGCTGCCATAGGCATGGATGGGATACATGCACAGCGAGGACTGCACGCTGACGAAACTGCGCAAACCGCTGTCGCCGCGCTCCAGTTCCTGGCAGATCAACCCATAGGACACCGCCCCCAGACCCGCACCGCCATCGCCGACCGGCAGGCTGGCGCCGAGCAATCCCAACTGCGCCAGTTCCGGCACCCATTCGCGTGGGAACCGCCCCGCATCGAAGGCATCGCCGATCGCCGGCAGTACCCGGGCATCGGTAAAACGCGCGACGGCATCCTGCACCGCCCGCTCCTCGTCGGTCAGCAGCGCTCGTACATCGAACAGATCATCGGGACGCACCGGCATGCTGGTTTCCACCACAGGAGAGGCGGCGATTATCTGCCAGTTCACGACCCAGCATCGTGGTGTGCGTGCGGCAGCTCGCTGGGCTGAAACGAAAAGAGCCGGCAATGCCGGCTCTCTCGTTGCAGTGATGTCGATCCCTGCGGATTACTGACGGGTGCTCACCGCGTCCTGACGGACGCCGGGATCGCCCGCCGTCGAGGCGGTCTGGGTCACCAGCTGACCATCGACCACGGCCAGACGATCGCTCGCCGGCTTGTCGTTCATCCGCACGGTCTTTTCGAAACCGTCGTAGCGGTAGGTCACGTCGTAGGCCACCACGTTGTCGGCATCGCCCAGCGAAATGCGCTCGCCCGGCTTGCTGTCCATACGCATGGTGCCGGTTGTGCCGTCGGCATTGCGGTAGGTCACGTCGTAGCCCACCACACGCGACGAGCTCGAATTGGCGTTTTCGGTATGGCACTGGCGCTCGGTGCGATCCACCACGCGGCCACCGACATGGTTGCGGTCCACACGATTGCCGACCATGCCACCACCGACAGCGCCGGCAACGGTCGCCAGCTTGCGGCCATTACCGCCACCCACCTGGTTGCCCAGCAGGCCACCGATCACTGCGCCTGCGACGGTGCCGCCGACGTTGCCATCGCGCTCGGGCAGACGTTCCTGCACCACCACGTCGCGACATACTTCGCGCGGCGAAGAACTGGTGGTGGTTTCGCGGATTGCGGCGCTGTTGACGACCTGCGCATACTGCGGCTCGCGCTGGGTGATCGGTGCGACCTTGACCACATCGGCGTATTCCAGACCGCGCGGCGCCGGCTGGCCGTTGGCGACGAAGTCGCCCGACGACGGACGGTTATTCATGAAGGCGGCAGTGGCCACGCCTCCTACCAGCAAGGCACCGGCAGCGACCAGTATAGTTGTCGTGTTGCTCTTCATGACCAGCTCCCTGCGGACGTGCCGCGTTGTTGACGGCGTGATTCCAGCACGTGAACCCTGAACGAAAACGCCCTCGCTCATGAACGCCGCGGTTAAGTTCAGCTAGCGGTTACTTCATGCACTTCTAACAGCCGGAGCTCTCGCATGCGAAATCCTCTGACCGCACGTGCCCTGGACTGGGCGGCCAAGCTGCGCTATCCCACGCTGTTCAAGCTGGCTGCGGCGTTGTTTTTGGTCGATGTAGCGTTGCCCGACCCAGTCCCGTTTTTGGACGAATTGCTGTTCGGCCTGACCACGCTGCTGCTGGCGAACTGGAAAACCCGCAAGGCGCCACTGCCGGCACCGGTGCGCCGCGACTGATGCAGTTGATCGACAGCCATTGCCATCTGGACGCCAGCGAATTCGACCAGGACCGCGCTGCGGTGGTTGCCCGCGCGCGCTCGGCCGGCGTCGTACAACAAGTAGTGCCGGCGATCACCGCGGCCAGCTGGCCGAACCTGCGCGCAGTGTGCACGCAGGCTCCAGGGCTGCATCCGGCCTATGGCCTGCATCCGATCTTTCTCGATCAGCACCGCCCCGAACATCTGGAACTGCTGGCCGAGTGGATCGAACGCGAGCGCCCCTGCGCGATCGGCGAATGCGGGCTGGATTTCTATCTGGAGGGCCTGGACGCGCAGGCCCAGCGCGACTACTTCGATGGGCAATTGCGCCTGGCCAAACGCTTCGACCTGCCGCTGATCGTGCACGCGCGCCGCTCCACCGAAGAAGTCATCGCGCGCATCAAGGCCATTGGCGGCCTGCGCGGCGTGGTGCATAGCTTTGCCGGCAGCCCCGAGCAGGCGCAGCAGTTGTGGAAGCTGGATTTCATGATCGGCCTGGGCG
This sequence comes from Xanthomonas sp. WHRI 8932A, assembly GCF_035012785.1. Lineage (NCBI taxonomy): Bacteria > Pseudomonadati > Pseudomonadota > Gammaproteobacteria > Lysobacterales > Lysobacteraceae > Xanthomonas > Xanthomonas sp. WHRI 8932A. The sequence goes on from NZ_JAYGQQ010000001.1 coordinate 248,196, forward strand.
GCCCGGTCACCTACCCACGCGCCAATCGCCTGCGCGGCCTGGCGGCGACCATGCCATTGCAGCACCTGCTGCTGGAAACCGACGCACCCGATCAACCCGATGCCAGCATCCGTGGTGCGCGCAACGAGCCGGCCGCTCTGCGCATGGTGTTGGCGTGCATCGCGCAGCTGCGCGGCGAAGACGCCGAACACATCGCAACGCAAACCACGGCCAACTCGCGCGCCTTGTTCGGCTTGCCGGGCTGATAGGCCAGCTGCCGCCGCAGCGCGCGCGTGCAGTTATGGCGACGCGGCAGCAACCTCGGCTAGCGGCTTGGACGCAACGGCCTTGGGCTTGAGCAACATCTCCAGCGCCTTGCCCACCGCCACAAACGCGAACGTGCCGGTGATATGCGTGGCCGCGCCCAGCCCGGCACCGCAATCCAGCTTGAGCGTGGCATCGGCATCGAGCTGTGGGCGAATGCCGCACACGCTGCCATCGGCCTGCGGGTATTTGACGTTTTCCAGCGAGTACACCGCCGGCACGCCGAAATAGCGCTGCGCATTCTTGGGGAAATTGAAATCGCTACGCAGCTTCTTGCGGATCAGCGCCAGCATCGCATCGTGTTCGGTGCGCGAGACATCGCGCACGCGCACCAGGGTGGGATCTGTGCGCCCGCCGGCGGCGCCCACGGTCAGCAGCGGCAGCTTGCGACGGCGGCACCAGGCGATGGTTTCCACCTTGACCCGGAAACTGTCGCAGGCATCGATCACCAGATCCAGGCCATCGCCCAGCAGCGTTTCGATATTGCCGGTGGTGAGAAACGCCTCCACCGCATCGACCTCGATCTCCGGGTTGATCGCAACGCAGCGCTCGGCCATGGCCCGCGCCTTGTTGCGCCCGTACTGCCCGGCCAGCGCCGGCAATTGCCGATTGGTGTTGGACACGCACAGGTCGTCGGCATCGATCAGGCGCAGATGCCCGACGCCGGTCCGTGCCAGCGCCTCCACCACCCACGAGCCCACCCCGCCCATGCCGACCACTGCCACGCGGCAGGCGGACAGCCGCTCCACCGTGCCGACTCCGTACAGCCGGTCGATACCGGCAAAGCGTTCACGCCATTGTGCTTTCATCGGCCTATTTTACGCGCGCCACCTCCCGCGCGTCCGCCCCATCGCACGCCTTCCTGCCGGAGCAGCTCACCATGTCCGCCACACCTCCCAACCAATCCCGCGCTGCCCGTTACGCGTTCATGCTAGTGCTGGGTGTGTTGATCGGGCTGATCACAACCGTGATGGTGGCGCGTGTGCTGCAGGCACGGCGCGACCCGGTACCCGACAGCCTGATGCACGTGCTGGACTACCAATTGCGCGCATTGCAGCCGCCGCCGGGCACCGAATGCACACCCGCGCAGCAACTGGCGCGGCTGCAATCGCTGCGCTTGCTGGCCGACGAACTGGAACCGGCATTTCCACAGATCGGCGAGGACCGCCGCTTCGGCGAACATGCCCAGGCACTGCGTGTCGCACTGGAGCAGGCGCAGCGCAGCGCGCCGTCCAGCTGCGCCGCGTTCGTACCGATCAAACGGCAGATTTCAGAGGCCTGCGAGGCGTGTCACCGCGACTTTCGATGAGGTTGGATGAAGGCGGCGCTCGGGTTTCGTTAAGCCTGGAGTGATCCAGTTGGCAGACCGTTCACCTGGACCAACACAGGATGACGTCGCCGCGGCCCTGACCGCCTTCAGAACCCTCCGGAGATATTTCATGAAGACCCGACTGCTTGTTATTGGCCTGGCTGCAACCGCGACACTGGTCGGCTGCGCCACGTCCCAGCCCCAGTACGGCAGCTATCGCGGCGACCGCGGCTACGACCAGGGCTATTCCCAGCCGGCGCCGCGTTGCGTGGATTGCGGCATCGTGACCCGTATCGATGAAGTCGGCCCCACCCGCTCCGCCCCCACCGGCACCGGCGCGGTGCTCGGCGGTATCGTCGGCGCAGTGGCCGGCCGCCAGATCTCCAAGGAAACCGGCGGCAGCAAGGGCAACAAGAATGTGTCGGCCGTGGCCGGTGCCGCTGCCGGCGCGCTGGCGGGCAACGCCATCCAGAACAACGTCACCAGCGACAGCTTCGACGTGCAGGTGCGCATGGACGATGGCCGCGTGGTCGTGGTCAACCAGCGCGACCTGGCCGGCGTGCGCGAAAACGCCTACGTGCGGGTGGTCAACGGCAAGGTGGTGCTGCGCTAAGCAGCGGCTGCCGCCAACGTGCAGACAACAAAAAGGCCCGGCAACGGGCCTTTTTGCTGGGCGCGTGATGTATTACCCCGGTGCCGTGGCTCAGACCAGCTGCACCGCATCGGCCTGCAGGCCTTTTTGACCTTGCACGACGGTAAAACTGACCTTCTGCCCTTCCTTGAGACTCTTGAAGCCCTGGATCTGGATGGCGCGGAAATGGACGAAGACGTCTTCGCCGTTTTCGCGACTGATGAATCCAAAGCCCTTGGCATCGTTGAACCACTTCACGACACCATTCTCGCGTTCGATATTGGACATCTCGACTGACTCCCTACGACACTGTGATGGACTGGCGGTGGCGGCTGTGATTGCAAGGAGGAAGCGAGGTACAAGAGATGTAGCGGATCGGGCGATCTACCGCATCAGGCCACGATTCACGGTGACCTTTGCAAACAGCAGCGGCTGCAACTTAACCCGCACAAAACCAATTTTCAAGCATCCCTTGCGTATTCTTGTAAAGCCTGAAATAGGACATTTCTAAACCATCATGGACACGACTGTCGTTTATTACGTGCTGGCTGGCGTGCTGGTGCTGGTGGGCCTTGCCGGCGTCATCCTGCCCGCGCTGCCGGGCTTGCCGCTGGTCTTTGCCGGGCTGCTGGTGGCCGCCTGGGCCGACGGGTTCACCCATGTCGGTTGGGTCGCGCTGGTGATCCTCGGGTTGATCACCGCGCTGTCTTTTGTCATCGACTTCCTGGCCACCCTGTACGGCGCGCAGCGCGTGGGGGCCAGCAAGATGGCGATGTGGGGCTCGGTGCTCGGCGCCATCGCCGGTATTTTCTTCATGCCGATCGGCTTGTTCGTCGGCCCGTTTGCCGGCGCGTGGCTGGGCGAGTACTACCAGACCCGCAAGACTGGCCAGGCCACCAAGGTCGGCTTCGGCACCTGGGTTGGGATCATGCTGGGCACGGCCACCAAGCTGGCGCTGGGCCTGTGCATGCTGGGCGTGTTTGCGATCGCCTGGTTCTTCTGACGCAGCAGTCAAAGGTCCCAAGCCGGCGCGGCCACCGTCGCTGCAAGCGTGCAGAACCCGCAGCAGCAGCGACCCGGTGAGCGTCGCGACACCTGTTTAGTCGACCCGCCGCAGATGTTATGCCACCGTGTACACATCGCGTATGCAGACGCGACCGTTAAGCTACGCGCCTGATGCGCCTGCCTGGCGCCTACACTCGGCCAGACTGCCCATGCCCATGCCCAAGCACCGCACCCGTCCCCTGATGCTGATCGCCCTGGCCGCCGCGCCGCTGGCGCATGGGCAGGAAATCGCTCCGCAACCCGCATCGCCGCAGGCCTGCACGTCCGTGACCTCGGATGCCGCGCGTCTGGCGTGTTACGACCAGGCGCTGGGCTACACCCCGCAGGCGGTGCAGGAGGCAGATGCCGCAGCGCAATTGGCCAAGCAGGCTGCCAAGGCGGAAGACAGCCCAAAGAGCAGCCGTCTGGGCGATTTCTTTCGCGCCGACGTCCAGGAGCAGCCGAAGGAAGAAGCGGTCGCCAATGCCGGCCGCGGCTCGCTGCTGGATCGCCGCTGGGAACTGGCCAAGGACTCCAAGCTGGGCACGTTTCAGCTGCGTGGCTACAAGCCGGTCTATCTGCTGCCGGCGTTCTGGACCAGCGACACCAACCGTACCCCGCAATCGCCGAATCCGGCCAACTCGGTCAGCACGCCGCAGCAGCTGGACAGCGCCGAGCTGAAGTTCCAGCTGAGCTTCAAGACCAAGGTGGTCGAAGACCTGTTCGGCGACAACGGCGACATCTGGATGGGCTACACCCAGAGCTCGCGGTGGCAGGCCTACAACTCCGATGCATCGCGCCCGTTCCGCGAGACCAATTACGAGCCGGAAGCGATGCTGGTGTTTCGCAACAACTACAGCCTGTTCGGCTGGAAGGGCCGCATGAGCGGCATCAGCCTCAACCACATGTCCAACGGCCGCGAAGATCCGCTGTCGCGTTCCTGGAACCGGGTGATCCTCAACATCGGTCTGGATCGCGAAAACTGGGCGCTGACATTGCGCCCGTGGTTCCGCATCAAGGAAGACCGTGCCGACGACAATAATCCCGACATCGAGGATTACATGGGTCGCGGCGATGCCACCCTGGTCTACAACAAGGATGGGCATGAATTTGCGTTGATCGCGCGGCATTCGCTGCGTGGCGGCGACCGCTCGCATGGCTCGGTGCAGCTGGATTACGGCTTCCCCATCACCAACCTGCTGCGCGGCCATGTGCAGGTGTTCGACGGCTACGGCGAAAGCCTGATCGACTACAACCACAAGGCCACCTATATCGGCCTGGGCGTGTCGTTGCTGGAGTGGTTCTGACGCGTCGATGTCGGGCTGCGCGGGTGTAGACACGCACCCATCGCCTCCCGCGAACGTTGCCGCGCCGGTGCTGCATCGGCGCCGCGTCCACAGAAGATCGCCACAAAAAAGCCGGCATTGCTGCCGGCTTTTTTTGTGGCGATGACGATGGCGGTCGGCAGGCGTGTGGAGGATCGCTACTGCCGCTTTTCATGCGCCGACTCAGACGTCGAAGAAATCCACCTTGCCGTCCTTGAGGGTGTAGTAAGCCCCCACGACGCGGCATGCGCCTGCGCTCAGCGGTTCGAGCAAGGCGGGTTCGGAAGCACCGCGCAGGCGGTCGACCGTGCGCTTGACGTTGGCCTTGACCGACGCTGCGAGCAGGTCGTCGCCACCATTCTTCTTGGCGGTCAGCACGGCCGGGACGATCGGTTCGATCATGGCGCCGATCGCGCCGGGGAAGAACGCGCCCTGCTCCACCACCGACACCGCGGCGGCAACCGCGCCGCAGCTCTCGTGGCCCATCACCACCACCAGCGGCACGCCGAGCTGGCTCACCGCATATTCGATCGAACCCAATGCCGTGGTATCGACGGTGTTGCCGGCGTTGCGAACGATGAACATCTCGCCCAGGCCGCGACCGAACAGCAGCTCCGGCGGCACGCGCGAATCCGAGCACGACACCAGGATGACGAACGGGGTCTGGCCCAGCGCCAGTTCCAAGCGGCGCTTGCCGTCGGAGATCACCTTCTTGGGACGGTTCTCGACAAACGCAGCGTTGCCGTCACGCAGGGTCTGCAGCGCCTGCTCGGCATTCAAATCGGTTTTCTTGCTGGGCGCGGCGCGCAACGAAAATGGCAACGACGCGGCGGCCGCGGCCACCGGTGCGCAACATGCGCATTGCAACAGCTTGCGACGGGATACGGACTGCAACATGGTAGAGCCCCTGTTCTCTGGTGTGTCGCGCGATCGTACACCCCAGCGGGCATAACCAAACGGACTCTACCGGCGCTATCGACGCACTACTTCGCTTTAGCGTGCGCGCCGCGGTCACGTCCAGTCAGTCAGGCCTTCGCGCCGGTAGGTTTCCTGGAACGCCGGCCGGGCCTTCATCCGCTGCGCATGCTTCTTCAGTGCCGGCCAGGTATCGGTCGCACGCGGCATGTTGCGCGACCAACGCATCAACATGGTCAGCATGAAATCGGCGGCCGACAGCGTTTGGCCGAGCAGATAGGGCCCGTGTTCCTGCAGATGCGCATCGACCTGGGTCCAGGCCGCTTCCAGTCTGTTGCGTGCCTGGGCCTGCGCCGCATCGGCGTGCGCAGCGCCGGCCGGCTCGTGCGGGTAGAACCAGGCGCGATAGGCCGGCTGCAAGGTATTGGCGCAGAAAAACATCCACGTGTAGTACGCCGCACGCTCGGGCGTGCCGACCGGCGGCGCCAGCCCGGCCTGTGGGTAAAGATCGGCCAGGTGCATGGCGATCGCGGCCGCTTCGGTCAACACCTGACCGTCCAGCACCAGCGTCGGCACCACACCGGCCGGGTTGAGCGCCAGATAGTCCGGCGCCTTTTGCTCGCCGCGCTCGAAATCCAGCGGATGCAGCACGTGGGCAACGTCCAATTCGATCAGCAGCCAATGGACGACCAGGGCGGCGGTACTGGGGGTGTGATAAAGCGTAGCGGCCATGCGGGCTCTCGGGTCAATTGGTACAGGCGCGCAGGCAGGCGAGCTTGCGCGGTTCGCAGCGATTGTCGTCGCTCTGCTGGGTGCAGTCGAAGACTTGCGCCATGCAGTTGGCCCGTTGCGCCGGATTTTGTACGTCGTCGCAGCGCTTTCCACGCGGTGCTGCCCTGCTGCTGCAACTGGACTCGCTGGGTCGGTCGGCGCGGCATTGTCGGGCGCTGCTGTTGCACTGCGCGATGCAGCGATCCGCAGCCGAGGGTCCGTTGAACCGAGTCGCGGTGTCGTTTGTCCTGAGCGGCTTGCGCTCTGCGAACGGCCCCGGGGCGGCCGGTGGCGGCGCGTAGTTGCGCGAGGGAAACAACACCGTGGGTGCCTTTTGCTGCTGCGCCGCCGAACTCAGGCTCAGGCACAACAACAACGCGATACAGACGAGTCGGAGCATTCCTGTTCTCCTTGAGTTACCGGCCAGTGCAGCGAGCATAGCCGGTTCGCGTAGGGCAACACCGGTCTTCCTTTGTCGAGAGGTCGCAGATGCTCCGCCTCCCGACAGCACTAGACCCGCTGCCGACAACCGCCTCCATCTGCCCGGTTATCTGCGGCAAACAGCAAGACGTGTCATCGCCTCGCCATTCCACATCAAGCCTGACGACCGCACTGGCGTGCACGGTCGTCAGCCGGATGCAGACAGTGCGGAGAAAACACACCCGCGTGTCCGCGTACGTCTTGCACCAACTGGCAGCCCGCCTTGCTGACGGGCTGCGCAGTCGGTACTAAGAGTGGCTAACAAAACGTAGCGAGCAGTCGTCAGGTGGGTGTGGACGGCGCGCTCAGAACCGGAGTGTACGAGTGGTACATGAGGATTCCGAGCACCGGCCGCGCCCGCCTGGCGGCTGCACAGTAGTTTTATTAGCTGCTCTAACGCGGTTACTCCACCACCACCGGAATCTTGCCGATACGTGACTGCCACAACCGCGGGCCGGTCTTGTGCACCGATTCGCCGGTGGAATCCACCGCCACGGTGACCGGCATGTCCTTGACCTCGAACTCGTAGATCGCTTCCATGCCGAGGTCTTCGAACGCCAGCACGCGGGCGGCCTTGATCGCCTTGGACACCAGATACGCCGAGCCGCCGACCGCCATCAGGTAGACAGCCTTGTTGTCGCGGATCGCATCGATGGCCGCATCGCCGCGCTCGGACTTGCCGACCATGCCGAGCAGGCCGGTCTGTTCCAACATCTGGCGGGTGAACTTGTCCATGCGGGTGGCGGTGGTCGGGCCGGCCGGACCGACCACTTCATCGCGCACCGGGTCGACCGGGCCGACGTAATAGATGAAGCGATTGGTGAAGTCGACCGGCAACGTTTCGCCGCGATTGAGCATGTCGATCATGCGCTTGTGCGCGGCGTCGCGGCCGGTCAGCAGCTTGCCGTTGAGCAGGACCACTTCGCCCGGCTTGAAGCTGGCGACTTCTTCGCGGGTGATGGTGTCCAGATTCACCCGGCGCGCGTTGGTCGGGTTGTAGGTGAGCTTGGGCCAGTCTTCCAGCGACGGCGGGTCCAGCATCACCGGGCCGCTGCCGTCCAGGGTGAAGTGAGCGTGGCGGGTGGCGGCGCAGTTGGGAATCAGCGCCACCGGCAAGTTGGCGGCATGGGTGGGATAGTCCTTGACCTTGATGTCGAGCACCGTGGTCAGGCCGCCCAGGCCCTGCGCGCCGATCCCGAGCGCGTTGACCTTTTCGTACAGCTCCAGACGCAGTTCCTCGGCACGATTGGACGCGCCACGCGCCTGCAGGTCGACGATGTCGATCGGCTCCATCAGCGCTTCCTTGGCCAGCAGCATCGCCTTTTCGGCAGTGCCGCCGATGCCGATGCCGAGCATGCCCGGCGGGCACCAGCCGGCGCCCATGGTCGGCACGGTCTTGAGCACCCAATCGACGATGGAATCGGACGGATTGAGCATGGCGAACTTGCTCTTGGCCTCCGAGCCGCCGCCCTTGGCCGCGACGATCACGTCCAGATGGTCGCCCGGAACGATCTTGGTGTTGACCACTGCCGGCGTGTTGTCTTTGGTGTTGGCACGCTTGCCGGCCGGATCGGCCAGCACGCTGGCGCGCAGCTTGTTGTCCGGATGGTTGTAGGCGCGGCGCACGCCTTCGTTGACCATGTCTTCCACGCCCATGGTCGCGTCGTCCCAACGCACGTTCATGCCGATTTCCAGGAACACGGTGACGATGCCGGTGTCCTGGCAGATCGGGCGGTGGCCTTCGGCGCACATGCGCGAGTTGATCAGGATCTGCGCGATGGCGTCCTTGGCGGCCGGCGATTCTTCGCGCTCGTAGGCGGCCGACAGATTCTTGATGTAGTCGACCGGGTGGTAGTAGCTGATGTACTGCAGCGCATCGGCGACGGACTGGATGAGGTCTTCCTGCTTGATCGAGGTCACGGCTGGCTCTACGGCTGGCGGGGGCAATCCGCACATTTTAGAGCAAACCACGGCCGCGGCCGGATCTGGCATCTATTGAAGCGATTGACTGGGGCCGGCGACGATGGCAGCCGACCTGCGAGGGCGCAGGAGACGCTGCGACATCGCAGCACGCCGCACGGAACACGGGCACGTGCAGAAGACCGAATGGACCTCCAACGGCCGTGCCGCCCTGGAAAGCCTCTCGTATTGCCACCACGCTAGACGAACGCCTGCAGGCCTGTGCGGCCCAACTCGACCCGCACAGGCGGTGGCGCTGCTGTCGCGGCTGGCCAAGGCATTGTGTCGAGCGGCAGGTATTGCCGGCCGCTGCGATGCGTGCACGTCCTCCCCGGCTAGCGGCCCAACACTCCGCACCGACGCCGCGCGCGGCACACTAGTGCGATGTCAGCTTCCCGTTCCAGCGCTACTGCGCCTGCCGCCCCTCGTACCGGCCCTACCCTGCGCGAGCGCCTGGATGCGCTGCGTAATCTGCCCCCGTTCCTGCGCCAGATCTGGCAGACCAGCCGCTGGTTGAGCGCCAGCAGCATCGGCCTGCGTGTGCTGCGCGCGCTGATGCCGGTGGCCACGCTCTACATCGGCAAATTGATCATCGACGAGGCGATTCACCTGGTCGGCCAGCCGCCGGCATTCGAGTCCTTTACGCAGGCGCTGAGCAGCGGGCGCTTGAACCGCTTGCTGGAATTGCTGGCGCTGGAATTGGCGCTGGCGATCGGCTCGGACCTGCTCGGGCGCATGGTCGGTTATGCCGATGCGCTGTTGTCGGAGCTGTTCAATAACGCAGCCAGCGTGCGACTGATGGAGCATGCCGCGCAACTGGATCTGGAAGATTTCGAAGACCCCGACCGCCAGGACAAGCTGGATCGCGCGCGGCGTCAGACCATGAACCGCATGAACCTGATGAGCCAGTTGTTCGGCCAGGTGCAGGATGCAATCACCGTAATCAGCCTGGCGGTGGGGCTGGTGGTGTATGCGCCGTGGTTGATCGTGCTGCTGGCGGTGGCGCTGATCCCGGCCTTCATCGGCGAGGCGCATTTCAATGCGCTGGGCTATTCGCTCAACTTCCAGTGGACGCCGGAGCGCCGCCAGCTCGATTACCTGCGCCAGGTCGGCGCCAGCGTGGAGACCGCAAAAGAAGTCAAAATCCTCAACCTGCACCGCTTCTTGATCGCGCGTTATCGCCGCCTGGCCGACAAGTTCTTCCAGGCCAACCGCGCACTGGCGCGCAAGCGTGCGTCGTGGGGTGCGTTACTGGCGGCGCTGGGTACGCTGGGCTACTACATGGCCTATGGCTACATCGCCTGGCGCACGGTGCGCGGGGATTTCAGCATCGGCGACCTGACCTTTCTGGCCGGTAGCTTCCTGCGTCTGCGTCAGTTGCTGGAAGGTCTGTTGATCGGGTTTTCGCAGGTTGCCGGCCAGGCCTTGTATCTGGACGATCTGTATTCGTTCTTCAATATCGTGCCGGAAATCCGCTCGCGCCCCAACGCCTTGCCGGTGCCGCGGCCGATCCGCCAGGGTTTCGTGTTCCAGGATGTGGGCTTCCGTTATCCGGACGCCGAGACGTGGACGGTGCGGCATCTGGATTTCGAACTGCGCGCCGGCGAAGTGCTGGCCCTGGTTGGCGAAAACGGCGCCGGCAAGACCACCCTGGTCAAGCTGCTGGCGCGGCTGTACGACCCCGACGAAGGCCGCATCCTGCTCGATGGGCAGGACCTGCGCGACTACGATCTGGACGATTTGCGCGCCAACTTGGGCGTGATCTTTCAGGACTTTGTGCGCTACCACCTGAGCGTGGGCGAGAACATCGGCGTGGGCCAGGTCGATGCGATGGACGATGCGCCGCGCATCCAGGCCGCTGCGCAGCGCGCAATGGCTGGCGAGCTCATCGACAGCCTGCCCGATGGCTACGATCAATTGATCGGCCGCCGCTTCAAGAACAGCGTGGATCTGTCCGGCGGGCAATGGCAGAAAATCGCCATCGCACGCGCCTACATGCGCGATGCGCAGCTGATGATCCTGGACGAACCCACCGCCGCCCTGGATGCGCGCAGCGAGTTCGAGGTGTTCCAGCGCTTCAAGGAGCTGTCCGACAACCGCACTGCGGTGCTGATCTCGCACCGCTTCTCCAGCGTGCGCATGGCCGACCGCATTCTGGTGCTGGCCGACGGGCGCATCGAAGCCAACGGCACCCATGCGGAACTGATGGCGCAGGGCGGGCGCTATGCGGAGCTGTTCGAGCTGCAGGCGGCGGGGTATCGGTGAGGCCGGAATCGGGAATCGGGAATGGGGAATCGTTAGAAGCGGCGTCGCAGCGGCTGACGGGTACTGAGCCTCCCGATCCTGCAGAGGCCCCAGATCTTGCGGCCCTGCACCCCATTTCCGATTCCCGATTCTCCATTCCCGCCAAATGAGAGCCCCTCTCATTTGGCCAGCTTGAGGTAGAATTGCCGGGTATTCCTCCCACGACACTAAACCGGTATGTCTTCCGCTTTCGGCGCCGAAACGGTGCTTGAGGTCCGTCATTGGACCGATGCCTACTTCAGCTTCACTACCACCCGCGATGCCGGTTTCCGCTTCGAAAACGGCCAGTTCGTGATGATCGGGCTGGAAACCGAAACCCGGCCGTTGCTGCGCGCGTACTCGATCGCCAGCGCCAACTGGGAAGAGCATCTGGAGTTCTTCAGTATCAAGGTGCCGGACGGCCCGCTGACCTCGCGGCTGCAGCACATCCAACCGGGCGACAAGGTGCTGGTCGGCAAGAAACCCACCGGCACGCTGCTGATCAGCGACCTGCATCCGGGTCGCAATCTGTATTTGCTGGGCACCGGCACCGGCCTGGCGCCGTGGCTGTCGATCATCAAGGACCCGGAAACCTACGAGCGCTTCGACAAGGTGATCCTCACCCAGGGCGTGCGCTTCGTGCAGGATCTGGCCTATCGCGACTACTTCGAGCGCGAGCTGCCGCAGCACGAATTCCTCGGCGATCTGCTGCGCGAAAAACTGCTGTATTACCCGGCAGTCACCCGCGAAGCGTTTGCCAATCAGGGCCGCCTGACCGAGCTGATGGCCGATGGCCGCATGCAGCAGACGCTGGGACTGCCGACCCTGGACCCGGCCAACGACCGCTTCATGATCTGCGGCAGCCCGCAGATGCTGGCCGATCTGCGCACGTTGCTGGACGCACGCGGTTTCCAGACCTCGCCACGCATCGGCACCCCGGGGCATTACGTGTTCGAGCGCGCCTTCGTCGAGAAGTGAGGCAACGCGCAGGCGTGCCGCTACTGCACCGTCGTAGGAGCGCACCTGGGCGCGACGAAGCGCTGCCGGTAAAGCCTCATCCCGGGTAACGCCTCGCATTTTCGGTAACGCCTCGTCGCGCCCGGGTGCGCTCCTACGAGCCCGCGGTGTTTAAAAGGTTGGGCGTGCGCCCGCGATATCACGCGCGCAGTGCACGCTCGATATCGGCGGCCAGAGCCTTCGGCTTGGTGGTCGGTGCGTAAGGTGTTCGAGCGCGCCTTCGTCGAGAAGTGAGGCAACGCGCAGGCGTGCCGCTACTGCACCGTCGTAGGAGCGCACCTGGGCGCGACGAAGCGCTCCCGGTACAGCCTCGTCCCCAGTAATGCCTCGCATTTTCGGTAACGCCTCGTCGCGCCCGGGTGTGCTCCTACGATCCAGGCGCATCTAAGATTGGGCGTGCGCCCGCGATGTCACGCGCCCAGCGCACGCTCGATGTGGGCGGCCAGAGCCTCCGGCTTGGTGGTGGTGCGTAAGGTGTTCGAGCGCCGCCTTAGAGAAATCGACAGCACCGCTACTACACCGTCGTAGGAGCGCACCTGGGCGCGACGAAGCGTTCCCGGTACGGCCTCGTCCTAGGTAACGCCTCACATTTTCGGTAACGCCTCGTCGCGCCCGGGTGCGCTCCTACGAGCCCGCGGTGTTTGAAAGTTTGGGCATGCGCTTGCGATGTCACGCGCCCAGCGCACGCTCGATATCGGCGGCCAGGGCCTCCGGCTTGGTGGTCGGTGCGTAGCGCTCCAACACGGTGCCATCGCGGCCGATCAGGAACTTGGTGAAGTTCCATTTGATCGCCTCCGATCCAAGCAGGCCGCGCTGTTCGTGCTTGAGCCATTGCCACAGCGGATGCGCGCTGCTGCCGTTGACCTCGACTTTGGACGCCAGCGGAAAATCCACCGCATAGTCGAGCGAGCAGAACTGCCGGATCTGTGCAGCATCGCCGGGCTCCTGGTGACCGAACTGATCGCACGGGAAACCGATCACTACCAGGCCACGCTCACGATAGCGCTGCCATAAGGCCTGCAACCCTGCGTACTGCGGGGTAAAGCCGCATTTCGAAGCCACATTCACCACCAGCACCACACTGCCGGCGTAGTCGCGCATCGATTGCGTGCGACCGTCCAGGTCGGTGAACTCAAAGGTGGATAGCGCGGTCATCGACAACTCTCGATAGGGAAAGCGCTAGCCTAACCCAGCCCTCTCGGCCCGCCACACCCTCTCCGCACAGCGCTACCTCTCGCCCATGTGACATCCGCGCCCCCCGATCCAGCCGCGTATCGTTGGCCGTTCGCCGGCCTGTATGCAGGACGTCCGGCAGCGCATTCGCTGAAGCAGGCCTTGCAGCATGTCCCGATGTGTCGCCGAGCCGCTGGCGGCTGTCCTGGCGAAGTCCCGGCGTCTTGGCAGCCTTGGGGCCTGGCGTGACCTGGCGCATGGTCGCGTCCGCCAGCCAGACATGCCTTTTGTCACACGCCTGTCCCGGCGGGCTGGGTTAGCCTCGGCGGCTCGCACTTTGGAGCCACCCTCTTGACCACCCGTCTCGCTTTTGCCCTGGCCGCCTCCCTGGGACTTGCCATGCCGTCCTACAGCATCGCCGCACCCGCCACCACGCAGGCTGCCACCCAATCCAACCCCTTCTTTGCCGACAGCACGTTGCCACTGCATTACCCGCAGTTCGACAAGATCAAAGACAGCGACTTCGCACCCGCCTTCGACGCCGGCATGGCCGAGCAGTTGAAGGAAGTGGACAAGATCGCCACCCAGAAAGCCAAGCCGAGCTTCGACAACACCATCGTCGCACTGGAAAAGAGCGGCGCCACGCTCGATCGTGCCACCACGGTGTTCTTCAATCTGGTGGGTGCCGACACCAACGATGCACGCAAGAAACTGCAGGCCGACTACTCGGCCAAGTTCGCTGCGCATCGCGATGCGATTTCGCTCAACGGCAAGCTGTTCGCGCGTATCCAGAGCTTGTACGACCAACGCGCCAAGCTGGGCCTGGATGCACAAGGCCTGCGTCTGGTCGAGAAGTACTACAGCGACTTCGTCCGCGATGGCGCCAAGCTCTCCGATGCCGACAAGACCACGCTCAAGGCGATGAATGCCGAGCTGGCCAACCTGGGCACCACCTTCAGCCAGAACGTGCTGGCCGAGGTCAATGCGGCGGCAGTCGTGGTGGATGACGTCAAGCAGCTCGATGGTCTGTCCGAGGAGCAGATCGCTTCTGCTGCCGAAGCGGCCAAGGCACGCAAGCTCGATGGCAAGTACGTGATTGCGCTGCTCAACACCACCGGCCAGCCGCCGCTGACCCAGCTGAAGAATCGCGACCTGCGCAAGAAAATCTATGACGCGTCGGTCTCGCGCGGCAGCCATGGTGGTCAGTACGACAACACCGCGCTGGTGTCGCGCATCATGAAGCTGCGCGCCGACAAGGCCAAGCTGCTCGGCTTCCCGACCTACGCCGCGTACTCGCTGGAAAACCAGACCGCCAAGACCCCGGAAGCGGTGAACGCCATGCTCGGCAAGCTGGCACCGGCCGCGGTGGCCAACGCCAAGCGCGAGGCTGCCGATCTGCAGGCGATGATCGACAAGGAACAAAAAGCCGCACGCAAACCGACCTTCAAACTCGAAGCCTGGGATTGGGCCTACTACAGCGAGAAGGTGCGCCAGGCCAAGTACAACTTCGACGAGTCGCAGCTCAAGCCGTACTTCGAGCTCAAGAACGTGCTGGAAAACGGCGTGTTTTATGCAGCCAACCAGGAATATGGCCTGACCTTCAAGCAGCGCACCGACCTGCCGACCTACCGCGACGACATCACCGTCTATGACGTATTCGACGCCGACGGCAAGCAGCTGGCGATCTTCATCGCCGACATGTATGCACGCGAATCCAAGCGCGGTGGCGCATGGATGAACTCGTACGTGTCGCAGTCGGACCTGACCGGTTTCAAGCCGGTGGTGGCCAATCACCTCAACATCCCCAAACCGCCTGCCGGCCAGCCCACGCTGCTGACCTGGGACGAAGTGACCACCATGTTCCATGAGTTCGGGCATGCGCTGCACGGCATGTTCTCCGACGTCAAATACCCGTATTTCTCCGGCACCAGCGTGCCGCGCGACTTTGTGGAGTTCCCCTCGCAGGTCAACGAGATGTGGGCCGACGAGCCGTCCATCCTGAAGAACTACGCCAAGCATTATCAAAACGGCACCCCGATGCCGCAGGCCTTGCTGGACAAGGTGATTGCCGCGTCCAAGTTCAACCAGGGCTTTGCCACCACCGAATATCTGGGTGCGGCGATGCTGGATCAGAACTGGCATCAGATCAGCGCCAACCAGGTGCCCGATGCAGCCGGCGTCATGGCGTTCGAAGCCAAGGCCTTGCAGCAGGACGGCATTGCCTACGCGCCGGTACCGCCGCGCTACAAGACCCCATACTTCAGCCACATCATGGGCGGCTATGCGGCGGGCTATTACGCCTACATCTGGTCCGAAGTGCTGGATGCCAACACCCAGCAATGGTTCAAGCAGAATGGTGGATTGAGCCGCGCCAATGGCGATCGGTTCCGCAAGACGCTGCTGTCGCGCGGTGGCAGCGTGGATGCGATGGAGCTGTTCCAGAACTTCGCCGGGCATGCGCCGCAGATCGAGCCCTTGCTTGAAAAGCGCGGTCTGAGCGCGCAGGGCGGCGATGGCGCCACCCCGGAAGCGCCGCAGTCCAAGCCGTGATCGGAGCTGCGTAACGACAACGCCGCCCGGATCGCTCCGGGCGGCGTTGTCGTTTTGGCGATGGCGTGCGTGGCAGCCACCGCGCATCGCTCAGGACTCTACGGCGTCCACGCCATTGAGCAATTTCTTGAGTAGTTTTTCCAGACGCGCCTGTTCGGCCTCGCTGATGTCGCCCGCCTGCTCGTGCAACAGCGTGCATGCTTCCGGCAACAGGCTTTCGATCAATGCCAGCCCGGCCGGTTGCAGGGACAGCACGATCTTGCGTCGGTCGTCGGGACTGCTGCCACGTGCGATCAAACCCTTCTCGCACAACTGGTCGGTGAGCCGGGTGATGTTGGCCGGCTTCTCGCTGGCCGCCTCTGCCGCCTCGGTCGGCGTAATGGCCTGCTCGGGCGTGCCGTACAACATCATCAGGATCTCGTATTCCGGCGGACTGATCCCGTACGGCCTGAGTCGCACACAACTGATGGTGTGCAGCCGCTTGTAGAGATGCTTGATCAACCTCACCAGGACAGCCGGCTCCCGCGGAAAGGCTGGATAGCGCGCGCAGGTGTGGTCTACGCGATTTGCGGTTGGATCGAAACTGCTCATATCACCCGTTTGGTTACATTACTGAATGGCCTGAGCATTCAATCACATCACTTGCGGGGCGACATCTCAGCGAGCGAAAAGATGTACATATTCCGGCGCGACCCACGGCATCAACGTGGATGCAGCGACCTCGGCCGTTTGCGTGCCATCCGAATATGGCCCGACCTGATAAGGCGGAAACACGAAGCGCACTGCGGTGATCTGTCCGGCCGCATTCAACACCGGCACGAACTGCGCGAAGTTGTCCACCTGCGCTGCGGTTCCTTCGGCAATCATGCGGTCGGCCGATGCGACTTGTTCGGCCTGTTCTTCCACCGGCACACGATCGGCTTCCACGCGCTGGGTGGCAGCGGCATGCAATTGCGCCGCTACATCGCGGCCGATCTTTTCCCAGCCGGCCGGATCGGGAATCATCGCTTGCGCGGTCAGTTGCTTGCGCTCCTTGATCAGCCAGACGAAGCGCGCCACCAGCGGATCGCCATGCGCGCCGCCGGTATAGCGGCTGCCATCGGCGGAGACGACGATCAGGTCGGAGGTCTGCAATAGTTTTTCGAATGCCAGCGACAACTCATAGGGCGCTGCCGGCTTGTCGTTGCCCAGACCGGTTACCGCTTCCATCAGTTCGCTGCGGGCATCCTGCGCGTACGTGCGAATCAACGCGGCCAGTTCCGGATACGCATCCAGCCCAGGCGGATAGCTGATCCCGACCATATAGGCCGGCGCGTGTTCGATCACATCTTCCAGCGGGCCACTCTGCACCATCAGCGGTTCCGGAGGCGGCGTTGTCGCTGCAGCCGCATCGGCTGCCGGCTCGGTCGGCTCGACGACTGCCGGTTCGCGCTGCGTACAGCCCGCCAACAGGGCCAGCATCAGCAGACCCCGCACACTATTGAATCCAAGCAACCGCACCATTCCCACCTGCTCCCCTGATCGAACCACCCACTGCTGTCCGTCAGGCCAGCAGATCCTGAAACTGTTGATGCCCGCGCACGTAGGCGGCGGCGTAGCTGCACGCTGGCACGACCTTCAGGCCGGCCTCGCGCGCATGCTGCAAGGCAGACTCGACCAACACGGCGGCAATACCGCGCCCGGCAATCGCATCCGGCACCAGCGTGTGCGTGATGGTCATGCGCGCACCCTCGAGCTGATACACCAGCTCGGCGCGATGTCCCTCGGTGTCAATAACGAAGCGCTGCTGTGTCGGGTCGTGTTCGGCGTGCACTGTCGCTGCCTCCATCGTGGTGTGCGCCCGGCAGTGAATGTGCGGCAAGTGTGACCAGCGCGACGCCGCGCCTGCGTGAAAATGAATCCACGCTGTGACCGTTAGCCCGACTCGGCAACGACATCCTTAAGTTCGCTCAACCAGCGCCGATAGCTGACTCGAAGGCGCTGCCTGCAACCGGTCTCCGGCCTGGCCAGCGCCCTCGCCTTACCAACGAGGAGTCACGCATGCAAAACGATTCGGCAGGAAACGGCACAGACAGCGACAGCTCGCTGCTGGAAGGCTTGTTCCAGTTCGCCATCAACGGCGACACCCACAACCCCGACTTCGCGCAGCTCAACGATACCGTCTACGAGCGTCTGCAGCAGGCCTACGGCGCGGTGTCGGGCTCGGCGCTCAGTACCGACCGGGAACGCAGCGCAGCCTGATGCCTGCGTCGCTCCACCTGCCAGGACCTGTGACGCCATGGCGTCGGTCCTGGCCCGGTTGCCGCACGCAACCGCTGCACTGACGCATTACCGCAACGCCGGCCAGCCCGGTACCCGAGCGGCCGGATCTGCCAGCGCCCTCAGCCGAAGCGTGGATTGGACAGCTGCTCCAGAAAGATCTGCCACACCCGCGGCTCCATGATCAGCATGAACATGACACCGAATGCCGCGCCGGCCAGATGCGCGCTGTGGTTGATGCGATCGCCGCCGCGGCGGTCCATCCACAGGCTGTAGCCCACGTAGAACACCGCGTAGATGATCGCCGGTGCCGGAATGAACAGCACCAGGATGATGGTCCACGGCTGCAGCAGGATGAAGGCGAACAGCACCGCCGACACCGCACCGGAGGCACCCAGGCTTAGATAATTGGGGTTCTTCTGGTTCTTCAGATAGCTGGGCAGGATCGACACCACCAGCGCGGCCAGATAGAACAACGGATAGGTCAGCACGCTGCCGGTCAGCTGCGTCATCACCTTTTCGATCACCCGTCCGAAAAAGAACAGCGTGATCATGTTGAAGACCAGGTGCCCCAGGTCGGCGTGGATGAAGCCGTAGGTCACCAGGCGGTCGTACTGCCGGTTCTTGTCCAGCGCCGGCGGCCACAGGATGAGCCGGTCGGCCAGCTTGCGGTTATTGAACGCCAGCCACGAGACGATGCCGGTGATGGCGATCAGGATCAGGGTAATCATGGGGACCTCAGGCAGAACGGTAATTGTCGACCATGCGATAACGGCGCGCGTACAAGCCAAAGGCCAGTGCTGCCAGGAATGCGAAGGCCGCGAAGAAGAACATCAAAAATGCCGCTTCGCTGAGCCCAGTATCGGCGATATGCGAGGTCACCGTCGCATTGCGCACCGCCACGTTCGATAGCAGCACCCACAGATTGCCGACCGTGGTGGTCAGATACCAGAAGCTCATCACCACGCCCTTCATCGACGGCGGCGCCTGGCTATAAGCGAACTCGATGCCGGTGGCCGACACCAGCACCTCGCCGAAGGTAAGCAAGGCATAGGGCAGCATCTGCCAGGCGATGTGCATCGGCTCGCCGCCGTCCATGACGACCTGGATCGCGCCGACCGCAATCCACGCCACGCCACTGAAGGCGATACCGCTGGTCATGCGACGCAACGGCGTCGGCTCCCAGCCACCACGGCGCAACAGCGGATACAGCACCAGATTGTTGAAGGGGATCAGCAACATCACCAGCAGCGGATTGAGCGCCTGCATCTGCGAGGCGGTGAACCACGCCGGCATGGTCATCTCGCGTCCCTGCAGCACCCAGGTCGAGGCCTTCTGATCGAACAACGAAAAGAACGGCGTCACCAACGCGAAGATCACCAGCACCCGCAGCAAGGCGCGCACGCCTTCGACCGCGGCATCCGGATGCGTACCGCGCGCGCGCTCCAGCTGCCACCAGGTGCCACCGCCGATCCCGGCCAGCAGCAGCACTAGCGCCATGCACAGGCAGATGACGATGCCCAGCGGCTCGATCAGCGTCATGCAGGCCAGTGCAGCGACCACCGCGATGACTGCCAGCGCCAGACCAGGCCGCCCTTGCCCTGGCGCGCGGGCCAGCAATGCCGTGCGCAGCACCGCGCCGAACCCGTGCGGGTCTTTCGGCGGCAACGGCACCAGCACATAGCGCTTGCGGCCCAGCCAGAACACCAGCGTGGCCACGAACATCAAGATGCCGGGAATGCCGAACGCCCACGACGGGCCCAGATGTTTCAGTGCGACCGGGATCAGCAACGAGGCGAACAACGAGCCGAAGTTGATGATCCAGTAGAAAGCATCGAACACCACCTTGGCCATGTGCTTGTTGGACTGGTCGAACTGGTCGCCCATGAACGAGGCCACCAGCGGCTTGATGCCGCCCGCGCCCAGCGCGATCAGGCCCAGCCCCACGAAGAAGCCTTGACGGCTGCCCTCGAACATCGCCAGACACGCGTGGCCGGCGCAATAGATGAGGCTGAACCACAGAATCGTGTTGTATTTGCCGAACAAGCGATCAGCCAGCCAGCCGCCCAGCAGCGGGAAGAAAAACACCCCGATCATGAAGCTGTGCAGGATGTGCTTGGCTTCGGCCTCACGGCCTGGCCCACCAACCTCCTGCAGCAGCAGCGAGGTGATCAGAAACTGCACCAGGATGTTGCGCATCCCGTAGAAGCTGAAACGCTCGCAGGCTTCGTTGCCGATGATGAAAGGAATCTGGCGCGGCAGGCGCGCGCCGGCCGTGGGGCCCGGCAGGGTCGAGGTGGTCAAAGGCGGTCCGACGAGCTGAAAACAGGCCCTATCGTACCGGCGCCGAGCTGCCGGCCGCCATGCGCGCGCTGGTCGGCTGCTGGCGTTGCAGTCCAAGGACATCGCGCTGCGCGCAGTCGACGCCGAGTGCATGCGTGCGCAGAACGCATCAATAACCCGCAAAAATCGGCGTTTTCGACTTGCTCGCGTCCGCTTGAAGCCGGCGGCCATGCCGCAGTGCAGATTGGCCTGCCAGCTCGGCTCGGCTACATTGCAAACGTTTTCCTGGAACACTGGACCGCTGGATGCCCCGCTTCACCCGCCTGGCCCTGAGCCTGTTGTTGTTGACCTGCGCCCCTGCCGCGCTGGCCGCCGAACCGTTGACCACCCAGGCCGAGCGCAGCGGCTTTGTGCAGACCGGTCGCTATGACGAAGTCATCGCGCTGTGCGATGCGTTTGCGCAGCGTTACCCGCAGGCGGTGCGCTGCGTGGAGTTCGGCACCACGCCGGAAGGCCGGCCGATGAAGGCCTTGATCGCCTCCACCAGCGGCGCGCTGGATGCGGCCAGCGCCGCGCAGCGCAAGCTGCCGGTGGTCTTGATCCAGGGCGGCATCCACGCTGGCGAAATCGATGGCAAGGACGCTGGTTTTCTGGCCTTGCGCCAGCTGCTTGATGGCAAGGCCGGCAAGGGCGTGCTCGACACGTTGGTATGGGTATTCGTGCCGGTGTTCAACGTGGATGGACACGAGCGCTTCGGCGCCTGGAACCGCCCCAACCAGCGCGGCCCCGAGCAGATGGGCTGGCGCACCACCGCGCAGAACCTCAATCTCAACCGCGACTACGTCAAGGCCGACGCGCCGGAGATGCAGGCCATGCTGCGGCTGGTACAGCAGTGGGACCCGCTGATGTACGTGGACCTGCATGTCACCGACGGCGCCAAGTTCGAGCACGACGTCTCGGTGCAGGTGGAGCCGGTGCATGCCGGCGACACCACGCTGCAGCGCGACGGCACGCGTTGGCGCGATGCAGTGCTGGGCGATCTGGCCAAGCAGGGTTCGCTGCCGCTGCCGTATTACCCCTCTTTCGTGCACGAAGACGACCCCACCTCCGGCTTCGCCGACGACGTGTCGCCGCCGCGGTTTTCGCATGGCTATTTCCTGCTGCGCAACCGCTTCGGCATGTTGGTGGAAACCCATTCGTGGAAGGACTACCCCACGCGCGTGCGGGTCACCCGCAATGCCATCGTGTCGGTGCTGCAGCAGGCCGCAAAACATGGCAGCACTTGGCGCGCCGATGCGCTGGCAGCCGATCAGCGCGCCAGCCAGCTGGCCGGCATGCCCGAGCCGCTGCGCTTTGCCGCCGGCCCTGCCGCGCGCACCGTGGCATTTCGCGGCTATGCGTATACGCGCACGCCGTCGCCGATTTCCGGTGCGTTGATGACGCGCTACGACGAGAGCAAACCGCAGATCTGGAAGGTACCGCTGCGCGATCAGATCAAACCCGACCTGATGGTCGACGCACCGCGTGGCGGCTATCTGGTGCCGGCAGCACAAGCGGCCTTCGTCGCCGAGAAACTACGCCTGCATGGCATCGATTTCCGCATCGTCGCCAGTCCGGCAGAACATCCGGTGCAAACCTTCCGTGCCGACACCGCCACCTTTGCCGCGCGCTCGAACGAAGGTCACCAGACCTTGGAGGTCGGTGGGCAATGGCGCGATGAAACCCGCAGCGTGCCGGCCGGCGCGTTGTTCGTGCCGATTGCGCAACCCAAGGCACGCCTGTTGATGGCGATGCTGGAGCCGCAGGCACCGGACTCGTTGCTGCAGTGGGGCTTTTTCAACACGGCCTTCGAGCGCAAGGAATACATGGAGGCCTACGTGGCCGAAGACGTGGCGCGCGACATGCTGGCCAACGACGCCGCGTTGAAGGCGCAGTTCGAACAGCGCATCGCCAGCGACCCGGAGTTTGCCAACAGCCCGCAAGCGCGCCTGGAGTTCTTCGCCAAGCGTCACTCTTCCTGGGACGAGCGCTACCAGCTCTATCCGGTGCTGCGTACCGCGCAGACCGACTTCTAACCGCGCCACCTCTCCAGGCGAGCGACCGAACCGCGCCTGTGCGCGGCTCCCATCCGGGCATCTCGCTGCCCCCAATTTCGTAATGACTCAGCACCACAAGGACACCCCGTGCCACATCCCGCTATGAAACCGTTTACAACGACTACTTTTCGCCCTCGCCCGCTCGTCTTGGCGGTGGTCATGGGCCTGGGCATTGCGCTGACTGCGCCGTTGGCACTCGCACAATCCGCAGCGGCAGCGCAGCCATGGATGGACACCGCGTTGACCGCCGACCAGCGTGCGGACCGGCTGCTGGCGCAGATGACCGACGACGAAAAATTCCAGATGCTGCGCAGCTATTTCGGCCTGGGCACCGACAAGATTCCCAAGCCGGAAGGCGCGCTGGGGTCGGCAGGCTATGTGCCCGGCATTCCACGCTTGGGCATCCCGGCGCAGCAGCTGGCCGATGCCGGCGTGGGCGTGACCAATCCGGGTGGCATTCGCAAGGGCGACTTCGCCACCGCGATGCCGTCCGGCCCGTCCACGGCATCCAGCTGGAACCCGCAACTGGCCTTTGCCGGCGGCAAGACCATGGGCCGCGAATCCTGGCAGCAGGGCTTCAACGTGCTGCTGGCCGGCAGCGTCAACCTGCAGCGCGATCCGCGCAACGGGCGCAACTTCGAATACGCCGGCGAAGACCCGCTGCTGGCCGGCACCATGGTCGGCGAATCGATCCGCGGCGTGCAGAGCGAACACGTGCTATCGACGATGAAGCACTTCGCGCTCAACGACATGGAAACCCGGCGCAACTTCCATAGCGCCGACATTGGCGAGCAGGCGATGCACGAGTCGGACCTGCTGGCCTTCGAGATTGCGCTGAAGATCGGCGACCCGGCGTCGGTGATGTGTTCGTACAACAAGATCAACGGCATCTACGGCTGCGAGCACGATTACCTGCTCAACCAGGTGCTCAAGCAGGAATGGAAATACCCCGGCTATGTGATGTCCGATTGGGGCGGCGTGCACAGCGGCTCCAAGGCCGCGCTGGCTGGACTGGATCAGCAATCGGCCGGCGAAGTGTTCGATGCGGCGGTGTTCTTCGATGCGCCGTTGCGTATGGCGGTGGGCGCCGGCGTGGTGCCGCGCGCGCGCTTCGACGACATGGTCAAGCGCGTATTGCGTAGCCTGTTTGCGCATGGCGCGTTCGATCACCCGACCCAGCGCCAACCCATCGATGGCAAGGCCGGGCAATTGGCCGCGCAGCATGTGGCCGAAGAAGGCAGCGTGCTGCTGCGTAATGAGCAGGCCCTGTTGCCACTCTCCAAGGACGTGCGCCGCATCGCGGTGATTGGCGGCTACGCCGACAAGGGCGTGATGTCCGGCGGCGGCTCCTCGCGGGTGGACTACACCATCAATGGCGGCAACGCGGTGACCGGGCTCACCCCGACCACCTGGCCGGGCCCGGTGATCATCCATCCGTCCTCGCCGTTGCAGGCCCTGCGCGCCGCATTGCCGAACGTGCAGATCGATTATGTCGACGGCAAGGACCGCAATGCGGCCGCACGTGCGGCCAAAGCAGCCGATGTCGCCATCGTGTTCGCCACCCAATGGGCCGCCGAATCGGTCGACCTGCCGGACATGCAGTTGCCCGACAACCAGGATGCGTTGATCGACGCAGTGGCCAAGGCCAACCCCAAGACCACCGTAGTGCTGGAAACCAACGGCCCCGTGCGCATGCCCTGGGCCGAGCGCGTACCGGCGGTGCTGCAGGCGTGGTATCCGGGTATCGGCGGCGGCCAAGCGATCGCCAATCTGCTGACCGGCGCGGTGAACCCCTCCGGCCATTTGCCGGTGACCTGGCCGGTGGACGAATCGCAGCTGCCGCGCCCGTCGATTCCGGGGCTGGGTTTCAAGCCGGCCAAGCCGGGCGAAGACAGCATCGACTACGCCATCGAAGGCGCCAACGTCGGCTACAAATGGTTTGCCGCGCGCAAGCTCACCCCGCGTTATCCGTTCGGCCACGGTCTGTCGTACACGCAGTTCCGCATGGGCGGGCTGCAGGTGGACGCGCAAGGCAGCACCCTCACCGCACGCTTCGAGGTGGAGAACACCGGCCAGCGCGAAGGCGCTGCGGTGCCGCAGCTCTACGTCACCTTGCCCGATGGCCATGCCACACCGCTGCGCCTGATCGGCTGGCAGAAGCTCACCCTCAAGCCCGGCGAAAAGCGCAGCGTGCAGGTGATTGCAGAACCGAAGACGCTGGCCGATTTCGATGCCAAGGCACGTCATTGGAAGATCGCTGCCGGCACCTACCGCGTGCAACTGGCACGCTCGGCGAATGAGCCGGTGCAGAGTGCGGAGGTCCGCTTGCAGGCGACGCAACTGCCGTAACCAGCGGCGCGGCGCGCGCGATCCATGCGCCCGCCGCGTCCAGCTGCCGAGCGCTGCATGCCGCACACAAAAAATGTAGGAAAGTGCGTTGACAGCCGCACGCGCAGCTTGCACAATTCGCCCCCTGAGTCGCCCAGGTGGCGGAATTGGTAGACGCACTAGCTTCAGGTGCTAGCGGGGGCAACTTCGTGGAGGTTCGAGTCCTCTCCTGGGCACCACGACTCACGGTAGATCGTAAAAAACCTCGCTTCGGCGGGGTTTTTTGCGTTTGGGCGTTTGCTTTAGCGCACTACTGGCCGCTGAGCCGTGGTTTGTAGCAGGCAGTCTCCGGCGGCAGGTCCGTCGAACGATTCCGCCATCACGCGGCCAGGGCACCAGCCAAGCTCACGCCGGGCAGCAAGCGCATGCGTGGTGGACCCCTGTGATGTGTTGCCAGCAACCCATCACAGCGCGCCGGCGCGCCCAACAAACACCCAAGCGCCATAGCAATGACTTTCGACACGCGCCGCACGCGATCCAAACGCATGAGGATGCCTCGTCACCATCATGGCAATCCCCGATGCGCCGCTCGCTGCCACTTGCCTTGATGCTGATTGCCACGTTCAGCACGCCCGCGTGGCCACAGCAGGTCCATCCCGGCGCGTCGCAGACGCATCGAGCCCAGGTGTCATCGCACCAATGCGGCCTCGGCACGGCGTTCAATGTGCTCGCCGACAGCGGCGGCATCTGGCTTTACCGCGACAGTGGCGTGCCGCGCGAGGTGTTCTTCCACGCTGGCGAGCTGAGCATCGATCACCAGGTGCAACAGATCAGCGCTGCCGACAGCGAGCGATTGCGCGCGATGGAACAGCGCACCCGCGCGCTGATGCCGCAGGTCGCCGAGCTGGCACACGCGGTGGTCGACCTGAGCTACGACGCGCTGGGCGGCGTGATCGAGGTGCTGACCGGCAGTTCGCTCAACGCCCGCAAGATCACGCGCCTGCGCAAGCGTGCCAACGACTATGTCGATGGCACACTTGGCAAGGGACGCTGGGACCAACAGGCCTTTGATGGGAACTTCGAGCGCTATGTCGAACACGAAGCCGAAGCCTTCAAAGGCAGCATCGCGCGTCACATGCTGTGGCAGATCATGACCGGCCGCTCGGATGCGATCGATGCACGCGCTAAGGCGATGGATGGCCAACTCGACGCCAGACTGGATGCGCGGGCACGCGCAATCGAAGCCAGGGCCAGCGCCTTATGCAGCGATGTGCAAACACTACGCGCCTTGCAGGATGCACTGGATGTGCGTTATCAGGGCCATGCATTGCAGTTGCTCGATGCAATGCCTGAAGACGATCGCAACACCATCACCGCAGCCGCCCGCGCACGCACAGTGGTTGAAAAAGATATCGCCAGCGATGGAGCGCTTGCGTTACCGCAACCGGTAAAACTGCAAGACGGCACCGAAGATGCGCCGGCAGCTTCGGTGACGCATCACTAGTGTGTCGGAGCGGCTGACAAATGCCGCGAGCGGGATCGGGCGCACCGCGCGGAGAAGCGGGTTGTAGGAGCGGCATCTGCCGATTGCGAACACGAGCCGCACTCGCCGGGAGATCGCGCAACGTTGTGTTAGCTGCACCTAGAGCGGCCAAAACGTGGCGAGCAGTCCTCAGGTGGGTACGGACGGCACGCTCAGAAACGCAGTGTACAAGTGTGTTCTGTGCCGCACTGAGCACCGGTCGCACCCGCCTAACGGTGAGCACAGTCGGTTTGTTAGCGGCTCTCAGTCGGCCGTGCTGGACTTGTCCTTGATCGCTTGCCTGATGCGCTTGGCGCGTGCGAGGTCTCCGGCTGCCTCATACGCCTCGGCAAGACTGTCCAAGGCATTTCTGGATGCCGGAAACAGCAGCACATTGAGTGCGAACACGCGGATCGCCGCATCCGCCCCGAGATTGGATAGAACGGTATAGCCCGTCGTGTTGACCACACCTTCAAGTTGATTGATGGGGATGCTGTTGTCGGCACGCAGTGCATCGGCAAACACCTGCGTGTCGTGATCGACAGGCGACTGCAGCGCGAAGGCGATAAGTTTCTCCGACACGGCTTCGGCGGGAAACGTCTGTGGCGCGATGCTGGCCATGATGCTGTCCACCAGCACCCGGGACCACACCCCGCGCGTACTGCCATTGGTTAGGTAAACGATGGTGTAGCTATCGCCATCCAAGGCATCGGCGAACAGCAGGCGCACCCTCACCCGCGCGCCGCCATCATGACCGACGTGCCGATAGGCACCATTTGCGCCAACCTCCCAGCCGCTGGCAAACCAGCCGCGCTGCCCGTTGGTCAGCAGCTGCGGTTGCCAGAGCTGTTGCAGCGTTGCCTTGCCGACTAATTTCCCGGTGCGCATCGCGTCGATGAAAGCGGCCAGATCGTCGATGCCGGTGTACAGCTCGGCATGCCCGAGGGCGTAATCGGGCCAGGCAATCTCTGGTTGTTTCTGCAGCTTCCCGTCTTTGCCAAGGTAAGCACTGACCACTCCCTCAGCCGGCAATCGTGAGCGCCCGAGAAAGGTATGCGCCAGCTTTAACGGCTCGATGATCCGCTCGGACACGATCTGCGAATATGGCTTGCGGTAATGCACCTGGAGCAGTTGCGACAGCACCAGATAGTTGGTGTTGATGTAGCGCGTGTCGCTGCCGGGTGGAAAGAGCAACGGTTGACTGCCCAGCGCTGCAAAGACAGCGCGCGCAGTTGCAGGAAACGAAGCATTTGCCTCCGGCGAGCCGCTCATCTGCTCCTCGGTGAAATACTCGGGCAATCCGGAGGTGTGATTGAGTAGCTGACGCACCGTGATCTTGTTCCAGCGCTGCGGCAACGCTGGCAGGTAGACCCGTGCAGGTCGATCCAGATCGATCCGGTCAGCTTCGACCAGCTGCATGATCAGCGTGCTGAGCAACAGCTTGCTTACCGAGAACACTGGAAAGATCTGCTCAAGCTTGACCGGCTGTTGGCTGTCGAGATCGGACAGCCCATCGCCACCGCGAAACAGCAGCTTGCCGTTGTGGGAGACGTAAACAGCCTGCCCTACGATGCCGTAGCGCTGCCGATTGAGCTGCATCTGCTGTGTCACGTTGTCGCTCAATGCATCGGCCGCCGCGATCAACGGCAAACACAGCCACAGAAGGAGCACAGTCTGCAACAGACGTCCCATCGCCGTCGCTGCAGGTCGTAACTCACGATGACGATGGACCTCTTGATCCAGCGTGCGCCTGCCTTGGCGCTGCGTCGCATCCATGAGGCAGAAGGACTGCGGTAAACCGGTCTTAGAAGGCGTCACTGCCATTGGACTGCTCCCACTTGGAGAGCGTCAGTCTAGAGGGTGTTGACAGGTACAGCACGATTGTTGGAGCGGCTCATAAACCGTAGCGAGCCCCCGGCTGGTGGTGCGCAGTGGTTTTGTCAGCCGCATCTTGTTGGACGCAGTCGGAAGCCCAAGTCAAACATTGACCTGGTCCAGGCTGTGGTGCCCTGACCGCTCCACGCGGTTTGCTGATTGCTTTGAGAAGACCCACGCACACCGACTATGCACGCCGACCATCTCCACTGATCCTTGCCCGCCCACCGTCGCGGGACCTTGCGCGGCATGGATGCCGCGTAAGAGCTTACAGGGACGTACTTGCAGCGTGTCCCGCGATGGTGGGCGGGCAAGGGCCCTGCAGCTAACTCGCAGATCACCGCTCTGCACTAGACCGGCGTGAAGTCGTTTGCTTAGCCGCTCGTAGTACAGCGCCTTGTCAGCCGGCGCCTAGTGCCCACCCGCCGCCGCTGCACCACCGGCACCTGCACCGAACGGCGGCTTCGCCAACCACAGGAAGAAGATGATCGCCAGGAAGGTCCAGCCAAGCAGATAGAAGATGTCGTTGAAGCCCATCTGCGAGGCCTGGTGGTTGATCATGTTGTTGAGCGAGGCCGCGCCGCGTTGCAGGTCGCCCTGGCCCATCGCAGTGACCTGTTCCTGCATGCCGGGCGTGTAGACCGAGATGTGTTCGGTGATGTGCGCGTGGTGCACTTGCGTGCGGCGCGCCCATAGATACGTGGTCAGCGATGCAGCAAAACTGCCGCCCAACGTCCGCAGGAACGTGGCCAGGCCGGAGCCGGCTGCGATCTCGCGCCCGTCCAGATCCGATAGCAGAATCTGCAGTACCGGCATGAAGAACAACGCCACGCCGACACCCATCACCAATTGCACGGTGGCCACGTGGCTGAAGTCCACCTGCAGGTTGAAGTTGGAGCGCAGGAAGCTGGTGAACGACAAAAAGATAAAGGCGACGGTGGCGAGCATGCGCAGATCGAACCGCAATGCGTACTTGCCCACGAACGGCGTCATCAACACCGGCAGGATGCCGATTGGCGCGGTGGCCAGGCCCGCCCAGATCGCGGTATAGCCCATGTCGCGTTGCAGCCACTGCGGGATCAACAGGCTCACGCTGAAGAACGCCGCATACGCCACCACCATCGCCAAGGTGCCGGCGCGGAAGTTGCGGTGCCGAAACAGTTTGAGATCGACGATGGGGTCCTTGTCGGTGAGTTCCCAGATCACGAACACCACCAGCGCCACGGCGGCGACACAGGCCAGCACCACGATCTTGTCGGACGAGAACCAGTCTTCGTCATTGCCCAGGTCCAGCACCAGCTGCAGCGCGCCCACGCCGACCACCAGCAGGATCAGGCCGATGTAATCCATGCGCGGTTTTTCGAGCTGTTCGGGGCGATGCCGCAACTGTGACCCCACAATACTGCTGGCGATGATGCCCAGCGGCACGTTGATCAGAAAGATCCATTCCCAGCTGTAGTTGTCGGTAATCCAGCCGCCCAGGATCGGGCCGGCAATCGGCGCGACCACGGTGATCATTGCGAGCAACGCCAGCGCCTGCCCACGTTTTTCGCGCGGGTAGATCGACACCAGCAAGCTCTGGGTGATGGGATACATCGGCCCGGCGACAAACCCCTGCAGCGCGCGTGCGACCACCAGCATGCCCATGCTCTGCGCAAGGCCGCACAACAGCGATGCCACGGTGAAGGCCAGCGTCGACCACACGAATAACTTGGTTTCGCCAAAGCGCCGGCTCAACCAGCCGGTCAGCGGCAACGCGATCGCCGTGCTCACCGCGAACGAGGTGATGACCCAGGTGGCCTGCTGCGAACTGGCGCCGAGATTACCGGCGATGGTCGGCAGCGAGACGTTGGCGATGGTGGTGTCCAGCACCTGCATGAACGAGGCCATGGCCAGACCCATGGTGCACAACGCCACGCTGGCCGGACGAAAGCCGGCAGCGGGCGCCGGCGCCGCCGGGCCGCCGGACGCGGTGGGAGCTTGCGAAGACATGGTGGCTTAGCCCGCCTTGCTGGCAGCCTGCGACGGCAGGTTGTCCTGGATGATGCGATGGATGTCGGCGTCGGCAGCCTGCAACTGCTGCGCATACACATCGGTGGAGAACACCGAGCCGGTCGCCAGCTTGGTCGGCAGCACGCTGCCCTGCTGGTCATGCAGATTGACGTCGACCTTCATCGACAAGCCAATGCGCAGCGGGCTGTCGGCCAGTTGCTTGCTGTCCACCGCAATGCGCACCGGCACGCGCTGCACGATCTTGATCCAGTTGCCGCTGGCGTTTTGCGCCGGCAACAGCGAGAACGCGCTGCCGGTGCCCAAGCCCAGGCTCTCGATGCGACCGGTGTAGTCGACGCCACCGCCGTACAGATCCGAATGCAGTTCCACTTCCTGGCCCAGGCGCATGTGCTTGAGCTGGGTTTCCTTGAAGTTGGCTTCCACCCACACCTGCTCCAGCGGCACCACCGCCATCAGCACGCTACCCGGCTGCACGCGCTGGCCAACCTGCGCCGAACGGCGTGCAACATAGCCGGACACCGGTGCCACCACACCGGTACGCGCGTGGTTGAGATAGGCCTGGCGCACCTGCGCTGCAGCCGCCTGCACATCCGGCTGATTGGACAACGCGCTGTCGTCGATCAGCGCACGGTTGCGCTCGAAGCTCTCGCGCGAGCCGCTCACTGCCGCTTCGGCGGCAGCCAGTTCTTCGCGGACATGCGCCAGTTCTTCGTTGGAGATGGCGCCGCTGGCAGCCAGATTCTTGCGTCGCGCAAAGTCGGCACGGGCGCTGCGCAAGGTGACTTCGCGTGCCGACAATTCGGCCTGCGCGCCTTCCACGCTGCGGTACAGACCACGCACCTGGCGCACGGTCTTGGCCAGGTTGGCTTCGGCCTGCTGCAACGCCACTGCGGTATCGGCCGGGTCCAGTTGCACCAGCAGCTGGCCGCGTTCGACGCGCATGCCGTCTTCGGCACCGATGCTGACCACCGTGCCGCCCACCATCGGGGTGATCTGCACCTGGTTACCCTGCACGTAGGCGTCGTCGGTGTCCTCGTACCAGCGGCCGACCAGGACGTACCACGTCACGATGCCGATGATCGCCAGGATCACCACAATGGCCACGATGCGCAGCGCCGCACGGCGCTTGCTCGGTGCGGCGGGCGCGGGTTGGGAAGAAGTTGGAGTCGTTTGGCTCATCGTCGATGTCTCAGGAATTCGGTTGTGCGGAAGTGGGCGCGGTGTGTGCGGTGTCGCGTGCGGGCTCCGGCGTGAATCCGCCGCCCAGCGCACGCTGCAACCTCACCGAGGCCAAAAGTTGTTGCGACTGCAGCCCGGCCATGCGCTGGCGTGCGACGAGCAATTGCTCCTGCACGCTGAGCACGTCCAGATAGCCGCCGATACCGGCGCGGTAGCGCTGCTGCGCCAGATCGAATGCCGCAGCAGCGGTCTGCACGGCATCGTCCTGCGCACGTGCGCGTTGCTCCAGCGAACGTACTGCGTTGGCCTGGTCGGCCACTTCGCGCAGCGCCGCGATCACTTTCTGGTTGTAGTCGGCCACCGCCAGGTCGTACTGCGCGTCGCTGCCGGCCAGACTGGCGCGCAGCTTGCCGCCGTCGAAAATCGGCAGGCTCAATGCCGGCGCAACCACGCCGAACACCGACGCGCTTTCCAGCAACTGGCCGACATCGCGGTTCACCACGCCGCCCAGGGCGATGATGTTGAAGCTGGGATAGAAGCGCGTCTTGGCTGTGGCGATGTCCTTGTCGGCCGCCTCCACGCGCCAGCGCGCAGCCACCACGTCCGGGCGACGGCCGAGCAGATCGGCCGGCAGGTTGCTCGGCAGCTGCGCGGCGATGGTCGCGCCCAGCACCGGGCGTGCGATGTCCAGCCCGCGGTCCGGGCCCTGGCCAAGCAACGCCGCCAGCGCGTTACGCGCCTCGTCGATCTGCTGCTGCGCCGACTGTACCTGCTGCTGTGCGGCCGGCACTCGGGCCTGCGCCTGACGCAGCTGCAGATCGCTGTCGATGCCGGCACTGCGGCGCTGCTGGGTGAGTTCCACGGTCTTACGCGAGCGCGCCAGTTCTTCGTCGGCCACATCGTGCAGACGCCAGGCGTAGTCGAGCTGCGCATAGGCTTCGGCGATCGCCGCCGACAGGTTAAGGCGCGCTGCCTGCGCATCCACCTCGGCCGCGTGCGCGGTGTCCACCGCCGCTTCCCAGGCGGCGCGCTTGCCGCCCCACAGGTCCACGCCGTAGCGGAAATCCACCACCAGCTGACCGTTACCGCCAAAGCGTCCGCCGCGTTCCTCACCGGCCACCGATTCCGGCAACTGCACGCCTGCGTAGCCGCCGGAGACCGACAGGCTGGGGCCGCGATCGGCCTGCGCGGTGCCGATACGGGCCTGTGCCTGGCGCAGGCGCGCGTCGGCGGCGTCGAGGCTGGGGCTGTGCTGCAGGCCTTCGCCGATCAGCGCATTCAATTGCGCATCGCCCAGCGCGCGCCACCAATCGCTAGCCGGCCATGCGGCCGGGCTCAGCCCGGCTTGCGCCAGGGTGCGCTCGGCATGCAACTGGCTGGCGTCGAGCACGGTGCCCTGCGGCGCCAGGCCACGGCTGCTGGCGCAGGCCGCCAGCGCCAGCGTCAACGCGGTAAGAACAAGCGGCCGCGCCAGGCGCATCGAGCGCGGGCGCAGCGTCTGGATGAAGGAACTAGCAGCGTTCATGAGTTGAGTGCATCGCGGACACGGATAAGAAGGGAGGTGAGTTGCTCGCGCTCAGGGGCATCCAGGTCGCGCAGGCCATGCTCGATCGCACGTTCGCCGCGCAAGCGCAGCCGTTCCCACAGCGCCACGCCCTGCTCGGTCATGACGATCTGCAGCGCGCGCCGGTCCTGGGCATGCGGCTCGCGCCGCACTGCGCCCAAGGCCTCTAGCTTGTCGAGCAGGCGGGTCACCGCGCTCGGCGTCTGGTCCAGCGCCTGCGCCAGTTCGTTGGCCGTGCAGGGCGAACGCACTGCCAGGATCTTCAAACCGACGTAGTGACTGAAACCGAAGTCGGGCAGCTCGCCCTTCATCTCGGCATCGAGCTGACGCATCAGCGCGTCGCGCACCTGGCGCAACAGCAACCCGAACGACGGCGGAGCGGTGGGGGTTGAATTCATGCGACACATTTTGTTCCGAAAAATATATTTGTCAACGCAAATATCTCAACCGGGATTAAACCGTCAGCAAGGATCGTCACCTTACGCGCCACACCGCCTGGCCCGGTAATACAATCAGGCCAATGACTATCGAAAACCCGCCAACGACCGTGGACGCCCTTCCCCCTGGCGTACGTGCCAGCTTCGAATGGGCCGACGGGCCGGTGCTGATCGCGTTCCTGGCCGACCTGCGCGCGGTGTGGGCGCCGGAGACCGCCTGG
Source organism: Xanthomonas sp. WHRI 8932A (assembly GCF_035012785.1). NCBI lineage: Bacteria > Pseudomonadati > Pseudomonadota > Gammaproteobacteria > Lysobacterales > Lysobacteraceae > Xanthomonas > Xanthomonas sp. WHRI 8932A. The sequence goes on from NZ_JAYGQQ010000001.1 coordinate 281,733, forward strand.
CATACGCATGTGCGCGGGCAGCTGATGTTTGTCGAGCAAGGCGTGCTGACTGTGCACACCGAGCAAGGCGCGCTGTCGCTGCCACCGGGCTGCGCCGGCTGGATGCCGCCCGGCCAGCAGCACACCGTGGAGCTGGCCGGTCCGATGCGCGGCTGGGGCGTGGTGGTGCGGCCGGACGCCTGCGCCGCCCTGCCTGCGCAAGGCGGCGTGATCCGGCTGACCGGGTTGGCGCGCGAAGCAATCATGCGCGCCGCAAGCTGGCCGCTGGATCAGCCGCTGGATACCGCCCAGCAGCGGCTGGCCGCGGTGCTGCTGGACGAGCTATGCCAGGTCCAGATCGACCACCTGCACCTGCCGATGCCGGCCGACCGCCGCCTGCTGCGGATTGCCCGGCAATTGCTCGCCACCCCCGCCGACCCGCGCCCGCTCGATGCCTGGGCCGATTGGGGCGGGCTGTCGCCGCGCAGCCTGAGCCGGCATTTTCGCGACGAGACCGGGTTGAGTTTTGCGCAGTGGCGCCAGCAGGCCCGGCTGGCCGAAGGCCTGCGCCGGCTCAGCCAGGGCAGCGCCGTGGCGCAGGTCGCCGACCAGCTCGGCTACAGCAGCCCCAGTGCCTTCGTCAGTGTGTTTCACCGCCATTTCGGCGCCCCGCCCACCCGTTATCTGGCCGCCGGCCACGCGCGCGGCTTGGCATCCCCCGCCGCATCCGGATAATCGGCGCTCTTCGAGTCCGCGCTCTGGTGCGGGTTCTTCTTTCGCAGGACCTGGCTTTACATGACCGATCTGACCCGCCCCACCTTCCACGGCTTCGAACAGCTGCCGCTGCGCGAGTACGCCGAACGCGCCTATCTCGATTATTCGATGTACGTGGTGCTCGACCGCGCCCTGCCGTTCCTGGGCGATGGCCTGAAGCCGGTGCAGCGCCGCATCATCTTCGCGATGAGCGAGCTCGGCCTGAACGCGGCCGCCAAGCCGAAGAAGTCCGCGCGCACCGTGGGCGATGTCATCGGTAAGTACCATCCGCACGGCGATAGCGCGTGCTACGAAGCGCTGGTGCTGATGGCGCAGCCGTTCTCGTACCGCTACCCACTGATCGAAGGCCAGGGCAACTTCGGCTCCACCGACGACCCCAAGTCGTTTGCGGCGATGCGTTACACCGAATCCAAGCTCACCCCAATCGCCGAAGTGCTGCTGGGCGAGATCAGCCAGGGCACCACCGACTGGGCGGCCAACTTCGACGGCACCCTGGAAGAGCCGACCTGGTTGCCGGCGCGCCTGCCGCACCTGCTGCTCAACGGCACCACCGGCATTGCCGTCGGCATGGCCACCGACGTACCACCGCACAACCTCAACGAGATCGTCAGCGCGCTGCTGCGCCTGCTCGACGACCCCGATGCCACGGTCGCCGAGCTGTGCGAACACGTGCTGGGCCCGGACTACCCGACCACCGCGGAGATCATTACCCCGGCCGCCGACCTGCGCGCCATCTACGAGACCGGCCATGGCAGCGTGCGCGCACGTTCCACCTATAAACGGGAACACGCCAACATCGTCATCGATGCGCTGCCGTATCAGGTGTCGCCGTCCAAGGTGATCGAACAGATCGCCCAACAGATGCGCGCCAAGAAGCTGCCGTGGCTGGAAGATATCCGCGACGAATCCGACCACACCAGCCCGGTGCGTGTCGTCCTGGTGCCGCGCTCCAATCGCGTGGATGCCGAGCAGTTGATGGGCCACTTGTTCGTCACCACCGATCTGGAACGCAGCTACCGCGTCAATCTCAATGTGATCGGTCTGGATGGCCGCCCGAAGGTCAAAAACCTGCGCCAGCTGCTGACGGAGTGGCTGACCTTCCGCAGCGACACCGTCACCCGGCGCCTCAACCATCGCCTGCAGAAGGTCGAGCGTCGCCTGCACCTGTTGGAAGGCTTGTTGATCGCTTTCCTCAATCTGGACGAAGTGATCCGCATCGTCCGCAGCGAAGACGAACCCAAGCCGGTGTTGATCGCCCGTTTCGCGCTCAGCGAGGAACAGGCCGAATACATCCTGGAAACCAAGCTGCGTCAGTTGGCGCGCCTGGAAGAAATGAAGATCCGCGGCGAGCAGGAAGCGCTGGCCAAGGAACGCGCGCAGTTGATGGCCATCCTGGAAAGCAAGACCAAGCTAAAGAAGCTGATCAAGGACGAGCTCACCGCCGACGCCAAGAAGTTCGGCGACGCGCGTCGCTCGCCGCTGGTGCAGCGCGGCGCGGCGCAAGCGATCGACGAAACCGAGATGGTCGCCAGCGAACCGATGACGGTAGTGCTGTCGGAAAAGGGCTGGGTGCGCGCAGCCAAGGGCCACGAGGTCGATCCGGCCGGCATGTCGTACCGCGATGGCGACAGCCTGCTGACCGCGGTGCGTAGCCGCAGCACGCATCAGGTGGCGTTTCTGGATTCGGACGGCCGCGCCTATTCCACTGCCGTGCATACCCTGCCATCTGCGCGTGGTAACGGCGAACCGCTGACCGGGCGTTTTTCGCCGGCCTCCGGCGCATCGTTCCAGGTCATGGCCAGTGCCGACAACGCCACCCGCTTCGTGCTGGCGTCCTCGCACGGCTACGGCTTCGTGACCCGTTTCGAAAACCTCACCGGCCGCAACAAAGCCGGCAAGGCGATGCTCAACCTGACCGCCGGCTCGCATGTGCTGAGCCCGGCGCAGGTGAGCAACCCGCAGACCGACCGCATCGTCGCCGTCACCAGCGCCGGCAACCTGCTGGCCGTGCTGGCCACCGACGTGCCTGAGCTGGACAAGGGCAAAGGCAACAAGATCATCGAGATCCCCAAGGCCAAACTCAGCACCGAGCGCGTGGTGGCGGTGGTCGCGGTGGCACCGGGCAACACCCTGCTGGTCCGCAGCGGCGCGCGCACCATGAGCCTGTCGTTCAAGGATCTGGACACCTATGTGGGCGCACGTGCGAGTCGTGGCTCGTTGTTGCCGCGAGGGTGGCAGAAGGTGGATGGACTGGAAGTGCAGTAACGGTCTGTCATCGCGGTGATGCACGGCGGCGCGGTTGGCATTATTGCCGCCGCCGCGTTTCACTGAGGCGCGGCAAAAGGTGGATGGCCTGGAAGTGCAGTAACGGCCTGTCATCGCGGTGATGCACGGCGGCGCGATTGGCACTGACGCTGAGCCCTGATTCACTGAGGCGCAACAAAAGGTGGACAGGCTGGAAGCTCAGTAACGGTGGTTCGCTGACGCGCCGCGCGACTGCACGTTGTCCGGGCGTTTTGAGTGGCTAATAAAATCACCGCCAGATAGGCGCGGCCGGCGTTGTGGTTCCTATCAGCACACGGCCAAATTGCAGGTGCGATGTCCTCAGCGCTCTCGGGACCCTGTGGCGACATGGATGTCGCCACGGAGTCTCCATGGATGGATATACGACGTGTCCCGCGAGCGCTGAGGGCATCGCGCCCTCGATCAGCTCGGCTTGGAACAACGAGACGACGCTGAAGCTCAAGCTCTGCCTCGCACGGTGCAGATGCGTCGGTTGTAGCGTGGTTGATCTGCGGATTTACTGCAGGGCCCTTGCCCGCCCACCATCGCAGGACACGCTGCAAGTACGTCCATGTAAGCTCTTATGCGGCATCCATGCCGCATAAGGTCCCGCGACGGCGGGCGGGCAAGGACCAGTCAAGATGGTCGGTGTGCATGTCGCGCGGATGCCCGGCGCGGTGCGGTCTGATCGGCTCCTTTAGATCTGAGATGTCACTGCTATTCCCGCCACCACGTCACTCGTCAACGCAAACCAACAAGGCAACAGCATGGACACAAATTTCTGGCTACAGCGCTGGCAGGACGGGCAGACCGGCTTTCATCAGGATGAGGTGATGCCGCTGTTGCAAAAGCACTGGCCCGCACTGCAGTTGCCACACGTTGCACGCGTATTGGTGCCGCTCTGCGGCAAGACGCTGGATATGCATTGGCTGGCTGCACAAGGCCATCGTGTCCTGGGTGTAGAGCTATCGCCGCTGGCCGTGACGCAGTTCTTCGATGAGGCCAACCTGCAACCGCAGGGCCACACCAGCAGCGCTGGCGAACATTTCGTCGCCGGCCCCATCGAGATCATCTGCGGCGACGCCTTTGCGCTGGACGCAAGCGTGTTGGCCGATTGCACGGCGGTTTACGACCGTGCCGCGCTGGTGGCCTTGCCGGCGGATCTGCGCCGGCAGTACTTGGAAACCACCTACGCGCGCTTGCCTGCAATGTGTCGCGGGCTGCTGATTACGCTGGATTATCCGCAAGCCGAAAAGGCCGGCCCACCCTTCGCGGTGGATGCGGCCGAAGTGCAGACGCTGTTTCAGGCGCAATGGCAGGTGCAGCAGTTGGAACAGCGCGACATCCTGGAGCAGGAACCGCGTTTCCGTGCCGATGGCGTCACCGCACTCTCCACCGCGGTGTATCGCCTGCAACGCAGCTGACACCCGGCCTCACCGCCGGTGTCGGCTACATCGCGGCTGACCGCAGGCAACGTCGAGACAAGGTCTGCAACGCCACTCTCGACGCCTGGACGGCCTTGACGAAAAACGCCGACACCAAGCCGGCGATCTATCTCAGCTCGACCAGCGGTAGAGCGATGAGATCAGCACATCCGATCGGGGCGCAATCGATGCATGGGCCGTCTATCGCGCTGGCCCATCTGCCGAGGCCACCTCAGCCACCGCCGCGCGGCCTTGCACCGCACAGCGGTCAACAGCGATCCCGCAATCAACCGGCCACGTGGCCCTTGTCGATCTTCGAGGTCTGGTACAGCTCCAGGCCGATCCGCTTGATCAGGCCGAGCTGCTGCTCCAGCCACCAGGCATGATCTTCTTCGGTGTCCTGCAGCTGCTTGAGCAGCATGTCGCGGCTGACGTAATCGCCGTGCTCTTCGCACAGCTTCATGCCGGCAGCGAGCGCCGCGCGTACTTCGTATTCCACCACCAAATCGCGCTCGAGCATCTCGACCACGGTCTTGCCTGGCGCAAACTCCGCGGGACGCATATCCGGGTCGCCTTCCAGGAACAGGATGCGACGCAGCAACGCGTCGGCGTGCTCGGTCTCTTCCTGCATCTCATGGTTGATGCGCTCGTACAGCGCCATCAGGCCCTGATCCTCGTAGCGGCGCGAATGCAGAAAATACTGGTCGCGTGCCGCCAGTTCGCCGCGTAGCAGCTGCTTGAGGTAATCGACGACTTCGGGATGGCCTTTCATGGTGTGCTCCAGCAACGCAATGCGCGCATGGTGCACTAAGCCGGCGGGCAATGATCTAATCGGAATCACTTTCAGTTGCGCTTGCGGCAAGACCCGTCGCGGTCATGATCTGCGGCCACACTGAGACGCCCCACACCACCACGGCGCAGCCGCAAACGGGCGGTATCGGCCGGCACTGCACTTGATGCGCCGGTGCTGCTGCTCCCGCCCCACTGCCCGCCCAGGTCTGTCGGCTACCCACGAACCACGCTCCAAGGAATAGACGATGCGCAAATGGCTGACCCGGCTGATGTTGGCAACTGTGGTGCTGGTGCTCGCCGCCGGCCTGACGCTGTATCTGCTGCTGCGCGGCAGCCTGGCGCAGTTGGACGGCGAGACGCCCTTGACCGGCCTGACCGCCCCAGTCGGCGTGCAGCGCGACCACAACGGCGTGGTCACCATCGACGCGGCCAGCCAGGCCGATGCGATGCGCGCACTCGGCTACGTGCATGCGCAGGAGCGCTATTTCGAGATGGATCTGATGCGCCGCGCGCCTGCCGGTGAATTGTCCGAACTGTTCGGCCCCAAAGCGGTGGATCTGGACAAGCGCAACCGCGTGCATCGGCTGCGCGCACGCGTGCATGCCAACCTGGACATCGCCGCCGGCAGCCAGCGCGCGGCTCTGCAGGCCTACACCGACGGCGTGAATGCAGGTCTGGCCGCGCTGCCGGTGCGGCCGTGGCCATATCTGCTGCTGCGCCAGACCCCGCGCGCCTGGACGTTGGACGACTCCATCCTCACCGGCCTGGCGATGTATGCCGACCTGCAGGACAGCGACAATCAGACCGAACTGGCTGCCGCGCGCATCCGCGCCGTGGTGCCGCCCGCCCTGGCGGCGCTACTCGATCATCAAGGCTCCAGCTGGGACGCGCCACTGTTCGGCGCCGCGCACGGCGATGCCGTGTTACCCGATGCGGCTGCGCTGGATCTGCGTCGCTTGCCGCATCCGCCCGCTACACCGCCTGCCGAGCAACCCACCCCGGGCAGCAATAATTTTGCAGTGGATGGCAGCCTCACTGCCGACGGCCGCGCCATCGTCGCCGACGACATGCATCTGGGCCTGCGCGCGCCCAATATCTGGTTCCGCGCGCGGCTGCGCTATCCCGACGCCGCGGCGGCAGACGGCAAGGTGGACGTCACCGGCTTCACCCTGCCCGGCCTGCCCGCGGTGGTGGTCGGCAGCAATGGCCATGTGGCCTGGGCGTTCACCAACAGCTATATCGACACCGCCGACTTTGCGCGGATTCCCGCCGCCACGCCCGAGCATCCGCAAGCGCTGACCACGCATGTGGAAACGATTCGTGTGGCGGGCGCGGCGCCGGTGCGCCTGGACGTACGCGAAACGGCGTGGGGGCCGATCCTGCATGAAAACCCGGATGGCAGCCTGCTGGCGCTGCGCTGGGCCGCGCAGCTGCCCGGCGCAATCCGTCTGGACTTCGCACAGATGAGCAGCGCACGCGACCTGCAGAGCGCATTTGAAGTGGCCGACCGCTCGGGCATTCCGGCACAGAACCTGTTGCTGGCCGACCGCAGCGGGCGCATCGCCTGGCGCCTGATCGGCGCACGTCCTGCACGCAACGCCGGATGCGGCCCGACCGGCATTGCCGAGCTTGCGCCCCCCGCAGCGCAGCCGACCTTGCCCACACCTCCTGCGCAGACCGGCACACCACCTGCCACCTGCATGCCATGGCCGGTGCGCAGCGATGCGGCGCCGGCATTGGTCGACCCGCCCTCGCATCGGCTATGGACAGCCAATAGCCGCGTGGTCGATACGCAACAACTGGCCACGCTTGGCAATGCCGGCTACGACCTCGGCGCGCGTGCGCAGCAGATCCGCGACGACTTGTTCGCAAAGCAGCGCTTTAGCGAGCGCGATCTGCTAGCGATCCAGCTGGACGACCGTGCGCTGTTGCTGACGCGGTGGTGGCAGCTGTTGCGCAGCGTTGTCGAGCACAGCAAAGACCCGGCGTTGCAGCAGATCGAACAAGCAACGCGCCAGTGGGATGGCCATGCATCCACCACGTCGGCCAGCTACCGCATCGTGCGCGATTTCCGCAGCAAGACCATCGATGCGGTAGAAGCCGGTCTGCTGGCGCCCGCCCAATCCGCATTGGGCGAGCAGTTCCTGACGCCGCGCCGCGCACAGCTGGAAGGCATCGTCTGGCCGATCTTGCAGCAGCGCCCCGCCAACCTGCTGCCGCCTGCCTTTGCAAGCTGGGACCAATTGCTGAGCGATGCTGCACGCAATGCGCAAGCAGAGTTGGTGGCGCAGGCCGACCCAGGCCAGCCACTCGACAAACGCACCTGGGGCGAGCGCAACACCGCCGCCATCTGCCACCCGATCGCCCGCGCGCTGCCGGCATTGGCCGCGCGCTGGCTATGCATGCCGGCCGACCAACTCCCAGGCGACCGCGACATGCCGCGCGTCCAGGGTCCGGCCTTTGGCGCCTCCGAACGCATGGTGGTGTCGCCCGGCCACGAGCAGGACGGCATCGTGCACATGCCCGGCGGCCAGAGCGGCCACCCACTATCGCCGTTCTGGGGCGCCGGCCACGACGACTGGGTCCACGGCCGTCCGACTCCGTTCCTGCCGACCACCACAACCCACACGCTGCGTTTGCAGCCGCAGTAAGCGCGCTGGCGTTGTCCGATCTGTCGGATACCGGTCTCGATGCAAGCGAAGAATGATTGAGCTGCAGTAGCACCTCTCCTGCGGGAGACCTGCCGACCACCACAACGCACACGCTGCGTTTGCAGCCGCAGTAGGCGCGCTGGTGTTGTCCGATTTGTCGGATACCGGTCTCGACGCAAGCGAAGAAATGGTCGAGCCGCAGTAGCCCCTCTCCTGCGGGAGAGGGGTTGGGGTGAGGGTACGTGCGCACGCATGCGACCGATGGCATGCGATGCGACGCATCCTCGGCTTGTTGCAAGCGGCTTGTGCATGACAAACACCACGAGGCTTCGTGTGTCCCCTCATCCGCCCTTCGGGCACCTTCTCCCATCGGAAGCAGGAGAGCGCTGCACTTCTGACGCCTGCATTTAGAACAGCTAACAAAAGGACTGTGCAGCCACCAGGCGGGCGCGGCCGGTGCTCGATGCGGTATGGACCACGCGTACGCTCCGGTTACTCCGCGCCCCCGCCTGACGACTGCTCGCTACGTTCTGTTAGCCACGCCTATGAGGTGCGTTTGGCGTTTGGCGTTTGGCGTTTGGCGTTTTGGATGCTGCACCTCGCACATCTGCACGTTTCAGCGTCCAGGCATCCGCACGGCTGGCAGGGCATGTGATCAAGCGAGCACATCATGATAAGATGCATTTGATAACCATTATCATTAACGACCAATGCGCCCCACGCTTCTTGTCACCGCGCTGACCGCTGCGCTCGCCCTGCCCTCGCCCTCCGCTTTCGCTCAGCACACCAGCACCTCGCCTGCGGTCACCGAACTGGATGGCGTCAACGTGGTCGGTCGGGCGCAGACGTTATACAAATCCGACGATGCAGCGGTCGCCACGCGTACCGACACGCCGCTGGCGCTGGTGCCGCAATCGGTGCAGGTGCTGCCGCGCGAGTTGATCGACGACCAGGCCGCGCGCCAGATCACCGATCTGTATCGCAGCATCAGCGGCATCAGTTTCTTCAGCTACGCGGGCGTCACCTTGCGGGGTTTTCGCCAGGAAAACGTGCTGTATGACGGTCTGCGTGGCGATCCGTATGCCGGTTTTTCGGTGCCGCAGCTGTTCAACATCGAACGCGTGGAAGTGCTCAAGGGTCCGGCCGGTGCGTTGTATGGCGGCGGCGAACCCGGCGGCGTCATCAATTACGTCACCCGCAAGCCTGCGCACCAGCCGCAGCGGCGGGTGGAGCTGCAGCTGGGCAATCAATCGTTCGGCGCAGCGTCGTTCGAAGCCACTGGTCCGGCACGCGAAGACGGCCGCATCCGCTATCGCATCGGCGCCTATGCCGATGGCGAGGATGGCTTTCGCCGGAACACCGATAGCCAAAGCCAGATCGGCGATGCCTCGGTGGCCTTCGATGTCGGCGACACCGGCGAGCTCACCCTGCAATACACCGATATCACCCAGAACCTGGGCGGCAATCGCCTGCGCGGCGTGCCGGTCGATGACGACGGCAACTTCCTCACCGACCGTCGCTGGAACCACAACGAGCCCACCGATTTTCTCGACATGCGCGCCAAGGTCGCCTTCGCGCAGTATCGGTTTGCACCCTCCAGCGCGTGGGATGTGGACATGGCGCTGCGCTGGTTCAAAAACGATGAGCATCAGATCTATCACGAGCCGATGGGCTTGATCGACCGCGATCGCGACGGCACCGCCGAGTGGATGACGCGGCAGTTGCGCAACCAGTACCGCGACAACGATGCCATTTCCAGCAACGTCAATGCGGTGTTCCGCACCAGCACCGGTGCCATCGCACACAAGCTGCTGATGGGCGCCGATTACTATCGACTGGACGCCGATTTCCGCGCACAAACAGCCAACACCGCAGATAGCGGACGCGTGCGCGGGCCGGTGCCGGGCATCGACCTGTTCAACCCGGTCTACGGGCGCAGCGGCTTTTACGATTACGGCCTGGACACGCTGCCCTGGCGTGCCACCAGCACGCGTAGCCTGCGCTACGGCGCGTATTTACAGGACGAACTGACGTTGACCCCACGCTGGTATGCGATGGCCGGACTGCGCTGGGATGGCTTCAAGGACGACAACCTGCTAGATGGTTCGCGCATCACCGGCAACGACCTCAGCTGGCGCGTGGGCAGCACTTTCGTGCTGCGCGATGGCGTCAATGCCTATGCGAGTTATGCCAGCGGGTTTGTGCCGCAGGACGCGGCAAATCAGGATGCGAGCGTCGGCGGGCCGTTCGACCCGGAGCGCAGCAAGCAATGGGAGCTTGGCCTGAAGACCGCGCTCAACGATGGCGGGCTGACGCTCAACACCGCGCTGTATCGCATCGAGCGCAGCAACATCGTGCAGGCCAATGGCAGCGTCGTCGATGGCGTCAACCAACTATCTGCGCTGGGCCTGGTGCGCAGCGAAGGGCTGGAGGTCGACCTGCTGGCAGATCTGACCCAGCGCTGGGTGCTCAACCTGACCTACGCCTACAACGATGCGCGCGTGCTCGATGCCGGTAGCGACGGCATCACCAATGCATCGGGCGATCGCTTCGCCAACGCACCGCGCAACACGCTCGGGCTGTGGACCCGCTACGACTTGCCGGCCTGGCGCTCGGCGGTGGCCTTCGGCGCCGACTATGTGGGCGAGCGCGTCAGCCTGGACGGCCAGCGCGTGAAGCCGTACGCCATCTACGACATCAGCTGGCAGACGCAATGGGACGCATGGAAGCTGCAGATCAACGTCAAGAATCTATTCGACAAGGTGTACGCGATGAGCGGCTTCAATGCGCGTGGCGGGCACTTTCCGGGCGAGCCGCGACGCATCTATGCGCAGTTGGCCTATACCTTCTGAGCGCGGCGACTCGTCGCTCAAACATCTGCAGCACGGACGCTTGCAACGCCGACGTCGCCCTCCGGCAAGCATCGCCATCACGATCACGCTTGCGTCCATGCAACACGCACTCGCCACCACCGCAACTGCGCGTTGAAGCACAGTTGCACTGCGCACGATTGCCACGCAATGAACCTGCGCCGAATCGCGCAGGCCGTCATGGGCTGGAACTTAACGTTCGGTGGGACACACTAGAGGCCGTCGCGATCTGAAGATCTCTCCACACCGATCGCACCCCTCCCCTCACTGACCGGAATCCGCATGCCTCAGCTTGCCCGCTCCGTTTCCGCCCTGTTGCCCTTGGTGTTTGCAGCCGCCTGCTCGGCCGCACCACCGGCCACATCCGGCCCACCCGACGCGCCTGTCGCCAGCTGCACCGCCAAGGTGAAGCCGGGGCAGGATCTGCAAAAGGCCATCGATAAACTCCCGCAAGGCGATACGCCGTCGGTGTTGTGCCTGGAAAAAGGCGAATTTCCGCTGCGTGGGCTGATCTCGATCCACCGCGGCAACCTGACCTTGCGCGGCAAAGGCCCAAGCACGGTAGTGCGTATGGCCGATGGCGTGCAGCAACCGGCACTGGTGGTGGGCGACTACGAAAATCAGCAGCCGACCGGTGTAATCCGCAATGTCAGCATCGAAGACATGCAGATCGTTGCCAGCACCGGCGACAAGGAATTCATGCCCGAGCGCCCGTACTTGAGCAACAGCGCGGTGGTGGTGCGCTCCGGCCAAGGCATTCGCCTGGCGGGGTTGCAGGTCAACAAGTGCCGTAGCGCCTGTCTGTTGAGCGAATACGACACGCGCGAGATCACCATTGAAAACAACGATGTGTCTGGCGCGATCTGGGACGGCGTGTCGTTCAACCGCACCGCCAAGGTCACCATGGTCAACAACTACATCCACGACAACGTGGCGGCCGGGTTGACCACCGAACATCTGGAAGACAGCGAGATCCGCAACAACCGCTTCGAACGTAACGGCAGCCAGGGCATCTATCTGTCCGATGCGCGGCGCAACCGCTTCAGCAACAACGTGTTCGATGGCAACAAGGTGGCCGGCGTGTTCCTGGCCTGCGCCATCCGCTATCGCACGCCGGAAATCCTGTGCTGGGACAACAGCATGAGTCAGGACAACGTGTTCGAGAACAACCGCTTCTCCAATACGCCGTTCACCTACACCATCGGTGTGGACCGTGCCGCCAACTGCACCGCGGCCGACTTCAAGCCCAACCTGTGGCGCAACAACCAGGCCGATGTGGCCGGTGTGGATATCGAGCCGCAGCGCTACGGCTATTGCGTGCGCCACGAGCAATAAACACGTGCACTACAGAGCGGCCGGCAGCGCGTTGGCGCATGCCGGCTGCTGCAGTTGCAACGCGCGTTATGAGGCCAGTGCCTGTTCGTGCACGCCGGCGATCGCACGGCCCGACGGGTCGGCCATCGCGGCAAAACTCGCATCCCAGGCAATCGCGGTCGGCGACGAGCACGCAATCGACTTGCCGCCCGGCACCGTTTCTGCCGCCGCCTGGCTCGGGAAAAACTGCTCGAACAGGCTGCGATAGAAATACGCTTCCTTGGTCTGCGGCGGGTTGACCGGAAAACGCCGGTCGGCCGCAGCCAGCTCGCGGTCGCTCACATGCGCGGCGGCATGCGCCTTGAGCCCATCGATCCAGCCGTAGCCCACGCCATCGCTGAACTGCTCTTTCTGCCGCCACAGGATCGATTCCGGCAGATAACCGGCGAACGCTTCGCGCAGCACGCCCTTTTCCATACGCGTGGCGCCGGTGCTGGTCTTGTCGATCATCTTGAAGCTGGCATCCATGCGCATGGCCACATCCAGGAACTCGCGGTCCAGGAACGGCACGCGTGGCTCAACGCCCCAAGCCATCATCGACTTGTTGGCGCGCAGGCAATCGAAGTTGTTGAGTGCATCCAGCTTACGTACCAATTCCTCATGGAATTCGCGCGCGTTCGGTGCCTTGTGGAAATACAAATAGCCGCCAAAGATTTCGTCGCTGCCTTCGCCAGACAGCACCATCTTGACGCCCATCGCCTTTATGCGCCGCGCCAGCAGAAACATCGGCGTGGACGCGCGAATGGTGGTGACGTCGTAGGTTTCGATGTGGCGGATCACTTCAGGCAACGCGTCCAGGCCTTCTTCGAAAGTGTATTCGAACCCGTGGTGCACGGTGCCCAGCGCTGCGGCGGCCACTTCTGCAGCGGCAAGATCGGGCGAGCCTTTCAGGCCGATCGCGAACGAATGCAGCCGCGGCCACCACGCTTCGGTGGTGTCGTTTTCTTCGATGCGATGCCGTGCATAGCGCGCGGCGACGGCTGCAACCAACGACGAATCCAGGCCGCCCGAGAGCAACACGCCGTATGGCACGTCGGTCATCAACTGACGATGCACCGCCCGCTCGAAGGCTTCGCGCAATTCCTGCAGTTGCACCTGCACGCCTTCCACTTCGCCGTATTCGCGCCAGGCGCGTTCGTAGTAGCGGCTCAATGCACCGGTGGCGCTGTCGTACCAATGGCCCGGCGGAAACTGTGCGGCATCGGCGCAATCGTCCACCAACGATTTCAGCTCGGAGGCCACGCGCAGGCGGCCTTCGCGATCGTGGCCCCAGTACAGCGGCACCACGCCGATCGGGTCGCGCGCAATGATCACGCGCCCGGCCGCCTTGTCCCACAGTGCGAACGCAAAGATGCCGTTGAGGCGGTTGAGATACGAAGCCGGTGCATCTTCGCGATACAGCGCGTTGATCACCTCGCAATCGGAACCGGTCTGGAAGGCGTACGGCTGCTGCAGCTCCTGCTTGAGTTCGCGATGGTTATAGATTTCGCCATTCACCGCCAAGGCCAGCTGCCCATCTTCGGAGAGCAAGGGCTGCGAGCCGCCGGCCGGGTCGACGATGGCCAGCCGCTCGTGCACCAGGATTGCGCCGGTGTCGACATACACGCCGCTCCAGTCCGGACCGCGATGCCGCTGCCGCTGCGAACATTCCAGCGCCTGCCGGCGCAGGGCCTGCAGATCGTCGCCGGGTTGCAGGCCGAAAATGCCGAAGATGGAACACATGGAGACACTCCTGATCAAACTGCGGGGATGGATGGCCGATGGACGAGCATGCTGCTTGGAAGTGACGCCCAAAAAAAAACCCGCATCGGCCGATGCGGGTTTTCTGATTCCTGGGCGTTTGGATGTACTTCGCCTAGTCGCAGACCCGCATCGGCCGCGCACGATTATTCGCGCGCAGCGTGTTGCGGTTGGCGTTATTAAGCTTGGCGAGGTGGATGACCATGTAACCGACGCTAACCGTTCGTTTTCGCTGGCGCAACTGTTTCAGCGGCAACGACGGCGACGCAGCGCTTGCTCAACCGATCAACAAGCGTTTGACAAGCGTGCGGTACAGCGACGGCAACGCCCCCAGATCGGCCACGCGCACATGCTCGTCGACTTGGTGGATCGACGCGTTGACCGGGCCGACCTCGATGCATTGCGCGCCCAGCGGCGCGATGAAGCGCGCATCGGAGGTGCCACCGCCGGTGCTCTCCTCCGGCGGCGCGCCAGCGAACTGGCCCAACACTTCGCGCGCGACGCTGCGCAGGCGCCCCTCCGGGGTGTAGAACGGCTCGCCGCTGCGGTGCCAGCGCACGCTGTAATCCAGCGCATGGCGATCCAGCACTGCGGTGATTTCTGCCTCCAGCCGCGGCGCATCCCACTGCGGGGTGTAACGCAGATTGAAGGCCACCTGCAGCTCGCCGGGGATCACGTTGTTGGCACCGGTGCCGGCATGGATGTTGGAAATCTGCAGACTGGTGGGCGGGAAACTTTCGAACCCGTCGTCCCAGCGCCGTGCGACCAATTCGGCCAACGCGGGCGCTGCCAGATGGATCGGGTTGCGCGCCTTGTGCGGATACGCCACATGGCCCTGCACGCCGTTGACGGTCAGCGTGCCGGACAGGCTACCGCGGCGTCCAACCCGCAGCAGGTCGCCCAGTCGCTCGGTGGACGATGGCTCGCCGGTGATGCACCAATCGATCGCTTGCCCACGTTCGCGGAACAGATCGGCCACACGCCGCACGCCATCGATGGCATCGCCTTCCTCATCGGAGGTCAACAACACCGCCAACGTACCGGGGTGCTCCGCATGGGCCGCAACAAACTGCTCGGCGGCAATCACGAAGGCAGCCACGCTGCCTTTCATATCGGCGGCACCACGCCCGTACAGCACGCCATCGCGGATCTGCGGATCGAACGGATCGCTGGTCCACGCTTCGCGCGGGCCAGGCGGCACCACATCGGTATGCCCGAGCAGCACCAGCACCGGCGCGCCGCTCCCGTGCGTGGCCCACAGATTGTCGACCTCACCCAAGCGCAGGTGCTCGCAGGCGAATCCGGCAGCGGCCAGGCGCTGCGCGATCACGGCCTGGCAGCCGGCATCCACCGGGGTCACCGAGGCGCGCGCAATCAAATCACGGGTCAGATCCAGCACATCACTCATCGAAACATCACCATAGCGAGGCCGCACCAGCGGCGTGGATGGATCATGGACAGCGTAGAGCAAGCGCACTGACCAGGTCCGCGCCGCGCGCGGTGCGTCGTGGTACTGCGGTCTACGCTGCAGCAAGCTGCAACCAGCATGGCCGTCTTTCGCCACCGCAGCAGCCACCGCTGCGGCGGCATTGCCGGCAGCGTCGCGACTGCAGCTGCTCAGCCCACACCAAACGCTTTCTTGAAGCCGTTATCGGAAAAGCCCTGGGTCAATGCACCATCATCGGTGACGACCACCGGCCGGCGGATCAACTGCGGGTACTCGCGCAATAACAGCTTCCACTCCGCCTCCGAGCCGGGCGCCTTCTTGTTGTCGGGCAGCTGCCGCCAGGTGGTGGACGACTTGTTGATCAAGGCATCGAATCCACCCGCTTTGCCGGCCCACTCCAACAGTGTCTCCGGCGAGGGCTTGTTGTCGCGGTAATCCACAAACGAGTAAGCGACACCGAAGCGGTCCAGCCACTTGGTGGCCTTCTTGCAGGTGTCGCAGTTCTTCAATCCATACAACGTGGTCATGTCGTGCTCTCTTCAACTGCATGGTGCGCGCCTGCACGCGCCAGCAAGGTGGTGGCCAACGCGGTGGGGTCTTGCCCGCGCGCAGGCAGGAACACCACCCGTGCGCGCTCACCGTGGAATTTCAACGCCAGCCGCACCGGTGGAACCAGCCAGGCCGGATCGACCGCACGCAACTGTGCAAGGTCCACACGCTGCGACCGCCCCTGCTGCACGATCTCCAGTGCATCGCCGGCATCGCGCACCTGCGCCCATCGCCTGCACAACACGATATGCCGCACGGTCAGCCCAAGCATGGCGACAGGCGCCAGCCAGCGCAGCACGTCCAGCTGCTGCGGCACGCCGTCGCGCGCCAGCGAGCCCGCCACGTAGACCGCAGCCCATCCCAGCCACAGGGCCGGGATGCCCCACCGGATCCAGCCACTGCCCGGACGCGACAGCAGGGTGCCGGCGGATGCGGTACTCAATCGGCCAGACCGCGCAGCAGCTCGTTAACGCTGGTCTTGCTGCGTGTCCTGGCATCCACCTGCTTGACGATCACTGCGCAATACAGCGAATGCGAGCCGTCCTTGGACGGCAGCTGGCCAGACACCACCACGCTGTACGGCGGCACATAGCCGTAAGAAATCTCGCCGGTAGCGCGGTTGTAAATACGCGTGCTCTGCGAAATGAACACGCCCATGCCGATCACGCTGTGATGGCCGATGACCACGCCTTCGACCACTTCCGACCGCGCGCCGATGAAGCAATGGTCTTCGATGATGGTCGGGCTGGCCTGCAGCGGTTCGAGCACGCCACCGATGCCGGCACCGCCGGACAGATGGCAGTGCTTGCCGATCTGCGCGCACGAGCCCACCGTGGCCCAAGTGTCAACCATGGTGCCTTCGCCGACATAGGCGCCGATATTGGTGAAGCTCGGCATCAGCACCACGTCCTTGCCGAAATAGGTGCCGCGACGCGCGACCGCACCGGGCACCACGCGCACGCCGGCCTTGCGGAAGTCGGCTTCATGGAAGCCGGCAAAGCGCGATTCCACCTTGTCCCAGAACGGCGCCGGCTGGGCGTCGATTACCGCCATCTCGTTGACGCGGAAATACAGCAGCACAGCTTTCTTCAACCACTCGTTGACGGTCCAGCCGCCCTGCCCGTCCGGCTCGGCCACGCGGAATTCGCCGCTCTCCAGGCCATCGATCACGCGGGTGACGATCGCGCGGGTGGAGCCGTCGATCTCATCCATCGTCAAGGTGGCACGGCGCTCGAAGGCGCTTTCGATGCCGAACTTCAGTTCATCGCTGCCCACATGGGATGCCGCGCTCTGCACGGCCTGCTCGGCAATCGGCCGTTTCTTTGCAGCGGCCGCTTTCTTTGCAGCTGGCGCCGACACCACGCCGGTCGCCTGCCTGGCCACGCGCGGTGCATCGGCCGTCTTCTTTGCAGCGATTTTCTTTACAGCAGCCTTGTTTACAGCGGTGTTCTTGACCGGCGCGGTCTTGACCGCCGCCGTCTTGACGGCGCCCTTCTTGCCGACGCTCGCGACCGGTTTGGTCGTGTCTGCTGCGGGCGTCTTGCCGGCCTTGGCGGTGGAGGTGGCTGCGCGCTTGGGTGCGGCGCTGGCGGTGGTCGCGCCGGGCTTTCGCGCGGTCTTCTTGGTGGTGGCCATGGGGGTCTCCGGACGTACTAGGCGGGGTCGAGACAGGCGCACAACGCATCGCGCAGGGCCTGCCGGGCGGATTCGGACAACGGGCGATCGTGCTCGTCGGTGATCTGGAACTGATCTTCCGCACGCTCGCCAAAGGTGGCGATGCGCGCGTCGTGCACGCGCAGCTGTTGCATGCGCAGGACATACGCCACATCGGCCAGCAGGCCGGGGCGATCGGGGGCGACCAGACTGATGCGGGTGCGGCGGCCGCCGGCGCTTTCGCTGAATTCCACGCGCGGCGCAAAGCGGAAATGCCGCAACTGGCGCGGCACGGCACGCCGCGATGGCCGTACTTTTTGCAGGTCGCCGGCCAGCACCTGGCGTAGCGCAGCGGCAAGACGCTGCGGATCGCCATCGGCATAGCCTTCCTGCGGCAGCACTTCGAACACGTCGAAGATCGCATCGTGCGGCGCGTCCAGCACGCGCGCGCGGTGGATGCCGTAGCCCTTGCGATCCAGCGTGGCGACGATCGCCGAAAACAGGCCATCGCGGTCTGGCGAATACACGAACAGTTCCAACGCATCGTTGTCCGGCACCGCACGACGCGCTTTGACCAGGGTCTGGCCGATCTGCACTTCGATCAGCGAGACGGCCTGCCAGGCGAGCTGCTCGGGACGGAAGCGCAGGAAGTTTTCATCCGGCATGCCGGCGAACTGGCGATCGATGGTGGCATCGTCATGGCCTTGCGCCTGCATCAGCGCGCGTGCGGAGTCGCGCGCTTCGCGCAAGCGTTCCTCGCGCGGCGGCGGATGTTCCAGGCCTTCGCGCAGCGCGCGACGCGCGGCGAAATACAGATCCGCCAGCAACCGGTCCTTCCACGCATTCCACAACTTGGGGCTGGTGCCGGCGATGTCGGCGCAGGTCAACAGATACAGATAATCCAGACGCTCGCGAGTGCCGACCAGGGTGGCGAAGCGATGGATCACCTCCGGATCGGAGATGTCCTGCTTTTGCGCGGTCACCGACATGCGCAAGTGCTGCTCCACCAGCCAGGTCACCAGTTCGGTATCGCCTTCGCTGAGCCGATGCGCAAGACAGAACGCGCGCGCATCGACTGCGCCTAGTTCGGAGTGATCTCCACCGCGGCCTTTGGCGATGTCGTGAAACAACCCGGCCAGCAGCAGCAATTCCGGCTTGCGCAGACGCGGCCAGACTTCGTGGGTGATCGAAAAACGCTCGTCGGCACGGCCGGCGGCGAACAGCGCGATGTTCCGCAGCACCATCAATGTGTGCTGGTCCACCGTGTAGACGTGAAACAGATCGAACTGCATGCGACCGGACACACTGGCAAACGCCGGAATCCACTGCCCCAGCACACCCAGCCGCGCCATGCGATTGAGCGTTTCCACCGCACGCGGGCCGCGCAGCAGCGCCATGAAACGGTCGCGCGTGGCGGCATCGGCTACGTCGTAAGCCGGCAGTTGCTGCAGCACTTCGGCCAGCGCGCGTGCGGTCAACGAGTGCAACCCGCGCACATCGCGATGCGCGGCCCACTGCGCAAACAGCGCGAATACCCGCAGCACATCGCCATCCGGCCAGCTGTCGGCATCGGCGGCCAGGTAACCACGACGCAGGCTGAAGCCGTCGTCCAACGGCTCCGGTACCGCCTCGCCATCGAACTGTTCTTCGAAGCGCTGCAGCAGCCGGTCGCTGATCCGGCGGATCAACGCAGCGCTGCGGTAGAAGCGCTGCATCATTTTTTCGACGCCCAGGCTTTCCGGGTCGTCGGCAAAGCCCAGCCGCTGCGCCAGGGTCTTTTGATAATCGAAACGCAGGCGTTCTTCCGGCCGGTTGGCCACGATGTGCAGCCCGAAGCGCAGCCGCGCCAATTCTTCGCGCTCGCGCCGCAACGCAGCCGCTTCGTCGAAGCCGACATGGCCCAGCCCGACCAACGCTTCCAGATCCTTGACCCCGAACGCGCGCAACGCCATCCAGCCCAGGGTCTGCAAATCGCGCAGGCCACCCGGGCCGTCCTTGATGTCGGGTTCGAGATTGTCGGCGGTGTCGCCAAAGCGCTGATGCCGCGCCAGCAATTCTTCGCGCTTGGCCTGGAAGAAATCGCGCGGCGGCCACACCCATTGCGGCGCGATCGCCGCAGACAGCGCCGCACGCGCGTCTCCATCGGCCACCAACGGCCGCGACTCGATCAATGCGGTGAGCACGGTCTGATCGATCGCAGCGGCGGTGCATTGCGCCGGCGAGCGCACCGCGTGACTGATCGGCAGGCCCACATCCCACAACAAAGCGAACAACCGCGCCAGCGCCTGCTCGTGATGCTGCTGCACGGCGGTGTCACCCAACACCAGCACGTCCACGTCCGAACGCGGAAACAGCTCGCCGCGGCCATACCCACCGACCGCATGCAGCGACAGGCCGCTATCGGCCGGAATACAGCGGGTCCAGGCGTTGCGCATCAACTGGTCGACCGCGCGTGCGCGTAGCGCAACCAACCGTTCGATCGGTTCGCCCTGATCGAAGCGTTTGCACAGCCGCATGTCCGCGTGCACCAGCAGCGGACGGGCCTGCGCGGCCCATTCCGCATCGCCGGCGACGCCCGGGTCGGGTCGATCCGCCGGCGTGGCCGTCATACCGGCGCGGGCGAATTGGCAGACAGCGTCAGCACATCCACGCCGTCTTCGGTCACTGCGACCATGTGCTCCCACTGCGCGGACAACTTGCGATCCTTGGTGACCACGGTCCAGCCGTCGGGCAGTGTCTTATGGTGATAGGTGCCTTCGTTGATCATCGGCTCGATGGTGAAGGTCATGCCCGGCTTGAGCACCAGGCCTTCGCCCGGACGGCCGTAATGCATCACCTGCGGTTCGTCGTGATAGACCTTGCCGATGCCGTGGCCGCAGTAGTCGCGCACCACGCTGAAACGTTCGGCCTCGGCAAACTTCTGGATCGCATGGCCCACATCGCCCAGCGTGGCGCCCGGCTTGACCGCGCGGATGCCGCGCCACATCGCTTCATACGTGGTGTCCACGAGGCGTTTGGCCATCACCGACGGCGTGCCCACGTAATACATGCGGCTGGTGTCGCCGTGCCAGCCGTCCTTGATCACGGTGACATCGATATTGACGATGTCGCCTTCCTTCAACACCTTGGCCGCGCTCGGAATGCCGTGACAGATCACGTTATTGACCGAGGTGCATACGCTCTTGGGAAAGCCGCGATAGCCAACGTTTGCAGGAATGGTGCCCTGCACGTTGACGATGTGGTCGTGGCAGATGCGGTCGAGCTCGGCAGTGGTCACGCCCGGCTTGACGTGCGGGCCAACGATGTCGAGCACCTCGGCGGCCAGGCGGCCGGCGATGCGCATCAGTTCGATTTCTTCTTTGGTTTTTAGATTGACGCTCATGCCCCAGATTATCGCCGATCCGGGCTGAATCTGAACGACCCGCGACAGCGTTTTTTGCAGGACACAGTGTCGACACGGCAAGCGGACCGGGCAACAGCAAACCGTCGCACATGCCTATTCATGTGTGACGCAGTTCCTCACGCGTCAAGAATCCCGCGAGCGAAGTCATCAATAGGACATCGCAAATTTCGCAAAAGATGCAAGCGAAACAGCTAGATACAAGATGAATTCGCAGTTATGTTTGGCACAGTTGATGCATTGCATGGAGGGCGACAGCTTGTCGCGTCATCAAAGACCTGACCGGTCAAGGAAATGTCCATGCGCACTGTCCGCCCTGTCCTGCTCTCCATCGGCCTGCTCTCGACCATCGGCATGGCGACGGCAGCAGATACAACCACCTTCAACGTCAAGATCGCCGTCACCAAGGCCTGCACCATCACTGCCGCCTCCGCCACGGACGTCGACTTCGGCTCGGTGCTCTCCACCTCGACCGCCAACGCCGATGCCAACGGCAGCGTGACCGCCCAATGCACCGCATTGACGCCCTACAACATCGCGCTGAGCGCGGGCAGCAACGCGGGCACCGCCAACGATGTGACCACCCGCCGCATGAAGAACGCCGACCCACTGGTCACCACCAACAACTTCATCGCCTATCAGCTCTATCAGGACCTGGGCCGCAGCACGGTGTGGGGCAGCACCACCGGCACCAACACCCTGAGCCGCACCGCCACCGGCATCAACCAGGTCTACCCGGTCTACGGTCGTGTGACCAATCCGTCGGTCAACAACGCCGCGACCGGTAGCTACCAGGACACGATCACCGCGACCATCGTCTATTGAGCTCACGCATGCCATTGCAACAGCTGCCGTCGCGCCTCCGTGCGTGGCTGGTCCCGGTTGGACTCGCCCTGAGCCTGTCGCTGAGCTGCGCCTGGCTGTTGCCGTCTGCGCAGGCGGCCAGCCTGCAGCTGGCACCGACCTCGCTGACCCTGAGCGCAGAACAGACCGCCGACGGCCTATGGCTGAGCAACAGTGGCGGCGCGCCGGTGCAAGTGCAGACCCGCGCCTATCGCTGGACCCAGCGCGATGGGCAGGACCAGCTCGATCCGACCCAGGAAATCCTGATCAGCCCACCGATGCGCACCCTGGCTGCAGGCGAGCGCCAACTGATTCGCGTGATCCGCGCCGGGCCTGCGCCCAGTCGCCAGGAGCTCTGCTACCGCATCATCGTCGACGAACTGCCCAGCGCCGATGCCGATCGCAAGGGCATGCAGTTCGTGCTGCGCTACTCGGTGCCGATCTTCGTCCTGCCACCCGGCAAGGCCGAGCCCACGCCCACCCTGAGCGCGCAGGTGATCGCCGGTACCGACGGCAATGCGCAGATCCAGATCAGCAACAGCGGCTCCGGGCATGCGCAGGTCGCCGATCTGCAGCACCGGGTCGATGGCGCAACCAAGACCACCTTGAACGGCTTGGTCGGCTACGTGTTACCGGGCCAGACCATGCGCTGGTCGCTGGGCGCACCGCTGGCGCAGTTCGGCCGCGGCTCCATCGTCGCAAGGATCAATGGTGAGGCTGACGAACGCACCTTGTTGGCCGCGCCCACGGCGCCGTGATGCGGCCCGGCTGGCGATGACCCTGCTTGCGACCGCCACCGGGTTTGCGAACGCCATGGCCGGCGATCTCGCCGATGTCGCATCGTTGCCCGACCAGATTGCGCAAAGCGCCGCCACTCAACCGCAGTCGCTGTATCTGGACGTCACCTTGAATCAGGCCGATCGCGGCCTGGCGCCGTTCGAACTGGTCGACGGCCATTTGCGTGGCTCGGTGGAAACGCTGCGCAAACTCGGCTTCATCCTGGCCGATCGCCTGCCCGGTGAATTGGTCGATCTGGATCGGCTACCCGATGTGGAAGTGCGCTACGACGCCGCGCTGCAGCGGCTCGCGCTGCAGGTACCGCTGGCGCAGCTGTCGCTGTCCACCACCGTGCTCAAGGCCGAAGAAGCCGCCCCGCCCAGCGCCACCGCATCGCCGGGCATGCTGCTCAATTACGACTTCTATGCCACGCGCAATGCCGGTTCCAGCAGCATGTCGCTGGCCACCGAACTGCGCGGCTTCGGCCTGGGCCGCGGCATGGTCGATACCACGGCCATTTTTCTGGCCTACGACCGCCCGCAGGACCAACGCTGGCGCAGCGAGGCGGTGCGCCTGGACAGCGCCTGGCAGATGGATTTCCCCGACAGCGCCACCAGCCTGCGGGTGGGCGATTTCTATAGCGGGTTCGTCGACTGGAGCCGTTCACTGCGGTTGGGCGGCGTGCAGATCGGCCGCAATTACGCGCTGCAGCCCTACCGTGTGCTGACCCCGACGCCCAGCTTTCTGGGCGAAGCGGCGGTGCCCTCCACGGTGGAGCTGTATGTCGATGGCCTGCGTCAGTACAGCGGCCAGGTACCGGCCGGGCCGTTTCAACTGGCCGCGCAACCGGGCATCAGCGGCACCGGGCAGGCGCAGATCGTGGTGACCGATGCCTTCGGCCGGGTGCGTCGACTGGACTTCGCGTTTTACGGCACGCCGCAACTGCTTGCGCGCGGCATTTCCGAGTGGTCGGCAGGCCTCGGCCATCTGCGCCGCGACTATGGCGTGCGTTCGTTTTCCTATGCCTCGCAGCCGGTCGCCAGCGCCAGCTTGCGTAAGGGCCTACGCGACGATTTCACCATCGAGGCGCACACCGAAGCCGGCGGCGGCGTGATCAATGCTGGCGCAGGCGGGGTGTGGTTGCTCGGCGCTGGCGGCGTGTTCAATGCGGCCTACGCACACAGCAGCATGCATGCGCTGCGTGGCGGCCAGTCTGTGCTGGGCTACGCCTGGAACAATCGGCGTTTCAACGTGAATCTAGGCACCCAGCGTACCCACGGCGATTACCGCGACCTCGGCGCGTTGCAGGGCAGCCTGCCGGCGCGCGTCAGCGACCGCGCCGCATTCGGCGTCAATGCCGACCCGATCGGCTCGCTGGGCACCAGCTATGTGCGCCTGAGCTACCCGCAAGGCGACACCTCGCGTTATGCCAGCGTGTTCTGGTCACGCAGCTTCGGGCGCAACTGGGCCGCCAATCTATCCGGCAATCAGAACCTGGATATCCGCAGCGACCGCAGCCTGTATCTGTCGCTGTCCACCACCTTCGGCGAATTGCGCCAAGCTAGCGCGTCGATGCAGCGCAACGGCAATCGCACCGGGTTTGTGGCCGATGTCAGCCAGCCGCTACCCGGCGACGGCGACCTGGGCGGCATCGGCTGGCGCGTGCAGGCACGCGCGGGCGACGATGCCAGCGGCGGGCTGGCCGAGCTGGGCTGGTTGAACCGCGTCGGCCGCTACAACTTCGGCGCCGCCACCCAGGACGGCGACCAGTTCGGCTATGCCAGCGCCAGCGGCAGCCTGGTGTGGATGGACGGCCGCAGCTTTGCGGCGCGCGACGTCCAGGACGCGTTTGCGGTGGTGTCCACCGACGGCCAGGCCGGCATTCCGGTACGGCTGGAGAACCGCTTGATCGGGGTCACCGATGCACGCGGCACCTTGTTGGTGACGCCGCTGCAATCGTGGCAGCGCAATCAGCTATCGATCGACACGCTGAGCCTGCCGGCGGACCTGCGCGTGGATCGGGTCGACACCACGGTGACGCCGCGCCAGCAATCCGGTGTGGCGGTGCGCTTCGGCATTACCCGGGTGCGGGCTGCGGTGATCGTCTTGCACGACGCAAATGGCACGCCGGTACCGGTGGGCAGCGTGGCGCAACGCGAAGGCGATGCCGAACGCGTGGTGGTCGGCTACGACGGCGAAACCTATCTGGACAATCTGCAGAACGACAACCGCATCCTGGTGGAATTGCCGGAGGGCCGCTGCATCGCGCAGTTCGCGTATCCGGCCGACGCTGGCCGCATTCCGCGGGTCGGCCCGTTGCGCTGTATCTCGGAACCGACGCCATGAGCGTGCAGGCGCTCTGGCGAGTCTTGCTTGCACTGAGCCTTGCACTGCTGTGGCTGACGCCCAGCCAGTCGGCGCATGCCGATACCACCTGCACGGTGACGTTGGGGACGCCCTTGGCCTTCGGCAACGTGGCCGCCAATGGCGCCACAGATGCGGTCGCGAGCTTCAACGTGTCCTGCGCCACCACCGCGCTCAGCGTGCTGGGCCAGGCGCGGGTGACGCTGTGCCTGGACCTGGGGCCCGGCAGTGCCAGCGCAGGCGTGTATACGCCGCGCCGCATGCTCAACGCCACCAGCGATGCATTGAGCTATCAGATCTACGGCGACGCGGCGCGCACGCAGGTCTGGGGCGCCACCGGATCGAGCACGCCGTCACCGCTGGTGCTGAGTTTCGCCTATTCGGTACCGATCCTGGTCGGCGGCTCGCAGACCACCACGGTCACCTTCTACGGACGCATTCCCGGCAGCCAGACGCTGTCGGTGGGCAACCACACCAGCAGCTTCGGCGGCGCCGATACGGTGATGCGCTACGCCTACAACGAAAGCATCATCGGCGGCATCCAGCCGCCGGCCAACTGCAACACGGGCGGCAGCGGCGCCAAGACCGCCAGCAACGCGTTCCCGTTCACCGCCTCGGCCGATGTGCCGGCGCGTTGCAATACCTATGTCACCACCGATCTGGACTTCGGCAGCATCGCCGGCAGCATCGACACCCAGATCGACCGCAGTTCGACCATCAGCCTGGCCTGCACCAACCGCACCGCCTGGAACATCGGCCTGGACGTCGGCGTCAACGCCAGCGGCGGCACCCGACGGATGCGCCACGCCAGCAGCGCCAACTTCATCACCTACGAGCTCTACAAGGACTCGGGGCGCAGCAACCGCTGGGGCACCACGGTCGGGGTCGATACCCTGGCCGGCAGCGGCAACGGGGTCGCGCAGACGGTGACGGTCTACGGCCGCGCGCCGGCGCCGCAGCTACCCATCGCCGGGGCCTATACCGACACGGTGACTGTCTCGATCACTTACTGACCGTTAATTAAGTTCGCTTCGGGGGCGTCGCTATTTGTAACGACTCCAATGCAAACGATTGCCTTCATGACGCCGGTCACCTTCCTGAAGTGCTTCACGCTGGTCGCCCTCGCTTGCAGCGCCGCTGCCGCAACTGCGTCCACTAACCGCGGCCCGGACAACTCCAGCCTGCACATCGGCCTGCGCCTGCTCAGCGGTTGCGAGCTGCGTACGACCGCGCCGCGCGCCAGCTGCTCGCGTGGCACGCCAGTCGCAGTTGCGCAGCCGTCGCGCAACGTCAACACCCCCTCGACCACCAGCACTGGCCAGGATGCCAGCGCACTTGCAGGGCCTGCGCCCAGCGGTGCGACGCGCATCACCACCATCGCGTTCTGAGCATGGCCGCCGCCCGCCCGCGCTGCAGTTGGCTGATGCTGGGCCTGCTATGCATGGCCGCAAGCGGCAGCGCTGTCGCTGCCGAGATCGCCATCGCCCCTACCACCGCGCACATCCCGGCCAATAGCGACCAGGCGGCGGTCTGGCTGTACAACCAGGCGGCGCAACCGTGGCGTGCCGATGCCAAGCTTTACCGCTGGAGCCAGGACGGCGGGCGCGAAGTACTGGAACCGGCCGTCGGCGCAACCGTCAGCCCCAGCCAGTTCGAAATCCCGGCGCAAGGCCGCCAGCTGTTACGGGTCATCCGCCTCGGCCCTAGCCCGGCCCGGACCGAAGACAGCTATCGGTTGGTGGTGACCCAACATGCCGTGGGCGATGAAGCCGAGCTGTTGCGGTATTCCACTCCGGTGTTTGCGATGCCCAGCGAGCCGGGCGAGTTGCACCCGCAGCTGCAGGCGACGCTGTCCGGCCAGGGCAGCGGCCGCAGCTTGCGCATCCACAACGCCGGCGTGCACCACGCCCGCCTGGCCGACCTGGCCTTTATCGATGCCGGCGGTACCCGGCACAGCATCGGCAACGATCTGGCCGGCTATGTGCTGCCCGGCCAGACCCGGCAATGGGCGCTGCCGGCAACCCTGTCCGCCGATCTGGGACGCTTCGTGGCCCGCGTCAACAGCGACACCGAAACCACGCTCGCGCTGCAGCCCTGAGTCCCCTCGCCCGCAAGTCCTGGCGATGCCGGCTGTGCACATTGCATACGGCCGGCCCGGCCGGCTATACTCCGCCGGCTGTTTTGCGTCTTTGCCGCATCGCGCCGTCCACGTCGGACGTCACCGACGAATCCACACCTGCTGCCGCCATCCGTGCCGGGGTGCCCTCACAAGGGTTCGTCGCGGAGGCAACAGGGAAGCCCAACCCCGGAATCTTGTGCGTTTGATGCGAGTGTTCTCGCAGCGCCCGCACTCCCTGCGCTGACTTCAAACAACAGCTGCGCACGGCGATTCCGCTACCAGGAGTTTTTTCAATGCCTCAGGTCACCATGCGTCAGATGCTGGAAGCCGGCGTCCATTTCGGCCACCAGACCCGCTACTGGAACCCCAAGATGGCTCCGTACATCTTCGGCGCGCGCGGCAAGATCCACATCATCAACCTCGAGAAGACCGTCCCGCTCTTCAACGACGCGATGAACTTCCTCTCCTCGATCGCGCAGAAGCGCGGCACCGTGCTGTTCCTGGGCACCAAGCGCAGCGCGCGCGAGTCGATCAAGGAAGAAGCCGAGCGTTGCAACATGCCGTTCATGACCCAGCGCTGGTTGGGCGGCACGCTGACCAACTTCCGCACCGTCAAGCAGTCGGTTGCCCGCCTGAAGGAACTGGAAGCCGCTGAAACCGACGGCACCTTCGAAAAGCTGGTCAAGCACGAAGTGCTGGGCCTGCGTCGCGAGCGCGAAAAGCTGGACGCGTCGCTGGGCGGCATCAAGGAAATGAACCGTCTGCCCGACGCGATCTTCGTGATCGACATCGGCCATGAAGACATCGCCATCAAGGAAGCCAAGAAGCTCGGCATCCCGGTGATCGCCGTGGTCGACACCAACTACGATCCGGCCCTGGTCGACTACGCCATCCCGGGTAACGACGACGCCATCCGCGCCGTGCAGCTGTACGCACGTGCCGCTGCCGATGCCGTGCTGGAAGGCAAGGCTGCTGCGCCGAACTCGGCGTCGGTGCGCGAAGAAGAGTTCTCGGCTGACGCCGGCGACGAAGGCAAGGGCCGTCGTGCCCCGGCCAAGAAGTCCGCCGAGAAGAAGGCCGACGCACCGGCCGCTGCTGCGGCACCGGCAGCAGCTGAAGCACCTGCAGCACCGGCTGCCGAGTAATCGGCATGCAATGCGGCCGCTCCATGCTGGGCGGCCGCAGCCCCGACGGGTCCATCGCGACCCGTCGCTGAGGCCACCAAAGATTTTTACGGGGGCGGCCCGCACGCTGCACCGTCTCCTCACTGGCGGAACACTTCCGCCGTACGCATTCGTCCATACGAGGTAATTCCATGGAAATCACTGCTTCCCTGGTCAAGGAACTGCGCGAGCGCACCGGCGCCGGCATGATGGAGTGCAAGAAAGCACTCGTCGAAAACGCTGGCGACATCGATGCCGCTGCCGAGTGGCTGCGCAAGTCGGGTCTGGCCAAGGCCGACAAGAAGGCCGACCGCGTTGCTGCCGAAGGCCGCATCGCCACCGCACAGGCCGGCGGCAAGGCCGTGCTGGTCGAAGTCAATTCCGAGACCGACTTCGTCGCCAAGGATGAGAACTTCCTGGCCTTCACCGAGGTTGTGGCCAACGCCGCACTAAACTCCGACGTCGCCGATGCCGAAGCGCTGAAGAGCGTCAAGCTGGACAGCGGCGAGACCATCGAAGAGCGTCGCGCGGCGGTCATCGCCAAGGTTGGCGAGAACCTGCAGGTGCGTCGCCTGGCCCGTATCGACAGCGCCAACAACGTCGCGGCCTACGTGCACGGCGGCCGTATCGGCGTGCTGGTCGAGCTGAAGGGTGGCGACATCGAGCTGGCACGCGGCATTGCCATGCACATCGCCGCAATGAACCCGCCGCACATCAAGGCATCCGACGTCCCGGCCGAGTTTGTCGCCAAGGAAAAGGAAATCGAACTGGCCAAGATGTCCGAAAAGGACAAGTCCAAGCCGGCCGAGATCCTGGAAAAGATCATCAGCGGCAAGATCAGCAAGATCGTCAACGAAGTCACGCTGTACGGCCAGCCGTATGTGCTGAACACCGATCAGACCGTCGAGCAGGCCGTCAAGGCCGCTGGTGCCGACGTGATCGGCTTCCAGCGCCTGGCCGTTGGCGAAGGCATCGAGAAGGTGGTGGAAGACTACGCCGCCGAAGTGATGAAGCAGGCCGGTCTGGCCTGATCTTCGCCACAGAGTGAAAAAAGCCGCGGCCATGCCGCGGCTTTTTTTTGCCTGCGAATCCGCGCTACATCGAAGCGCGCGAAACTGAAACGCACACATCCGTGGTGCCCGCAACCGGCCTCGACGCTATAGATGTCGTCGGCCGTGCCGCTAAACCTAGATGCCAAGCAGACTCTCAGCACCCCTCACGCATGCGTTCCAGCGCAGCGACTGCGAGCCGTGGCGTGCTCAAACTCACCGAACGCAGCTGTATGCTTGCGTTCACTGTTGGCGATGACTCATGCAACCAGATCTCCAGGCCGCCCTGCACTACTGCCGTAACCTGCCATCGCCACCCGGCGTCGCGCTGCGCATCATCGAGCTGGCGCAGGACCCGGATGTGGACATGACCACCACCGCGAAAGTCATCGGCATGGACATCGCCCTGAGCGCACGCATGCTGCGCGTGGCCAACTCACCGCTGTACGCCAGCCGCCGCCGTGTCGACAACCTCGGCCAGGCACTCACCATGCTCGGCCTCAACGCGACCCTGAGCCTGGCGCTGGGGTTTTCGATGGTGCACGGCGTGCGCAGCACCTTCGTCGCGCACCCGTTGCATGAGCGCATCTGGCGTCGTGCCGGGCTATGCGCGCTGGCCAGTCGCATCCTGGGTCAGGCCTATGGCATCCGCAAACCCGAAGAATTGATGCTGGCCGGCCTGCTGCAGGACATCGGCAAGCTGGCACTGCTGCAAGGCGCGCCCGAGCTGTATGCGCCGCTGCTGGAACAGGCGCCCGACAATGCATCGCTGCTGGATGCCGAACGCGAACACCTGGGTGCCACCCACGCCGAAATCGGCGCCTGGCTTGCGCACCAGTGGCAGTTACCGCACTACCTGCAGAACGCGATCGCGAAAAGCGAAGAAGAACCGTCAGGCCTGGAGCCCTTCATGGCCTGCGTCGCGCTGTCCGGACGTCTGGCCGACATCTGGCTCTCCGCCAGCGCGGCTACCGCCACCGAGCATGCGCAGCGCCAGGCGCAGGACGTGCTGGAACTGGATGCCGAACGCTTCGAAAAAGTGATCGAACGCATCGCCGAATCCTTGCCCGAGCTCGAAGCCTTATTCGACATCCGCGTGCCGCAACCCGAGCACATCCAGCTGATCTTCGAGCAGGCGCGCGAGCTGGCCCTGCTGCGCAGCCTGCGCGAATTGCAGGACGTTGCCGAAGCGCGCCGCCATGCCGACGAGTCGGAAAACCGCATGCGTCATCTGGCCGAGCAGGCCAGCCGCGATGCGCTGACCGGCGTATTCAATCGGCATCAGCTCGGCACCGCGCTGGCGCATGAGTTCGAACTGGCATCGCGGCAGGCCTGGCCGCTGTCGATCGCCTTCATCGATCTGGACGATTTCAAGCGCGTCAACGATGCGCACGGCCATCTGGTCGGCGACGAGGTGTTGCGCAACTTTGCGCAGACGCTGCAACGCATGGTGCGCACCAGTGACCTGGTGGCACGCTATGGCGGCGAAGAATTTCTGGTGATCCTGCCCAACACGCCTGCCGATGCGGCGTTGATGGTGATCGAGCGCATCCTTGCCGAAACCGCGCGCACGCCGATGGCGCAACTGCAGGGCGGCCCGCTGCACATCACCTTCTCTGCAGGCCTGGCCACGCATGGCGGCATCGAGCGCCAGTTCGAAAGTATCGAACACCTGTTGCAGGCCGCAGACAGCACGCTGTACCGCTCCAAGCATCGCGGCCGCAACCGCGTCACCGCCTACGATGCGACCGATGTTCCGACGCCACCGAACCCGCGGGCGCACTGAGCCGCACGTCACCTCGATGACGACAAAGGAATTTTTACCACGCCCGGTGGCACGCTTCCGCTAGAATTGCCGGCGTTTGTCGTCCCCCACCCCCGAGGTCTCCCCCATGTCCGAACTTTCCTATCGCCGCATTCTTCTCAAACTTTCCGGGGAGGCGCTGATGGGGGACGGGGATTACGGCATCGATCCCAAGGTGATCAACCGCCTCGCCCATGAAGTGATCGAAGCGCAGCAGGCTGGCGCACAGGTCGCACTGGTGATCGGCGGCGGCAACATCTTCCGCGGCGCCGGCCTGGCCGCCAGCGGCATGGACCGCGTCACCGGCGACCACATGGGCATGCTCGCCACCGTGATCAACGCGCTGGCCATGCAGGACGCGCTGGAAAAGCTCGGCGCCAAGGTGCGCGTGATGAGCGCGATCAAGATCAACGACGTCTGCGAAGATTTCATCCGTCGCCGCGCCATGCGTCACCTGGAAAAGGGCCGTATCGCGATTTTCGCCGCCGGCACCGGCAACCCGTTCTTCACCACCGATTCGGGCGCGGCGCTGCGTGCGATCGAAATCGGTGCCGACCTGCTGCTCAAGGCAACCAAGGTCGATGGCGTGTACGACAAGGACCCGAAGAAGCACACCGATGCGGTGCGCTACGACAGTCTGACCTACGACGAAGTCATCATGCAGGGCCTGGAAGTGATGGACACCGCCGCCTTTGCGCTGGCACGCGACAGCGATCTGCCGCTGCGCATCTTCGGCATGAGCGAGCCCGGCGTGCTGCTGCGCATCCTGCGCGGCGAGCAGATCGGTACCTTGGTGCAGGGCCGTAGCTGAGTTTTTCGGATTGGAGAATCGGGATTTGTGATTCGTCACAGCGTGGATCGGGCGCTCCGCTCGTGCCCGATCCATCGCAGCGCCTGGCGTGAACGCGCCAGGCAGGTGAACCGGCTGCGCCGGCTCATGCGGGCCGGCGAGTCGTGAAACCCCAGTCCCGGCTATAATCCCCGGATTCAGCTCCACACGGATTCCGGCGATGCTCAACCAGATCAAACAAGACGCGCAGGCGCGCATGACCAAGAGCATCGATGCTCTGCGCCATTCACTGACCACCGTGCGTACCGGCCGCGCTTCGCCGGCGCTGCTGGACGGCATCAAGGTCAAGGCCTACGGCACCGACACTCCTCTCAATCAGGTTGCCAGCATCAGCGTGTCCGAAGGCCGCTCGCTGGTGATCAGCCTGTTCGACAAGGGCATGATCAAGGACGTGGAAAAAGCCCTGTACGCCTCGGACCTGGGCCTGACCCCGACCGTGGTGGGCACCGTGATCCGTCTCAACCTGCCGCCGCTGACCGAGGAGCGCCGCAAGGAGCTCAGCAAGTCCGTGCATGGCGAAGGCGAAGACAGCAAGGTCGCCATCCGCAACATCCGTCGCGATGCCAATCAGCAGGTCAAGGATCTGCTGAAAGACAAGAAGGTCACCGAAGACGAAGCCCGTGCCGCCGAAGACGACATCCAGAAGTTGACCGACAAGGCCATCAAGGATGTGGATGAGGTCGTCAAGGGCAAGGAACAGGAATTGATGACGGTCTGATCGTAGCATCGCCTGCCATGCATCCAGTCCCTTCTACCGACGCGATACCGCGCCACATTGCCATCATCATGGATGGCAACGGGCGTTGGGCGCAGCGTCGGCGACGTCCGCGCATGATCGGCCATCGCGCCGGTGCGCGGGCGGTCAACCGCACCATCGATTTCTGCCTGGAAAAGGGCGTGTCGGCGCTGACCCTGTTCGCGTTCTCCAGTGAAAACTGGGGCCGCCCGCAGGAGGAAGTCGATTCGCTGATGAAGCTGTTCCTGCATGCGCTCGACCGCGAGGTCGAAGAACTGCAACGGCGTGGCGTGCAGGTGCGTTTCATCGGCGAGCGCAATCGCTTCGCTGCGCCGTTACGCGACCGCATGGCCGCTGCCGAACGCACCACCGCGGGCAATGCGCGCCTGGTGCTCAGCATCGCGGCAAGTTACGGCGGCCGCCAGGACATCGCGCTGGCGGCACGTGCGCTGGCCGAAGAGGTGGCGGCCGGCCGCCTGCAACCGCATCAGATTGACGAGGCCCTGCTGTCCAGCCGCGTCGCGCTGTCCGACCTGCCGGCGCCGGATCTGTTCATCCGCACCGGTGGCGATACCCGCATCAGCAATTTCCTGCTCTGGCAGCTGGCCTACACCGAGCTGTGGTTCACCGAAACCCTGTGGCCGGAGTTCGATGCCGGCGTGCTGCAGCAGGCGCTGGACGACTATGCCGGGCGCGAACGCCGCTTTGGCCTGACCAGTGCCCAGATCGCCGACAAGGCGACGGAGATCTCCTCCGCATGACCAAGACCCGCGTGATTGCTGCGCTGATCATGGCGCCGCTCGCCATCTGCGCGATCGTGCTGCTGCCCACCCAATGGCTGGCGGCGCTGGCAGCGATTCTGTTCCTGACCGGCCTATGGGAGTGGCTCAAGCTCTCCGGGATCGACGACAGCCTGCCGCGCACCGTGCTGCTGATGCTCAATCTGCTGCTGATGGTGCTGATGGTGTGGGCGTCGGCCGGCTCGATGGTGCTGTTCCAGATCGCCGCCCTGGTGGGTGTGGCCTGGTGGGTGCTGGCGCTGCTGTGGCTGCGCTTTTTCACCTTCGGTGCCGATCATGGCAACGGTCAGGCGCGCGCGCTCAAACTGGCGGCCGGCACCCTGGCGGTGCTTCCCGCCTGGGCTGCGCTGGTGCTGCTGCACGCCAACCCGGACAAGGGCAACCTGTGGCTGCTGACCGCCCTGACCATGGTCTGGGCGGCCGACTCGGGTGCGTATTTCGCCGGACGTGCGTTCGGCAAGCACAAGCTGGCGCCGCGCATCAGCCCGAACAAGACCATCGAAGGCCTGCTCGGCGGAATGGTTGCCGGCATCGCGGTGGCCTGCGCCTTCGGCTGGCTGGCCGGACTGACCCTGGCGCATGTGCCGCAGTTGGTCCTGGTCGCGGCGGTGGCGGTGCTGGCGTCGGTGCTCGGCGATCTGTTCGAGAGCCTGCTCAAGCGCCACGCCGGCGCCAAGGACTCGGGCACGGTGATTCCCGGCCACGGCGGCGTACTGGATCGCATCGATGGCGTGCTCGCCGCCCTGCCGGTGTTCGTACTCGGCAAGGAAATTCTCGGATTCTAAGCATGGCTGGCTCTTCTCCCCGCCAGGTCGCCATCTTCGGCGCGACCGGCTCGATCGGTACGTCGGCACTGGACGTGATCGCCCGCCATCCCGAGCGGCTGCGCGCCAGCGTGCTGTCTGCGGGCCGCCAGGTCGACGCCTTGCTGGCGCTGTGCGCCACGCATCGGCCTGCGCATGCGGTGATTGCCGACGAGGCGCTGTACCCGGCCCTGCGTGACGGTTTGCGTGCCGCCGGCCTCGCCACCCAGGCGCACGCCGGCACCGCGGCGCTGGATGCGCTGGCCGGCAGCGATGCTTGCGACACCGTGGTGGCTGCCATCGTGGGCGCCGCCGGCCTGCCGTCGACCCTGGCCGCCGCCCGCGCCGGCAAGCGCCTGCTGCTGGCCAACAAGGAATCGCTGGTGCTGGCCGGCGAGTTGCTGACCCGCACCGCTGCTGCGGCGGGCGCGGAAATCATTCCGATCGACAGCGAACACAGCGCCATTTTTCAATGCCTGCGCTCGTGCGACGCCAGTCGCGGCGTGCGTCGGGTGGTTCTGACCGCGTCCGGCGGCCCGTTCCGTGGCTGGGATCGCACCGCGCTGGCGGCAGTGACGCCTGCGCAGGCAGTTGCGCACCCGAAGTGGTCGATGGGCCCGAAGATTTCGGTGGACTCGGCCACCCTGATGAACAAGGGCCTGGAAGTCATCGAGGCGCATCATCTGTTTGGCCTGCCCGGCGAGCAGATCGACGTGCTGGTACACCCGCAAAGCCTGGTGCATTCGCTGGTGGAATTCGTCGACGGCTCCACCCTGGCCCAGCTTGGTCTGCCGGACATGCGCACCACGCTGGCGGTCGGTCTGGCATGGCCGGAACGGGTGGAATCGGGCGTGGCGGGACTGGATCTGCTGCAACAGGGCCGACTGGATTTCGAGGCGCCCGACACCGATGCATTCCCCTGCCTGCACCTGGCCTGGGAAGCTTTGCGCGCCGGCGGAACCGCGCCGGCGATCCTGAACGCGGCCAACGAAGTGGCTGTTTCAGCGTTTCTTCAGGGCCAGATAGGTTTCCTAGCGATCCCTGCGTTGGTCGAACACACGCTGACAACGCTCTCACGGCACAATGCCGACTCCCTCGACACCCTGCTTTTTGCCGATGCGCAAGCCCGGCAAATCACTGAACGCGCCCTCGCCAACTACGCCCATCATGCTTGATCGATCCACGCAGCCGAGTTGCATCCATGGGTGATTTCATCGGTTCGGTCTGGTGGATGATCGTCAGCCTGGGTCTATTGGTGACGTTCCACGAATTCGGACACTTCTGGGTCGCGCGCCGCTGCGGCGTCAAGGTGCTACGGTTTTCGGTGGGCTTCGGCAAGCCGCTGTGGATGCGCCGCGACCGCCACGGCACCGAGTTCGTGGTGGCGGCGATCCCGCTGGGTGGCTACGTCAAGATGCTCGATGAGCGCGAAGGCGACGTACACCCGGCCGAACTCGATCAGGCATTCAATCGCAAGACGGTGTGGCAGCGTATCGCGATTGTTGCTGCCGGCCCCATCGCCAATCTGCTGCTGTGCATGGCGATGCTGTGGGCGATGTTCGTGGTCGGCAAGCAGGATTATTCGGCCACCGTGGGCCGCGCCGATGGTCTGGCCGCCGAAGCGGGGCTGACACCGGACGAGCGCATCGTGCGCATCGACGGACGCAGCGTGAGCAGCTGGAGCGATGCCAGCATGCAGCTCACCACTGCGGCCATGGATCGGCGCGATATCCAGCTGCGCACCGCCGTCGAGGGTGGCGGCAACAGTGAGCACACCTTGCGTCTTTCGCAGTTGCCGGTCGGTTTCGACGAGCGCCGTGTGGCATCGCTGGCCGGCATCGGCTGGCAATTCATGTTGCAGCCGCCGGTGATTGCCGAAGTGGTGCCAGGTTCGGTGGCCGACGGCCTGCTCAAGCCGGGCGATCGCATCGTGGCCATCGATGGCCAGCCGATCCGCTCGGCCCAGGACATCATTCCGCAGGTACAGGCGCTGGGCGCACACGGTGGGCCGGGCATGATCGAAGTGGCGCGCGGCGAAGATCGCCTGGCGCTGGAAATCGCACCGCGCAAATCGCCGCAAGGCCAGTGGATGATCGGGGTCCGCCCCGCCGCCGCGCCGGCGCCGGAATACGATAGTCGCCAGCAGTACGGCATCTTCGCTGCGGTGCCGGCAGCCATCCGCGAAACCGGCAAAATGACCGCCGATTCGCTGGGCATGATGAAGCGCATGCTGACCGGCCAGGCCTCGGTCAAGAACATTTCCGGCCCGGTCACGATTGCGCGCGCAGCCAACGCTTCGGCCGAACGCGGGCTCGACTGGTTCCTGTATTTTCTGGGCTTGCTGTCGCTCAGCCTGGCGATCATCAACCTGATGCCCATCCCGATCTTGGACGGTGGGCATCTGCTGTATTACCTTATTGAGTTGGTCAAGGGCAGCCCGATCAGCGAACGGGCCATGATTGCCGGGCAATATGTCGGCCTGGCGGTCCTGGCCGGGTTGATGGGACTGGCGTTCTACAACGACATCCTCGGCCTGGTTCCACGATGAAATTGCTCCACTCTTTCCGCCTGTTGTCGTCGTCATACGTCGGCATCCAGCAACACCCGAAATCGACTCCAACCGGATGTGACATGACGCGTCTTCCCACTCGCCGCCTGCTTGCCCTCGCTCTTGCCGCCGGCCTCAGCCTGCCAGCCGTTGCCCTGGCCGCAGAGCCGTTCGTTGCCAGCGACATCCGCGTCGACGGCCTGCAGCGCATCGCTTCCGGCACCGTGTTCACCTATCTGCCGGTGAACCGCGGCGACACCGTGGACGACACCAAGGTGGCCGACTCGATCCGGGCGCTGTACCGCACCGGCTTCTTCGAAGACGTGCAGCTGGACCGCCAGGGCAACATCCTGGTGATCACGGTCAAGGAACGCCCGGCGATCAACAAGCTCACCGTGACCGGCAACAAGGACATCAAGTCCGAAGAGCTGCTCAAAGGCCTGGGCGATATCGGCCTGACCGAAGGCGGCACCTTCGATCGCCTGAGCCTGGACCGCGTGACCCAGGAACTGACCCGTCAGTACAACAACCGCGGCAAGTACAACGTCGAGATCACTCCGACCGTCAGCCCGCTGGACCGTAATCGCGTCGATGTGGCCATCGCGATCAAGGAAGGCAAGGCGGCGAAGATCCGTCACGTCAACCTGATCGGTACCGAAAAGTTCGCCAACGAAGACATCCTGGAGAACTGGGAATCCAAGGAGCACAACTGGGCCTCGTGGTACCGCCGCGACGACCAGTACTCCAAGGAAAAGATGTCCGGCGACCTGGAGAAGCTCAACTCCTGGTACCTGGACCGTGGCTATGTCGACTTCAGCATCGACTCCACCCAGGTGGCGATCAGCCCCGACAAGCGCGACATGTTCGTCAGCGCCGGCGTCACCGAGGGCGAGCAGTACAAGATTTCCGACATCAAGGTCACCGGCGACACCGTGCTGCCGCAGGCCGACATCGAGCGTCTGGTGATTCCCAAGGCCGGCGATATCTTCTCGCGCGCGTTGCTGGAATACACCTCCGATGCGATCACCAACACGCTGAGCAACGTCGGTTACGCGTTCGCCAAGGTCAACCCGCTTCCGACGCCGAACCGCGAGGACCGCACCGTTGCGGTAAACCTGCAGGTGGTGCCGGGCCCGCGCGTGACCGTGCGCCGGATCCTGTACAAGGGCAACAGCCGCACCTCCGACGAAGTGTTGCGCCGCGAAATGCGCCAGTTCGAGAACACCTGGTACTCGCAGGCCGCGATCGACCGTTCCAAGATCCGTCTGCAGCGCCTGGGCTACTTCGAGTCGGTGAACGTGGAGACCCCGGCGGTGCCTGGCAGCAACGACCAGGTGGACGTGATCTACGACGTCAAGGAAACCACTTCCGGCAGCTTCGTGTTCGGCCTGGGTTACTCGCAAAGCTTCGGTGTGACCACCTCGGTGCAGTTGTCGCAGAACAACTTCCTGGGCGGCGGTAACCGGGTGGCGGTGGAAGCCTCGCGCAGCACCTTCCAGCAGCGTTACGCGTTCTCCTATACCAACCCGTTCTTTACCGACGATGGCGTGTCGCTGGGCTACAACCTGTCGTGGCGCTCGCTGGATTACTCGGACTTCAACACCGCGCAGTTCAACAGCAAGAACGGCTCGGCGCAGGTGGTGTTCGGCGTGCCAATCACCGAGAACGACACCGTCTCGGCAATGATCGGCATCGACAGCAACCAGATCACCACGTTCCCGGGCACCACGCCGCAGGCGATCGTCGATTACATCGATGCGATCGGCACGCGCACCTTCCATGCCTGGCGCAGCGAGCTGGGCTGGGCGCGCGACACCCGCAACGACTTCTTCATGCCGACCCGCGGCATGTACCAGCGCGTCGGCCTGGAAACCACCCTGCCTGGCTCCACGGTCGAGTACTACAAGCTCAACTACCAGATCTCCAACTACTGGCCGATCATCCCGGCGCTGGTGTTGAACACGCGCTTCGAGCTGGGTTACGGCGATAGCTATGGCAACGACAGCACACGCGTAGTGGCCGGCCCCAATGGCACCTCGCGCACCATCACTGCGACCGGCCTGCCGTTCTACGAGAACTTCTACGCCGGCGGTACCAACTCGGTGCGCGGCTTCGAAGACAACACCCTGGGTCCGCGCTCGGAGCCGATCAACGGCTTCAACCGCGGCCAGCCGCTGGGTGGGTCGTTCAAGACCGTCGGCTCGGTGGAAATGTACTTCCCGAAGCTGTTCGACAGCCCGTCGGCGCGCATCTCGGCGTTCTTCGACTTCGGTAACGTGTACGACGGCGTGGACAACTTCAAGGCCAACGAGTTGCGCGCCTCCACCGGTGTGGCGCTGTTGTGGCGCGCCCCGGTC
Source organism: Xanthomonas sp. WHRI 8932A (assembly GCF_035012785.1). Taxonomy (NCBI): domain Bacteria; kingdom Pseudomonadati; phylum Pseudomonadota; class Gammaproteobacteria; order Lysobacterales; family Lysobacteraceae; genus Xanthomonas; species Xanthomonas sp. WHRI 8932A. The sequence goes on from NZ_JAYGQQ010000001.1 coordinate 320,882, forward strand.
GGCCCCATCTCGATCAGCTACGCGTTCCCGCTGAAGAAGGAAGACAACGACGAGATCGAGCGCCTGCAGTTCACCTTCGGCGGCCAGTTCTAAGACGCACGCAAAACAATGGCGGCCCGACTGGTCGGGCCGCCATTGTTTGTCTGTCATGCCTGAGGTGTTACAGGCTCAGAAGTAGCTCTGGAACAACGTGCTCAGACAGGTCGCCGTCCCGCTCCAATCGGATGTATCCACACACTGGACCTGCTGGTCCCAGAAGCTATGAGCGTCGGCACGCTCCTGCGCGAAATCATCGGCCGAGGCGCTGCTGACTGCGCCCAACAGGACCACGCCTGCGAACATGGAGAGGAGAGTTTTCATATGCTTCTTCCTGGGTTAGCCGCTCGGTTGCGGCCAGGCAACAGATACGCCTGACTGTTTAGCGAATTTTTGGCGATGTTTTTTTTCCGTAAAAACAGCCACTTACTGTTTACGCGAGGTTCACCTGATGCCCCTGACTGCCAGTGCGATTGCCGAACAATTTGGTCTGACCGTCGCGGGCGACGGCGCGACCGAGGTCACCGGGGTGGCGACGCTGGCGCACGCCGGAGCGGGCCAGCTGAGCTTCCTGTCCAACCCGCGCTATCGGCCGCAGTTGGCTGACACGCAGGCTGCCGTGGTGGTGGTGCGCGCCGAGGACGCCGAGGCGGCGCACAGCACCGTGCTGGTTGCCAAGGACCCGTACACCGCATTCGCCAAGATCGCGGCGTTGTTCGATGTGGCGCCGGTGCGCGAGCCCGGCATTCATCCCTTGGCGGTGATCGACCCCAGCGCACAGGTGTCGCCTGGCGCGCATGTCGGACCGTTCGTCAGCATCGGTGCGCGCAGCCGCGTGGGCGATGGCTGCATCATCGGCACCGGCAGCATCATCGGCGAAGACTGCGTGGTGGACGATGGCAGCGAGCTGATCGCCCGCGTCACCCTGGTCACCCGGGTGCGGCTGGGCAAACGCGTGCGGATTCATCCCGGCGCGGTGATCGGCGCCGATGGGTTCGGCCTGGCGATGGATGCCGGCCACTGGATCAAGGTGCCGCAGCTGGGCGGCGTGGTGATCGGCGACGACTGCGAGATTGGCGCCAACACCTGCATCGACCGCGGTGCGCTGGAAGACACCGTGCTGGAAGAAGACGTGCGCGTGGATAACCTGGTGCAGATCGCCCACAACTGCCGGATCGGCGCGCACAGCGCGATCGCTGGCTGCACCGGCATTGCCGGCAGCGCCAAGATCGGCCGCTATTGCCTGCTCGGCGGGCATGTCGGCGTGGTCGGCCACCTGGAGATCTGCGACAAGGTCGTGATCACCGGCAAGTCGGTGGTGCGCAATTCCATCCATGAGCCGGGCGAATATTCGTCTGGCACCCCTCTCACCGACAATCGCACGTGGCGCAAGAATGCCGCGCGCTTCAAACAACTCGATGCGCTGGCAAGGCGCATCCTGGCTGTGGGCAAGGAGAACGCATGAGTTACCCCGTTTACGAGCTGCCGATCGACGTCAACCAGATCCAGACGCTGATCCCGCACCGCTACCCGTTTCTGCTGGTCGATCGGGTCATCGAACTGGACCTGGAAGCCAAGCGCATCGTCGGGCAGAAGAACGTCAGCATCAACGAGCCGTTCTTCCAGGGCCACTTCCCGAACCGTCCGGTGATGCCGGGCGTGTTGATCATCGAAGCGCTGGCGCAGGTCGGTGGCGTGATGACCCAGCTCGGCCTGGGCCGCGATGCGTTGTCCCAGCTGTTCTACATGGTCAAGGTGGACAATGCGCGCTTCAACAAGCAGGTGGTCCCCGGCGATGTGCTGATCATGGAGGTGCAGATGAAGCGCCTGATCCGCAATGTGGGATGCTTCTATGGCGAGGCCAAGGTCAACGGCGAAATTGTGGCCAGTGCCGAGGTGATGTGCGCCGGCGCCAGGTAATGACCCGCTCCCGGAGTGAGACACGATGCGTGATTCGACACCTTTGATTCATCCCACCGCCGTCATCGACCCGTCGGCGCAACTGGCCGACGATGTGCGCGTTGGCGCGTTCTGCCTGATCGGCGCCGATGTCCACATCGGTGCCGGGACCGAGGTGGGGCCGCATTGCTCGATCCACGGCCCGACCCGGATCGGCCGCAACAACCGCTTCATCGGGCATGCGGCGATCGGCGGCGAACCGCAGGACAAGAAGTACGCCGGCGAGCGTACCGAGCTTACGATCGGCGACGGCAACGTGATCCGCGAATTCGTCACCATCAATCGCGGCACCGGCGGCGGCGGCGGCATCACCGTGGTCGGCAACGACAACTGGATGCTGGCCTACACGCATGTGGCGCACGACTGCCATGTCGGCAACCACTGCGTGTTCTCCAACAACACCACGCTGGCCGGCCACGTCACCGTGGGCGATTACGTGATCATCAGCGGCTTTGCCGGTGCGCATCAGTTCTGCCGTATCGGCGCGCACGCCTTCCTGGGCATGGGCGCGCTGACCAACGGCGACGTGCCGCCGTTCACCATGGTCGGCAGCGAGTCGCTGGGCCGCCCGCGCGGCATCAACAGCGAAGGCCTCAAGCGTCGCGGCTTCGATGCCGAGCGCATCACCGCGATCAAGCGCGCCTACCGCACGCTGTACGTCGCCGGCCTGCCGCTGGCCGACGCCAAGCTGCAACTGGCCGAACAAGCCAAGGACAGCGAAGACGTCCGCGGCATGCTCGAGTTCATCGAAGCGGCAGAAAGGCCGTTGCTGCGATGACGGGAATCGGGAATCGGGAATCGGGAATCGTGGACGGCCAGCGCAACGGCCCGTCGGCCGGCAGCGTTCCGACTGCACGACCGATTCCCCATTCCCCACTCCCGATTCCCGGCGCGCGCAAGCGCGCGCCCCGCATTGCCCTGATCGCCGGCGAAGCCTCCGGCGACATCCTGGGCGCCGGGCTGATTGCGCAGTTGCGGCTGCGGTATCCCGATGCGGAATTCGCGGGTATCGGTGGCGATGCGATGCGCGGTGCCGGTTGCCAGACCTGGTTCGATGCAAGCGAGCTGGCGGTGATGGGGCTGACCGAAGTACTACGCCATCTGCCGCGCCTGCTCAAGCTGCGCCGCGCCTTCCGCGAGCGCGTGCTGGCGTGGAAGCCGGACGTGTTCATCGGCATCGATGCGCCGGATTTCAATCTGCCGGTCGAACGCTGGCTCAAGCAGCGCGGCATTCGCACCGTGCACTACGTCAGCCCATCGGTGTGGGCATGGCGCGAGAAACGTGCCGAGAAGATCGGCGCCAGCGCCGACCTGGTGCTGTGTCTGTTCCCGATGGAGCCGCCGATCTACGCCAAGCACGGCGTGGATGCGCGCTTTGTTGGTCACCCCATGGCCGACGACATCGCTTACAAGGCCGACCGCGAGGCGGCCCGCGCCACATTGGGAATTTCCGCCTCCAGCACCGTGCTGGCGGTGCTGCCGGGCAGCCGGCATGGCGAGATCAGCAAGCTGGGCGACACCTTCTTCCAGGCCGCCTGGCTGGTCTCCGAGCACCTGCCCAATCTGCATGTGCTGGTCCCCGCCGCCAATCCGGGCTGCAAGCAGTTGCTGGCCGAACAGCTGTCGCGCAGTTCGTTGCCGGTGATGCGCTCGCACCTGCTCGACGGCCAGGCGCGCACCGCCATGCTGGCCGCCGATGTGGTGCTGCTGGCCTCGGGCACCGCCACGCTGGAGGCGATGCTGGTCAAGCGGCCGATGGTGGTCGGCTACAAGGTCGCGCCACTGACCTATCGCATCGTCAAGACACTGGGCTTGCTCAAGGTCAACCGCTACGCGCTGCCCAACATCCTGGCCAACGCCGACCTCGCCCCCGAGCTGATGCAGGACGACTGCACTCCGGAACGGCTGTGCGTGGCGCTGCTGGATTGGTTCAAGCACCCGGACAAGGTCGCCGCCCTGCAACCGCGTTATCTGGCCCTGCACGCCGAACTCCGCCGCGACGCCTCCGCACGCGCAGCCGATGCGGTGGCAGAGCTGCTTGAGGGCGGGGATTCGAGAGTGGGGAGTCGGGATTCGTCAGGAGCCACGGCATGAAAATCGCTGCTCCATCCACATTGCCCTTGGGCGAGAACGCCGAACAACGCCAATCGCCGTTGTTCGGCCAATCCCAAATGCCCAATCCCCAATCCCGGCTCTTGATCGCCGGCGTCGACGAAGCAGGCCGGGGGCCGCTCGCCGGGCCGGTGGCGGTGGCGGCGGTGGTGTTCGACCCGAGCAAACCGCGCATCAACGGGCTGGACGATTCCAAGCAGCTCAGCGCCGAGCGCCGCGAGCAGTTGTATGCGCGCATCGTCGACCGGGCGCTGGCGTGGTCGGTGGTGTTGATCGACAGCGAAGAAATCGACCGCATCAACATCTACCAGGCCACCATGCTGGGCATGCGGCGGGCGGTGGAAGGCGTGGCGCACGTGGCCGGGTTTGCGCGCATCGACGGCAACCGTGTGCCCAAGGGACTGCCCTGCCCGGCCGAGGCGCTGATCGGCGGCGACGCGCTGGACCGCGCCATCATGGCCGCTTCGATCGTGGCCAAGGTCACCCGCGATCGGCTGATGCACGAACTGCACGCGCAGCATCCGGAATACCGCTTCGACCAGCACAAGGGCTATGCCACGCCGGTGCATCTGACCGCGCTGCGCACCCATGGGCCGTGTCCGCAGCATCGCCGCAGCTTTGCGCCGGTGCGGCTGGCGCTGGAAGGCCGTGAAAGCCGGGACCCGGGACCCGGGAGCGGCGACCCGCAACAGCTGCAGGTCGTGGAGCTGGTTGTCCGGCCATAGGCGGCGGGCGTTCTGGCACCGTTGGTTTGGTTTCTCCTCGGGACCTGTGATCGGAACATCTGCACATTGTGCAATCCGTCGCTGGAGTTGCAGACATGGATCGTTCTACCCGCAAAGAACCTGAATTCCTCATCAGCCAAATGCCTCCCCAAGGCCCCGGCAGCTGGCGATTCAGCGCTTTCCCGGCCCCCTGCTGCCGGATCCCGCGTCCCGCACCCACCTGTCAAGCCTTGTTCGTCCCCGCCCCCGCCGGTACCCTGACCGCGCATTATTCCGGTCTCGCATGTCCACTTCCCGTTTCGTCCATCTGCACGTCCACACCGAGTTCTCGTTGGCGGATTCCACTATCCGCGTGCCCGAGAAACCGGATCAGGCTGACCCGAAAAAGGCCAAGCAGGCCAACCTGCTGAGCCGCGCGGTCGAGCTCGACATGCCATCCCTGGCAGTCACCGACCTCAATAACCTGTTCGCGCTGGTCAAGTTCTACAAGGCCGCCGAAGGCGTCGGCATCAAGCCGATTGCCGGCGCCGACGTGATGATCGCCACCCCGGACATGACGCCCTGGCGCATGACCCTGCTGTGCCGCGACCGCGAGGGCTACCTGAGCCTGTCGCGGCTGCTGACGCGCGCCTGGATGGAAGGCCACCGCCCCGAAGGCGGCGTGGCAATCCACCCGGAATGGCTGCAGGCCGGGCATGCCAATCTGTTCGCCCTGGCCGGCCGCGACAGCCTGGCCGGCCGCCTGTTTTCCGAGGGCCGCGCCGATCTGGCCGAGCAACAGCTCGCCGACTGGCAACGCGTGTTCGGCGATGGCCTGCACCTGGAGCTGACCCGCACCGGGCGCGAGGGCGAAGAACGCTTCAACCAGTTCGCCCTGCATGCCGCCGGCGTGCGCGGGCTGCCGGTGGTGGCCAGCAACGATGTGCGCTTTCTGTATGCCAGCGACTTCAATGCGCACGAAGCGCGTGTGTGCATTTCCTCCGGCCGCGTGCTGGACGACCCCAAGCGCCCGCGCGACTACAGCGACCAGCAGTACCTGAAGTCCGGCGATGAAATGGCCGCGCTGTTCGCCGACGTGCCCGATGCGATCGACAACACGCATGCGCTGGCGCAGCGCTGCAACATCGAGATGCGCCTGGGCACCTACTTCCTGCCCGCCTATCCGGTGCCCGAAGACGAGACCCTGGACAGCTGGATCCGCAGCCAGTCGCGCGACGGTCTGGCCGCGCGCCTGGAAAAGAGCCCGATCGCGCCCGGCAAGACCCGCCAGGACTATGTCGACCGGCTCGAATTCGAGCTGGACACCATCATCAAGATGGGCTTCCCCGGCTACTTTCTGATCGTCGCCGACTTCATCCAGTGGGGCAAGAATCAGGGCATCCCGATCGGCCCGGGCCGCGGTTCCGGTGCCGGTTCGCTGGTGGCCTGGGCACTGCAGATCACCGATCTGGACCCGCTGCCGTACAACCTGCTGTTCGAGCGCTTCTTGAATCCAGAGCGCGTGTCGATGCCCGACTTCGACATCGACTTCTGCATGGATCGCCGCGACGAAGTCATCGACTACGTGGCGCGCAAGTACGGCCGCGAGCGGGTCAGCCAGATCATCACCTACGGCACCATGGCCGCCAAGGCGGTGGTGCGCGACGCCGGGCGCGTGCTTGGCTTCACTTATGGTCTGGTCGACAGCGTCGCCAAGCTGATCCCCAACATCCTGGGCATCACGCTCAAGGATGCGATGGGCGAAGGCAAGGATTCGGAGATGGCCTCGCCGGATCTGATCCAGCGCTATCAGGTCGAAGACGACGTACGCGACCTGATGGACCTGGCGCGCCAGCTCGAAGACCTCACCCGCAACGCCGGCAAGCACGCCGGCGGCGTGGTGATCGCGCCCGAACCGCTGAGCGAGTTCTGCCCGCTGTTCGCCGAACACGACGAAGACGGCCGCGGCAAGAATCCGGTCACCCAGTTCGACAAGGACGACGTCGAAGCGGTGGGCCTGGTGAAGTTCGACTTCCTCGGCCTGCGCACGCTGACCATCATCGACTGGGCGGTCAAGGCGATCAACGTGCGCCACGCGCGCGCCGGCATCGACCCGGTCGACATCACCACCATTCCGCTCGACGACGTGCCCACCTACAAGGGCGTGTTCGCCTCGGGCAATACAGGTGCGGTGTTCCAGTTCGAATCCTCGGGCATGCGCCGCCTGCTCAAGGACGCGCGCCCGGACCGTTTCGAAGACCTGATCGCGCTGGTGTCGCTGTACCGCCCCGGCCCGATGGACCTGATCCCGGACTTCAACGCGCGTAAGCACGGCCAGCAGGAGATCATCTACCCGGATCCGCGCACCGAAGCGATCCTGAAAGACACCTACGGCATCATGGTGTATCAGGAGCAGGTGATGCAGATGGCGCAGATCGTCGGCGATTATTCGCTGGGCGGCGCCGACCTGTTGCGTCGTGCGATGGGCAAGAAGGTGCCGGCCGAAATGGCCAAGCACCGCGAGATCTTCCGCGAAGGTGCGGCCAAGGGCGGCGTGAGCGCGGCCAAGGCCGATGAAATCTTCGACCTGATGGAGAAGTTCGCCGGCTACGGCTTCAACAAGTCGCACGCCGCCGCCTACGCGCTGGTCAGCTACCAGACCGCGTGGCTGAAACGCCATTACCCGGCCGAATTCATGGCCGCGACGCTGTCCTCGGACATGGACAACACCGACAAGGTGGTCGGCTTTCTCGATGAAGTGCGCAACCTCGGCCTCACCGTCAAGCCGCCGCGCGTCAACGAATCGGCCTACATGTTCGAGGCCGCCACCCCGGACACCATTCAATATGGTCTGGGCGCGATCAAGGGCGTTGGCCACGGCGCATGCGAGGCGATTGTCGAAGAGCGCCAACGCGGCGGCGCGTACACCACGTTGCTGGATTTCTGCACGCGCGTAGGCACCGCAAAGCTCAACCGCCGCACGCTGGAAGCGATGATCAATGCCGGCGCGATGGATGGCCTGGGCAGCAACCGCGCCTCGCTGATGCTGCAATTGCCGGAAGTGATGAAGGCGACCGAGCAGATGGCGCGCGAACGCGCTTCCGGCCAGAACTCACTGTTCGGCGGCGCAGATACGCGTGCGCCGGCGCTGCGTCTGGACCTGCCCGAAAGCAAGGAATGGCCGCTGGGCCAATTGCTCACCGGCGAGCGCGAAACGCTGGGTTTCTATCTCAGTGGTCACCCGTTCGACCCGCACCGCGACGAAGTCCGCGAGCTGGTCGGCTGCGATCTTGGGTCGCTGGAAAAGATCCTGGCCTCGCAACAACGCGGCGGCGGCGGGGGTGGCGGCGATGGCGAAAAACGCGCCTGGCGCCCGGAAGTCAGCGCCATTCTGGCCGGCCAGGTGATCGGCGTGCGCCGCAAGGGCGACAGCCAGGTCTTCGTGCAGCTGGAAGACGGCCGCGGGCGGGTGGAATGCAGCGCCTTCTCCGATGCGATGGCCGAGTTCGGCCACCTGCTCACCCGCGACCGCATCCTGATCGTCAAGGGCGGCCTGCGCGAGGACGAATTCAACGGCGGCTACAGCCTGCGTATTCGCCAATGCTGGGACTACGAGCAGATCTGCGCCGAGCATGCGCAACGGCTGTCGCTGCGCCTGGATCTGCGCGAAAAACAGGCCTTCAAGCGCATCGACGCCCTGCTGGCCAAGCACCGACCCGGCAAGACGCCGCTGCGTCTGGACCTGCTGTTGCGCGCGCCCGGCGGCGGCGTGGCCGGCATGCTCGACCTCAATGGCAGCAACTCGGTGCGCATCGACCAGCACCTGATGGACAGCCTGCGCGCCGATCCGGCGGTGCGTACGTTGAAGATCAAGTACAGCCCACCGTGGGCGTGAGAATGGGGAGTCGGGAATGGGGAATCGCAAGAGCGAACCCCGATTTCTTGCTCTGATTCCCGATTCCCCATTCCCGATTCCCCATTCCCCATTCCCGATTCCTCTCCCAACCCCACCGTACGGGTCCATCGGACGCATTCGGCTACACTCCCCGCCTTACGTTGACGACGCCATTGCATGAATCCTAACTACCTCGACTTCGAGCAACCCATCGCCGATCTGGAAGCCAAGATCCAGGAACTGCGCAACGCCAGTACCGGGCCTGCAGTCAATGTGGAGACCGAGGTACGGGCGCTGCGCGACAAGGCCCGCGTGCGCACCGCACAGATCTTCCGCGACCTGTCGTCGTGGCAGATCTCGCAGCTGGCGCGCCACCCGCAGCGCCCCTACACGCTGGACTACATCAACACCATCTGCGACGAATTCCAGGAACTGGCCGGCGACCGCGCCTACGCCGACGACAAGGCGATTGTCGGCGGTCTGGGCCGCATCGACGGCCGCCCGGTGGTCATCATCGGGCACCAGAAGGGCCGCGACACCAAGACCAAGGTGGCGCGTAACTTCGGCATGCCGCGTCCGGAGGGTTACCGCAAGGCGCTGCGCCTGATGAAGCTAGCCGAGCGCTTCCGTCTGCCGTTGCTGACCTTCATCGACACCCCCGGCGCCTACCCGGGCATCGGTGCCGAAGAACGCGGCCAGTCCGAAGCGATTGCACGCAACCTGCTGGAAATGGCCGAGCTGAAAGTCCCGGTGATCTGCACCGTAATCGGCGAAGGCGGCTCCGGTGGCGCGCTGGCCATCGGTGTCGGCGACCGCACCCTGATGCTGGAGTACGGCACCTACTCGGTGATTTCGCCCGAAGGCTGCGCCTCGATCCTGTGGAAGGATGCGGGCAAGGCCAAGGACGCCGCCGAACAGCTCGGCCTCACCGCCAAGCGCCTCAAGGGCCTGGGTCTGGTCGACAAGGTGATCCGCGAGCCTACTGGCGGTGCACACCGCAATCCCGAACAGATGGGCAAGCGCCTGAAGGCCGTGCTGCTCAACGAGATGGACGCGCTGGAGAAAATCCCGGTCGAAGCACTGCTGCAACAACGCTACGAGCGTCTGCGCAGCTACGGCGCCTACGAAGGAAACTGAATCCTGCGGCTCCGCGTGGCGGAGCCTTAAGGAACTTGCACTAAGGACAAGGACTCCTACCGGCATGAGCCCACTCATTCTTCTGTCGATCGTGTTGCAAATCGCCTGCTGCGTGCATGTCGTGCGCAGCGGTCGGCCGCTGTACTGGATCTTGATCCTGCTGACGTTCTCGTATCTGGCCGTGTTGATCTACGCGTTTGTCGCGGTCATCCCGGACATGCGTAACGACCCGACCGCACGGCGTGGTTTGCAGCGCGTGCGCCGGAAGCTGGACCCGCAGCGCGACCAGCGCGATGCCGCCCGCAAACTGGATGTCTCCGACACCCCGGAAAACCGCCGCCAGCTGGCACGCACGCTGCTTGAGCAGGGCAACTATGCGCAGGCCGCAGAGGTGTACGAAGGCGCATTGCGCGGCCTCTATCGCGACGACCCGGACCTGATGCTGGGGCTGGCGCAGGCGCAGTTCGGTCTTGGCAATGCCGCGCAGGCACGCCAGACCCTGGATGCCTTGATCGCCGCGAACCCCAACTTCCGCTCACATGACGGGCATCTGCTGTACGCCCGCGCGGTGGAAAGCAGCGGCACCATCGAAGAAGCGCTGCACGAATACGAGACGCTGGTGCAGGGCTACCCAGGCGAAGAAGCACGCGTGCGCTATGCGCAGTTACTAAAACGCGCCGCGCGCCCGGAAGAAGCCAAGGCCGTGTTCGACCAGGTGGTGCGTCGCGCTGCGGCCTCGCCCAAACATTACCAGCGCGAGCAACGCAGCTGGATCGATCAGGCGCGCAAGGGTCTGAGCGAGCTGAGTTCGATCGCCTGAGTCAGGCCTGCGTTTTGCGTGCACCTATCCGTCGCGATGCTGGCGCACTCGCTGCGTAGATGGAGCGCAAGCCAATCGCGCTCCGCTGCGGGATATCGCCAATGACGAGCATCGTGTTGCTTGTCCGGAAGTGCTGCGCGATCGCTGCAGGGCATGCAGCGCGCGGCTGCACTGCAGGCAGTGCTCCGCCAGCCAGCAGTGTTTTTTCCAGCGAACGCATCGGCATCCGTCGATGTGCCTGCGTCGCGGCGACTTCAGCACCTGGCACATGCCGACGAGGCGACAAGGCGACGCCAAGAGGCAGCTAGCAACCCTACTACGCCCCTCGCCAGGCAGGCACAGCTGCTGCGCGGTGCGGCCTGTACCACACGGACACTCCTGCTCATGGCGCGCCGTCCACGCCTACCGGACCACTGCTCGCCATGTCTTGGTAGCCGCTCCACGCCGCCTTGCGCGCATCACCGCTTAAAAAGGCTTGGCCAGCACCAGCCAGATCACGCCGACCAGCAGAATCACCGGCACCTCGTTGAACAAGCGCAACGCCCGACCGCTCGGGACCGCACGACCCTGATCCACGCCCTTCAACCAGCGTCCGGCCACGATGTAGTGCGCCAGGATCAGTGCCACCGCGAACAACTTGGCGTGCAGCCAGCCGCCGGTCACCATCGTGGGGAAATCCGGTATCACCCGGTAGCCTTGCCACAGCACCGCGCCCAGCAGCAGCGCCAGACCGAGCATGCTGTGTCCGAACCTGTAGAGGCGGCGGCCCATCAGCACCAGCCGTGCACGCACGGAGGGTTCGCTGCCGGCTTCGGCGATGTTGACCAGAATGCGCGGCAGGTAGAACACCGCTGCCATCCAGGCGATCACGAACAACAGATGGAAGGTCTTGATCCACAAATACAGGGTCATGCGCTGGCTCCGCTGGCTCGCGTAGGATGACCCGCATTTTCACCTATCCGCGCACGCGAAAGCAGCTGAGCCCCATGCAGCAGTCAGACGAAAAACAGTACGACGCCCAGTATTTCCGCCGCTGGTACCGCGATGCCGGGCTGGCCGACCCGGCCCGGCTGCGACGCAAGGTCGCACTCGTCGTCGCACAGGCCGAGTACTACCTGGAGCGGCCGATCCGCAGCGTGCTGGATATTGGCTGCGGCGAAGCTGCCTGGCGCGCCCCCTTGCTGGCGCTGCGGCCCAAGCTCAGCTACCTGGGCTTCGACAGCAGCGCATACGCCTTGCAGCGCTACGGACGCAGCCGTCAGATCCACCCTGCGCGCTTTGGCGATTTTGCCTGGCTACGTCCCTGCGCACCGGTGGACCTGCTGATCTGCTCGGACGTGCTGCATTACGTGCCCACGCGCGAATTCAACCAGGGCCTGCCGGGGCTGGCCGACATGTGCGCAGGCGTGGCGTTTCTGGAGACCTTTGCGCAGGAAGACGCATTCGAAGGCGACCACGACGGCTTCCAGCCACGCCCGGCGCGCTGGTATCGCAAACGCTTTGCCAGCGTCGGCTTCGCCGCGCTGGGTTCGCATTGCTGGTTGTCGCCGCAGCTGGCAGGTGAGGCGTCGGCGCTGGAGCATGGTTGACGCAACGTTGGCTGTTTGAGGCAGTTATCGTGTGTAGCGTCGCTCCGTAGCCTCACCAATCTCCCGCAGGAGAAGGGCTTACTCCTGTCAGACCCGCCGTTACCCTGCGGACGAGCGCGATCTTCCAGCCCAGCGAGCTGCTCCTTCTCCCACCGGGAGAAGGTGCCCCGCAGGGGCGGATGAGGGTACGGACGAAGCCACAGCAAGTTGGATGCACATGTGGCTTCGCCCGTACCCTCCCCCCTCTCCGGCAGGGAGACAGAGGCTTACCCCGCCGGCGAACGCGGTCTTCAAGCCGTGCGAAGCCGCTCGAAAGACCACGACCAGCGGCAGCTAAAGCTGCTTACGCCTGCCCTAGCTTCTGTGACAGCGTCTACCGTCCGGAGCCCCATTAAGGTGCAAATGCGCCAAACCCGGTATGCTGCGCGGCAGCAAAACCGCACGGATGGGTGGAATGCTTTATCAACTGCATGAGCTGACCCGCAATCTGCTAGCCCCCTGGGTGCATCAGGCCCAGGCGAACGCCAAGATGTTTTCCGACCCCGACAGTCTGTGGGCCTCGCTTCCCGGCGCCGAACGCATGGCGGCCAGCAATGAGCTGTTCCATCGGCTGGGCAAGGAATACGAAAAGCCTGCCTGGGCGCTGGACGATGTCGAGGTCGACGGCCACTCGCTGCCGATCATCGAACGCGAGGTGCTGAGCAAGCCGTTCTGTCGCCTGCTGCGCTTCAAGCGTTTCAGCGACCACGTCGAGCTGATCGGCAAGATGAAGGAGCAACCGGCCGTGCTGGTGGTGGCGCCGTTGTCCGGCCATCACGCCACGCTGCTGCGCGACACCGTGCGGACCCTGCTGCGCAACCACAAGGTCTATGTGACCGATTGGGTGGACGCGCGCATGGTGCCGCTGGAAGCCGGTGCGTTCCGGCTCGAGGACTACATCACCTATATCCAGGACTTCATCCGCCATATCGGCGCCGAGCGCCTGCATGTGGTGAGCGTGTGCCAGCCCACCGTGCCGGTGTTGGCGGCTGTGTCGTTGATGGCGACCAACGACGAGCCCACGCCGCGCTCGTTGGTGATGATGGGCGGGCCGATCGATGCACGCCGCAGCCCCACCCAGGTCAATAACCTGGCGACGGAAAACGGCATCGAGTGGTTCCAGAACAACCTGATCCACACCGTGCCGTTCCCGTATCCGGGACATGGCCGCCAGGTGTATCCAGGCTTTTTGCAGCACGCCGGTTTCCTGTCGATGAACCCCAATCGGCACGTGATGTCGCACTGGGATTTCTACACCGATCTGGTCAAGGGCGATCTGCAGGATGCGCAGGCGCATCGGCAGTTCTACGACGAGTACAACGCCGTGCTTGACATGCCGGCCGAATACTATCTGGACACGATTCGCGTGGTGTTTCAGGACTTCCTGCTGCCGCAGGGCAAGTGGAAAGTGGACGGCCAGCTGGTCAAGCCGTCGGCGATCCGCAACACCGCCTTGTTGAGCATCGAGGGCGAACTGGACGACATCGCCGGCCTCGGCCAGACCGAAGCGGTGCACGATCTGTGCACCGGTATCGATGCGGCGCACCGCCGCCATCTGGTGGTGGAAGGTGCCGGTCATTACGGCATCTTCAGCGGCCGTCGTTGGCGCGAAGTGGTCTACCCGCAGGTGCGCGAGTTCATTGCGCGCTATGACGCAGACCCGGTCGGCAGCCGCGACCCGGCCACCGTCACCCCCATCCGCAAACGCGGCAAGCGCGCCTGATCTGCACAACAAAAAATCCCCGGCATGTCCGGGGATTTTTTTTATGCTGAAAAATCGAGAGGCAATTTAATCCGTGTCATGCAAAGTGCGCTGCGCTAAGGCCACGCGCGTGTTGCACGCCACTCTCGATCATCACGCCTCCGCATCACCGCTTTTGACCAGCAGATGCTTGGCCAGCATGCCGTGCAACGTGCCTATCCCGCGTGCCGCATGCAGGGTGACGAACAGCAACAGCACCCCCAGTAGAGACAACGGCACCACCATCAGCGGCATCACGATCACCTGTCCGTCCCAGGTGATGGACATTCCTTGATCGAAGAACAGCGCCAGCGGTGCAGCAGTGAGCGTCAACGACACGCTTAGCAGAGTAGTAAACAGCGTGAAGTAGACACTGCCCAACGGCAGCATCAACACGAAGTACAGCAGCGTGCTCCAGGTCCGCAGGTCGGTAAACATCGCAGCGATGCGCTGTAGCCAGCCGCCTTGCACGCCCGGATGTTGCGGGCGACGTGGCATGCGCACCCCGAGCAGGGTTTCCACCATGCGTCCTTCCACCAGCGACAACACGCGCACCGAGCCGAAGAACAGCACCAGCAGCGGAACGCCGATGATCAGGATCAACAGGCCCAGCGACAGGCTGACCCCGGTGACCACCCAGGTGAAATAGAACACGCCGGTGAGTAGCGACAGCAACATGTAGAACAGTGCGCCGTAGGTGCGCGGGTCGGCGGCCACGCCAAAGAACTTGCCGATCAATGAAGGACGCTTGGGCGGCAGTGGCGGGCGCAACGCGCGGCTGACCGTGACCTCGGTTTCGCGATAGATCTCGGCCACTTCATCGGGCGCACCGTAGCTGGCGGCAACCCCTGCAATGACGTCGGCTTCGCTCTTGCCGCTTTGTTCGGCAAGCTCGGCGCGCAGATATTCTTCGGCGTCGTAAAGCGCATCCTGGATCATCGCCGGGTCGGCACCAACCAGCGCCTGCCGCAGCTGCAGCAGGTAGTCGGCAATGGTGGTCGGCAACGGACGTGTCGGTAAGGTCGTCATCATGGGTGTGTCCCCTGCAGCACTGAATCAACGGAATCACGGGTGGCGCGCCAGGCGGCGGTCCATTGGCGCAGGCAGTCACGCCCGCTGTCGGTAATGCGGTAGTAGCGGCGTGGCGGCCCCGATGCGGACGGCTCGATATGGCTTTCCAACAGTCCTGCCCCTTCCAGATTGCGCAACACCGGATACAAGGCGCTCTGCTTGCCGCTCAGCACGCCTTCCAGATGCTCGAGCCGCTTGGCGATCAGATAGCCGTACAGCGGTTCGTCGGCCTGGGCCAGCACCGCCAGCAAAGCCAGCGACACGGTGCCGGCGCTCAGCTCCTTCTGAAATTTGCGTAGGTGGACATCCGGCTCGGTCATCGGTCATCTCCGCTAGGTCGAAGGTGATGCTATGTAGAACCTAGCTATAGCGAATGTGCCGGTAGTCATGGGCGGGGAGTGGGGAGTCGGCAGCGATGAGTCGCAAAGGTCAAGGCCGAGGCTTGGTCGGCCGGCCACGCTTGAGCAATTGTTGGTATCGCAATGAAGTCACCGCATCCCGCATCGGCGCCGTTGCGAATCCGCACTGCCCAATCCCCAGTCCCCGCTCCACTAGCGCTCGCCTGCGCAAACCCTAGTGCGTTCATGAGCTTAGAACCTTTGGGTTACTGCCTTTCTGGCGCGGCTTTACTACAGTCGACGTCCCCCGTGCCGATAAGTTTCGCTCAGGGGTTTTTCACTTTTCGATGGGGCAACACGATGCAATTGACACGCTTGGCGCAGCCGGCCATGGCTGAAACTTCTTTTGGAGCCACCCGGCGCCTGTGCCTTGCGATCGGGTTGGCGCTGCCGGTACTGGGCTTTGCGCAGACACAACCGGCGCCGGCCAATGCCGAACAGACCCAGCCGGAACCCGCCAAGCCGCCGGTCACCGCCGCGCCCGCCACCGCCAAGGGCTATCCGCTCGAAGCGCGGGGCTGGGGCGCCAAGCAGGGCGGCAACATGTGGCAGGTGCGCTGGGCCGAAGACTGGTCGTATCTGAAGGATCCGTCCAAGCGCAAGAGCCCGTTCGACCCGCTCAAGTACATCCCGCTCACTGCGTCGGGCGATGTCTACGTCTCGCTCAGCAACGAGCTGCGCGTGCGCAGCAATACCATCACCAATCCCGGTCTGATTCCCGGCAGCCATTCGCAGCAGCAGTACCTGTTCCGCGCGTTCTTCGGTGCGGACCTGCATGTGGGCGAGCACTTCCGTCTGTATACGGAACTGGCGCACGGCAGCCTGGATGGACGCAACGAAGGCGCCAAGACCGGCACCCAGGAAAACAACGCGATCCTGCAACAGGTGTTCTTCGACGTGAAGGGCAACATCGGCGGCGCCGACACCGGCCTGCGTGTCGGCCGTCAGGTGTTCGTCGACGGCCCGACCACATTGATGGCGCTGCGCGACAACACCGATATCTTCGTGACCTTCAACGGTGTGCGCGCCTGGGCCATCGGCGAAAAGACCCGCGTGGATGTGTTCGATTTCAACTTCAACCTGGATGGCACCGAAGGATTGGGCGACGACCGCATCGACCGCTCGCGGCATTTCCGCGGCGTGGTGGGTGGCTATCGGTTGCCGACCGCCAAGCCGATGTATCTGGAGCCGTTCTTTTACCAGTTCCGCAACGACAATCAGCTCTGGGGCCGCCAGACCGCTGAAGAAAATCGCAACTACTACGGCCTGCGGCTGTGGGGCAACGTGGGCAAGCTGCGCACCGATTCGTTCGTGACCGTGCAGCGCGGCAGTTTCGGCGGACGCGACCTGCGCGCGTATATGGCCAGCACCTCCAATGCGTGGACGCTGAGCGACAGCGGCTGGAAGCCGCGCCTGGGCTTCCATAGCGAAATCGCCTCCGGCGGCGGCGGCACGTCCGGCACCGGCACGCTACGCAATAACAATTTTCTCTATGGCAACACGATCTACTTCAGCTGGGCCACGTTCTTCGGCCCGGTGAACCTGGTCACTGCCGCGCCGACATTCACGTTCTCGCCTACCTCCAAGCTCACCGTGAATTTGGAATGGGAAACCCTGTGGCGCCAGACCACCAGCGATGCGATCTACAACAACCAGGCGCGCGCCTACGCACGCACCCAGAGCACCGGCGAGCGTCGCATCGGCACCATGCCGCGTATCAACGCTACCTGGAACATCGATCCGAACTGGTCGGTAACCTTCCGCGCCGAGCACCTGATGGCCGGTCCAGCGCTGGAAAAAGCCGGCTACGGCGATTCGACCTTTGTGATGGGGTGGTTGAACTTCCGCTTCTAAACGCGGTGTTTGGTCAGCGCGCTGCACTGTGCTGACTCGATGTGCAGGCATTTTGTTTTAACGAGTCGTTGCTCGATCACATGCCGCGTCCCGCAAGGACGCGGCATGTTGGTTTTCAGCGTTGGCGTGTCTGATGACCACGCACTCTTTTACCAATCCCCACTGCCCAATCCCAAATCCCCGCCCCACCTGCACCGGACGCGGCCGAATGCCTACACTACGCAGATGTCTGAATCCCCCACTCCGCATACCCGCCCTTCCCTGCAACGCGTGTTTCTGACCGGGTTGCTCACCCTGCTGCCGGTCTGGCTGACCTGGGTGGTGGTGAAGTTCGTCTTCTCGCTGCTCTCTGGCATCAGCAGCCCGTGGGTGGTGCCGCTGTCCGGGCGCATCGCCGCCTCGTTTCCCGATTACCTGGGCTGGATCAAGGCGCTGTGGGTGCAGAACACCATCGCCTTGGTCGCCACGGTGGCGGCGATCCTGTTCGTCGGCATCCTGAGCCGGCGGGTGATCGGCCAGCGTCTGCTGCGCTGGTTCGAGGCGATCATGCGGCGCATTCCGCTGGCCAGCGTGGTCTACGACAGCGCGCGCAAATTGCTCGACATCCTGCAGACCCAGCCCGGCAGCACACAGCGCGTGGTGCTGATCGACTTCCCGCATCGCGACATGAAGTCGGTCGGCCTGGTCACGCGCGTGATCAAGGAGCAAGGCACCGGCCGCGAGCTGGCGGCGGTGTATGTGCCGACCACGCCCAACCCTACCTCCGGCTATCTGGAAATCGTGCCGGTGGAGCTGCTCACGCCCACCGACTGGACTGTGGATCAGGCAATGAGTTTCATCATCTCCGGCGGCGCGGTTTCGCCGGAGTCGGTTCCCTTCACCCGTACTGCGGATCGCTGACGCCATGACACACACGCGTACCCTCGACGATCGTGCGGTCCGCCTGTTCATTGCCTTGGCGGCGTTCTTCTGCGTCAACGCGGCGCTGGCCGAGTTCATCGGCGTCAAGATCTTCGCGCTGGAAGACACGCTCGGCATCGCACCGCTGAACTGGAACCTGTTCGGCCAGACCGGCTCGCTCAGCTTCACCGCCGGCACCTTGTTGTGGCCGGTGGTGTTCATCATGACCGACACCATCAACGAGTTCTTCGGCAGCCGCGGGGTGCGTTTCATCTCGTGGGTGGCCGTGGCGCTGATCGGCTACGGCTTCCTGTTTGCGTTCGCGGCGATTGCCCTGGCGCCGGCCGGCTGGTGGGTGACCGCAGCGCAGAGCCAGGGTGTGCCGGACTATCAGGCTGCATTCGCCGCGGTGTTCGGGCAGGGCTTGTGGACGATCGGCGGCTCGCTGGTGGCGTTTTTGTTCGGCCAGTTGATCGACGTGTCGGTGTTCCATCGCATCCGCAAGGTCACCGGCGAAAAACACGTGTGGCTGCGTGCCACCGGCTCTACCGCGGTGTCGCAGTTGGTGGACAGCTTCGTGGTGATCTACATCGCCTTCGTGCTTGGCCCGCAGCATTGGTCTATCGACCAGTTTCTGGCGGTGAGCACGCTCAACTACATCTACAAGATGGGTTTTGCGATCGCCCTGATTCCACTGCTGTACGTCGCGCGTCGCGCCATCAGCGCGTATCTGGGCGCCGATCGCGCTGAGCAGCTGCGCGAAGAAGCCGCTGCCGACTAAGCGCAGCTCGCAAAACGACTGTGCTCACCACCAGGCGGGCGCGGCCGCTGCTCGGTGCGGCATGTACCGTTCGTACACGCCGGTTCCTCCGCGCCGTCCACACCCACCTGCCGACTGCTCGCTACGACTTGTGAGCCGTTCTTAAGGCGGCACCTCGCCCACCCACTGCCTGCCCGTGACCGGCAGTGACCGGCAGTGCCCGTGGCAGCACGCTGCGCGGTGCGTTATCGCAGCGCACCATTCCAGCGATGCACTGCGCCTGCCCGTGCCGCATCTGAATTGCATGTGCGCCGCATGCCCCGGATAGCTGGCCGTAACGGTGCGGATCGGGCAAGCTCCCCGCTCGCTTGTTTCCGGAGCCGGTAATGCCCCTCAGCTTTTCCCGCCTGCTGTCGCTGGTCCTCGCCGCTGTGTTGAGCCTGTCAGTGGCAGCGCCCGCCGATGCGGCCAAGAAGAAGACCGCCAAGGCACAGACCTCGCAAACGCGCGCGAAGGCGAGCAAAGGCAAGAAGACCGCCAAGCCGGCGGCCAAGGCGTCGAAGACGGCCAAGGGCAGCAAGGCCGCCAAGGCCAGGCCACGCGCGGTCGCCGCGCCAGTGGTGCTGACCAAGGCCCAGCAGCTCAACCTGCTCTACGACCAGTACTGGGACGCCTCGCTCAAGCTCAATCCGCTGCAGGCCACCTTCCAGGGCGAGAGCCGCTACAACGACCAGCTGCCCAACTTCCTCTCGCCAGCGTTCCGCCAGCAATCGCACGACTTCACCGTGTTGTGGCTGGGCAAGGCCGAAGCGCTGGGGCCGGACGGTCTAAGCGGGCAGGACCTGCTCAGCTACCAGATCTTCGTGCGCGATGCGCGCAGTGCGCTGGCCGCCGAGCAGTTCCCCAGCTGGATGCTGCCGATCAACCAGTTCTACAACATCGCCAGCATTGCGGTGGTGCTCGGTTCTGGCACCGGCGCGCAGCCGTTCAAGACGGTCAAGGATTACGACAACTGGTCGCGGCGTGCGCTGGGCATTCCCGACCTGTTCGACCAGGCCATCACCAACATGCGCGCCGGCATGCAGGCCGGCGTGGTGCAGCCCAAGGTGCTGATGCAGAAAGTGCTGCCGCAACTGGATGCGATCATCGCGCGCAGCGCCGAAGACAGCCTGTTCTGGGGGCCGATCCGCAACCTGCCGGCCGACATGCCCGAGGCCGACAAGCAGCGCCTCACCGCCGAGTACAAGCGGATGATCGAGGTGCGCATCCTGCCGGCGTATCGCGCGCTGCGCGGCTTTATCGCCACCGAATACCTGCCCGCCTGCCGCGACACCGATGGCTTGGCGGCGCTACCCAACGGCGCGGCGTGGTACGCCTACGACGTGCGTCAGAGCACCACCTCCGACCTGAGCCCGGAGCAGATCCATCAGATCGGGCTGGACGAGGTCGCGCGCCTGCAGGGTGAGATCGCCGCGCTGGCCAAGCAGGTCAAGTTCCGCGGCAACCTGCCCAAGTTCTACAAGTTCATGCAGACCGACAAGCGCTTCAGCTTCCGCAGCGATACCGAGCTGCTGGGCTATTACCGTGGCCTGCAGGGACGCGTGCAAGGCGCGGTACCGCGCCTGTTCGCCAGCCAGGACATGCCGCCGCTGGAAGTGCGCGCGGTGGAACCGCAGCGCGCGCAAGCGGCGGCCAGCGGCTCGTACATGCGCCCCAGCGTCGGTGGCAGCACTGGCGCCACGCCGGGCATCTTCTACGTCAATACCTCCGACCTGCCCTCGCGCAAGACCTGGGAAGCGGAGAGCCTGTACCTGCACGAGGCGATTCCCGGCCACCATTACCAGCTTGGGCTGCAGCAGCAGCTGACCGACCTGCCCAAGTTCCGTCGGCTCGGGGGCGAGACCGCCTACATCGAAGGATGGGGCCTGTATGCCGAATCGCTGGGCCGGGAATTGGGGCTGTATCAGGACCCGTACAACACCTACGGCTATCTGCAGAATGCGCTGTGGCGCTCGATCCGGCTGGTCGCCGATACCGGCCTGCACAGCAAGGGCTGGACCCGCAACCAGGCCATCGACTATATGCTGGACAACTCGGCGATGAGCCGCATCGACGCCGAAGCCGAAGTCGACCGCTACATGGCCATCCCCGGTCAGGCGCTGGCCTACAAGGTCGGCGAAATGAAGATCGCGCAGCTCCGCGAGCAGGCGCAACGCGAGCTGGGGCCGCGCTTTGACATCCGCGCCTTCCACACCGAAGTGCTAAAGGACGGCTCGGTGCCGCTGGAGATCCTGCAGGACAAGATCCAGCGCTGGATCGCAGCGCAGAAAGGCTGAGGGCAACGATTGCGGCCGATGCAAGGTCGCGGTCAGGCCGGTGTTAGGCCTGGGTGCGGATCTGCGCTTGGCATGCGTCGCTTAACACCGGCATGACGTGCCGGTTGCCGGTTGCGGGTGCCGCAGCGGCCACGCTCGCCGATTGTGAGGCGCGTCCTCAAGGCGCGCCACCGACGACGGTGGTGCCCTCAATCCATCGCCCGCGCCGCTGCCAATGCAGCGATATCGCGCGGCGTGGTGCGGCAGCAACCACCGATCAACCGCGCGCCTGCAGCCAGCCACTGCCTGTGCTGGTCCGCCAGACTGCACGCGGGCGCATCGCCGGCATGCCAGCGTTTGTCGCCAGCGTCGTAGTGCTCGCCCGAGTTGGGATACACCACCAGCGGCAAGGCGGTCAGCGCCGACAGGCGCTGCAACGCGGCGGTGACCTGATCCAGCGCAATACAGTTGATCCCCACCGCGATCACCTGCGCGCAGGCATCCAGTGCCGGCACTACCTGCGCCAACGGCGTGCCATCGCTCAAATGGTCGGCATCGCGCAAGGTGAAAGAGAACCACGCATGCAGCTGCGGAAATTCTTCCAGCAGCAGACGTAACGCCACGATCTCGTTCGCCGAGGGCAGCGTCTCGCAGGCCAGTACATCCACACCCGCGGCAGCCAGCGCGGCGATGCGTGAGCGATGGAACTCCATCAGCTGCGCCAGCGGCAAAGTGTAGTCGCCACGGTATTCCGAGCCATCGGCCAGATACGCGCCATATGGCCCGACTGAGCCTGCCACCCACAACGGCGCAGCGTCCGGCTGCGCCTGCAGATGATCGGCACGCGCCTGTGCGGCAAGAGCCACGCTACGGGCGATCAAGGCCTGCGATTGCGCCAGATCCAGCCCGCGCGCCGCAAAGCCCAGCGGCGTGGCCTGGTAACTGGCAGTGATCGCGCATTGCGCGCCGGCAGCGAAGTAGTCGCGATGCACCTGATAGATCAGCTCAGGCTGCTCCATCAGCACGCGCGCCGACCACAGCGCGTCGTTGAGATCGCAGCCGCGTTGTTCCAGTTCGGTGGCAAGCGCGCCATCCAGCAGCACATAGCCATCGTGCTGGAGCGCCGCACTGAACGGCGCAGTTGCGCGCGGCTGGCGGGGAAGAATCGTCATGTGTGCAGTCTCCTGGCCGCGAGCCATTGGGTCAGTGCATAGGCGCCGTAACACAGCGCCACAAATGGAATGCCGCACCACAGCGCGATGCGCTGTTGCGGATCGAATGCCAACCCGATGCAGGCCAGCAAACACAGCGAGAATCCAAGGATCGGCGTCCACGGATACCAGGGCGCGCGATAGGCCAGCGTCTCTACGGCAATCCCGTCGCGGACCAGCTGCTGACGAAAGCGGTAATGCGATGCGCAGATGCTTAGCCACACCACCACCACCGCAAAGCCGGACACTGCGGAAATCGCAACGAATACCGTCTCGGCCGCGTACACGCCGGTGAGCAGGGCCAGCAGACCGCCCAGCATGCTCAGCAGCAAGGCCGGCAACGGAATGCCGCGCCGGGTCAGGCGCGCAAGGCGCGCCGGGAGCGTGCCTTCGTTGGCCAACGACCACAGCATGCGCGCCGCCGCATACAGGCCGGAATTGGCCGCCGACAGGATCGCGGTCAGGATCACCGCATTCAAGATATCCGCCGCGTACGGAATGCCCAGCAACTCGAACGCACGCACGAACGGGCTGGTCTCGACGGCCGCCTGGCTGGCGGGCAGCAAGGCAGCAAGCACCAGCACGGTACCCACGAACAGCACCACCAGCCGCACCAGCGTCGTGCGGATCGCCAGCGGAATGGCGCGTGCCGGCTGCGCGGTTTCCCCCGCGGCCACGCCGATCAATTCGGTGCCGGAAAACGCAAAGTTCACCGCCACCATCGTCATCAAAATCGGCAACGTGCCGTGCGCAAACCAGCCATCGGCGCGCAGATGGCGCAAGCCGGGCGCAGGCGCACCATCGGCCAACGGCAGCAGGCCGATCACCGCCGCGCCGCCCAGCACGATGAACACCAAAATCGTGATCACCTTGATCAACGAAAACCAGAATTCGCCCTCGGCAAACCAACGCGCCGACACCGTGTTTAAGCCGAAGATCAGCGCGCAGAACAACAGACACCATGGCCATGCCGGGCTTTGCGGAAACCAGTACTGCATGCAGAACGCAGCGGCGGTCAGGCTCGACCCCAGCGCCACCGTCCAGGTCAGCCAATACAACCATGCCACCACATACCCGGTGGCCGGCCCCAGATAGCGCGCCGCATACACATGAAACGCCCCGGTCTGCGGCATCGCCACCGCCAGTTCGCCCAGGCATTGCATCACCAGATACACCACCAGCGCACCGATCAAATATGCGATCACCGTGCCCAGCGCACCGGTGCTGGCGATGATGTAGCCGGTGTTGAAGAACAGCCCGGTGCCGATCACCCCGCCCAGCGACAACATCACCAGATGGCGCACCTGCATGCTGCGCTGGAACTGCGGTGCGGCGCGGGAAGAAGAGTCTGGCATGCGTCGGTCTGATGGGCGGCGCACCATCCTGCCACGCGCATGCAGGCGAGCACAGCCATGCGGTGGCGAGCTGTGACGCTGTACAAGCACTTCAGGCAGGCGCGGGTATGCTCGCGTGCCGATCCTGCGGACCACCGTCATGTCTGACACACGTTACCTGCGCCTGCCTGCAGCGTTGCTGCCCCGCGCACGCTGCGCGCTACCTGCGCATGCGCCACACCGCCGCCCGCTGGATCTGCGCGAAGCGGTGATGGCGGTTGATCGCAGCCAGCAACACGATCTGTCGGTACAGCGGAGCGCAGCATGAGATTGGCCGGCATCCACCATGTGGCGATCATCGCGGGCGACTACGCGCTTTCGAAACAGTTTTATTGCCAGATCCTGGGCTTGCGCGTGCTCGACGAGCATTACCGCCAGGCACGCGATTCCTGGAAGCTGGATCTGGCGCTGCCCGACGGCAGCCAGATCGAGCTATTTTCGTTCCCCAACGCACCGCTGCGCCCCAGCCGCCCGGAAGCACGCGGGCTGCGTCACCTGGCCTTTCGCGTAGAAGACCTGGATAGCGCGGTGGCGCATCTCAACGCCCATGGCGTCATCACCGAAGACATCCGCATCGACGAATACACCGGCCGGCGGTTCACCTTCTTCGCCGATCCGGACGATCTGCCGCTGGAGCTGTACGAGATCGGCTGAGGAACCACCACGCCGGGTATCGGCTCGACGGGCACCGGTTCGACATCCACTCAGCGGCGCTTCGCTAATCGATCCTCCACATGACTTCCGGCCGATGCGGCGCCGCAGCAACGCAATGAAGATCTAAGCATCCCCGGACACAGGAACGTCCATGCTGCAGATCCGTGCGTTGTCCAAGACCTACGCCAACGGCGTGCATGCGTTGCAAGGCGTCACGCTGGATATTCCTCGCGGCATGTTCGGATTGCTTGGCCCCAACGGGGCCGGCAAGTCGTCCTTGATGCGCACGCTAGCCACGTTGCAGGAACCCGATGCCGGCAGCGTCAGCCTCGGCTGCGCCGACGGCAGCAGCATCGACGTGCTCAGGGACAAGGACGCGTTGCGCCGCCGACTGGGCTATCTGCCGCAGGATTTCGGCGTGTATCCGAAAGTCAGTGCGCTGGACATGCTCGATCACTTTGCGGTGCTCAAAGGGCTGACCAACCGTGCACAGCGTAAGGAGGTGGTCGAACGTTTGCTGCAACAGGTCAATCTGTGGGACGCGCGCAAGCGCAAGCTCGGCACCTACTCCGGCGGCATGCGCCAGCGCTTCGGTATCGCGCAGGCGCTGCTGGGCAACCCGCAACTGGTGATCGTCGACGAGCCCACCGCCGGGCTGGACCCGGAAGAGCGCAACCGGTTTTTGAACCTGCTAGCCGAAATCGGTGAGAACGTGGTGGTGATCCTGTCCACCCACATCGTCGAAGACGTCACCGACCTGTGCCCGACGATGGCCATCATGAACAAGGGACAGGTGTTGCTGACCGGGAAGCCGGCCGATGCGATCGACATGCTCAACCAGCAGGTCTGGCGCAAACAGGTCAGCAAGAACGCCTTGCCCGATTACGAAGCGCGCTTCACCGTGTTGTCCACGCGGCTGATTGCCGGCCATCCGGTGATCCACGTGTTCAGCGCCGACTGCCCGGAACCGGGCTTCGAACAGGTCTCACCCGATCTTGAGGATGTCTATTTCCAGCGCCTGCGCAAGCAAGCGTTGGCTGCCTGACGGAGCGCCGCGATGATCCTGGCGTTCCTGCGCTTCGAGCTGCGCGAACAACTGCGCTCGCCCTTTTTGTGGTTGCTGGCCGCGCTATACGCATTGCTGGCCTTCGCCGCACTCTCCAGCGATGCCGTGCAGATTGGTGGTGGCATCGGCAATGTGCTGCGCAACGCGCCGACCGTCATTGCCAGCGTACTGGCGATCTTCAGTCTGCTCGGTCTGCTGGTGGCTGCCTTGTTCGTCAGCAACGCGTTGCTGCGCGATTTCGAGCTGGGCACTGCGGAGCTGGTGTTTTCCACACCGGTGCGCCGCCGCGATTACCTGATCGGCCGTATCGGTGCGGCACTGATCGCCGGCACGGTGATGTATCTGGTGATCGCGCTGGGCATGTTCGTGGCGCAGTTCATGCCGTGGATCGACCAGGCGCGGCTTGGGCCAGTCGCGCTGCTGCCATACCTGTGGTCGCTGCTGGTGCTGGTACTGCCCAACCTGCTATTCACCACCGCGCTGCTGTCGGTGCTGGCGGTGACCACGCGCAGCATCCTGTGGGTCTACATCGGCGTCATCGTGTTTTTCGTGTTGTATGGCGTGAGCCGTGCGCTGCTGGCCGATCTTGACAACGTCTGGATCGCCACCCTGGCCGATCCACTCGGCATCCGCGCACTGTCGCAGACATTGCGCTATTGGTCGGCCGAACAACGCAACTTGCAGCTTCCTCCGTTGACCGGTTACCTGCTCGCCAATCGCGCCCTGTGGCTTGGCATGAGCGGGCTGTTGTTCACTGCGACCTTCGCACTGTTCCGCACCGAACGCAGCGGCACGCGTCGTCGACGCGGCGCGGCGCCTGCTGCATCCACCAGCGCACAGGCAGCCAGCGTGCGCGTCACCACCACCCGCCTCGCCGTGACACCCGCCTTCGCGGCTACCACCGCTTTTCAGCAACTGCTGCGCCAGATCCGTTTCGATACGCTCGGCGTGCTGCGCAGCGCGCCGTTCGTGGTGCTGCTGATCCTGGGCCTGGCCAACTTCATCCCGACCGCCCTGTTCAATGCGCGCATTTACGGTACCGCCGTGCTACCGGTCACCTCGTTGATGCTGCAAGCACTGCAGAACAGCTACAGCTTTCTGCTGATCATCGTGGTGCTGTTCTATGCCGGCGAACTGGTGTGGAAAGAACGCAGCAACCGCATCGACGGCATCACCGATGCCATGCCGGTGCCGGACTGGGTTCCCCTGCTTGGCAAGTTTGTGGCCTTGCTGGCAGTGATCGCCAGCTTCCAGCTCGCCGGCGCGTTGACCTCGATCGCGCTGCAACTTGGCCGCGGCTACACCACCATCGAGCCGCTGCTGTATCTCAAGACCCTGGCGCTTGGCTCGGTGCTGTATGTGCTGATGGGCGGCATGGCCCTGGTGCTGCAGGTACTGAGCAACAACAAGTTCGTCGGCTACGCATTGCTGATGCTGGTATTGATCGGGCAATCGGCGTTGTCGCTGCTCGATTACACCCAGAATCTATACAACTTCGGAGGCTGGCCCAACGCTCCGTATTCGGACATGAATGGCTTCGGCCATTTCCTGCCCGGGCAGTTGTGGTTTCAAGGCTATTGGGGCGTGTTCCTGCTGGCCTTGTTGCTTCTGTCCTCGGCGTTGTGGCCACGCGGCGTCGGCCATGGACTGCGTCAGCGGGTGCGCCTGGGATTGCAGCGCTTGCGCGGCGCGACCGGCGTGGCATTGGCGCTCAGCCTGCTTGGCTTTACGGCGATCGGCGGCTGGCTGTACTGGAACACCAACGTCTACAACAGTTTCCTGTCGCCGGAGCAGCAGCTAGATCTGCAAGCGCGCTACGAGCGTGACTACAGCAAGTACAGGGACCTGCCGCAGCCGCGCATCATTGCCGTGGATAACCATGTCGACCTGCATCCGGAAACGCAATCGGTGGTGATCGATGCCACCTGGACCGTGCGCAATTCCCATCGCGCGCCGATCAGCGAAGTGCATATCGGCATGCAGGGACGCACTGGCGACCGCAGCCTGGTCAACGTGGATCTGGGCGGGCAGACGCTGATCACCCACGATCGTGCGGCCGGCTACCGCATCTACCGGTTGCAACGCCCGCTGCAACCAGGCCAAGAGCGCGTGTTCCGCTTCCGCCTGGACCAGCACCCGCATGGCATTACCGCCGGGCAGGCACAGACCGATCTGGTCGCCAACGGCAGCTTCTTCAATAGTCAGGTATTGCCCTGGTTCGGCTACAACAGCCAAAGCGAGATCACCGACCGCAACGATCGCCGCAAGCGTGGTCTGGGTGAGCCCACGCGCATGCCTAAATTGGAAGACCAGGCCGCACGCGCCAACACCTATGTCGGCAACGATGCCGACTGGCTCAGCTTCGCCAGCACCATCTGCACCGCACCGGACCAGATTGCGCTGGCGCCAGGCTATCTGCAGAAGGAGTTCCAGCAGGCTGGCAGGCGCTGCTTCCGCTATGTAATGGATCGCCCGATGCTGAACTTCTATGCCTACCTGTCGGCGCGCTGGCAGGTACGCAAGGCCTACTACAAAAAGATTCCGATCGAGATCTATTACGACCCCAAGCACCCGTACAACGTGCAACGCATGATCGAGAGCGTGCAGAAATCGCTGGCCTATGACGAGGCCAATTTCACCCCGTACCAGCATCACCAGGTGCGCATCATCGAGTTTCCGGGCTATGCGGGGTTTGCGCAGTCGTTCGCCAATACCATTCCTTATTCCGAATCGGTCGGTTTCATCGCCGACCTGCGCGACAAGGACGACATCGACTACGTGTTCTACGTCACCGCGCATGAAGTGGCGCACCAGTGGTGGGCGCATCAGGTGATCGGTGCGAATGTGCAGGGCGCCACGATGCTGTCCGAATCGCTGGCGCAGTACTCGGCGCTGATGGTGATGGAGCGCGAGTACGGGCGTGCGCACATGCGCCGCTTCCTCAAGTACGAACTGGACCGCTATCTGGAGGGCCGCGGCGGCGAGATCGTCGAGGAACTTCCGTTGTACCGGGTGGAGAACCAGCAATACATCCACTACCGCAAGGGGTCGCTGGCGTTCTACCGCCTGCGCGAAGAACTCGGCGAGCAGGCGCTCAATCGCGCGTTGCAGCGTTTCCTGCAGGCCAAGGCATTTCAGCAACCGCCTTACACCACCTCAGCCGAGCTGCTGCAGGCGATTCGTGCCGAGGCCCGCCCGGACCAGCAGGGAATGATCACCGACTTGTTCGAAAAGATCACCTTCTACGACAACCGTGTGGTTAGCGCACAGGCCCGCAAGCGCCCGGATGGACGCTTCGATGTGACCGTGCAGGCGCAGGCGGCCAAGCTGCAGGCCGATGGCCGCGGCAAGGAGCATGCGGTGCCGATGGACGACTGGATCGAAGTCGGGATCTACGGTCTGCCCGCGGGCAAGAACGCGCAGGCGCCGGTACTGGCGCTGCAGCGGCAGCACGTCACCAGCGCCACGCCCAGCTTCACCCTGACCGTCGACGCCCTGCCCATCGAAGCCGGCTTCGATCCCGACAACAAGCTGATCGACCAGGTGCCGGACGACAATCGCAAGCGGGTGACGCTGCAATAGCGGCAATCGCGATCACTGGCCGATGCTCGCTGCTCGGCCAAGACCGGCGACGAGTACAGCCAACGACTGCAAGCGAGCCGAATGATTCCGCGACCGCCGACGTGACGACGCGCCCTGCGCGCATCGTCGACTCAGTCGCATCGAACGGACTGCGTTCGCCCGTGCTCCCGGATGTCGGACAACGCGCGTCGCGTGATGGGATTTTCCGACTCCGCGCCGGACCGCAAGCAGTCAGCCTGCGCAGCCGGCGTTCTCAGTGGAGCGGCTCGGCGACGGCACCGCAGCCGCGCGGCATGAACGCATCCCGCAGTGCGGCTTTCCGCCACCATACCCCACGGTATACATTCGCCATCAGGCCGCCGACGGCGGCCACAGCAATCCCTGGGAGGGGAATCATGCGCAAGACCTTCAAGACCCTGATGGTGGCCCTGCCGCTGGCGGCCGCCTCGCTGCTGGCCCAGGCGTCCGATTCGCCGGTGGGTCGCTGGAAGACCATCGACGACGAGACCGGCAAGCCCAAGTCGGTGGTGCAGATCGAACAGGCCGCCAACGGCACGCTGAGCGGCAAGGTGGTCGAGATCCTGCAGTCCAACAATGGCCCCAATCCGATGTGCGACAAGTGCGACGGTGCACTGAAAGGCAAGCCGATCAAGGGCATGACCATCCTGTGGGGCCTCAAGGCCGACGGCACCGCCGTGTGGGGTGGCGGCTCGGTGCTGGACCCGGCCAAGGGCAAGACCTACAAGGCCAAGATCACCCTGACCGAAGGCGGCAAGAAGCTGCAGATGCGCGGCTACGTCGGCATCGAAGCGCTGGGCCGTACGCAGACCTGGGTGCGTGAGTAGCCGGGAATCGGGAATAGGGAATCGCAAGAGCGGGCGTCCTTCGGGGCGCCTTTTTTTGCGAACCCGGAGTACCGGCAGGCGAAAAGACCTGACATGCAAAGGTGACCGTCATTGCGCTCCCACAGCCGGCGACTAGCCTGCGCACATCAACAGCGCGACAAACCTGGCCTGCTTCAACCGATTCCCCATTCCCAATTCCCCATTCCCGCCCCTTTCCCGACTAGTGCGATAATCGCGTGTCCCCCGCATCACGCCTGCCATGACCCGCACCGCACTTGTCACCACCGCTCTCCCGTATGCCAACGGTCCGCTGCATCTTGGCCACCTGGTCGGTTATATCCAGGCCGATATCTGGGTGCGCGCGCGCCGGTTGCGCGGCGACAAGACCTGGTTCGTCTGCGCCGACGACACCCACGGCACGCCGATCATGCTCGCGGCCGAGAAGGCCGGCGTCACCCCGGAAGCCTTCATCGCCAACATCCAGGCCAGCCATGAGCGCGATTTCGCCGCGTTCGGGGTGACCTTCGATCATTACGATTCGACCAATTCGCCGGTCAATCGCGAGCTCACCGAAGCGTTCTACAACAAGCTGGAAGCAGCCGGCCATATCAGCCGCCGCTCGGTGGCGCAGTTCTACGACCCGGCCAAGGGCATGTTCCTGCCGGACCGCTACATCAAGGGCACCTGCCCCAACTGCGGCAGCGCCGACCAGTACGGCGACAACTGCGAAGTGTGCGGTGCCACCTACGCGCCAACCGAGCTGAAGGAGCCCAAATCGGTGATTTCCGGCGCCACGCCGGAGCTACGCGATTCGGAGCACTTCTTCTTCGAGGTCGGCCATTTCGATGGCTTCCTGCGTGAGTGGCTGGCCGGCGATGTGGCGTTGCCGGGCGTCAAGGCCAAGCTCAAGGAATGGCTGGATGCCGAAGGCGGCCTGCGCGCGTGGGACATCTCGCGCGATGCGCCGTATTTCGGCTTCCAGATTCCCGGCCAGCCGGGCAAGTATTTCTACGTGTGGCTGGATGCGCCGATCGGCTATCTGTGCAGCTTCAAGACGCTGTGCGCGCAGATGGGCGAAGACTTCGACGCGCATCTGGTGGCCGGCACGCAGACCGAGCTGCATCACTTCATCGGCAAGGACATCGTCAATTTCCACGGCCTGTTCTGGCCGGCGGTGCTGCACGGCACCGGCCATCGCGCGCCCACGCGCCTGCATGTCAACGGCTATCTGACCGTGGACGGCGCCAAGATGTCCAAGTCGCGCGGCACTTTCGTGATGGCGCGGACCTTCCTGGATGTCGGCCTGGAGCCGGAGGCGCTGCGTTACTACTTCGCGGCCAAATCCTCGGGCGGCGTGGACGATCTGGACCTCAACCTTGGCGATTTCATCGCACGGGTGAATGCCGATCTGGTCGGCAAATTCGTCAACCTGGCCAGCCGCTGTGCCGGCTTCATCGGCAAGCGCTTCGACGGCAAGCTGGCCGACGCGCTGCCCGATCCGGCGCAGTACGACCGCTTCGTCGCCGCGTTGGCGCCGATCCGCGAGGCGTATGAGCGCAACGACGCAGCCAGCGCGATCCGCCAGACCATGGCGCTGGCCGACGAGGCCAACAAGTACATCGACGACACCAAGCCGTGGGTGATCGCCAAGCAGGACGGCGCCGATGCGCAGCTGCAATCGGTCTGCACCCAGGGCCTGAACCTGTTCCGCATCCTGGTCGCCGGACTCAAGCCGATCCTGCCGCGCACCTGTGCCGAAGCCGAGGCGTTTTTGTCGGCGCCCATGACCAGTTGGGACGATGTGCAGCGCCCGCTCACGGCGCACACGATCCAGCCCTACACCGCCCTGTTCACCCGTATCGACCCCAAACAGATCGACGCCATGACCGACGCTTCAAAAGACACCATGGCTGCGGCTGCGGCTCCGGCTGCGACCAACGCCAGCAATGCAACGGTGGCCAAGACCGATGCAAAAGCAACTACGCCGGCCAATCCCCCCGCCTCCGTCTCGAATCCAGGGCTTATTGGCATCGACGATTTCGCCAAGCTCGATCTGCGCATCGGCAAGGTGCTGGTGTGCGAGTTCGTGGAAGGCTCCGACAAGCTGCTGCGCTTCGAGCTGGATGCCGGCGAGTTGGGCAAGCGACAGATCTTTTCGGGCATTCGCGGCAGCTACGGCGAACCGGAAACACTGGTCGGCCGCAGCGTGGTGTTCATCGCCAACCTCGCCCCGCGCAAGATGCGTTTCGGCATCAGCGAAGGCATGATCCTGTCGGCCGGCTTCGACGGCGGCGCCCTGGCGCTGCTGGATGCCGATAGCAGCGCGCAACCGGGCATGCCTGTCAGGTGAAGCGGGAGTGGGAAGTCTGGCTTGGGATTCGGGATTCGGGATTCGGGATCAGTAGAAGCCAGAGCCGATTGTTGAGGGAGACCTGACACGAGTGCTTGGCGCGTCCCCTCATCCGCCCCTGCGGGGCACCTTCTCCCGCGCGCGGGAGAAGGGAGATAGATCAACGCTGGAGTAGCACCTCCCCCGCATGCGGGAGAGGAGGACAACCAGTCACCGCGCCCTCACCCCATCCCGAATCCCAACTCCCCAATCCCAGCCCCCCATGCACCTGGCCCTGTTCGACTTCGACCACACCATCACCACCTGCGATACCTATGCGCGCTTTCTGCGCAAGGTCGCGGCGCCCGCGCAGTTGGCGTCGGCAAAGTGGCAGGTCGGTCCGTGGGTGCTGGGTTATCGGCTGGGCCTGGTGTCCGCTGCGGCGTTGCGTGCACGTGTGACCCGCATTGTCTTCAGCGGCCGCACGCTGGATGAGATGACCGCACACGGCGTGGACTACGCGCGCAGCGCACTGCCGGGCGTACTGCGTGCAGACATGATGCAGCGCATCGACTGGCATCAGGCGCAAGGGCACGAGGTGGTACTGGTGTCGGCGTCGGTGGATCTGTATCTGCAGCCGTGGTGCACCCAGCACGGGCTGTCGCTGATCTGCAATCGGCTGGAGCACAGCGACGGCCGCCTGAGCGGGCGCTATGCCGACGGCGATTGCGGCCCGCACAAGGCCGCGCAGATTCGCGCACGCTACGATCTGTCGCAGTACGCATGCGTGCATGCCTACGGCGACAGCCGCGAAGACACGCCGATGCTGGCACTGGCGCACCAGCGCTGGTATCGCGGCAATCCGGTGCACTGAGCGCGCATGCCCGACCCCGCGCCCACATTGGTCGAACGGCTCGACCGCCTGCTGCCACAGACCCAATGCGGTCAATGCGGCTACGACGGCTGCCGCCCCTATGCGCAAGCCATGGCCGATGGGCTCGCCGGTGTCGATCACTGCCCACCCGGCGGCGATGCCGGCGCGCGCGCCCTGGCGCAGGTGCTGGAGGTACCAGCACGCCCCTTCGATCGCAGCCGCGGCCCGCACAAACCACAACAAGTCGCCTGGATCGTGGAGGCCGATTGCATCGGCTGCACCAAATGCATCCAGGCCTGTCCGGTGGATGCGATCGTCGGCGGGGCCAAACACATGCATACGGTGATCGCGCCGTTGTGCACCGGCTGCGAGCTGTGTCTGCCGGCGTGCCCGGTGGATTGCATCGAGCTGAACGCCATCGGCTAGGCGCCGCAAGCGCGAGCCGCTACGCCGCCAGCCCAGCCCGACCGTCGCTGGATGCCGCAACTGTCGCAGGTGGTTCTGCCGCTGCCGCGCGCAAGCGCTCAACCGATGACACGCGTGCCGCGATGTGACAGGCAACCGAATGCACGCCACAAGGATGGCGCGGTCTTGCGGCGTGATCGCAGGCAGGTTCCACGCGCAACGCCCGGCATCGCGGCACCGTCCAAACCACCAGCCCGCGCGACCGCGTCCTACATTCCGTCAGGAACGTCCTGACGCCGCCGGCGCATCCATGCTGCGGCGGCGCCCGTATGAGTAGGCACTCCCATCGAGGAATCGGCCGATGCGCCCATTTGCTGCTGTCGTTGCTGCGCTGGCACTCCGCTGCCGGCCGATTCCGCCATTGTTGCTGCTGGTGCTGGGCAGCCTGCCGCTCAACGCGGTGGCGGTCACGCGGGTGGATGGCGACGTCTTCGATGCCGACAAGGGCGCCCTGCGCTACCGCGAATCGCACTGGCTGCTCGACGGTGGCGGGCGGCTGGTGCTGTACCGCTGCCCGAATGGGCAACCGTTCGCACGCAAACAGGTCGATGGCGGCAGCAGCTCGCCCGACTTCAGCCTGATCGATGGGCGCGATGGCTACCGCGAAGGCGTGCGCACGCGCGGCGGCGCGCGCGAGATGTTCCAGCAACAGCCCGGTAAACCCGAACGCAGCACGGCATTACCGGCCGGCAAGGACGAGCGTGTGATCGATGCCGGTTTCGATGCCTATCTGCGCAGCCACTGGGAGGCACTGGCCAGCGCATCGCAACGGGTGGACTTCGTGCTGCCCAGCCTGCAACGGCAGTTGGCGTTCCGGGTCGAACGTCTCGACGACAGCGCCGGCCAACGTCGCTTCCGCATTTCGCTCGATGCCTGGTATGGCTCAGCAGTGCCATCGCTGGAGGTGCGTTACTCCATCGCCAACAAACGCCTGCTCGAGTTCCGCGGCGTGGGCAATCTGCGCGATACGCAAGGGCGCTACCCGCGCGTGCGCATCGTGTTTGCGGACACCGCTGCGCGTGCTGTCAGCGCGGACGAACTGGGCCAGGCACGCGAGCAGCCGCTGACCAAGAGCTGCAACGCGTCGTGAGCCAGGCCCGCGCCATCTTCACGTTCGACCACGCGCCGTTGCGTACAACGGCCCGGGCACCCATTCCCCGTACAGGAGCACCTCCATGGCAAAGGCTTATCTCTGGCTCAACGCAGTGCTCTACGTCGTCCTGGCGATCTGGTGCACGCTGTCGCCGGCCAAGACCGCAAACGCGGTTGGCTATACCCAGCTGTCGCCGGCCGGGCAATCGGAGTATCTGGTCATCTATGGCGGCCTGCAGTTGGGCATGGCGTTCCTGTTCGGTTACTTCGCCTGGATCAATCAACCGCGCACCGGGCTGCTGGTCGCGCTGGCGTTCTACGTCCCCATCGTGCTGTTCCGCAGCGTCTCGCTGTCGCGCTTGTGGCCGGTTTCCGCACCAACCGTCGCGCTTGCCGGTGTCGAGATCCTGTTGCTGCTCGCCGCCGTGCTGCTGTGGCTGCGCAAGTGACAGACAGCGCCTGCACAGTCCGGTAGCATCGCCCCCACCTTACCCAACGCCCGATCGCATGAGTGCCATTCCTGGCCAGGACGACGATGAAACCGGACGCCTGCTGACCGCAACTGCGGGCGGCGACCGGCATGCCTTCGAAGCGCTGTACCGGCAGACCTCGCCCAAGCTGTTCGGGGTCTGCCTGCGCATGATTCCGCAACGTGCCGAGGCCGAAGAGGTGCTGCAGGACGTGTTCACGCTGATCTGGCACAAGGCCGGTCAGTTCGATCCCAGCCGTGCCCGCGGGCTGACCTGGCTGGCGATGATCGCGCGCAACAAGGCGATCGATCATCTGCGTGCCAACGCGCCGCAGCGCCGCAACGTGGCGCTAGACGATGCCGGCGAACTGCGCGATGGCGATGCGTCTCCGCTGGAACGCACCGAGCGCGCCAGCACGCGTCGTCGCATCGACCACTGCCTGGCCGAACTCGAACCGCCGCGCAGCGAACTGATTCGCACCGCGTTCTTCGAAGGCATCACCTACGAAGAGCTCGCCGCGCGCACCGACACACCGATCGGCACGATTAAAAGCTGGATCCGTCGCGGCCTGGCCAAACTCAAGGCATGTCTGGAACGATGAGCACGCCCTTTCCCATCGACCAGGAACCGCCGCGCGACGTGTTGGCCGGCGAATACGTGCTCGGTCTGCTGAGCGCAGAAGAACGTCTGGCGGCAGAACAACGCATCGCGACCGACGGCCAGTTCGCCCAGGCGGTGCTGCAGTGGCAGGATCTTCTGGCCCCGTTGCTGGAAGAAATCTCCGCCGTGACCCCGCCCGATCAGGTGTGGGCGCAGGTGCGCCAGACGCTTGGCTTCGATACGCCGCTCCGTGCGGTGACATCGGCCGCGCCTGCAGCCACCACCGACAAGCCGGCCGCGCCATTGTGGAACAACGTGCGCGTGTGGCGTTGGGCCAGCGCTGGCGGCCTGGCGACCGCTGCAGTGTGCGTGCTCGCGTTGTTGAACCTGCGCACGCCGCCGGCACCGGTACCGCCTGTTGGCGATACGCCGGTGGTACAGACCCCGGTCACCCCGCCTGCGGCCACCACACCCCCGGCCACCGGCATTGCAATGACCTCCACGCTGGCCACCGAAGACGGGCGTCCGGGCTATGTGGCGCTGATGGATGCCGACAAGCACACCATCACGGTGACGCCGCTGGATCGCACCGCAACGGCCGACAAAGTACCCGAGCTGTGGCTGATCACGCCGGACGGCAAGGCGCATTCGATGGGCATCTTCGACGATCAGCGTGCGCGTCGCGCGCAGATCCCGGATCAGCTGATGCCCATGCTCAGCAACGAGGCGATTCTGGCGGTGACGCTGGAACCGCCGGGCGGTGCACCGGGTGGCGTGGCCACCGGCACGGTGGTTGCCAAGGGCGGCATCAGCACGCTGGCAATGGCGCCCTGATCGGGCGCATGAGCACCTGCTGCGCGGCCGCAAGACGCGGCGCAGCAGGTGCTTGAGAGGGCCACCTCTCCTCACTGGCAATGCGTGCCATCCGTCCGGGATGAGCACGGCTGCGTAGCGCTGCTCCTGCACGCTCGCCTGCGACACCCACGCAGGCAACTTCACAAGCCACCTCATCAGCGTCAGTGATACTGAGCGCACACATCCGGGTGCGCGGTTGCGTCATTGCGCTGCGCAAACGCGCCAATCCTGTCCTTGCATGCGACGATCAAGCGACCTGGTGCATCTGTTTGCCGGCAGCTTGCGTAAAGGGTGTCGATAACCTACGGAGAACCACGCGTGCCGAGCACTGGACTCGACCCCCGCGCCGCAACGCCTCAACCCTCGCCCACACGTCGTGGCTGGGTTGCATCGCGCATCGGTAGCCTGCGTCGCTGGGTAGATTCGCAAACCGATGAGCCATTGGACGAGGCGCGCGCCGATCGTATCGACTGGCTGCGCGCCCTGCCCTTCATCGCGCTGCATGTGGCCTGCCTGTCGGTGATCTGGGTGGGCGCATCGTGGTTTGCGGTCGCCCTCGCACTGGCGCTGTACGCGCTGCGCATGTTCGCGCTCACCGGCTTCTATCACCGCTATTTTTCTCATCGCGCGTTCAAGACCTCGCGCGTGTTGCAGTTCGTGTTTGCCGCCATCGGTGCGACCTGCGTGCAGCGCGGGCCGCTGTGGTGGGCGGCGCATCACCGCAACCACCACCGGCATACCGACACCGGCCGCGACCCGCATTCGCCGGCCCAGCACGGGTTCTGGTGGAGCCACACCGGTTGGTTCCTGACCCCGCGTAACTTCCGCACCGATTGGGAGGTGATCCCGGACCTGCGCCGTTTCGGCGAGCTGCGTTTTATCGACCGCTTCGACATCGTGATGCCAGTGCTGCTCGCGCTTGGCCTGTATCTGCTTGGCGACTGGCTGGCCGAGGCTGCGCCCGCGTTGCACACCAACGGCCCGCAGCTGCTGGTATGGGGATTCGTGCTGTCCACCGTGGCGCTGTTCCATGCCACTTTCACCATCAATTCGCTGGCGCACCGCTTCGGTAGCCGGAGGTTCGAGACGCGCGACGACAGCCGCAACAACTGGCTGCTGGCGCTGATCACCTTCGGCGAAGGCTGGCACAACAACCACCATTTCTTCCCCGGTTCGGCGCGGCAAGGCATGCGCTGGTGGGAGTACGACGTCACCTGGTACGGCCTCAAGGCGATGTCGTGGGTGGGGCTGGTGTGGGATCTCAAGCCAATGCCGGCAATGCTCACCCGCCGCGCGCAACGGGTGGCGCGATGAGCGAGGGCAGGATTGCCGTGGTCGGCAGTGGAATCGCCGGCCTGGGTGCAGCGTGGCTGTTGTCGCGTCGCTATGAGGTTTCCCTGTTCGAGGCGGCCGATTATCTCGGCGGCCACACCCACACGCACGACATCCAGCTGGATGGGCAGCGCTATGCGGTGGACAGCGGCTTCATCGTGTTCAACCCGCAGCACTATCCGTTGCTGACCCGCATGTTTGCCGAGCTGGACGTGGCATCGCAGCCGACCACGATGAGTTTTTCGGTGCACGATGCAGGCACCGGGCTGGAATACAACGCCGGCAGTCTGGATGGATTGTTTTGCCAGCGGCGCAATCTGCTCAGCCCGCGCTTCTGGCGCATGCTGGCGGACCTGCGGCGTTTTTATCGGCAGGCGCCGGCCGTGCTGCACAGCGACGAGCGTTTCAGCACGCTGGGCGCGTATCTGCAACGGCATGGTTACTCGGCAGCGTTTCGCGACCAGCACCTGGTGCCGATGGCGTCAGCGCTGTGGTCCTCGCCGTCGCAGACCATTCTTGAATTTCCGATGGGCCAGCTGATCGGCTTCATGGCCAACCACCACATGCTGCAGATCAGCGGCCGGCCGCAGTGGCAGGTGGTGCGCGGCGGGTCTAACAGCTATATCCGTGCATTGCGTCGGCGCTGGCAGGTGCTGGAGCGCCTGTCCACGCCGGTGCATGCGATCCGGCGCACGCCCGATGGCGTCATGCTTGCCTCGCTGCGCGGCGAAGAGTACTTCGACGAAGTCGTGCTGGCCTGCCATGCCGACGATGCACTGGGATTGCTGAGCGATGCCACCCCGGCCGAGCGAGAGATCCTGGGCGGCATCACCTACCAGGACAACGACACCGTGCTGCACACCGATGCCCGCGTGTTGCCGCGCGACAAGCGCGCCTGGGCAGCGTGGAATGCACATGTGCCGGCCGACCCGCAGGCGCCCTGCACAGTGAGTTACTGGATGAACGCGCTGCAGTCGATCGATGCGCCGCAGCCCTTCATCGTCAGCCTCAATCGCGACCACGACATCGACCCGGCCAAGGTGCTGCGGCGCATGCGCTATCGCCACCCGGTGCAGAATGCTGCCGCGCTGGCGGCGCAGGAGCGCAAGGCGGAGATTCAGGGCCGCCACCACACCTGGTTTGCCGGTGCGGCGTGGGGCTTCGGCTTCCACGAAGACGGCCTGCGCAGCGGTGTGGACGTGGCCCACGGCCTGGGAGTGAATTGGTGATGCAGCTGCTGCGCGAAGCCAGCACCGATGCCGTGCCGCTGCCTCCCGGTGAGGACAGCGGCACCGGCAGCGTGGCCGGCGGCTTGCGCAGCGCGATCTACACCGGATGGGTGCGGCATCGCCGCTTCGCGCCCAAACCGCTGGATTTCCGTTACCGCCTGTTTTTGATGTACCTGGACCTGTCCGAACTGGATCAGGTGTTCGCCCATCGCTGGCTGTGGTCGGTAGGTCGCGCCAATCTGGCGCAGTTCCGCCGCAGCGATTACCTGGGCGACCCCACTGTTCCACTGGATCAGGCAGTGCGCGATTGCGTGCAGGTGCAGACCGGCGAGCGCCCGGACGGCGCCATCCGGCTGCTGACGCATCTGCGCTACTTCGGCCATGTGTTCAATCCGGTGAGCTTTTATTACTGCTTCGATCGGTACGACGGTTTGCGCTGGATCGTGGCGGAAATCACCAATACACCTTGGCAGCAACGTCACACCTATGTGCTGCCGGTCGCGCAGGCACGCACACATCGCGATGTGCACGCATGGCGGTTCGACAAACGCTTCCACGTATCGCCGTTCATGGGCATGCAGCACCGTTACGATTGGCGCTTCAGCGTGCCGGATGCGCAGCTGCGCGTGCACATGGATGTGCTGGACGCCAATGACGACGACGCTGCCGGCGCAATCGACAACAGCGGCACGCGCCGCTTCGATGCCACGCTGGTCTTGCAACGTCAGCCGCTGACCGCACGCACGTTGGCGCGCACCTTGCTCGCCTATCCCTTGATGACCGTGCAGGTGGTGCTCGCCATCCACTGGCAGGCCTTGCGCCTGTGGCTGCGCGGTAACCCCGTCCACGATCACCCCCATCCGCCTGTGCGAGATCCCCGATGAACGCCACGTCCCTGCCCGATACTGCTGCGCCACGCGCGGCTTCCTGGACGGACCGCCTGCTGCGCAAGCGCCTGCTGGCCACCTTGGGCGAACTGCGCGACGGGCAGCT
Organism: Xanthomonas sp. WHRI 8932A; assembly: GCF_035012785.1. Classification (NCBI taxonomy): domain Bacteria; kingdom Pseudomonadati; phylum Pseudomonadota; class Gammaproteobacteria; order Lysobacterales; family Lysobacteraceae; genus Xanthomonas; species Xanthomonas sp. WHRI 8932A. The sequence goes on from NZ_JAYGQQ010000001.1 coordinate 361,203, forward strand.
GCAGCTGCACGAAGGCGACGCGGTGACCACGCTAGGCAATGCCAGCGGAGCGCACGCGCTGCAGATGCAGTTGCGCGTCATCGACCCGGACTTTTATCGACAGGCCGCACTCAACGGTAGCGTCGGTGCGGGCGAGTCGTACATGGATGGGCAGTGGCAGTGCGACGATCTAGTCGGCCTGATGCGCCTGCTGCTGCGCAATCGCGACCGGCTGGACGCAATGGAAACCGGCACCGCGCGCCTGGGTGGCTGGGCGATGCGCAGCCTGCATGCATTCGCTCGCAATACCCGCAATGGCAGCCGACGCAACATCGCCGCGCATTACGACCTGGGCAACCCGCTGTTCAAGCTGTTTCTGGATGACAACCTGATGTACTCGTCGGCGATCTTCGTCGATGGCGAAGAAGCGCAGGGCGAAGCGGCGCTGGAACGTGCGGCCACGCGCAAGCTCGAACGCATCTGTCAGAAATTGCGTCTGGGGCCGCAACACCACGTGGTCGAAATCGGCACCGGCTGGGGCGGTTTTGCACTGCATGCGGCGCGCGAACACGGTTGCCGGGTCACCACCACCACCATCTCGCGCGAGCAGTTCGATCTGGCGACGCAGCGTATCGCCGATGCCGGCTTGAGCGACCGGGTCACCGTGTTGCTGAGCGACTACCGCGATCTACAAGGCCGCTTCGATCGCGTGGTCTCGATCGAGATGATCGAGGCGATCGGCCACCAGTATCTGGACACTTACTTCGCCAAGGTCGGCAGCCTGCTTGCCGACGATGGCGAGGCGCTGATCCAGGCCATCACCATCGAAGATCACCGTTACAAGCAGGCGCTGCATTCGGTGGATTTCATCAAGCGGCATATCTTTCCCGGCAGCTTCATTCCATCGGTCGCGGCGATGACCGGCGCGGTGGCGCGTGCAAGCGATCTGCGCTTGTTCCATCTGGAAGATATCGGCCCGAGCTATGCGTTGACGTTGCGCGCCTGGCGGCAGCGCTTCATGGCGCAGCTGCCGCAGGTGCGCGCTCTGGGCTACGACGAACGCTTTATCCGCATGTGGGAGTTTTATCTGGCGTATTGCGAAGCCGGCTTTCTGGAGCGTTCGATCGGCGACGTGCACCTGTGGCTGAGCAAGCCCGGTGCGCGCCCGCCGCAGTTTGTGCCCGGTCTTGCGTGACGCATGAAGCAGCTCGGCAACTACCTCGGCTTGCAGGTGCTCTGGGTGGTGGCAGTGGCCGCCGCCGCGCACGGGCGCGTGTGGCCGCCGCTGCTGGTACTGGCGCTGTTTGCGCTGTATCAACTGTGGCCTCCGCGACGCGCGGTGGGCGACGTGCCATTACTGATCGCGGCATTGGCGCTGGGTTTGCTGCTGGACACCACGCTGGCGGCCGGGGGCTGGGTGCGTTATGCCGCGCCCTGGCCTGGCAGCGTGCTGGCTCCACCGTGGATTCTGGCGCTGTGGCTGGGCTTTGCGCTCACGCTCAATCATTCGCTGCGCAGCGTGATGCAACGCCCCTGGCTAGCGGTGTTGCTGGGCGCCATCTTCGGCCCGTTCTCGTACTGGCTGGCGCAACGCAGCTGGCATGCGGTGGAACTGGCGCCACCGTTGCTGCATGCGGTCCTCGCGGTCGGCATCGGCTGGGGCGTGGCCTGCGGCGTGTTGTCGCTGTATGCACGGCGTCTGGCGCGACCATTGCCGCACCATAAGACCGGAGAACTGCAATGACTGTTTGGCCGCTGCTGCATGTGGGCGTATTCGCAAGTGGGGTGATGGTGCTGGGCTGGCTCTGGCAGCGCCGCAGCGGCAATGCCGGCCCGGTCGACGTGTTGTGGGCCGCCTGCCTGGCGGTGGCTGCGCCGTATTGCGCGTGGATGTCCGACGGTGCGCTGCTACCACGCGTGTTGGTGGCAGTGCTTGGCGGTCTATGGGGCGCACGTCTGGCCTGGCATCTGGGCGTGCGCGTGTTCGGCGACCCGCACGAAGACGGCCGTTATCGCGCGCTACGTGAGCATTGGAACGGCGACCAGCGCAAGTTCCTCGGCTTCTTCCTGGCCCAGGCGGTGGTGGTGGTGCTGTTTGCGGTGCCGTTCCTGGCTGCGGCCAGCAACCCGAACCCGGCGTGGAGCGTGTGGAGCACGCTGGCGATCGTGGTGTGGTTGATTGCGGTCGGTGGCGAGGCACTGGCCGACCGGCAGTTGTCTGCGCACAAGGCCGACCCGGCCAATCGCGGCAAGACCTGTCGCACGGGGCTATGGCGATATTCGCGTCACCCCAATTATTTCTTCGAGTTCGTGCACTGGTTCGCTTATCTGGCCCTGGCGGTCGGCGCAGGGCCCTGGCCGGTGGCGCTGTGCGCGCTCGGGCCGGTGGTGATGTTCGTGTTTTTGTATCGCTTCACCGGTATTCCCTACACCGAGCAGCAGGCCCTGCGCTCGCGTGGTGAGGATTACGCGCAGTACCAGCGCACCACCAGTGCGTTTTTCCCGCTTCCCCCTTCGTCCTGAGTTGCCTGGAGAGTTGCATGTCCACCGTCACCGCCCCGCCCTCCGCGCTGCCCGAAGAAGCTTTCGCCACCCGTCTGGCCGAATCCGGCGTGCTGCCCGACGCTGCGTTGCGTCACGGCATCCGGCGTCTGTGCGCGCAACGCCTGCGCGATGAGCGCGGCGGCGATGCCGATGCCAACGGCGAGCGGCAGCGCGCTTTCATCGACAGCCTGCGCGCCAGCGCGATCGCGATCGAAACCGATGCTGCCAATCGCCAGCACTACGAATTGCCACCGCAGTTCTTCACCCTGTGCCTGGGCAAGCGACTGAAATACAGCAGCTGCTATTGGGACGCGAGCACGCCGAACCTGGACGCGGCCGAAGAACGCATGCTGGGGCTATACGGCGAACGCGCCGAGCTGGCCGACGGCCAACGCATTCTGGAGCTTGGCTGCGGCTGGGGCTCGCTGACCTTGTGGATGGCCGAGCGCTACCCCAACGCCACCATCACTGCGGTGTCCAACTCGCGCCCGCAGCGCGCGCATATCCTGGAGCAGTGCCGCGTGCGCGGTCTGGGCAACGTGCAGGTCATCACCGCCGACGTCAACGCGCTGGCACTGCCGCCGGGCAATTTCGACCGCGTGGTATCGGTGGAAATGTTCGAGCACATGCGCAACTACCGCGATCTGCTTGCACGCGTGGGCAGCTGGCTGGCGCCAGGCGGCAAGCTGTTCGTGCACATCTTTTGTCACCGCGATCTGGCCTATCCGTTCGAGGTGGCCGGCGAAGACAACTGGATGGGTCGGCATTTCTTCACCGGCGGGCTGATGCCGGCGGCCGATACGCTGCTGCATTTCCAGCAGGACGTGGTGATCGAACAGCGCTGGGTCTTGTCGGGCGAGCATTATGAAAAAACCGCCAATGCCTGGCTGGAAAACCAGGACCGCCACCGCGCGCAGATCATGCCGCTGTTGAAGCAGACCTACGGCGACGACGCGCAGCGCTGGTGGCAGCGTTGGCGCATGTTCTGGCTGGCCTGCGCGGAGCTGTTCGGCTACGACCACGGCCGCGAATGGGGTGTGGCGCACTATCGCTTCGTCAAACGCTGAGCGCACGGCGCGTTCAAACGCCTGCGTGGCGATGACTGGCAGGCAGGGGCGCACCTCGATAGGCATCCTACGCATCACGCGAGCCGTCGCACGGTTTGGCAATGCAGCGTAGGCGCAACCCGCGAGCCGCACCGAACGCGCGACGGGCGCAACGCGTCGCAAGCCAGGTCAGCGGCCAACGCGCTTCAACCGCCGACGGTGATGCGCGCCCTGCACAACGCGGCTGACCCAATGCCATGCAGCGTCATTGGTGCCAGGCGCGTACGGCGTTTACGAAAACGCAGTGCGCGGGGATGACAAACCGATGCTGGACACCGCCGCACATCCTGGCGGATGCGCGGCCGTGTTGGTTACCGCATGGAGTGCGCGATCAGCCCGCTGCTGCGGTGATCACGATCTCCACTTTCCATTCCGGCCGCGCCAGTTTGGCTTCGACCGTGGCGCGCGCGGGCGTGAAGCCGTGCGGTACCCATTCGTCCCAGGCGGCATTCATGCCGTCGAAATCGGCGATATCGGCCAGGTAGATTTCGGCGCGCAGGATCTTGGTCTTGTCGCTGGCCGCCAGCGACAGCAGTTTGTCGATCTCGGCCAGCACCTGGCGGGTCTGCCCGGTGATGTCTTCGCTGGTGTCATCGGCAATCTGGCCGGCCAGGTAGCACACGCCGCCATGGACGGTCATCTCGGACATACGCGGACCCGCATCGAATCGCTGCAGCATTTCAGACTTCCTACGGTTGATTGACCCGGCCATTGTCACGCGAATGCGCGATGCGTGCAGCCCCGCCCCGTACGGTGCGCGTCAGCCACAGCCCCACCCGCACCATCCAGACCACGATCAGCACGATGGCGATCTTCTGGCTGATCCCCAGCGGTGCGCTGGTAACCGTGACGTGGAACAGCAAGGCCGCAAATGCCGCCCAACCGAGCACGCATGCGCTGAAAGCATGCGCGCGCCACGCCCGATCGCGGCGGAAGTACCACGACTGCAGCAACACCGCTGCGATCACGCACAGAAACGTGGCATCGGCCGACAGCACATGCACCAGCTTTGCCGCGTTAGGCGCCAGCACCGGCATCCAGCTATCGCCGATGGAGACCGCGCACAAGCCCAGCGCTGCCAGCCAGAACAATCCCAGCACCGTGCGGCTGCGTGCCGTCGGTGCCAGTGCCGCATACAGACCAGCGGCCAGCCATGCCATCGCCGCAGCCAACAGGCAGTAAGCGGTGCGCAGCAGAAGACCGTAGGCGCCATGCAGATAGGCGCTGAGTTGCGCATCGATCCACCACAGATCGCCACGCAGCCATTGCAGCGCGAGCACCAGGCCGATGAACGCCATGCCGGCAACTGCAGCCACCCCACCGGCATGCCCGCTCCAGCGTGGCGCGCGTCCCGGCAGGGTCTGCGCAACATGCGCGCGAAGGTCGGTCGTGCGCATCAGCAGCCTGTCTGCCTTGCAACGGTGACGCCGTTCATCGGGTTCGCCTGCGGCACGCATATGCGTCTTTGCCCTATGATGCGCGCGGCCGTCCCGGACCGACAGGTGTCGGCTCTTACGAGCCTGCGTTCACCCCCGTTTCGGCACATCGCGATCACGCTGCATGCTTCTTCAACCCGCCTGGCACATGCAGATCTTTGCGCACGCGGCACGTATCGTGCATGCGTCCTTCTTCCCTCTTATGCAGATCCCGTTGCCCTCATGACGGATACCCCCGTGTCTTCCGAAGCGTCTGCCAGCGGTTGGCGTCGCGCCCTGCCGGTCATCATCAGCCTGGCGATCCTGGCGATGGCGCTGCACGCGCTGTCCTCGCAGTTCACCGACCATGGGTACCGCCAGATCCGCCAGGCGTTCCGGGCGTTGGGTGCGGGGCAGATCGCACTGACCTTGCTGCTCGGGTTAAGCAGCTACGCCTGCCTGGTGGGCTTTGACTGGGTGGGGCTCAAGCGCACCGGTAAGCGGCTGCATCCGGCGCGGGTGGGCATCACCGCCTTCATGGCGCATGCGGTTGGCCAGACCCTGGGCTTTGCCGCGCTGACCGGGGGCGCGGTGCGCTTGCGCGGCTATGGCAGCGTCGGGCTGACCCTGGCCGAGATCGGCCAAGTGGTGCTGATGAGCACGCTGGGCTTCATCTTCGGTGCCTGGGTGCTGCTCGGGCTTGCCCTGATGCTGGAACCGGAAGCGGCCGCGCGTGCCCTGCCGATCGCTGCCGAAGGCATCCGCATTGCCGGCATCGCCTTACTTTTCGGCTATGTGGCGATGCTGGTATTGGTCGGCAAACAGGGCCGCGAATTCGGCATCCGCAGCCATCGCTTCTGGCTGCCCGACCGCACCACCGTGCTCGGCGTCACCGCCCTCAGTCTGGTCGAGCTGGGCCTGGCCGCGGCGGCGTTCTACGTGCTGCTGCCGCCGGACCCGGGCACCGGCTACTTCGGTTTTATCGGCATCTGGCTGGTGGCGGTGGTGGCCGGCCTGATCTCCACCGTACCGGCCGGGCTGGGCGTGTTCGAGTGGAGCCTGCTCAAGCTGCTGCCGCATGTAACGCCTGCCGCCTTGCTGGCCGCGGCGCTGGCGTATCGCGTCACCTATTACATCGTGCCGTTGCTGATTTCAGTAGCGATGGCGGCTGCCTCCGGGTTGGGGGCACCGGTCCGCGCCAGCGCCAGCACCGCACGCACGGTGTGGAAGGCGCTGCGCCCGTGGCTGCCGCAGATCCTGGCCCTGGCGGTGTTTGCGGTAGGCGCGGCGCTGGTCATCGACGGCACCCTGCCAACACCCCGCGCGCGGCAGCAGGTCGCGCCGCTGCCACTGATCGAAACCTCGCATCTGCTGGTCAGCCTGGGCGGCATGCTGCTGCTGTTGATCGGCCAGGGCCTGCAGCGCCGCAGCCATGCGGCCTGGATGCTGGCGCTGGGCGTGTGCGTGCTGCTGCCGCCACTGTCGCTGCTGCGCGGCAGCCATATCTCGGTGTCGTTGTCGGCGGCCCTGGCAGCGGTCGCGCTGTGGGCCGCGCGGCGCGAGTTCTACCGCCAGGGGGCGCTGCTCGACGAAGCCTGGTCATGGCGCTGGCTGAGCAATCTGGGCCTGGTGCTGGTGGCCACTTTCTGGCTGCTGTTCTTCGTCTACAGCCATGTCGAATACAGCAACGACCTGTGGTGGCAATTCGCCACCTCGGCCAACGCACCGCGTGCGCTGCGCGCGGCGTTGATTCTATGCGTGGGCGTGATCGTGTTCGGCATGGCGCGGCTGCTGCGTGGCGGGCGCCGACCGATGCCGGCTGCCGATGCGCAAACCCTGCAGACGCTGGCCCCGATTCTGGAGATCAGTACCGACACCCAGGCCTGCCTGGCGTTGACCGGCGACAAGGCGTTTCTGTTCGATGCGCAAGGCCGTGGCTTTGTGATGATGCAGCGCTACGGCGGCTCGCTGATTTCGATGGGCGACCCGGTCGGCCCGCCGGAGGTGGCACGCGCACTGATCTGGCGCTTCCGCGAGGAGGCCGACCACATGGGCCTGCGCCCGGTGTTCTACCAGGTCGGCGAAAAATACTGGCAGACGTATCTGGACATGGGCCTGACCCTGGTCAAGCTTGGCGAAGAAGCGATCGTGCCGCTGGAGGGCTTCACCCTGGAAGGCCGCGACCGCGCCGATCTGCGCCAGGCCTGGAATCGCGGCAAGCGTGGCGGCCTGACCTTTCGCATGCTGCAACCCGAGCAGGCGGACGCGGTGTTGCCGCGCCTGGCCGAGGTGTCCGAACAGTGGCTGGAAGAAAAATCCGGCGAAGAAAAAGGCTTCTCGCTCGGCAGCTTCGATGCAGAGTATCTGCGCCGTTTCCCGGTGGCAGTGGCCGAGGCAGAAGGGCAGATCGTGGCCTTCGCCAATGTGTGGTGGGCACCGGCCGGCGGCGAGCTGTCGGTGGACCTGATGCGGCATAGCGCCGAGGCGCCCAAGGGCACGATGGATTTCCTGTTCATCGAGCTGTTCCTGTGGGGCCAGGCCAATGGCTATACGCGGTTCTCGCTGGGCATGGCGCCGTTGTCGGGGCTGGCCGAACACCGCCTCGCTGGCCGCTGGAACCGCTTCGCCAGCCTGGTCGCACGCCATGGCGAGCGCTTTTACGGCTTCAGCGGGCTGCGTCGGTTCAAGTCGAAGTTCGCCCCGACCTGGCGCCCGCGCTATCTGGTCGCTCCCGGCGGCATGCATCTGCCCGCCGCGCTGCTGGACGTGACCCGGCTGATCTCGGTGGACCCCGGCCGGCAGGAGTAAGGCCGCTGACGCACCTGTGCCCTCTTCGGCACAGGTGGGTTCATCGCTCGCACAATGTGGTTGCACGGCTTGAAGCGGCTGGCAGCACGTAGCGAGCCGCCGTCGGGTTGGCGCACGCAGAACCAGCGCGTGCGGCTGGCAGCTGTCATACCGAAGACCGGCCCCGCCCGCCTGGCGGTGAGCGCAGGCGTGTCGTTAGCCGCTCTTGATTGCGTGCTTGCCGCAGCGACGGATCAGCAGGGGGCATCATCGCGACGCCCCGCACTTTCAGGGTTTGGACAAGCCGTGCATCTGCTCCATGATCACCTTGGCCAGGGTGGCGTAGTCGCCCTTGAAGTGGTGATCGCCAGGCAGCGCCACGCGCTTGGCGGCCTGCGTAGGCAGGCTCGGGCACAACGCATCGTCGTCGTCCTGGCCATAGATGCACACCGTGGTGCCGGCCGGCAGACGCTGTACTTCCGGCGCGATCGGCAGGCCTTCGTCGTCCGAGCCCAGCCAGTTGCTGACATGGAATTCGTAGTCGGCCAGCTTGCCCACCGACAATAGCGCGGTCATGCGGATGTTCTGCTTGGTCTCCGCCGGTAATTTATTGATCGCCGCCGGCAACACATCCGCGCCTTGCGAGAAGCCGATCAGCACCACGCGCTTGCGCTGCCAGCGCTGCGCATAGACGCGCGCAATGCGGTCCAGGTCGGTGGCGAAGCCTTGCGGCGTGCGCTCGGTCCAGAAGTAGCGCAGCGAATCCAACCCGACCACCGGGATGCCCTGCGCGGCAAGCGCGTCGGCCACTTCTTCGTCCAGCCCGGCCCAACCGCCATCGCCGGACACGAAGATCACGAAGGTATCGTCGTCGCTGTCGCCGTCGGGTTTGGCCGGCAATTCGACCACCGGCAGGTCGGTCAGACCGCCCGGTGGCGGTGGCAGGGCGACCCCCTTCTGCTCGCCCAGCGAACGGGCGGCGGCGCGCAGTCCGGGCACGATGTCGCCTTGCGCAGACCGCTTGAAGGTGCGGGCCTGCGGAATCTGTTTGAGAAAGGCGTCTTCAGCTGCCGCAGGGCAGCGCTTGTCCTGGCTGCCGGCCAGCACCCAGGGAATCTGCAACGTCACCGGAACCAGGCTATTGCTGCCCGGGCGCACACCCGGCTGACAGATCGCCTGATCGGACACCGTGGCCGGGCACAGGCCGTCGGTGAGCACGCCAGCCAGCACATGCGGCTTGGCCTGCGCACCGATGGCGTACGCCAGCGCCGCACCTTCGCCATCGCCCACCAGCAACGGCAGACGATACGTGGGGATGTGATAGAAGGCCTGCAGATAGCGCGAGAAGTTCTCCACATCGCCTACCGAAAACGTGCACGTGCCGCCGGCCTTGCGCAGGACCGCGTACAGATGCGCGGTATCCACCACCGCCACCATCGCGCCATCGTCGCGCAGGGCTTGCGCCTGAGCCTGACGCGTGCCGGCATTGCCCGCGCCCGCCAGCCAGATCACCACACGCTGCGGCTCGCCCTTGGGCATCAACACCGGGATCTGTTCAAAACGCCCGTGGCTGACCGGTTCCGGAGCCTGTGCGGCGGCCACTCCCGACAGCGTCAACACCGCCGCGCCGCAGAGCGCACTCCATCGTTCAAGTCGTCGCATGTCGCACCATCGGGAAAAGTGATCCAAAGATAATCGTTCCGGCAGTCGCCGCGAAGCGCGACGTTTCGCTCATCGCGCCTGTGCCGCCTGACGTTCTTCCCAGGCGGCCAGGGCCTGGCGGTAACGTGTCAGTTCCTCGGCATACAGATCGTGCACGCACAACGGGCAGCCGCTCTCGCAACACTCGTTGGGCGCGGGTGCCTGCGGCGCTTGCGGACGTGGATCGGAGGCGGAACTGGCGCTGTCGTGCATGCGGCCATTGTAGCGTGCGCATCCGCAGCTTCTGGTTGACGCGGCGCGCGGCAGAAGCGCCGGCTCAGCGGCCCAGCCGGCGACGCAGATTGTCGCGCGCTGCCGAATCGATGCGTGCGTGAAAATACGCGCTGAGAAAGATGCGCGGCCGCTTGAGCAGCCCGGCCAGGAAGCGTCGGCGATTGAGCCGGAACAGCAACGCGGGGACATGCCCGCGGTATTCCTCGGCGATCGCACGGTCGTAGGCATCGAAAATGGCGGCGGGCGCGGCCAGAATTGCCATGTCGCAATCCAGGAACAGTGCCGCCTCCTCGTCCACATCCTGGGGTTGCAGTTGCCCATGGCGCGCGGTGAGCAGGATCAGCGCCTGCACGCGTTGCAGATCCACTTCGGCCTGCGGCCACCAGCGCGGGATGCAGTCCATGGCCCACTGCGCAGATTCGGCTTCGTTATCGCTGCGCCCGGGCTGATAGATCGCATCGTGGAACAGCACCGCCAGCCAGACCTCTACCGGCTGCTGCCACCCCGGCCCGGCAGCCACCTCGACATAGTGTTGCAGCAACGCGCGCACATGGCCGAAGTGATGGTAGGCGCGCGGCGGCGTGGCATAGGCCTGCTCCAACGCGGCCAGATGGTCGGCATGCAACGGCAGGGGTGTGGTGGCATCCATGCGCGCAGGCTACCGCGTGTGTGCGCGTCTGCACACACCGTTGCGGCTCAACGGAGCGGCCAGCGGCCTTCGATCTGGTAACGCGACTGGCCCAAAAAGCTGCGCACCAACGCAAAGTCGCGCACCGTCCAGGCAAGCGCATCGCAGCGCCGTTGCGGCAACGTATGGTTGCAATACAGCAGCGTCATATGCGGCGTGTACTGCGCATCGCCGGCGATGCCCACATGCGCCAGCTGACGGCCAAGCGCCCCTTGCAACGCATACAGTCCGCGCACGCGCTCTTCGCCACGCAGCACGCACGGCAGTTGCGAGCGTCGCCCGCCGAAGGTGCCGACGCGATCGAACTCGACGTCGAAGGCTTCCATCGCCACACGCTCGGCCGCTTGACTGGCACGGCTCACCAACGAAGGCGGCAGCCCACCGGCGTAATCGCCCAGATGGTGCAAGGTCACATGCAGCCGCTCGCGCCCCAGCGGTTTGCCATCCACCTGCCCGCTCTGCAGCAGCCCCTCGGCGATGCCGGCCGCAAGCCCGGCAGTGGCCGCATCGGCCATCACCGCAAAAAACAGCCGCTCGGTGGTCTTCTCTTCCCCCAGGCCCAGCGACAACTGCGCCTCGGCCGATGACAGATATAGAAACTGCTGCTTCATGGGTAATTCCACGACCGCCTGCGCGGGCCTGGCTGAAGAAGGGCGGCGGATACTAGCAGACCTGATGCGTGTGCGAATACGCCGCGCAACCCCGCGCCCACGTGGAACACTTCGTCAGCGTGGAACGGGACTGCCGCCGTGGTGATTTGTTCGCCAGCTGGCGCGCGGCATGCTGCACGCACAAAAAGAAACGGGCAGCTTGCGCTACCCGTTTCCCGCCTGTATCGATTTACTCCGAGAGCTGCATCAATGCAAATGCACTTCGGTCTTGCGACGCCTTACGCGGCGTTCTTCATCGCATGCTTGCGGTTGCGCATCACGTCGTGACATGCACGCACTTCCGGCAACAGACGCAGTGCAGCGTCGCGTGCGGCGACAGGGGTGTCTGCATCGGCGATGGTTTCATCGAATGCCTTCAGCAGGCGGTCTTCGGATTCTTCCAGCTCGGCCACGTAGCCGTACTTGGTATCGCCCAACGTTGCGCGCACCTTGCCGTAGAACTGCTGCATGCTGCCGACCATGGTGCCGTGTTTTTCCGGCGTGCCGCCGGCCGATGCGACCACGCTGCTCAGGCTGCTGACGATGTCGGTCTTGACCCCGGCAATGCGGCGGAACAACGTCGCCAGCTCTACATCGCCCACTTTGGCAGCGGCTTCGTCGTAGAAGTCTTTGCCGTCGCGGGAAATGGCGATGAGGTCGTTGAGGCTATGCTCGGTCTTGCTCTGAATGCTCATGTGTCGCTCCTTGTTGGATACACCAGCGTCGCGAGGGATGCAATGCGCTGGCTTTCGGGGAGAAGCGCAATCGATGGTTTGATTGCGATGCCGTGACCTTGTGTACGACTGCATCCTGGCGGCGCGACCATAATCGGCATGTGAGCGATACGGGTATCGTCCTCACGCCATCGTGCGGCCGATGAATTGCGATTCATCGTTGGCAACGACGCATCAAGATCCCTTCGGCTGGCGACTCGCCCACATGTTGTCGACCAGATTCGGATAGGGGCGCCCGGCATCTTCTGCACGCTGCTTCGCGGCGGCCTTCTGTGCGTCGGTCAACGGTGTGGAGGCGGTCTTTCGCTTGGGATTGGGACGCTTCCACGGCGGTGGAGTGAGGTCGGTCATGGCGCTGTTCGGTCCGGTTGCAGTGCGGGCAGTCTCGACGCGCGGCCGTGAGTTGTTTGTGGATGCGATGCTCGCACGCAGTAGCCACTTGCATCTGCAGCGAACGCAAGCGCAATGGGTCGCTGCTCAACCACTCGTACTGTCAGCGAGCACGCGCCGTGCACGTCACAGATGCAGGGATCGCACGTAGATCACCAGGGTCTACAAAGCGCCGCGATCAGCGGCGCAGCGCACGCAGCTACGACGGGTAGCCACTCAGTCGTTGGTCACCACACTGCGCTGACGTTGCTCCTGCCACACCGCCAGCGCGTAGACCAGCAACCCGCCGAGTGCGGTGGCTGCACCCACATACCCGGTAGAGGTCCAGCCCCAGCCTGCGGTGATCGCCATGCCGCCCAGCCAGGGGCCCAAGGCATTTGCGGTATTGAAGGCGGCGTGGTTGGACGCTGCGGCCAGCGTCTGCGCTTCGGCTGCCACGTCCATCAGGCGGGTCTGCAACGCCGGCGCCAGAGCGCCCATCGTGCCGACCGCCACAATGGAAACGAATACCCACAGGCCCGAATGCGCAGCCAGCGGGAAGGTCAGCATCACCACGATCGACCACACCAACAGCACCGGCACCGCGCGGAATTGCATGCGGTCGAACAACCACCCGCCCAGGATGCTGCCGAGCACGCCACCGACGCCGAATGCGGCCATCGCCAACGGAATGCGCGCAGGCGCTACGCCAGTGACCGCGGTCAGGGTCGGCGCCAGATAACTGAAAACGCAGAACATCCCGGAAAACCCCACCGCGCCGATCGCCAACGCCAACCACACCTGCGGCTGGTTGAACGCACGCAACTCGCGCAATGGCTGCTGACGTGGCTCGTCCGGCGCAGGCGGCAACAATGCAGCCACCGCCGCGACCGTGCCCAGCGCAATCACCGACACCGACGCATACGCCCAGCGCCAACTCACGATCTGCCCCAGCCAGGTCGCCAGCGGGTTGCCCACCAGCAAGGCAACGCTCAAGCCCAGCAGCACGCGCCCCACCGCAGTGGCGCGTTGATTGGGCGGGCTGATCGAAGCGGCAACCAGAGAGGCAACGCCGAAATACGCGCCATGCGGCAGCCCGGCGATGAAGCGACACAGCAACATCGTGTGATAGCTGGGCGCCAACGCACTGGCAAGGTTGCCAACCGCGTAGAACACCATCAGCAGCAACAACAAGGTGCGACGCGGCCAGCGCGCGCCCAGGATCGCCAGCAACGGCGCGCCGACCACCACACCCAGCGCATAGGCGCTGATGACATGGCCCACCTGCGGCTCGCTGATCTGCAGGCCCTGCGCGATCTGCGTCATCAGGCCCATTGTGGAAAACTCGCTGATGCCGATCGCAAAACCGCCCATCGCCAGCGCAAGCAGGATCAGCACGTAATCGCGCCGTGGCACACGCGGCATAGAGAGATCGATATCGGACATGCCCGACTCCAGGATGACGGGGCGGCTTATTATTGTGCAATGCAGCAATCAGCGAAAGGCTTCTGCTCGCAGCGATTCAGCGCCAACCCGCAGCACATCACAGTTCACCGCGCGTTGGCGTGCTGGAGACGCAGTGTCCTACTGGCATCGCTCGAATCTGCCTGGGTCCGCCACCATCGCTGTGGGGCACCGCGATCGGCGTGGTGCCGCGCCTGGCGCGCGATCCAACTCGAACTGGTTGCTGATGTCCAAATCCACTGAATCTCCGTTGTTCTCCCCGGTGCGCCTGGGCGCATTGGATCTTGCCAACCGCGTGATCATGGCGCCGCTGACGCGCAACCGCGCCGGCGCCGGCCAGGTGCCCTCGCCGCTCGCCGCCGAGTATTACGGCCAGCGCGCCACCGCCGGCCTGATCGTTGCAGAAGGCACGCAGATCAGTCCGCTCGGCCAGGGGTATCTGGACACCCCCGGCATCTACACCCAGGCGCAGGTCGAAGGCTGGCGCGTAGTCACCGACGAAGTACATCGCCGTGGCGGCAAGATCGTGCTGCAGCTATGGCATGTCGGCCGCGTCTCGCACATCAGCGTGTTGCCTCCGGGCGAAGTGCCGGTTGCGCCCAGCGCCATTCGTGCCGAAGGCAAGACCTACACCAAGAGCGGCTTTGAAGATGTATCCGAGCCGCGCGCCCTGGAACTGGAAGAAATTCCCGCACTGATCGAGGATTACCGTCTCGCTGCGCGCAACGCGATCGATGCCGGTTTCGATGGCGTGGAAGTGCACGCCGCCAACGGCTATCTGCTCGACCAGTTCCTGCGCGATGGCTCCAACAAGCGTACCGATGCCTACGGCGGCGACATCGAAAACCGCACACGCCTGCTGAGCGAAGTGGTGCAGGCCATCGCCGACGAGATCGGTGCCGAGCGTACCGGGGTGCGGTTGTCGCCGGTGACCCCGGTGTACGGCGCACACGACTCCGATCCGCAGCCGTTGTTCGAACGTGCGGTCGAGCGGCTCAACCTGATCGGCGGGCTGGCCTTCGTGCACGTGATCGAAGGCGCCACCGGTGGCGCGCGCGACAACATCGCCTTCGACTACGCCGCATTGCGTACCAAGTTCGATGGTGCATGGATTGCCAACAACGGGTACGACCGTGGCATGTCCGAACACGCCATCAGCAGCGGCTACGCCGATGCGATCGCTTACGGCCGCCCCTTCATTGCCAACCCGGATCTGGTGCGTCGCCTACACGAGAAAGCGCCGCTGGCAGCCGTCGACCAGGCCACCCTGTACGGTGGCGGTGCCAAGGGCTATACGGATTACCCCGCTCTGGCGGACTGATTCCGACCACAGCTCGCCCGATCACCGCTGCAACGAAGCGGCGGTGATCGGGCAGCGAATGCATCGCGCGTACAACGCGCGACGCCGTGCAGGGCGGCGACCGCAGGCCAGCCCAGTTAATCGGCCTGCGTGCAAGGCCACCCTTCGCGTCTCGCGCCGACACCACAGCGTCGCTACATGACGCGCCCGTTGCATCCGGATAGCATCCAGGCGGCCCTTGCTGCTGGAATTCCAATGCGCCGCTTTTTCTCGTTTGCCCTGTGCTGCACGCTGCTGATCGGCGAGCAAGCGCTTGCCGTGCCGTTCTGGGGCGCGCGCCAGTCCAGCCCTGCCGATACCCTGCCCACGCAGCTCAAGCCGGGCGAATGGATCTGGGGTGGCGTCAGCAAAGGCTGGGGGCCGATGGCGGTGATCGTCAGCCTGACCGAACAACGTGCCTATGCATATCGCAACGGCATCCTGATCGGTGTGTCCACCATCAGCTCCGGCAAGCCAGGGCACGAAACGCCGACCGGTGTGTTCACCATCCTGCAGAAAGACAAAGACCACCGTTCCAACATCTACAACGCGGCCCCCATGCCGTATCAGCAGCGGCTGACCTGGGACGGCGTCGCCCTGCACGCCGGCGGCCTGCCCGGCTATCCGGAATCGCACGGTTGCGTGCATCTGCCGTCGGAATTTGCGCGATTGCTGTTCGACAATTCCAACATGGGCGTGGTGGTGGTGGTTGCGCAGGCCGGCATCAGTGCCGACGATGTGGTGCATCCGCGCGCGCTCAGCCCGATCGATCCCACCACCGGCGCCGAGCGCGCCCTGCTGCCGCTACCCAACGGCCAGGCATTTGCCTGGCAGCCGGATCTAGCGCCGGCCGGCCCGATCTCGATGCTGATCAGCAGTACCGACCAGCAACTGGTGGTCTACCGCAACGGTGTGGAAATCGGGCGCGCGCAAGTCGCCTTGCACGCAGAGCCCGGCGCCGCACCGCTGGGCACGCAGGCTTTCATCGTCGGCCAGGGCTTTTTGCCGGGCGACCTCCCCGGGCTGCCCGGTCAGCGCATGCCCAACTGGATGCGGATCGGCATTCCCGGCAGTACCGCCGCGGCAGGACAGGCGCTGGATGCCAGCACCGTCGCGCGCCTGCAGGTACCGCCCGCATTTCTGGCCGGGCTGTTGCCGCTGCTGACCCCCGGCGTGGTGTTGGTCGCCACCGACCAGCACATCCTGCCCGAGACCACCGGCGCAAAGCTGCAGGTGCTGGATTCGGACCCGCCTGAAACGCCATGAGCGCGCTATCAGCGCGCTGCCTGGACAGGCCGGCCACTGCGGCGTTCGCTGCGTACTGCATGCCGCCATCCCCAGCGCGCGGCGTGTTGTTTCGACCGGGTGTTCCTTTGCTGCCGATGCGCGATTGTCAGCACAGCGCTGCTGGCACATGATGCGGTTACCTCATTGCCAAGGATGTGCGTGATGCGCCTGCTCGCTGCGGTTCTGTTCGGCATCAACGTGATGGCATGCACCATGGCCGATGCATCGGCACAAACCACGCGTCCTGCGCCGCCAAGCGCGGACTGCCTGGATGCGCGCCAAGTGACGGAATTGCATCAGGCCGATGCGCGCACGCTCGCTGTAGCACAGCACGACGGCCGCTTGTTCCGCCTGCAATTGGCGCAGGACTGCCCACAGCTCGCCGCGCAGGCAGATGCCAATCTGCTCGCGCCGCACGGTTGGGTCTGCAATGGCGCGCCGGCGTATGTCAGCGCCGGGCAGCAACGGTGCGCGATTGGCCAGGTCACCACGCTCAGCGCGCGCGACTACGCCGGCATTGCCCGGCAGCGCGACCGCGACGGTGTGCCCACACTGGAAGGCGTCAGCGTGCGCGAAGCACGTCGTCGCAACTTCGCCGGCTCGTCTAGCTACTGCTTCAATCCCAGCATGCTGCGCGCATGGTCGGAAGACGCGCAGGGCCTGGTGGTGGAAGTGTCGCCGCGCCATCCCGGCACGCATCGCCATTATCGCGTCGAGTTAATGGACAGCTGCCGCGAACTCAGCGGCGCACCGCCGATCCGCTTCGTGTCCGGCATGGGCTTGAATGCGATCTGCGGCAATCCCGGCGACAAGGTCGATGTCCTCGACGAAATCGGCCTTGCCGGCGCAGGCGTCGGAACGGGCCAGCAAGGCGACCTGAGCACCATGCGCGGCGGGCAGTTTGCGCGGATGCGCCAGAGCTGCATGGTGGCGGCGGTGTATCCGCGCGATTGATGGCACCTGCAAGACAGGCGCTGCACTGCACCGCGGGAGCGCGCGCGGTGCAGCTCTGCTGCCCGCATCGCGCACAAGCGCATTCCTGCGCGAGCGACTTACCCGCGGGTGACGCTCACGCCTTGCGCAAGAAGCAGGTCTTCAACACCAGCCCCTTGATCTTTTCCGAGTTGCCTTCGATATGTTCGGCATCGTCTTCGACCAGGCGGATATTGCGGATCACCGTGCCCTGCTTGAGCGGAATCGACGCGCCCTTGACCTTGAGATCCTTGATCACCGTCACCGTGTCGCCGGCCTGCAACACGTTGCCGTTGCTGTCGCGCACGACCGTCACGCTCGCGGTGGCCTCGCCTGCACTCCATTCGAAACCGCACTCCGCGCAGATCGACAACGCGCCATCGGCATAGGTGTTGTCCTGGCCGCATTGCGGGCAGGCGGGAACGGTAGACATGCGATTCCTTGATCGAAACGGGCGTGGATTGTAGCTCCCCGGCGCTGCGATCACGCACCCGGCACGGCGGCGGCGCGATAGTGCAGCGCTTATCGAATACCCCGCAGGTCGCACGTGTCCAACCCGCCAGTTCCCCCCACATCGAGCGCCGCACACGCTGGCAACGCCGGCGGCGGACCCAGCGATGCCGGATCCGGCGGCCCTGCAAAGCCCAAGGGCTCGCACCTGGTGGTTTACGTCGCGCTGGCCGGCAATCTGGCCATCGCAGTGGCCAAATTCATTGCTGCAGGCATTTCCGGCAGCTCGGCCATGCTCAGCGAAGGTGTGCATTCGCTGGTGGACACCGTTAACGAGGTGCTGTTGCTGTACGGCTTGCGTCGTGCCGCGCAAGCACCCACGCCGACACACCCATTCGGCTACGGGCGCGAGCTGTACTTCTGGAGTTTCATCGTCGCGTTGTTGGTGTTTGCGATGGGCGCCGGCGTTTCGCTATACGAAGGCATCGTGCATCTGCGTCATCCCGAGCCGGCCAAGAGCCATCTTGTCGCCTACTGCGTGCTCGGTGTCTCGATCGTGTTCGAAGGCATCTCCTGGGTGGTGGCACTACGCGAATTCCGCGCCAAAAAGGGCCGCATGGGCTACTTCGAGGCGTTTCGCCAAAGCAAGGATCCCAGCACCTTTACTGTCTTGCTGGAAGACAGCGCGGCGTTGATCGGACTGTTCATGGCACTGCTTGGCCTGGCCGGCGCGCAGCTGTTCGACATGCCCGAGCTCGACGGCATCGCATCGATCGGCATTGCCGGTGTGCTCGCTTTCACCGCGTTCCTGCTGGCGCGCGAAACCAAGGGCTTGCTGATCGGCGAACCCGCGCATGCGCATGTCACCGAGTCGCTGCTCCGCATTGCCGCCAGCGACCCGGATGTGCGCGCCGCCAACGGCGTGCTGACCATGCAGATGGGCCCGAACCAAGTGGTTGCCGCGCTCAGCGCCGAGTTCGAAGACAGCCGCACCACGCCGCAGATCGAAGCCTGCGTCGGGCGCATCGAAGCAGCAGCCAAGCGCCAGCATCCCGAGCTCACCGCGTTGTTCATCAAACCGCAGACACCGGAAACCTGGCGCGCGCGCCGCGCACAGATCGAGCGTGGCGCGCAGACGGAGTGAATGCGCACACAGTCGGCTAATGCAGCTGCGCTGCGCGCTCGATGTGCGGCGTTTTAGCGCCATGCGCGCTGTACCGTGACGCAGCGAAACGACAGCAAACGCATAAGAGCAGCCAACAAAACGACTGTACTCACCGCCAGGCGAGCGCGGCGGGTGCGCGGTGCGACATGGACCACGCGTGCACTCCGGTGTTGAGCACGCCGTCCACACCTCTCTGACCACTGCTCGCTATGCGTTGCTAGCCGCTCTTGATACACGAGCCGTGTAGCGAGCCGAACCGCACAAACTTCGCATATAAGCCTGCCTGGCACGGCACTGGCTTGCAGCAGCGCCGTGCCATGCAGTGCACCAAGCTGATCCTCGCCCAAACCGCAACGCCTGCTGCGGTTGCATGATCCGCTGCGATTGCCTACGGTGTGCATGCAGCATTTCTTCGCATCGTGAATCAGCCGATGCACTCCCCTCGATCACCCGTCATGGAGGTTTCCAATGGAAATCAGCCAAGGTCGCGTTGCGACCATTCACTACACGCTGTCCGATGACAGCGGCCTGGTACTGGACCGCTCCACCCCGGACACCCCGCTGAGCTATCTGCACGGTGCCGGCAACATCGTTCCCGGGCTGGAGCAGGCACTGGACGGCAAGCGCATCGGCGACACGCTCACTGCCGACGTTGCGCCCGAACAAGGCTATGGCCCACGTCATGAGCAGCTGATCCAGCACGTGCCGCGCGATGCCTTCCCCACCGATGTCGACGTCGTGCCCGGCGTGCAGTTCGAAGCCCGCACCCAACAGGGCCCGGTCCTGGTGACTGTGACCGACGTCGGCCCGGAGCAGGTGACTGTGGACGGCAATCACCCGCTGGCCGGGCAGACCCTGCACTTCGCAGTCGAAGTGGTTGAAGTGCGCGAAGCCACTACCGATGAATTGAACCAGGGCCACGTCGACGACATCGCGGCCTGATGCAAGATGCCGCGTGCCGCCCGGCACGCGGCACATCGGCCCGGGCGCAATGCCTGCGCGCCGGTCTGGACGGTGGACGCGGCAGCCGTAGTAAAGTGCGCGGCCCGCTCTCAGGCACTCTGCATGAAACTCGGCATCGACTTCGGTACTAGCAACTCCGCCGCCGCGGCGATCGTCGACGGGCAGGTGCAACCAGTGCGCTTCGGCGAGGCCTTGCAGTTCCGCACCACGGTGTATTTCCCCGACACCATGCGCGATCCGGAGAATTTCAGCCTCACGCCCGCACTGGAATACGAGATGGAGCGCTTGATCGACTCCGCCCGCCGCGATGCGACTGCCGCCGGCCGCACCCCCAATCAGGACAGCCTGCGCCGCGAGGCGTTGCGCATCGTGCGCCGGCAATGGATGGAAGAGCAGGTGCGCGAGCCGCGCAGCTCGGCGGCGCTGCTGCAGAACGCGGTGTACGGCGACGACGCGCTGGATGCCTACTTCCTCGAAGGCGAAGGCAATCTGGTGCAAAGCCCCAAGTCGATGCTGGGCTACAACCTGCACCCGCGCGCGCGCCAGACCATCACCGGCATCGCCACGCACGTGCTGGAACATATCCGTCTCACCGCCTCGCGCCAGTTCGATCTCAACATCCGCAACGCCGTACTCGGCCGCCCGGTGCAATTTCGCAGTTCGATCGGCGAAGCCGGCAATGCACAGGCGCTGGAGATTTTGCAGACCGCCGCCATCGCCGCCGGTTTCGACAGTGTGGAGTTTCTCGAAGAACCCGCAGCGGCAGCGATGCACTATCACGTCAGCCACGACACCCGGCACGACACGGTGGTGGTGGACATCGGCGGCGGCACCACCGACATCGCGCATGCCAGCGTCGGCGGCAGTGCCCCGCCGCAGGTGCACCGCGCCTGGGGCATTCCGCGCGGCGGTACCGATATCGATCTGGCGCTCAGTCTCGCCGCCTACATGCCGCTGTTCGGCCGCGGCATCACCCGCGTGCCGGCGCACCACTATGTGGAAGCGGCGATGGTGCAGGACATGACCCGTCAACGCGAATTCCGCCTGCACAAATACCAGGACGTGCCTGCCCCGTTCGACAAGCGCCTGCAGGCATTGCAGGACACCGGCAATACCGCGCGCCTGTATCGCGGCGTGGAAGCCTGCAAGATCGCGCTCAGCGAGCTCGACCAGCACCAGGCATCGCTGGAGTTCATCGAACGCGGGCTGGGCGTGGACGTGCAGGCCAGCGCACTGGTGGCGTCCGCTTCCAGCTATTTGCGCGAGCTGGAAGGTTTGCTTGCGCAGGTGCGGGCCGACATGGCCGCACCGCCGGCCACCCTGTTCCTGACGGGCGGCATGTCGCGCGCCGGCTATATCCGCGACACCGTGGCGGCGGCCTTTCCGGAATCGCGCATGGTGCATGGCGATCCCTCGTTCGGCGTGGTGCAGGGCCTGGCTTGGGCGGCGGCTCAGGGCGCCCGCCCGTCGGACGGTTAACACAAATCGGCGCTCAGCGCCTATAATGCGCGGTTGCTGCCTGACGCTCAGCCGTCTCGCCTGCAAGGCACGCCCGTCGTGCCGCCGCGATTGCGCACCGAACGCGATCGCACTTCTCGACACCGCTTTCGCGCGCACCACCCTCGCCGCACGCGGTGTCATTGCACTTCCCCGCTACAGGAGGCCACATGGCACGTCCCGCGACCAAGCAGAAATCCCAGCCCAGCATCGCTCGCAGCGAAGGCAAGTCGCAGCCGCTCAGTCGTGAGCGTATTGCTGCCGACATCGCCGCGTTCCGCAAGACCGGCGGCCGGATCGAAGTGCTCACCACCAACTTCGGCCCCGCCCGCAACGACGGCGACAAGATCGCGTAAGTAGCGAGCACGCTGTCACTTGCGCCCGCATCGCAGCGCGCGCTCGCGACAGTTGCAGCCAAGGGTTGCCTTGAAGTGTTACCGACGTGCCACCGCAAGGTGGCACGTCTGTTTTCGGCGTCAGTTGCTGTAGTCGATACGCACCGAACCCGAGTGCGACTCCAGTTTGATATCGCCGTTGCCGGCCCCCAGCGTCGCGCGCAGGCTCTTGCCAGGGCCGTACTCAGGCCGCTCCACCCGCCCGGCCACCGAGTGGATGTCGCCACTGAAGACCTCCACATTCAGCGCCGCCGAGACGTTGCGCGGCACGCCCAGCGTGATCGTGCCGCTGACACTCTCTGCAGAGATGCTGCCGCCCGGCGCCAGCCCGGCCACCGTGACCGAGGCTGAGCCAGACACGCTTTGCGAACGCAACTGCGAGACCTGTCCCGCGCCGATCCGGATATCACCGGAAACGGACTCGGCCGACACCACGCCGCTGGCACCGGCTTGCGCGTCGATTTGCCCGCTGACCGTGCCCAGCGTCACCCGCCCGCTGCTCACCGTGCTGCGCAACGTCCCGCTGACCGTCTCCAGCTGTGCTTCCTTGGCGCGGCCGCGTGCCACTACGTCGCCACTGACGGATTTGAGCCGCAGCTGCGCAAGATCGACCTGGTCCACGTCCACCGAGGCGCTGACCGCAGCCACCTGCAGCATGGCGCCGCGCGGCACGCGCAACTCCAGCTGCGCTCCCTTGCTACTGCGGCTGGTATGCGGATAGATCACCTCCAATTGCAGACGGTTCGAACTCGCATCGACCTCCAGCCGCTGGCCCTCGCCCAAGGTGCCGGTCAGCGCCACCTCGTCGCGGTCCCACCCACGCACACGGATCTGCCCGGCGATGTTTTCCAGCTCCACGCGCCCGCCACGTGCCAACGGATGACTCTGATTGACCGCAGTTTGGGCCGCCGCCGGCGCAGCGCAAACCGCAGCCAACAGCAACAGGGAAAGATGTGCGTAGCGCATGAACATGCTCCTCAACTTGGGAAGGATGTCTCGCCCTGAGAGGCAAGACGGGTCAATTGCAGCCGTTTGGCGTAGGTGCGCTGAAGTTGCGACAACAAAAAGGCGGACTGCGGGCTCTGCGCGATGGCCGCGTGGATGGCCCGCGCGCTTTGATCCAGCTCGTCCAGCGCAGGCCGCAGATCGGCTGGCACCTGCTGCAGCGGAACCTGGGCGATGGCCTGCTGGTATTGCCCGGCCAGCGCCTGCGCCTGCGCCACGAGCGCCGGCTGCGCAGCACGCGGCGGCGGCGGTGTGTGCTGCCTGATGCCGGGCACGACAGCGACCAAGGCCACGACCGCTGCCAACGCAACCCCAAGCACCGGCAGCGCCCAGCGACGACGACCCGGCCGGCGTGCCACCACAGTGGCATGCGGCACCAGCGCCGGCGCGATGCGCTCCCACAGCTGCGCAGGCGGCAAGCGCTGCTGCGGCAATGCCTGCAAGCGCGCGACCAGCGCAGCGTCTTCGGCCCGGGACTCGGCTTCGATGCGATCAGGGTGGTCGGGGTGGTCGGGGGTCATGCGTGTTCTCCAAGCCGCGCGCGCAGCAGACCGCGCGCGCGATGCAGTTGTGCCTTCGAACTGCCGACTGCCATCTGCAGTTGATCGGCAATTTCCTGGTGTTTCCAGCCTTCGATATCGTGCAGCACCAGCACCGCCCTGGCGCGCGGCGGCAGCGTTTCCAAGGCGCGCTCCAGATCCATCCGGATCGAGTGACAACCCGCTGCGTCGGGAACTGCCGCAAGCATCGCATCGGTGTCGTCACTGGCCTGATCGCCAAACGCCGCACGCGCGCGCAGCTCCATCAACGCGGTATTGACGGCAAGCCGATGCAACCAGGTGCCCAACGCACTCTGGAAGCGAAACTGCGGCAATGCCTTCCACGCGGCGATGAAGGTGTCCTGCAGTACGTCGTCGGCGCGCGCGGCATTGCCGCCACACAAACGCCAGACCAGCGCATACAGCCGCGGCGAATGGCGGCGATAAATCGCCTCATACGCAGCGCGTTCGCCAGCCGCAGCTGCACGCGCCAACGCCGCATCGTCGCGGTCGGCGGGGGTGGCGCATGGCAGGGCATCGATGGGCACGGAGGTGTCGAGCATAGCCAGTTGGATGCGCCGAACAGCGCAATGGTTTAAACCCGCGCCAACTTTTTTGGAAGCCCGCAGAACGGCGCGAGACCTGGCTGGTGTGCTGGCGGTGCGCATGGCTGGATCCGGGGCGAACAGCCGTCTCGCCACTGCAATCGCTGCAGTGCTCGCTAATCCTCAGCGCAGCAGCCGATCACCACTGCGAGAGCGGCCGACAAAGCGTGGCGAGCAGTCGTCAGGTGGTGCGCGGGCAACGCACTCAGAGCCGGGCTTACGAGTGGCACCTGCCGATTCCCGGCCACGGCCGCCTGCCGGTAAGCGCAGGACGCGCAGGACGCATATTCGCAGCTCTAAACCTTTTGGCCGGCCGCCGCATCCAAGGCTGCAATGGCGCACTCCCGCGCCGCATCGCCGCCCGCCGACGCCAACGCCAACGCGGCGTAGCGCCTGGTTTACGTTGGAGATCGTCATGCCACACCTGCTTGGACTGGCTCTGGCCTTGTGCACGCCCCACTGCCCCCAAGTGCAGCGACTGGACACAGTGCAGCTCAGGGTGACGCCTGCCCGAATCGATGTCCGCCTACTGCATGCCCCCTTGGCGCAGGCCTCCTGCATCGGTGCCAGTAGACCGGATCAGTGGGCACCGGTCCACGCGATTGCGCAGACCTGGCAGCGCTTGGCGGTCTTGGTCGCGGATGACGTGCGTATCGGCACTGAATGGCCACGATCGGATACAGCGAAGACGAGTTGGCTCCCAGCCAGCGCGCCTCCGCCATTGGCAGGACGCGATTGCCTCGAGGTTCGACCACTAACGCATCTGTAGAGCCGCTCGGCAAGCGTCGTACGACGCTGTCATGCCAGGCACTTGGTTAGGCGCGTCTGGCGTCGCCGCGGCCGTGAGCAGCGCTGCGTCGCAGGAATACCGTCGGTTTGGCCAGTCCGCACCCACCTCACCCACCTTAAAAAAACAGTACAAGCACTAGGTGTAGCAGCACCTGCTGCAGCCGGACGACTCAGACGCGCACGCACGTTCATCCCCTGCACCTGTCGCGTGCAGGTTGCGCCGTTACAATGGCAGTCCACCCCGCTTTTTGCCTGATCTGATGTCCGCGTCCGACCCCTTGCCCGCCATGATCCGCAGCCTGTTGCCTCACTGGAACCCGGAGTGGCTGGCAGTCGCAGTGCCAACGATCAAGATCGTGCTGATACTTGCCTTGGCGGGCCTGCTACGCCTGCTATTGCGGCAATTGCTGCGGCGCGTATGCACGCGCTACAACGTGCCCGCCGAGATGATGATCGGTATTCGTCGCGTTGGCAGTTTCATCATTTCGACCAGCGCGTTGCTGATGGTCTTGCACGTTGCCGGTGTCTCTAGCGAAACGCTATGGACGGCATTCACCGGCTTTGCTGCGGTTGGCGCGGTGGCGTTTTTCGCCGCATGGAGCGTGCTGTCCAATATCTTCTGCACCTTCCTGATCATCACCACACGTCCGTTTCGCCTGCACGATCACATCGAGCTGCTCGAAGGTGGCGACAAGCCCGGCCTGAAGGGACGGGTGATCGATATCAACGTGATCTACACGACATTGGAAGAAACCGGCGACCATGCGGGCAGCGTGTTGCAGGTCCCAAACAGCCTGTTCTTCCAGCGCACCACGCGTCGGTGGCGCGAAAGCAGCGGCTTCAACGCGAACTGAGCACGCATTGGCGTGGAGGGCATGCAGCCACCGTTCTTGCCGACCGCAAAGCTCCCGAACGTCAGCAGCGCTGCCGGAACAACGTGCTCTCGGCAACGCATGTTTGAGGTCAACAGGACACCCGCCGTTCGCGAGCGCGCCAACGCACTCAACGCAGTTGGCTGTCCTTGCTGCCGCGACGGTTGAATCCGCCTTGCGCGCCCTGTTCCAGGTCGTGCGCCTCCTGACAGTTCACGCACAACTGAACGCCAGGCACGGCCTTGCGTCGCGCTTCGGGAATCGGCGCATCGCAGGCTTCGCAATGGGTCAGGCTCGGCCCCTGGTGCAGCTGACTGCGCGCACGCTTGATCGCGTCTTCGACGGTGGCATCGATCTGGTCCTGCACTGCCCCATCACCCGCCCATCCGGTCGCCATGATCGTCTCACCCTTATCTGGTCAGGCTGGATAGATGGTCATTGGCGCAGGCAAATCCAAGCCGGCCGTGCACAGTGCCCTCAAACTGGGTGCTCTAACATTCAGGCATCCGCACCCACGAGGGATTTGCAATGGAACACCCTGTCCACCCGTTCTCCGAATTGTTCGCCCAACTTGGCTTGGCATCCGATGAGGCCAGCATTCGCACCTTCATCGCCGAACACTCGCCATTGCCGGGCGATATGCGCCTGGAAGAAGCGCCGTTCTGGACGCCCGCACAAGCGCAGCTGCTGCGTGAAGAACGTCTCGACGATGCCGACTGGATCGTGACCATCGACCAGCTCAATATCGCCCTGCATACGACCGCTGACGATACCGGCGTCTGACGCAGGCCCGCTCGATGCCTACGGTCGAGATCGCCTTCAGCGATCGCGCTGTACAACGCGCTGATAGAAAAAGAGCGGCCAATGGCCGCTCTTTTTTGCAGAAGTGCAGCTAACAGCGCAACACTGTCCAGCTGCACACTGCGCGTCAGGTCACCTTCTTGGCGATCGTCATGCCCAGCACAAACAGCACGATGGCGATGATGATGCCGGCCCAGAACAGGAACTTGGCAATTCCCATCGCAGCGCCTGCCATCCCGCCGAACCCGAGCGCACCGGCAATCAGTCCGATGATGGCGAAGATAATGGCCCACTTGATCATGTTGTTGTCTCCTAATCCGGCACGCTGCCGTTGTTCAATCGTGTGCTTGCGACACAGCGCCGCAAAACATGCGCTGCACGCTACCCATCCACATGTGCCGCATTCGTGAATACACCTGACACACGCTGCCACACGCAGACGGCGTTCAGCGCTACCGGCGCACATGTTTCCTGCAAAGACACTGCACGTTGACGGTTCGTCGACGTCACCAGGCAACTCGCGATCGATGCTGTTTTCAACACTGATCGAGTCGATAGCGACCACTCAGCAAACGAGCTGATCGCGCTCCACTGCATGAAACTGATGTCATTGACCGCAATCATCGGGAACCATCCGAATGCTCTGCAGCGCGCCTGCTCCTCACGGTTAAGATAGATTCGCCAGCATCGGCGATCATGCAGCTCTTGCAGCAGTCGATCGCCATGGACACTCTTCGCTATCTCACCGGTTACCCGCCCGCCGTCCTGGATCAGGTGCGCGAGCTGATCGCACAGGACAAGCTCGCCGCGGTCCTGGCGCGGCGCTATCCGGAGCGGCACAGCATTCGCACCGATCGCCATCTGTACGATTACGTCAAGGCGATGAAGGAGCGTTACATGCGCTCCTCGCCCACCTTGCACAAGGCGATTTACGACAACCACCTGCAGGTGGTGAAGCATGCGCTGGGCACGCACACGGCCATCTCGCGCGTGCACGGCGGCCGGCTCAAGGCCAGTCGCGAAATCCGGATTGCCTCGGTGTTTCGCGATGCGCCGGAGCCCTTCCTGCAGATGATCGTCGCCCACGAGCTGGCGCACTTGAAAGAGGCCGATCACAACAAGGCCTTCTATCAGCTGTGCAACCACATGACCCCGGACTACCACCAGCTCGAATTCGACCTGCGCCTGTATCTGACCCACCTGGCACTCGCAGCAGGCAGCTGATCGCGTTGTGCCGGGTCACGGATTAGGATGCAGCCATGCACGCCTCGTCCCTCGCGCAACTCACCCTCGCCGCACAAGGCCGACAGCCCGCGGCCATCAATGCGTTGGCGCAGGCGCTGGTGCGCGCTGGCGAGACGGAGCAAGCTCTCGCCTGGTACATCCGTGGCGCAGCCGCAGGCGATGCCACCGCCCAGATCGAAGCCGGTCGCATGCTGGCCTACGGCATCGGCGGCCCAGTGGATGTCGCTCAGGCCATCGCGCACTGGCAACATGCCGAACATAACGGCGTGGCTGCAGCGTCGTATCTGCTGGCGACGCTAGCTGTTGGCGAGGACCCTGGGCAGTTGGGAACACAAGCGCATGCGCGGTTGCACGCGGCTGCGACCGCACACTACCCGCCGGCGCTGCGTGCGCTAGCCATTCAATACGGTCGAATCGATCACCCGCATCAGCAACAACACTGTGTGCGCCTGCTGGAGCAGGCTGCATCGGCTGGCGACGTGCCAGCTGCGGTGCTGCTCGCCGAGCGCCTGCTGCGCGGCGAAGGCATTGCCGCCCAGCCCGACGCAGCCGAGCACCTGCTGCGGCAACTGCAGCCGCTGGGAGTCACGGCCCTCCCCGAAGTCCAGATCGCGCCTCCCGATCCGGTCGATGACAGCGCGCGCGAGCACATGCACTTCACCCCGCGCAGCGCACCGACGCGGCTCCACCAGTGTCCAACGATCGAAAGCCACTCCGCCGTGCTGTCCGCCGACGAGTGCCGGCTATTGATCCTGCTGGCACGCCCACATCTGCGCGCCTCCCAGGTGGTCGATCCGAATGATGCAAGCAGCCAGCGCACGCCGATCCGCACCAGCCGCGGCGCGACGCTGGACCCGATTCTGGAAGACTTCGCCGCCCGCGCTGCGCAGGCGAGGTTGGCCGCTTGTGCGCGGCTACCGCTGACGCATGCCGAGCCATTGTCGGTGCTGTGCTACGCACCAGGGGAGCACTATCGCGCGCATCGCGACTACCTGCCGGCCAGCAGAATCGCCGCTGATCGTCCCGCTGCCGGTAATCGCCTGCGCACGGCCTGTGTGTATCTCAACGCGGTCGAGGCAGGTGGCCAGACCGATTTCCCGCTCGCAGGTGTCTGCGTGCCGCCCTGCGCAGGGTCGGTGGTGTGTTTCGACAACCTGCACGCCGATGGCCGGCCCGATCCTGATTCGCTGCATGCCGGCCTGCCGGTCGCGGCCGGGAACAAGTGGCTGGCGACGCTGTGGTTCCGGCAGCGACGCTATCGGGATTGGTGAACAGGTTCATACACTGCGCCCCACTGACGTGGTTTAAAATGTTGCAGCGCGACGTGATCGGACAGGGTCTGCAGACGTCGTTTTTTTGTTTCCCCATTGCACGGGTGCATGCCCGGCGTCAGGGGAGGCACATCACGCAGCCCCGCGGAGCCTTCGATGCTTTTCGAAACCCTCGATACCACCGGTCACGAGCAGGTGATCTTCTGCCACAACCGCGACGCCGGCCTCAAAGCCATCATCGCCCTACATAGCACGCGGCTCGGGCCGGCCCTGGGCGGCGTGCGCATGCGCCCCTACCCCGATAGCGAAGCGGCGCTTACGGATGCGCTGCGGCTCAGCCGCACCATGACCTACAAGAACGCGTTGGCGGGGCTGAATGTCGGCGGCGGCAAAGCGGTGATCATCGGCGACCCCAAAACCGACAAGAGCGAGGTGCTGTTCCGCGCATTCGGCCGTTTTGTCGACACCCTGGGCGGGCGCTACATCACCTCCGAAGATGTCGGCACCGACGTCAACGACATGGAACAGATCTACCTGGAGAGCGAGTACGTCACCGGCGTGCATCAGGTGCATCGCGGCTCCGGCGACCCGGCGCCCTTCACCGCCTACGGTGCGTTGCAGGCGCTGATGGCCTCGCTCAATCGCAAGCTCGGCCACGAAGAGGTGGGCAAGGCGAGCATCGCGATCCAGGGCCTGGGCCATATCGGCATGGAACTGGTGAAATTGCTCAAGGAACGCGGCGCAAAGCTCTATGTGGCCGATCTGAATCAGGCGCTGGTGGATCGCGCAGTGGCCGAGTACGGCGCCGAAGCCGTGCGCCCGGACGAGATCCATCAGGTGCCGGCCGACGTATTTGCACCGTGCGCGCTGGAAGGTGCGATCAACGAAAACACCTTGCCGCAGCTCAAGGCCAAGATCATCTGCGGCACCGCCAACAATCAGCTCGCCAGCGCTGCGATCGGTGACGAGCTGCACAAGCGCGGCATTTTGTATGCGCCCGATTACGTGGTGAATGCCGGCGGGGTGATGAATGTGTCGCTGGAGATCGACGGCTACAACCGCGAACGCGCCATGCGCCTGATCCGCAGCATTTATCACAATCTGGAAAAGGTCTTCGACCTGTCCACGCAGTTGAACGTATCGCCGCAGCAGGCAGCCGACCAGATTGCCGAAACGCGCATCGAGGCCATCAGCAAACTCAAACTGCCGCTGGGCCGCACTGCACCGCGTTTTTTGCATAAATTGCGCGGCGAATAAGCACGCCAACAGGCGGGCCGCATTTAACGACACGTGCGATGACGCAACCGCGGCCGCACACACGACGCCCGGGCATTGCGCCCGGGCGTCATGCACACTGATCAGAAATCGGCGCTGTACTTCAGGCTCACCGCACGGTCGTCGCCGCGCTCGCCCACCCGCTGGTCGTAGCCGAAGCGTAGCTGGCTCTGCTGGCCCAACGGCGCCGAGGCCGCAATGCCGAACACGCCGCCCGAGCGCGCCGGCTGCATGCCGCGCAGCGGTGCCCATGCCTCCACACCGATGAAGCTGGCATCCAGCATCAATCCCTGGCTGCTCAACGCCTGCTGCCATTCGGCATAACCACCCAACTGCAGGCCGCGCCAGCGATAGGCCGAACGCATGCCGGCCAGCACTTGCGTGCTTGAGGACGTGCTTGCATCGGCACGCAAACCGAAACCATCGCCACCGCTTTCGCGGAACCCTTCGCTACGCAGACGCACGTAATCCAGGCCCATGTACGGCGTCAGCGACGCAGCTGCATGGCCCCAGCGATACCCGGTTTCCAGGTTGCCGCTGAGATAGCTGCCGCTGTAATCGCTGAAGGCACTGCTGCGGTCTTCGCCCAATTGCAGAGTGCGCTCGATCTGCCGGTTGACGTTACCGAAGCCCAGCTGGGCCAGTGTGTACGCCGATCCCAACGTGGTGCCCCAGTACAACTGCGCCTGCACCTGCCGATCGCGGCCGCGTGCGCCATCCAGATCGCCCAGGCTGTTGGAACGCGTTTCGCCGAAAGCAAAGCCGGTGACTGCACCAGACGCCAAGCGCAGATCGTTGCCCATCATCCAGCCGGAGGTAGCGAATCCTGCGGTGGTCACCCCACCCTCGCCCGGCCCGCCCAGTGCACGCTGCCATGTACCCAGCAGGCGCGGCTGTTGCGACAGACCATCGAAATGCGCGGCCAACGCGCGCCGGCCCAGATCGATGGTGTCGAAGGTCATCGCCGCAGACGCCGCATGCGCACGTCCGGACAGACTGCGCAGTGAATCCGCTGCGGTCTTGGCATCAGGTGATTGCTGCAACGCCGCCGCGGCACGAATGAAGTCGCCACTGATGCCGCCGCTGCCCTGCAGCTGCTGCGCGTCCACCTTCTGGAACGCCTGTTCGACGCGAATTGCCGACTCCATCGATGCCGTGCCGATTGCGCCCAGCGATGCGGCGACCGCCGTGACATCCATGCGCTGCAGCGACACGTACGCGTTGTTGGCGTCGTAGCTCAACGTGGCATTGAGAAAGGTGACTGCAGGCCCGCTACTGAGACTGGCAAACGTTCCCTGCAGACCGTTGGTTGCTTGTAGCACAGGATAGGTAGTGTTGTTGACCACATAATCCCGCCGCCCGAGCAACTGCAGGTCACCGTCGATCGTCGCTGTACCGCTCACGTTCAAGCGGTCGCCCACATTTAATGCCAAGCGTCCGAAGTCATCTTGGGTGTAGTTACCTCCGATTGCCAAAACCGCGCCACCGACCTGCAGCGTACTCCCGCGATTGGAGACCGTGCCGGCAATGCGTCCTGCTCCGATCAACGTTGCACCATTGAGGACGTCAACCCGCGCGCTCTGCAGACTGGCCGTTTGCAACGTGCCATCCAGCACCTGGGTATCGCCGGCAAACGTATTGTTGCTACTGCTGAGGATCAGCGTGCCGGATCCGCGCTTGGTTAATCCGCCGCTGCCAGTGATGTCGTTGGCCCAGGTCGAACGCAAGGTCGTGACCTCGACATCCACCGTCCCCCAATCGAACAGCGCCGGCCCCAGCACCGCCTTGCCCACGTTGAGCAGGCCGTAACCGAACGTCGGATCGACGCCAGGCGCGCCCAGATCGGTGGCTGTTCCCAGCAACGTCTGACGCACCAGATCGTTGTTGAAATACGGAAACGCCTGCCACACCAATGCCGCCGCACCCGATACCAGCGGCGCAGCGTAGGACGTACCGCTGCCATAGAAATAGCGGATGTTGCTGGCGGTTGCATCGGGATCGATAAACAGCGCCGTGCCCGGTGCCACCAGGCAATAACGCATCGCCACGCCGCATGCATTGGAGTACGACGCCAGCTGCGTGGGATTGGCGGTATCCAGCGCGCCAACCACTAGCCAGCCACGCTCCAGGTCTGCGGCCGGAAGCGTACCGTTCGGACCCAACTGACTGGGAAGCGCCGCCGTGTCGGACGGCTGCGCACGCGACTCGTTGCCCGAGGCAAATACCACCAGCCCATCGTTGCCGATGATGAAGGATCGATATTCCTGCGCGATCTGATTGGTGACCGTCGGGTCGTTCCAATACAGGCCGCCCCATGAGTTATTCATGATGCGCACGCCGGCGCTGATCAGATCGGCATGCACTGGGCCCAGACCGAGCGGCCCGTCGACTTCATTGCCTTGGCCACTGCCATCGTCCACCGGCGCGCGGTCGCTGATGATCCGCGCAGACACCAGGCCTGCACCCGGCGCAATGCCGCCTGGCCATTGCCCCACCGCACGCCCGGCCGCCAGTTCGGCGACAGCCGTGCCATGCCCGAGCACATCGCCCACTGCGACATTGCTGGTGCGCGGGTCGACATAGAGGAAGCTGTCGCTCACCCGCCCCTGCAAGGCCGGATGATTGGTATTGATACCGCTATCGATGATGCCGATGCGATAGCCCGCGCCAGTGAACCCCAGCGCCTGCGCTGCACGTGCATTGGTCAACGCCAGATGTGCGTCGATTGCCGGTTGCGGTGCAGTGACCGGCGGTGGAGGCGGCGGCGGTGAGGTGGGCGGCGGCGGAGGTGGTGGCGAGGTCGGTGGCGGTGCAGTCGGCGTGGTCGGACGAATACCGCCTCCACCACCGCCGCCGCCACACGCGGTCAACGCCACAGCTAACGCCGAGGCCAGGACAGTCCTGGCGACGTTTCTCTTCTTCATTCAAGTGTTCTCCCCGAACCCATTCCATGGATTGGGCCCCATCCCGGACCCTAGTCTCATCATATACGGCATCGCTTGGGGTCTGCAGCCGCACGTCAGCTTGCTGGCGCGAATCGGCCATGAGGCAGATAATCGTTTCACTTTAAACGGTATCCCCTTATGTCCGACATCGTCATCGTTGCTGCCAAACGCACTGCCATCGGCTCGTTTCTCGGTCAATTCAACGGGGTGCCGGCGCCGACGCTCGCCGCTGCCGCCATCGAAGGCGCGCTGGCGCAATCGGGAATCGCACCGGCCGACGTATCCGAGGTCATCGTTGGCTGCGTGTTGCCGGCCAACCTCGGCCAGGCCCCGGCGCGTCAGGCGGCCATCGCTGCAGGCATCCCGACATCCACCGGCGCCACCACCATCAACAAGGTGTGCGGCTCGGGCATGAAGGCGATCATGTTCGGACACGACCTGATCAAGGCCGGTTCGGCCAGCATCGTGGTGGCTGGCGGCATGGAGTCGATGAGCAATGCCCCGCACCTGCTGCCGAACTCGCGCACCGGCAATCGCTATGGCAGTTTCCAGGCGGTGGATCACATGGCATGGGATGGCTTGACCAATCCCTACGATGGTCAGGCGATGGGCGTGTTCGGCGAAGCCACCGCAGAAAAGTTTGGTTTCAGCCGCGCCGATCAGGATGCTTTCGCCATCGCCTCGGTCGAGCGCGCGCAGGCCGCGCAGCGCAGTGGCGCGTTCGCCGATGAAATCGTTCCGGTGACCGTGGTCACGCGCAAGGGCGAGATTGTTGTCGACAGCGATGAGCAGCCGGGCAAATCCGACGTTGCCAAGATCCCGACCCTGAAGCCGGCCTTCAAGAAAGACGGCACCGTGACGGCGGCAAGTTCGTCGAGCATTTCCGACGGTGCGGCAATCACGGTGCTCATGAGCGCCGACGATGCGCAGCGCCGTGGCGTGACGCCGCTGGCGCGCATCGTCGGCCACGTCACCCATTCGCAGGACCCGGAATGGTTCACCACCGCGCCGGTGGCGGCGATCCAGTCGCTGGTCGACAAGATCGGCTGGACGCTGGACGCGGTCGACCTGTTCGAAATCAACGAAGCCTTCGCCGTCGTGGCGATGACACCGATCAAGGAACTGGGCATCGTGCATGCCAAGGTCAACGTGCATGGCGGTGCCTGTGCGTTGGGTCATCCGATCGGCGCGTCTGGTGCAAGGCTGGTAGTGACATTGGTGAATGCGTTGCGCACGCGCGGCGGCAAGCGCGGAATCGCAACGCTGTGCATCGGCGGCGGCGAAGCGACCGCCATTGCTATCGAATTGATTTAATTGCCATTAACAGCGATTTTGCAAAGCTGAATGGGCGCGCGCTTGACACTCGTCTTCGGGCCGTCATCATGTCTGGGGCGCGCAATAGCGCGTTGCCTAATCTAATCGACGAGGATTGAAACAATGACCATCAACAAGCTGCTGATCGCAATGGCTCTGGGCCTGGCCCTGACCGCTTGCTCGAAGCCGGAACAGGCTCAGGACGCTGCTGCTTCGGCTAACGAAGCTGCAACCGACGCTCAGACCGCTGCTGACCAGGCTGCTGCCTCGGGCTCGCAGTCGGCTGACGCCGCTCAGGCTGCTGCCAACACCGCCGCTGCTTCGGCCGACACCGCTGCTGACGCTGCCCAGGCTGCTTCCGGCGCCGCGACCGACGCTGCTGCCGACCAGGCTGCTGACGCTGCCAAGACGGCTGAAAACACCGCCGAAGCTGCTAAGGACACCGCCGAAGAAGCCAAGAAGTAATCACTTCTTAGCTCCAAGCGAGTTCGGAAAAAGCCGCTGGTTTCCAGCGGCTTTTTCTTTGCCTGCGCGGCAGGCGCGACCGCCGGTTTGCACGGTGGCGCGGCTGCTCCGTTGGCCACTCCAGTCCGTATGCTGCCCGTGAGCTGAATGCGCGATCGCGTGTTGACGCGGACTGCATCGGCGCCTGCATAAGCTCCGCGTTCCAACACCGGAACAGGAACAGGACTACCCATGAAGACGATCCGCATGCTGTCGTTGAGTGCCATCGCCGCACTCACTCTCGCCGCCTGCCAGGGCCCTGATGCCGAGCAGGCGCGTCGCGATGCCGCGTCCGCTGCCAAACACGCTGCCGCTGCCACCGAGCAGGCCGCCGACCGCGCTGCGGTACAGGCCAAGGCCGCCACGGCCGATGCGCGCGTGGCCGCACGCGACCTGGCTGCAGACGCCAGCCGCGCGACCGCAAATGCTGCCGACGCCACCGCCGACAAGACCCGCGAGATGGCCAACAAGGCCGAGCAGAACGCCGACAAGCACGACGCCGAGCATCCGCAGCACTAAGCACACCGAAAACCGCGCTGCGCTCACCGACAGGTGGGCGCAGCCTGCCGCAAGAGTGGCGTTTTCTCATGCACACGAGTGCCAGCGCAGCGCCAGCCAGCCGACTGCAGCCTGCAAGCAATGTCAGCTGCTATGAACCGCTCACACTGCTGCGTCTATGCGCACACAATTTCGTGCCGATGCACACGTCTTGCATCGAGATTGATCTCGTGTTGTCGAGCTTGGCAGGCTAGCATTCGGCATGCCCACCTCTTTTACATCGCGGCGCCGCAATCAGCTGGCGCTGGCCTTCTCTGCGCTGATCTTTATCGTCATCGGCATCGGCATCTTTGTCGGCGCGCGCCGCTCGCTGGCCGATGCGGCGTTGGTCTCGCATACGCATGAAGTGATCGGGCGGGTCGACGAGATCCAGGCGCGCTTGCTGGATGCCGAATCGGCGCAGCGCGGTTTCCTGCTCACCGGCAATGAGGCCTACTTGCTGGATTACCAGACCAGCGTGGAGCGTCTGCCGATTTTGCTGTCCAATCTGCGTAGGCTGATTGTCGACAACCCCGCGCAAGAGCAGCATCTGGATCAACTGCAAACCCTGGTGGAGACGCGGCTGCGGCAAATCCAGCACACGCTGGATGTCTATGCACAGGGCGGCCTGGAACCGGCACGCGCAGGCATCCGGCAGAGCGCGTTCCGCACCACCAGTGCCATCCGCGAGCAGGCGCTGACGATGGTGCAACGCGAGCAGGAGCTGCTGGCACAGCGCGCGGAAAGCAGCCGGCAAAGTGCCACTTTGTTGCTAACGCTGGCCCTGGCCGGCATTCCGTTCGGGCTGCTGGTGGTCGGCGGTGTCTATGCGCTGCTGATGCGCGAACTGCGGCATCGCGCGCAGGCCGAACGCCTTGCCGCAAACGCCAATCGCGAGCTGGGCGACAGTGTCGGCGCGTTACAACGCAGTACCGCCGATCTCAATCTGCTCAGCCGCTATACCGGCCTGCTGCAAAGCTGCATCAGTGCCGAAGAAGCATTGGTGGTGACCAGCCGCACCCTGGCCAGCCTGCTACCGGGCATTGCCGGAAGCGTGTACCTGCTGCGCGCCTCGCAGGATCGCGCCGAGGCGATCAGCCACTGGGGCGAGCCACTGGTGCAGAGCGCGCCGCATCTCTTGCCGGAAGAATGCTGGGCATTACGCCGCGGCCAGCCGCACATCATCGAGGACCTCGCGCGGGATGCGCTGTGCGCGCATATCGACGTGCCGGACACTCAGACACCGATCACCACCGCATGCCTGCCGATGTCGGCGCAGGGCACACAGCTCGGCTTTCTGTTCTTGTCGTCACCCGGTCCTGGGCCGATGCCGCGCCTGGAAATCGCCGAGGCGGCCGCCGAGCAGTTGTCGTTGGCGTTGAGCAATCTGCGCCTGCGCGAGTCGCTGCGTCGCCAATCGATCCGCGACGCGCTGACCGGGCTGTACAACCGCCGCTATCTGGAAGAATCGCTGAGTCACGAACTGGCGCGTTGCGCGCGGCGCGGCCTGCCGTTGTCGGTGCTGATGCTGGACGTGGACCACTTCAAGCAATTCAACGATAGCCAGGGGCATGCCGGCGGCGATCTGCTGCTGGCAGCGGTCGGCGAGCTGTTGCTGACCCGGTTGCGTGCCGAAGACGTGGCCTGCCGCTATGGCGGCGAAGAATTCACCGTGATCCTGCCCGAGGCCGATAGCGAGGAAGCCATGCGCGTGGCCGAGCAGATCCGCGGCCATATCGCGGCGCTGGCAGTCAGCGATGGCCAGCGTGCGTTGCCGCGCGTGACCGCCTCGATCGGCGTGGCCAGCTTTCCGGTCGATGGCGAGCTCGGCGCAGGTCTGATCCAGAAAGCCGACGCAGCGCTGTACGCAGCCAAGCATCGCGGGCGCAACCGGGTCGAGCGTCATGGTGCCGCACAGCCGCGCGGGACTGACGCGGAGGCGTGAGCAGGCACGGCGTCGATGTCGGATTGCGCGCTCTGTCACACAAAAGATCGATTGACGCAGCGATAGTCGGCCTTGACCCCCGAAGCGAGGCAATCCGATGTCGATGTGGCGCGATCAAGGTCCCAACAAGAAAGACGGCGCTCCCGCAGCGCCGGATGCTCCTGCCGCCGATGGGCGGCTGTTCAACGCCGACGCCAGCCCTGCCCCGCCGGTGCCGGCCGCCGCCGCTGCGCCCAGCGTCGTCCCCACCGCCGCGCCGCCGCAACGCCAGAGCGAGGCCAAGGAATCGCTGATCGCCGCCGACATCAGCATCGAAGGCAAGATCGAAGGCGCCGGCCACGTACGCCTGGCCGGCCGCTTCAAAGGCGATGTCAACGTCAAGGGCGATCTGACCATCGAACGCGGCGCCAAGCTCAATGGCGGCGTGCGCGCCAACAAGGTCATCATCGCCGGCGAGCTGGAAGGCAATATCGAATCGGCGGCACAGGTGGAGCTGCAGACCTCCGGCGTGCT
Organism: Xanthomonas sp. WHRI 8932A; assembly: GCF_035012785.1. Lineage (NCBI taxonomy): Bacteria > Pseudomonadati > Pseudomonadota > Gammaproteobacteria > Lysobacterales > Lysobacteraceae > Xanthomonas > Xanthomonas sp. WHRI 8932A. Next base: position 399,102 of record NZ_JAYGQQ010000001.1, read on the forward strand.
GGTCGGCGACGTCAAGGCCGGTAGCCTCACCGTGGCTTCGGGCGCCCGCATGCGCGGCCAGGCCGACTTCGGCTGGGGCGAGGACACCGGCAAACCGACCGCCACGCCCAAGCCGGTGGTGAGCGGAGACAGCGACGCCACATGAGTGCACCCCGCCCGGGCACGCCCGGAGCCACGCGCAGCTGCCCGCATTGCAAGGCGACGATTCTGGAAAGCGCCATCATTTGCCCTGCCTGCAAGCATCATTTGCGCTTCGACTCGGCGGCTGCGCAACACGCGCAGCCGGCGCCGATCGTGCCATTGAAGGTCGACGGCACCATCCGTCATCCCGCCGACGGCGATCCGTGGGAATACACCGTGGTGGTGGTGGTGCGTAACGGCAAGGGTGAGGAGATCCGCCGCCACGTGGTCGATGTGGGCGCGATGCATGGCGGCGAAGAACGCGGATTTACCCTGGCGGTGGAAGCTAGCGCGGTGCGTGGATCGGGACGACGGACGCGGCATTAGCGCGCTGGGTGCGGCATCGCCGCTGTGGAATCAGACTGGCGCAGCTTTCGCAACAGCAGTGACGCTGAGGACAACGGCGTCCATCGCAAAGCCGCGTATCGCTTTGCCGTTGCGCGCCGACGCAGGCTGACTATCGGCATCGCACTCCAAAGCTTGGAGCGGCTAACACCACCTAGCGAGCAATCGTCAGGCGAGTGTAGACGGCGCGCTCAGCACCGGAGCGTACGCGCGCTACATGGTGACTCGGCGCATCCGCTGCGCCCGCATGGTCGCGCCGATACGCGCCATTCCCATTCTCAGGATCTGCACACCGGCTTGGCCAGAGTTGCGGGCATGCGCAACGGTAACGACACGAACACACACGGCGATCTGGTGGTGCTTGGCCCCGAGGGGCTGTATTGCCCGCGGGGCGACTTTCATATCGATCCCTGGCGGCCGGTGCCGCGTGCGGTGATCACACACGGCCACGGCGATCACGCGCGTGGCGGCATGGGCGAATACCACTGCACGCGCGACAGTCTGCCGATCCTGCAATGGCGGCTGGGCGAGCAGGTCTATCACACGCATGCCGATGGCGAAGCGTTTACGTTGGGACGCGCGCGTGTTTCGCTGCATCCGGCCGGACATGTACTGGGCTCGGCGCAGGTGCGTATCGAAGTGGATGGCGAGGTCTGGGTGGCATCCGGCGATTACAAGCGCCAGCACGACCCCACCTGCACGCCGTTCGAAGTGGTGCCGTGCGACACCTTCATCACCGAAGCGACCTTTGGGCTGCCGGTGTATCGCTGGCCGGAAACATCTGAGGTAGCGGCCGATATCGTCGCCTGGCGGCGCGAATGCGCCGAACGCGGCGAGGCCGCCATCTTGTATTGCTACGCCTTAGGCAAGGCGCAGCGTGTGCTGGCCGAATTGCGTGCCTGGGACACCCAGCCTGCGCTGTTGCACGGTGCGATTGCAGCCGGAGTGGAGGTGTATCGCCAGGCCGGCATCGCGATGCTGGACACCCAACCGGTGAGCGAGCATGCGCGCGGCGCCGACTATGCCGGCCAACTGGTGCTGGCACCGCCGTCGGCGGCAGGCAGCCCCTGGATCCGCCGCTTCCGGCATGCGCAACAGGGATTCGCATCGGGCTGGATGCGCATTCGCGGCAATCGGCGTCGGCGCAATTACGACCGCGGCTTTGTAGTGTCCGATCATGCCGACTGGCCGGATCTGCTGCGCACCATCGAAGACACCGGTGCGCGCCGGGTGATCGCCACCCATGGCAATACCGATGCGTTGATCCAGCACCTGCGCGAGCGCGGCGTTGCGGCGGAAGCCTTCCGCACCGATTTTGGAGCCGAGGAATGAACCCGCTCCCCGCCTGCAGTGATGCACGCGCGCGTCTGCGCTGGAGCGGCGCGCTGGCGTTTGGCCGGCACGCATTGGTATGTCGCGTGCATCGCAGCGCGCCGGCCGCGTCAATCGGCCCACTCCGCCTGCTGCGCCGTGTGCGCATGTCAGGCGCATGCACTCGCCGTGCGCCGGAGCTGCGCGCTGCAACTCCCGACACAACGACCCAGGCGCGGCCGTGAAGCGTTTTGCCGCGTTGTACCGCACCCTCGACCGCAGCACCGGCACGCTCGACAAGCGCGCTGCGCTGGTGGCGTATTTTCGTGAAGCGCCAGCGCTGGATGCGGCCTGGGCGCTGTATCTGCTGGCCGGCGGCAAGGTCGCCGGCGCACGCATGCGCATCGCCAGCAGCGGCGAGCTGCGCGAGTGGATCACCGACACCGCCGGCATTGCCGATTGGTTGGTCGCCGACAGCTACGACCATGTCGGCGATCTGGCCGAAACGCTGGCGTTGTTGCTGGACGACCCGATCACCGAAGCGCCCGATCTGCCGCTGGCGGAATGGATCGAACAGCGCTTGCTACCGGTCGCCAACCAGGACGTTGCGCTGCGCAAGGCATGCATCGTGCAGGCCTGGCGCAGCCTGGCCTTCGATGAGCGGCTGGTGTTCAACAAACTGTTGACCGGCGCATTGCGCGTGGGCGTTTCGCAGCGGCTGGTGCAACAAGCGCTGGCCGAACTATCGGGCGTGGACATCGCACGCATCGCCCAGCGCATGCTCGGTAGTTGGCGACCGCACCCGACCTATCTTGCCGATCTGCTCACCAGCGAAGAACTGCCGGGCGATCGTCAGCAGCCCTACCCGTTCTTTCTCGCCTCGCCGCTCGAAGCCGAGGTCGACACACTGGGCGCCATCGACGACTGGCTGCTGGAATGGAAATGGGACGGCATCCGCCTGCAGCTGATTCGGCGCGCCGGCGAAGCGGCGCTGTGGTCGCGCGGCGAAGAACGCCTGGATGGCCGTTTCCCGGAAATCGAACATGCCGCGCTGCAGTTGCCCGACGGCACGGTTATCGACGGCGAGCTGCTGGCCTGGCAACCCGAGCAGCCGTTACCGATGCCGTTCACCGCCCTGCAAACGCGCATCCAGCGGCTCAAGCCCGGTCCCAAGACATTGGCGGCCGCGCCTGCGCGCGTGGTGGCCTACGACCTGCTCGAACTGGACGGCATGGATCTGCGCGAGCGCCCCTTGCACGAGCGGCGTGCGCTGCTGGAGGACGTGCTCACCGCGCTCGACGATCCGCGCATCGTCGCCTCGCCACGGGTGCAAGCCGGCGATTGGCACGCCGCCGCACAGCTGCGCGTACAAGCACGCGAACGCGGCGTGGAAGGGCTGATGCTCAAGCGCGCCAACTCGGTGTATCAGGCCGGCCGCCGACGGGGCGATTGGTGGAAATGGAAGATCGACCCGCTCACCATCGATGCGGTGCTGCTGTATGCGCAGGCCGGCCATGGCCGCCGCAGCACGCTGTATACCGACTACACCTTCGGGCTGTGGCACGAGGGGCAACTGGTGCCGATCGCCAAGGCGTATTCGGGGCTGGACGACAAGGAGATTTTGCAACTGGACCGCTGGATTCGCGCCAACACCACCGAGCGTTTCGGTCCGGTGCGCGCGGTCAGCCCGCAGCATGTATTCGAGCTGGGTTTTGAAGCGGTCAACCGCAGTGCGCGGCACAAATCCGGCATTGCGGTACGGTTTCCGCGCATCCTGCGCTGGCGGCACGACAAGCCGTTTGCCGAGGCCGATCACCTGAGCACTCTGCAGGCATTGGCGCGGTGACGGCGACGCAGCAGGCACGCGGCACGCCATTGCAGCAGTGGCGCGACTGGTTCGCACAGCGCGGCTGGGCGCCGTTGCCGTTTCAACGCGATGTATGGAAGCGCTATCTCGCTGGCGAATCCGGGTTGCTGCATACGCCGACCGGGAGCGGCAAGACGCTGGCAGCATTCGGCGGCCCATTACTGGACGCCCTGGCCGCGCGTGGCTGCACGCTGCCGGTCACATCGGCCAAGCCTGCCGCTGCCGCACGCCGACAGCAACAACGCAACTTGCAGGTGCTGTGGATCACGCCCTTGCGTGCGCTGGCCGCCGACACCGCACGCGCACTGCGCGAACCGGTGGACGCGCTGGGACTGGATTGGCAGGTGGGTTTGCGCACCGGCGATGCCAGCGCACGCGACAAGCGGCTGGCGCGCAGCGGCAAGCTCGATGTACTGGTCACCACCCCCGAATCGCTGGCCTTGTTGCTGTCGTATCCGGACACCGCACCGCAGCTATCCGCGCTGCGCTGCGTGATCGTCGACGAGTGGCACGAACTGCTCGGCAACAAGCGCGGCGTGCTGCTGCAGCTGTGTCTGGCGCGCCTGCGCGGTTGGGCGCCTGCGCTGCGCATCTGGGGCCTGTCGGCCACGCTGGGCAATCTGGCGCAGGCACGCGATGTGCTGCTGCCGCATCGCCCCGATGCGGCGCTGGTGTCGGGAGTCAAACCGCGCGCCATGACGCTGGAGACGCTGTTACCCAACAGCGGCGAACGCTTTCCGTGGGCCGGCCATCTGGGCCTGGCACAGTTGGCGCGCGTGCTGCAAAAAGTCATGCAGCAGCGCACCAGCCTGGTCTTCACCAATACGCGCGCACAGGCCGAGTTGTGGCACCAAGCGTTGAGCGCGGTATGGCCGGACGATCTCGCCACGCTTGCGCTGCATCATGGCTCGCTGGACCCCAGCCTGCGCGCCGCCGCCGAACAGGGGCTGCGCGACGGCAGCCTGCGTTGCGTGGTCGCCACCTCCAGTCTGGATCTGGGCGTGGATTTCCCGGCGGTGGATCAGGTGCTGCAAGTCGGCAGCCCCAAGGGCATCGCGCGCCTGCTGCAACGCGCCGGCCGCGCGCGGCACCGCCCCGGCGAATCCGGGCATGTGGTGTGCGTGCCCTCGCACGCCTTGGAACTGGTCGAATACGCCGCGGCACGTCGCGCAATCGCGCACGGCCATATCGAAGCGCGGCCGCCACCGCGTTTATCGCTGGATGTGCTGGCCCAGCACTGCGTCACCCTCGCATTGGGCGGCGGCTTCGATGCCGCTGCGTTGTTCGAGGAAGTGCGCGGCACCGATGCCTTCGCTGCGCTGGACACACCCACCTGGAACGCGGTGCTCGACTTCATCGTGCAAGGCGGCAGCGCATTGGCGCATTACCCGGATTTCCACAAGGTGGTGCACGACGAGGACGGCGTGTATCGCGTCACCGATCGCCGCGTTGCGCTGCGCCATCGTTTGTCCATCGGCACCATCACCAGCGATGGCAGCGTGCGCGTGCAGTTCCTGCGCGGCGGCCGACTCGGTGCGGTGGAAGAACAATTCGTCGGCCGCCTGCGCCGCGGCGATCGCTTTCAATTTGCCGGGCGTTTGCTGGAACTGGTGCGTCTGGAAGACATGACCGCCTACGTGCGCGTGGCCAAGGGCGGCAGCGGTGTGGTGCCCAAATGGATGGGCGGACGCATGCCGTTGTCGTCGGCATTGGGCCGCGAAGTGGAAGCGCTGTTCGCCGCGCCCGGCGATGCGCCTGAAATGCAGGCGCTGGCCCCGCTGCTGCACTTGCAGGCATCGCTCTCGGCGCTGCCTGGCCCGGACCATCTGCTGGTGGAAAGCATCAAGGCGCGTGATGGCCGGCACGTGTTTGTGTATCCATTCGCCGGACGGCAGGTCAACGAAGGGCTGGCCGCGCTGCTGGCCGCGCGCTGGGGACGACGTCAGCGCAATACCTTCAGCTTCGCTGCCAACGACTACGGCTTTGTGCTCTCGCCCGCGCAGGATGTGGAGATCGACGCCGACGTGCTGCGCGCCTTGCTGTCGCCGGCAGGGTTGTTGGACGATCTGCGCGACAGTCTCAACCTGGGCGAGCTGGCACGCCGGCAGTTCCGCGAAATCGCGCGCGTGGCCGGGTTGCTGTCGCCGTCCCTGCCCGGCCGTGCGCCACGCAGCCTGCGCCAGCTGCAGGCCTCCAGCGGACTGCTCTACGACGTGTTGCAGCGTTTCGACCCGGAGCATCTGTTGCTGGCCCAGGCCGAGCGCGAAGTCTTTGAAGGCCAACTCGAACTGGCACGCCTGGCGCATGCATTGGAGGACTGCGCACGCCGCGACCTCCGCCTGTGCACGCCACGCAGCCTCACCCCGTTGTCGTTCCCGCTGTGGGCCGAACGCATGCGTGGTCAATTGAGTACCGAGGACTGGAAGGCGCGTGTGTTGCGCGCCGCAGAGCAACTGGAGCGCAAGCATGGGCGATAGCGTGCAGCTGCAGTTGGCCGGCGAAACGGTGGAACTGCTCGGCGAACGTGCGTTGTATCGACCCGCGCAGCGGGCCTTGCTGATCGCCGATCTGCATCTGGGCAAGGCCGACGTGTTCCGACGCGCCGGTATCGGCCTGCCCGCAGGTGGCACCGCGCACGATCTCGAGCGCCTCGATGCACTGCTCGCGCAGCGCCAGGTCGAGGCATTGTGGATACTCGGCGACCTGCTGCATGGTCCTGCGCCGCGCGCAGCCTGGCATCGCCGTTGGAGCGCATGGCGCGAGCAGCATGCCGACCTGCGCGTGATTGCCATCCGCGGCAACCACGACCGCGCCGTGGCCGGTGCCGATCTGCAGATCGAAGCGGCCGGCGAACAGGTCGAAGACGGGCCGTTCGTACTGCGCCACGACCCGTTGCCGCATCACACCGGCCACGTGCTGTGCGGGCATCTGCATCCATTGGCGGCACTGCCGGGCCTGTCGCGGCGTTGGCCGGCATTCTGGTTGCGCGACCGCGTCACCATCCTGCCGGCGTTCTCGCATTTCACCGCGGGCGTGGTGCCGACACTGCTCGAAGGCGAGCGTCTGGTGGCCTGTGTGGAAGGCGATGCGGTGGCCTTGCCGGTGCGTTAGCCACTGCGCCGCTGGGAACAGTCAACAAAAGGACTGCGCACTGCCAGGCGGGCGCGGCGGGCGCTCGGTACGGATGGATTCCTCGCGCACTCCTACTTGCGCACTCAGGTTCTGAGTGCGTGGCCTACACCCGACGCCTGCTCGCCAGGCTTTTTAGCTGCTCCTGGCAGCCGTGCGTACACCCGCTACGTCAGCGTTGCTAATACGCGTAATGGCACCACACACAGCCCCGAAGCATCGTCGAGCGGTGTGGCCGATACGCTCGACACCGAAGCATCCAACGATACCTGCCCCTTCCAACTACCCGCCGCGCGCGGCGAGCACCTCCGTGCGCTCAGCCGCTGTTGGCAACGCTCTGCGGCCGTGGCAGTGCTTGCGGTAATGGTTGCGACAACGCGTCCACGAACTCCGGCGCCAGCGCCAACTTGCCGAACCAGCCATGCTGGGTGCCGCTGAGTACGCGCAGCATGTGACCACGACCGCCCGGTACGCGCCCCATCGGCTGCAGCAACAGGTCGCGCCCGCGTGCCCATACATCGCGCTCGGATTGAAACAGCGGCGTGAGCCAGCGGCTCCAGCGGTGATAGATCGCCACATGCGCCTGGCGCTCGCGCTGATAGCGCTGCAAGGCGTCATCGATATCCTCGCCCGCGCGCAAGGCATCGCGCATGGCCAATGCATCCAGCAATGCCATGTTGACGCCCTGGCCCAGCTGCGGGCTCATCGCATGTGCGGCGTCGCCGGCCAGCACGAAACGGCCACGATGCCAGCGCGTCATCACCGCATCGCGGTAGCTGGCGCGTGCCAGCGCGGTGTGCACCTGCACGCTGTCCAGACGCAGATGCGCGTCCGGCCACATCTGCGCCACCTCATCGCGCCACGCGCCGATGCCGCGCTGCTCCCAGGCGGCAAAATCGCTGCACGGCAGGCTCCAGAAAAAACTCAGGCGCGGGGTGTCGTCGCCAGGCCGCGTGCCTACAGGCAGCAGCCCGATCATCTTGCGCGCACCGATATAACGCTGGCGCAGTTCGTCGACAAACGGCCAATCCTCGCGCGGCAACAGACACCACAGCGCGCCCCACGGATACACCCGATCCAGCCGGGTGCCCTGCACCTGCGCGCGCAGTGTGGAAGCCGAGCCATCGGCAGCGATGATCAGATCGTACGGACCATGCCATTGCCCGCGCTGGTCCTGCACACGCCTGCCCTCGTGATCGATTGCGGTGATCTGGGTATCGGTCTGCAGCTGCGCGTACTCGGGCCAGGCATCGCACAACAGCGAGAACAAAGCACCGCGCTGCATGCCCAGACCCATCAGGCGGACATCCAGATCGCGGTATTGCATATCCATCACCGCGCGCCCGCATGGCGTTTCGCCATACAGGCGGCGCACCGGCGCGCCATGCATCAGGGCCTGCGACAACAAACCCATCTTCCACAACACCTGCAGGCCGCTGGGCTGCAGCAGGAAGCCGGCACCGACCGGCCCCGGCTTGGCGGCGCGCTCGAAGACGTCCAGTCGATGGCCATCGGCGCCCAGCAAGACCGCCAGCGCCTGCCCTGCCGTTCCATAGCCCACTACCGCAATCCGTAATGCTTGTTGCATCGTCCCTGCTCTGGTTCGCGAACACCGTCCTGCGTGGACCGGTGCAAAAAAAACCCCGCCGTGGCGGGGTTCTTCAACCGCACAATCGAGTCAGATTACTCGACCGGCGTGATGTTCGAAGCCTGGGCACCCTTGGGACCCTGGGTCACGTCATAACTGACGCGCTGGCCTTCCTGCAGGCTGCGGAAGCCCTTGGAATTGATCGCGGAGAAGTGCGCGAAGACATCGGCGCTGCCGTCCTCCGGTGAGATGAAGCCAAATCCCTTGGCGTCGTTGAACCACTTGACGGTACCGTTCGGCATGGTGATGCGAGACCTTTGCAATAATTAATGGGTGGTGTACGGCGGTGCGTACGCGCCGAGTATGCAAAGCTTATTCCCCAATGACAATCACCCGCGTGCAAGTTCGCCAATCAGTTCGGGCAACCCGGACGAGGCGGCATCCACGTTGGCCAACACCTCGGCCATGGTGATTTCCTGCGCGTCGCCGCAACCGGCCGCCCAGTTCGCCACGATCGCCAAACACGCATATTCCAGGCCTTTTTCGCGCGCAAGCCCGGCTTCGGGCATGCCGGTCATGCCGACCAGATCGCAGCCGTCGCGACGCATGCGGGCGATCTCTGCAATCGTTTCCAGACGCGGCCCTTGCGTCGCGCCATAGCACCCGCCGGGCACCATCGTGACGCCGGTCACCTTGGCCGCAGCGATGACCTTGCTGCGAAACATCGGCGAATACGGATGACCGAAATCCACGTGCTGCACCTCGCTACCCGGCTCCTCGCAGAAGGTGGACACGCGCCCCCAGGTGTAATCGATCAGCTGATCGGGGCATGCCAGCACGCGCGGGCCGAACTGTTCGGTGATGCCGCCGACCGTGTTGAGCGCAAGCACGCGCGAGACGCCAATTTGCTGCAACGCAGCGATATTTGCGCGGTAATTGACCTTGTGCGGCGGCAGCGAATGGCCTTCGCCATGCCGGGCCAGGAACGCCACCCGATGGCCGAGCAGCATGCCGACGCGGATCGGCCCCGACGGCGCGCCGTAGGGCGTGTCCAGTTCGTGGGCCTGCACGTCATCGAGCTGCGCGAGCTTGTAGACACCAGTGCCGCCGATAACGGCCAATGCGATGGAATTGGAAGACACAACCGACCTCTGCAACGTAACGGACGTGGAAGCGCGCAAGCGCGCACGAGTGCCCGCGCAGTGGCGGGCCAGTGTTTCAAGAGCGACCAGTAAAGCGTAGCGAGCGATCGTCCGGCCGCGATGGGCGCCAAGGCAACACCGGGAGACACAAACCGTGCACGCCGATTGCGCGCAGCGGCCGCGTCCGCCTGGCGGCTACGCCGCCGCGTTGCTGATCACCGCGCGCGCTTTACTGCTTCATCGCATAGATGGCAGGAATACCGCGCAGCTGTTCGTTGACGTCCATGCCGAAGCCGAACACATAGCGGTCGGCCACTTCGACGCCCACGTAATCGGCGGTGACGCCCGGCACGCAGCGGTCGTGACGCTTGACGGTCAACACTGCCACGCGCACGTCGGTGGCGCCCTGCTCCAGGCACCACTGGCGCACGCCCTGCAGCGTGTAGCCCTCATCAAGAATGTCGTCGACCAGGATCACCCGGCGGCCGAACAGCGCGGTGGCCGGGCGGTGCTTCCACACCAGCTCGCCGCCAACGGTTTCGCCACGGTAGCGGGTGGCATGCAGGTAATCGAACTGCAGATCCTGCCCACGTGCGCCCAGTTCCAGCGCCAACTGGCCGGAGAACGGCAGCGCGCCGTGCATGATGGTGAGATACACCGGCACTTCGCCGGCGTAGTCGCGCGCGATGGCATCGGCAATGGTGCCGACGGCGGCATCGATGGCCGGGCGGTCGACCAGCAGATCGGCTTGGGCCAGGGCCTGGGAAATGGTGAGCGTGGACATCAGGCAATTGATCCGAAAGGGGCGGAAGGAGTGTTGAAAGAGGCATCGGTGCCGGCAAGCAGGCCGTCCCAGCCGAGCGCGCCGCGACCGATCAAGCCGATCAGCGCTGCGGTATTGAGGCTGCGGCCTTGCACGGCCTGCAGCGATTCGTCGACCAGTTCTGGATGGCAGACCAGCACCACGTCGCAGCCGGCATCCAGGTGCGCATGCACCCGGCCCGCCACGCCGCCAGCGCTGAACGAAGCGGCCATGCCGATGTCGTCGGAAAACACCACGCCGCGGAAGCCCATCTGGCCGCGCAGGATCTGCTCGATCCAGCGCTGCGAATAACCGGCCGGTTCCGGCGCGACCTGCGGATAAACCACGTGCGCCATCATCACTGCGTCGGCACCGGCCTCGATGCCGGCCACGAATGGCAGCAAATCGTCGGCCTGCAATTGCTCCAGCGAACGCGGGTCGCTGGCGTGATCCACATGGGTGTCTTCGAGCACCGTGCCGTGGCCGGGGAAATGCTTGAGCGTGGCGGCCATGCCGGCGCTGTGCAGCGCCTGCACATAGGCGCGGGTGAAGGTGGCCACGATCTGCGGGTCGTCGCTGAAGGCGCGATCGCCGATGGCGCGGTTGCCGCGGCCCAGGTCCACCACCGGCGCAAAGCTCAGGTCCACGCCGCTGGCACGCACTTCAGTGGCCATCAGCTGCGCGTGCGCACGGGCGGCGGCGAGCGCGCCTTGCGGATCCTGCAGATACTGCGTACCGAAACTTTGCAACGGCGCCAGCGCGCTGAAGCCGTCGCGAAACCGCTGCACGCGGCCGCCTTCCTGGTCCACGCACAGCAACACCGGGCGCGGCGCGGCAGCGCGGATGGATGCCGACAGCTCGGCCACCTGGGTGCGCGAGGCGAAGTTGCGCTTGAACAGCACCACGCCGGCAACGGCATCGTGCTGCAGCCAGTCGCGTTCCTGTGCGCTGAGTTCGGTACCGGCAACGCCGATCAGAAGCATGTTGGGGGACTCCCGGGCCAGGCGCCACGAGGGCGCAGCGCGGCATTGTCGCAGATGCGCGTTGCAGCGTCAGATCGCGCATTCAGGCGGGGGCTGACGTCCACTGACCGAAGCGCCTTGCGGTCAGGCGTTGCGGCGCCCGCGCACCGATACCGCAAGCCACGTGATCGCCTTTGAGCTCGGGTACCTGCGCTGACAGCGCCGGTGCCGTCATTCGCACCGCGAACGCAACAGCCTGCGTCCCCGGGCAGACACCGCCGCTGTGCTGCCCAGCTCGCCAGCGGCTTACGGCATGCAGCGGCCTGCAGCGGAGACGCATGCGGCAGGTTTACGACCGCGCTGGCCGTCCAGCAGACGACTTCGGTCTTCGCCGCCTCAAAGACGGTCCAGATTCGCCCGCCAGTGTGCGGCCTGGATCTGGATACCCTCCAGCACCTCGGGCGCCATGTCATCGAGCTGCCGATACGGCATCGCCAGGCGTTCGTTCGTGCCTAGCAGCGGACGCTGCCGCGCGAGGAAATCCCAGTACAGCGCGTTGTACGGGCAGGCCCGCGCACCGGTGCGCGCCTTGCGCTGATAGCGGCAGCCGCTGCAGTAATCGCTCATGCGATCGATATAGGCCGCACCACTGATATACGGCTTGCTGCCGAGCAGGCCACCGTCGGCAAACTGACTCATGCCCACCGTGTTGGGCAACTCCACCCACTCGAACGCATCGATGTAGACACCCAGATACCAGCGATGCAGCGCCTGCGGGTCCAGCCCCGCCAGCAGCGCAAAATTGCCGATCACCATCAGCCGCTGGATGTGGTGCGCATGCGCATTGGCCAGCGAGTTACCGACGGCGTCGGCCAGGCACCGCATGCCGATCTGCCCGTCCCAGAACCACTGCGGCAGCGGCGCATGCTGATCGAGCTGATTGGACTGCGCATAGCCGGGCATCTGCGACCAGTACACGCCGCGCACGTATTCGCGCCAGCCCAGGATCTGCCGGATAAAACCTTCCACCGAGGCCAGCGGTGCGTGTCCTTGCCGCCATGCCGTTTCGGCACGCGCAATCACTTCGGCCGGGTGCAGCATCTTGACGTTGAGCGCGAACGACAGCTGCGAATGGAATAGCCGCGGGCTGCGCGTGCTCATCGCATCTTCGTAGCGGCCAAAATCCGGCAACGCAGTGGCGATAAAGGCATCCAGATGCTGCAAGGCTTCATCGCGGTCCAGCGGCCATGGCAGCGCCTGCGCATTTGGCATACCGAAACTGCGCACGCCGGCAGCTTCGATGCGTTGCCACAACGCGCCATGGTCGTGCGCGGCACGCCACTCCTGCGGCGCTGGCGGATCGCCGGGCCACGGCGCGCGATTGTCGTGATCGAAATTCCAGCGCCCGCCTTCCGGTTGGCCGGAGGCATCGAGCAGGATGCGATGGCGCGTGCGCATCCGTCGATAAAAGACCTCCATGCGCCACTGGCTTCCGGCGCGGAAACACGCCGCCACCTCATCGCGTTCGGTCAGGAAATGCTCGCTGTCGACCATGTGCGTGGCAAATGCGCAGCCAGCGCTCCAGTGGCGCAGCGCCTCATCCAGCCGCCATTCGTCCGGCGCCTGATACTGCAGATGCTCGGCGCGGTAATGCGCCATCAACGCTTCAAGATTGGCCGGAATGGATTGCCGATTACTGGCGGTATCGATCGCGACATAGCGCACGCGATGCCCGTGCTGCCGCAAGCGCGCGGCAAACGCGCGCATTGCCGCAAAGATCGCCAGGATCTTCTGCGCGTGATGCAGCACGTAATCGGTTTCCTCCCGCACCTCCATCAGCACGTAGACCACGCCGGGGTCGTGCGTCGCAAACCAGCTGTGCTGAGGGTTGAGCTGATCGCCCAGGATCAGGCGCAGCGTGTGCGCAGGCGTTTGCGAAGCGCTGGTGGTCGTATCGGAGTCACGCATTGGTGCTGAGCTCACGCATGCAGACAGGGCGCGCTTGCATCAGTCAGGCGCTCGGGCAGGCATTCGGCAGCGCTGCGCACGGCATCTGTGCATCTGCGCTGTCTGCAAGGCAAAAGCCGCTCTGCCATTGGGCGACATTAAGGCTCAAACACCACGACTGCACCACCGGCTTATGCATCTGCATGGTGCGTGACACCGTCGGCACACACCCGCTGCGCCAAGGCGGTTCCGCTTTGCCACGCGCCCTCGACCTTGCCGCCCGCCAGCCAATCGCCGCACAGGCCAAGGCCAAGCGGCGCATCCCAGACACAGCCGATCTGCAACGGCGGGTCGGTGCTGGCCACCTCCCACCGATAGGCGTCGCAGGCCTGCGGCGGCGGCAGGCCGAGCGCGGCCAATTCTGGCAGTAGCGTGGCGATGACATCCTCTGGCCTGGCATCGAAATGCAGCTGGCTCCAGTCGGCGGTGGCATGCAGCAGCCAGGTCTCGGCGCCGTGCCGTGCCGGTTTGCTGGCGTCGCGCGCCACCCAGCGCACTGGTCCTGCATTGACGAACAACGCGTCATAGCCAGGATCGATGCACGCATCGAACCGTAACACCACCGCCCAGGCCGGCTGCATGTTTGCATCGCGTGCGATGGTCGCAAGCGCAGGCGCGTTCTCTGCCAACAGCGCGGCCGCATCCGGCGCAGCAAGCGCGAGCAACACCGTATCGACCACATGCAGCGCGGGCACGCCGTGCACGCCCAACGCCCAGCCCTGGCCACTGCGTTGCAAGCTGCGGACAGACGCCTGCAACCGAACATCCAGCCCTGCCGCCAGCGCACGCGCGGGAGCGGCCATCCCCGGCACTCCGACAAAACGCGTCAGCGCGGTGTGCGAAGCGCGCATTGCACGTCCATCCCAGCTTGCGATGCGCGCAGGCCAACGCGCCGCGACGCCGGCGGCGACCCAGCTGTTCACCACTGCGGCAAAATCCGGATCGCGTGCGGTGAAATACTGCGCGCCCACATCGCACTGCCAGCCGGCGCCCATGCGAGCACGCATGCGCCCACCAACCGCATCGCTCTGCTCGTACACCGTCACTACCGCGCCGGCCGCCTGCAGCGTTTTGGCACACGCGAGCCCGGCCAGGCCGGCGCCGATCACCGCAACCGTTCGCGGGCGGTGTGGCTGCATCGCCCGGTCAGTCGCCGGCACGGGCATGACGCAGGCGATCTGTCACACCGCACATCCATCGGGCCCGCACGCATCGGCGCCGCCAATCGGCACCGATTCGGCCGCCAATTGCAGCAGCGCCTGCGCAAACGTCTCCGACGGCTGCGCGCCCTGGATCAGGCTACGCCCGTCGATCACGAAGCTGGGCACTGCACGGATGCCCAGCGCGCTGGCCTGTGCCAACTGTGCCTGTACCTCCACAATGCCTTCGTCGGAGTCGAGCATCGCCTGCACGCGCGAGGCTGCAAGCCCGCCGGCCTCACCCGCACGCAGCAGCGTGTCGGTGGCAGCCACGTTCTGGCCTTGCGCAAAATGCGCATGAAACAAGGCTTCCATCACCGCACCGACATCGCCCTCGTGCGTGGCCAGCCAGAGCAAGCGATGCGCCCGCAACGTGCTGACCTGTACCTGGCCACGCCCGAAGTCGAATGGCAGGCCTTCCGCGCGTGCGGTGTCCTGGGTCTGCGCAAGCATCTGATCCACGCGCGCCGCACCGCCGAACTTGCGCGCCAACGCATCGCGCAATGGCACCGGTTCGGCACCGGCATCCGGGTCGAGCTCGAACGCGTGGTAATGGATGTCCAATGCCGGCAGCTGCGCCCCTAGCGCAGCGACCGCCTGTTCAAAACGGCGCTTGCCGATCCAGCACCAGGGGCAGACCACGTCGGACCAGATGTCGATGCGCATGAGCGGGGATTCGTCGGTGGGGATTTTAGGATTCGCAAAGCATAAGCCCAATACCGAGACAGGGATTGGAGAATCGTGATTGGTGATGCGCAAGGCATCGCCCAGGGCCGACGCATGCGCCTTGGCTTCTACGAATCCCGAATGCCCAATCCCGAGTCCCGGCTCTCCACCCACTGCGAGAACGGATGGGAGGCCAGTGCCAGGTTGTAATAGCGCACGTCGTCGGTGACTTCCGCACCGATCCATTGCGGCTTGGCGAACGCCTCGTCAGCACTGCCAAGCTCGATCTCGGCCACCACCAACCCTGCGTTATCGCCCAGGAATTCATCCACTTCCCACACATGCCCCTGGTACTCGACCAGATGCCGGCGCTTGTCGATCAAGCCGCCCACGCACAACGCCAGCAGCGCGCGCGCATCGGCGAGGGAGATCGGGTACTCGAATTCCTGACGGGTATGCCCGACCTCGCGCGACTTCAGATTGAGAAACGCACTTTCGCCCTGGATGCGCACGCGCACCGACGCGTTCTGCGCGCCACTGCGCAACGACGCCTGATCGTTGATGTACCCCTGCGCCATCGGGATCACCGCATGCGCAGCGCTACGCCAGCCGTCGCCGGTGACAAGAAACTTGCGTTCGATTTCTGTAGGCATGGGAATCGGGAATCGGGAATCGGGAATCGGGAATCGGGAATCGCAACAGCATACGGCGAACCGCCTTCACCATTCCCGATTCCCTATTCACCATTCACCATTCACCGCCGTTCAAACACCGCAATGCTTTCCACATGCGCGGTGTGCGGGAACATATCCATCGCACCGGCTGACACCAGCGTAAAGCGCTGCTCGTTGACCAGGTAGCCGGCGTCGCGCGCCAGCGAACCCGGGTGGCAACTGACATACACGATGCGCTCGAATTTCTTCAGCGGCAGTTGCTGCAGCACTTCCAATGCGCCCGAACGCGGTGGGTCCAGCAGCAGCTTGTCGAAGCCCTGCCGCATCCAGGGCGTATTGCGCTGATCCTGGGTCAGATCGGCTGCATAAAACTGCGCGTTGTCCAGGCCATTGCGTTGCGCGTTTTCCTTGGCGCGCGCCACCAAGCCGGCATCGCCTTCCACGCCGACCACCTCGCGCACCGTTCTTGCCAGCGGCAGGGTGAAATTGCCCAACCCGCAAAACAGATCCAGCACGCGGTCATCGGGTTTGGCATCGAGCAGCGCCAGCGCGTGCGCAATCATCTTCTGGTTGAGCGAGGCATTGACCTGGATGAAGTCCAGCGGCCGGAACGCCAGCTCGACGTCCCATTGGGGCAGGCGGAACGACAGCGGCACGTCCTGCGGCCACAACGGATGCACGCTGTCCACGCCGCCGGGCTGCAAGAAGATCGCAAACCCGTGGGTCTGCGCAAATTCCACCCAGGCCTGCCGATCGCGCTCGCTAAGCGGCTGCATGTGGCGGATGGTCAACGCCACCGCATCGTCGCCGGCGATGAACTCGATCTGCGGGATGTCGCGCTTGCCATCCATGTTTTCGATCAGAGCCGCCAGCAGCGGGATCTTTTCGCCGATCTGCGGAATCACCGTGTAGCAGACCGACAGGTCGGCCACGAAGCGCGGGTCAAGTTCGCGAAAACCGACCAGGGTCTTGTCCTTTTTCTCCACCCGCCGCACCGAGAAGCGACCTTTACGCCGATAGCCCCAGGTGTCGCCGACCAGCGCCGGCAGCACCGTCTGCGGGCTGACGTGGCCGATGCGCTCCAGGTTGTCCATCAGCACGCGCTGCTTGGCCACGATCTGCTGCGACTCCTCCAGATGCTGCAACACGCACCCGGCGCACACGCCGAAATGCGTGCAGCGCGGGGTGACCCGCTGCGGCGAAGCCTCCAGCACGTCCACCGTCTTGGCTTCATCAAAATGGCGGCTGCGCGCGGTGGGCTCGGCACGCACCAGTTCACCGGGCAAGGCGCCACTGATGAAGGTGACCTTGCCGCCCTCGCCGTCGCGGCGCGCCACTCCGCGGCCGTCATGGCTCAGGTCGGTGATCGCGGTCTGGAAGGGGGTACGGTCGAAACGGTTTCGGGTTCTGGCCACGTGGCGACAAGCTGCGGGCAAAAAGGGTGCGTATTGTCGCAGATGCGATCGACCGAGGCCGCCTTGCGTGGCGTGGCAATTGTCGTGCCCCGCAAACACAGGCAAACTTCGCCTGCGCGCGGCAGCTCAGGACGCGGCATCGCTGACAAGGAGGCAGCATGAACATGGCGACACGTCAGGAACCCCATCCACGACTCTTGTTGGTGGAAGACGACCCGATCAGCCGCGGCTTTCTGCAGGCTGCCCTGGAAAGCCTTCCGGCCCTGGTGGATTGCGCAGATTCGTTGTCGTCGGCGCTGGACCGCGCGCGCGAACGTCGCCACGACCTGTGGCTGATCGACGTCAATCTCCCCGATGGCACCGGCAGCGGCCTGCTGCGCGCGTTACGTCTGCTGCACCCGGACGTGCCTGCGCTGGCGCATACCGCCGATGGCGACATGGCGATGCAGCGTGGTCTGCAGTCCGATGGCTTTCTGGAAATGCTGGTCAAGCCGCTGACCACCGAACGCCTGCTGCAGGCGGTGCGTCGCGGTCTGGCGCGTGGCCGCTACAGCGTGGCGCCGGTCGGTGTGGTCGACATCGCCGCCAGCGATTGGGATGAGGCGGCAGCGCTGAGCGCGCTCAACGGCCAGCAGCATCACCTCAACGCACTGCGCGAACTGTTCCTGGCAGAGCTGCCGGGCACACGCGACGCGGTCACCTCGGCACTGAACATCAGCGATGAGCAGGCGCTGCGCAATCATCTGCATCGCTTGCAGGCCAGTTGCGGTTTCGTCGGCGCCGCCCGGCTGGCCGGCGCGGTCCGCCTGCTGCGTGGCGACCCGCAATCGCACACCGCGCAGACCCAGTTTCATGCGGCGGTGGCGGCGTTATTGCACTGAACTGAGGTTGTAGTCGTCAGCGCCACCCGCGGGTCAGGCGCTGACTGAATGTCGGCAGGATCGGATACGCGATTCGTCAAATGACACGCGACACTGGACTTGGCCGCGTCGTGCAGATCAACGCCGCCGCGCCAGATCCTCCAGCATTTCCCAGGATTTCAGGCCGCGTCCGTTCAGATGATGCAACAGCACGCTACGCATGCTGCGGCGCAAGCCGGGCATGTCATCAGTAGCCGGCATTGTGTCCTCCCCCAGCGCCAGCAACGCCGCACCGGTGACAGTCTCACGCCGATCCTGCGCCAGACGCTCGCTCAGTACCCGCATGGCACCTTCCTGCGGATCGAGTCGATAGCGCGCCGCCGGGTCGATCGGCTGCCCGTCGCTGTCGTGCTGCAGATCGAAGGCAAACCCCAGCCCCTCCAGCACATCGCGCTCGAACTGGCGCAACCCCCATGCCAGCGACAACTCCGAGGCCAGATGCGCACGTGCCTGCGCGTAGCACGCATAAAGCTCGGGAACCGCATCATTGCGTGGGGCCAGACGCAGCAACAGCTCGCTGATATAGAAGCCGGCGAGCATGCGTTCGCCGACCAATCGCGGCGCGGTATCCAGCGCTTCGGCCTGGCGCAGTTGCGCAAGTTCTCCGCGCTGCACGGCGGTGAACTGAATCAGTTGCAGCGGCTGCAGCGCCGCACGCAGCGCCTGCTTGCGCGGGCCTTGCACGCCACGCGCCAGCAACCCCACCCGCCCGTGCTGCTCGGTCAGCACTTCCACCAGCAAGCTGGTCTCGCGCCAGGCGCGCACATGCAGGACGAAGCCGTGTTCGTGCTCGATCAGCATCTCAGGCTAGCGCTCACCAGCACACTTCCAGCCCAGGCCATGCGGTCATCATGCGTTCGGTAGTGCAGGTGCCAGTGCCCCTTGCGGCATTTTTCCGTACGTTCCTGAGGACGACAGACAGGGCACATGCAACGCTGCAATCGGCTACGAGGCGCTGCCTGCGGCAATACACCGCCTCAATTCATCTCTGGCCTTGTGGCCGTCGTGCCACTCGATCTCGAATACCTGCTTATTGTCGATGAGTAATCTGTAGCGCGCCTTGTCGTCTATCCCGTCAAGCATTGCCTCCGCGCTGGGGACCGCGAAGGCGATCGTGACCAAGTCAGTACCTGGAGTGAGATAGTGAAAGGCGCGTACGGTCGCCGGCTTTCCATCGCCATCATCCAAGGTCACCTTGATCAAGCCGTCTTTCTTGGGCCGCGGCAATCCGGGACCGGTGAACGCAATCAGCGCACGGCGATAGTCGCCTGCAGGGCCGGCCAGGGTCACAATGCCTTGCAGATTACCGTAGGCCGCAACGCAGTTATCGCCAGGCTTCGCGTCGGCACTAGGGTCGAAGTGTTGCCAGAAGCCCTTGCTGAAACGCTGATAATTTGGATCACTCGCAAGCTTGGCTTTTTCGCTCAGGAGCATCTGCGCCATGCCCAGGGCAGCGGTCGCGCGCGCCTTGAGCGGGTCGTATTCTGGCTGCGCCGCACCAGTGGACGCAGCACCATCACGGACACACAGCGGTGTAGGTGCAAGGCCGGGACCACCGGGTGCCGTCCCTACCATGCGCTCACCTGCTCCGGGTGTATTGGAACATGGGAAGGTCTGCGCACTCACTGCAAATGGCAGCAACCCCAGCACCAGCGCGCTAGCCACCAGCCTGCCGACACCACAAGACCTTAGACCACTAAAGTTCGCTTTCTTGAGCCACATCGTGCACCTCCCTGTTGATTCCAAGATTAGTCGCCGTACCCAAATGCCTTGAGCGCGCTCTCGTCATCCGACCAGCCTTCGCGCACGCGTACCCAGGTTTCCAGAAACACTTTTGCACCGAACAGCCGCTCCATCTGCAGACGCGCCTTGCCGCCGATTTCCTTCAGACGGGTGCCGCCCTTGCCGATCACGATCGCCTTCTGACCTTCGCGCTCGACCCAGATCACCGCACCGATCCGCAGCAGCGCGCCGTCTTCGGCAAAGCGCTCGATTTCCACGGTGGTGGCATACGGCAGTTCTTCGCCCAATTGACGCATCAGCTGCTCGCGCACCAGCTCGCCTGCCAGAAAGCGCTGGCTGCGGTCGGTGATTTCGTCTTCGCCGTACATCGCCTCGGCTTCGGGCACCAGCTTGAGCAGATCGCTCACCAACGCTTCCAGCCCCTTGCGCTTGAGCGCGGACACCGGATGCACGGCGGCGAACGTACGGCCCTCGCTGACCTGCGCCAGAAACGGGAACAACGCAGTCTTGTCCTTGAGCCGGTCGACCTTGTTGACGACCAGCACCACCGGCACCCCCGCGTCGCTGAGCACGCGAAACGCCAGGGTGTCTTCTTCGTCCCAACGGCCGGCCTCGATCACCAGCACCGCGGCGTCCACGCCTTCGAGCGAACCGCGCGCGGCGCGATTCATCACCCGGTTCATCGCGCGCTTTTGCTCGCGGTGCAGCCCGGGTGTGTCGACCAGCGCCAGCTGCCCTTCCGGGAAGGTAGCGATGCCCAGCAGCCGATGCCGCGTGGTCTGCGGGCGATTGGACACGATGCTGACCTTGGCGCCCACCAGGGCATTGGTCAGAGTAGATTTGCCGACATTCGGCCGGCCGATAATGGCAACGCTGCCGCTACGGTGGGGAGTGGTTTCGCTCACGTGTTTACATCCAGTTGTGCGATGACGGTAGCCGCCGCCTGTTGCTCGGCAAGACGGCGCGACGTGCCCTGGCCCTCGGCGCGGGCGATGGGCTGCTCCAGAATGCAGGCGACGTGGAACTGCTTGGCATGTTCGTCGCCGCTCTCGCTGATCAGAGCGTAATTGGGCAACGGCAGCTGCCGTGCCTGCAGCCATTCCTGCAGCCGCGTCTTGGGATCTTTTTCGGCCTTGCCGACCGGTAACGCCGCAAGCGATGACTCGAACCACGGCAGCACCACCGCGCGACAGCGCTCGAATCCGCAGTCCAGATAGATGGCCGCAACGATCGCCTCGACCGCATCGGCCAGGATCGAATCGCGCCGATGACCACCGGACTTGAGTTCGCCCGGGCCCAGCGTCAACCGCTCGCCCAGATTGAGCGTGCGTCCAATCACCGCCAGTGCGCCTTCGCGCACCAGCTCGGCGCGCGCGCGCGTCAGCGCGCCTTCGTCGGCCTTGGGCCAGCGCTGATACAACGCCTCGGCGATCAGCAGATTGACGATGCCGTCGCCGAGAAACTCCAGCCGCTCGTTATGCGGCGTCCCGGCGCTGCGATGCCGCAGCGCCTGGGCGAGCAGACCCGGATCGGCGAATGCATGACCGATCGGATCGCCACGTTGGAAGGTTCTATTCGACACCGCGTTTCGTCATGTCCTGCGAGGTATCGAACTTGCCGACAATATCCAGATTGCCGATCAGCTCGCGACGCACTTCGTAGTTGACCTTCATCCGCCAGCCGCCTTCAACACGCTCGAACTTGACGTCTTCTTTTTTGACGTTCTCCGAGTAATTGATGTACAGCCGACGAAAGAACAGATCCTGCAGCTTTGACGGATCCATGTCGGCACTGCCGGGCTCATTGGCCAGGCCCTTCATTGCGGTGCGGACGGAGTAATACTCCTGATACATCGGAAACAGCTTCATCCCGATGTACAGGCCAAATCCGACCACCGCCAGCACCACCACGAACGACGTCAACGTCATACCGCTTTGCTTGCGCTTCATTGTGCTATCCCCGGCACGCCGTGCGTGCATTTACTGGATTCCAGTCCCGATCCGCGACGGATCGAAACTCCCCTTACAGAACCACCCTTCGCAATTGAGCCAGATCAGAAACGCCTTGCCGCGCAGATTGGCTTCCGGCAAGAAATGCGTCTGGGTCCAGAACCGACTGTCTTCACTATTGTCGCGATTGTCCCCCATCACGAAATAGCTGTCTGCCGGCACCGTCCAGTCGCCCTGGCCGGCCGGCATGTTGCGGTCCACCCACTCCAGCACGGTATGCGTACGGCCCGGCAGGTCCTCGACCAGCAAGGTGGTGCCGGTCATCTCGGCGCCCTTGCCCTTGCCGATGTACTCGCCCTTGACCGTATAGCGCATCGGCTTGTCGTTGATATACAGCGTGTCGCCGTGGAAGCCGATCTTGTCGCCTGGCAGGCCGACCACGCGCTTGATCCAGTTCTGATCCGGCGCATGCGGGGGTTTGAACACCACCACGTCGCCGCGCTTGGGCTCGCTGGTCGGAATGAATTTGGTGTTGGTGATCGGCAGACGGAAACCGTAGGCGAACTTGTTGACCAGGATGAAATCGCCGATCAGCAGGTTGGGCATCATCGAACTGGATGGAATCTTGTACGGCTCGGCCACGAAGCTGCGCAGGATCAGCACCACCGCCAGCACCGGAAAGAACGCGCGCGAGTAATCGATGATCGCCGGCTCGCTGTCCAGCAGCCCGGCACGTGCGGCACGGCGCTTGGCCAGGAACAGCTTGTCCAGCAGCCAGATAAAGCCGGTGCCCAGCGTCAGCACAACCAGGATGATTTCAAACCATTTCATTGATGTTCCTTTCGGAAAGGGAATCGAGAATCGAGAATGGGGAATTGGAACAGCGGGAGCACGTGCACCCTTACGATTTCCGATTCCCGATTTACCATTCCCTGCTACTTATCCATCTGCAGCACGGCCAGGAAGGCCTCCTGCGGAATCTCCACGCGGCCGACCTGCTTCATGCGCTTCTTGCCTTCTTTCTGCTTTTCCAGCAGCTTTTTCTTGCGCGAAACGTCGCCACCATAGCACTTGGCCAACACGTTCTTGCGCATCGCCTTGACCGTGGAACGCGAGATGATCTGCGAGCCGACGGCGGCCTGAATTGCGACGTCGAACATCTGCCGCGGGATCAGTTCCTTCATCTTTTCGCACAGCTCGCGGCCGCGCCGGTCGGCATGGCTGCGGTGCACGATCAGCGACAACGCATCGACCTTGTCGCCGTTGATCAGCACGTCCACTCGCACGAACGGGCCGGCATCGAAACGCACGAAGTGATAATCCAGCGAGGCATAGCCACGGCTCACCGACTTGAGCTTGTCGAAGAAATCCAGCACCACTTCGGCCATCGGCAGCTCATAGCTGATCTGCACCTGGCTGCCCAGATAATTGATGCTGATCTGGGTGCCGCGCTTTTCTTCGCACAACTTGATGATGTTGCCGATGTATTCCTCGGGCGTCAGCACGTTGGCGCGAATGATCGGCTCGCGAATCTCCTCCACCAGGTTCAACTGCGGCAGCTTGGCCGGGTTGTCCATGTTGATGATGGAGCCGTCGGTCTTGAGGACTTCATACACCACGGTCGGCGCGGTGCTGATCAGGTCCAGGTTGTACTCGCGCTCCAGACGCTCCTGCACGATTTCCATGTGCAGCATGCCCAGGAAGCCGCAACGGAAACCAAAGCCCATCGCTTCGGAGCTTTCCGGCTCGAAACGCAGCGCCGCATCGTTCAGGCGCAACTTGTCCAAAGCCTCGCGCAGATCCGGATAGTCCTCGGCATCCACCGGAAACAGGCCGGCGAACACGCGTGGCTGCATTTCCTGAAAACCCGGCAACGCATACGGCGCGGGGTCGGCAGCCAGGGTCAAAGTGTCGCCGACCGGCGCGCCATGCACGTCCTTGATCGAAGCGTTGATCCAGCCCACTTCGCCAGCACCCAGCGAAGGCAGATCCTTGCGCTTGGGGGTGAACACGCCGACCTTGTCGACCAGGTGCGTGCGCCCGGTCGACATCACCAGAATCTTGCTGCCCGGCTTGATCTGGCCCTGCATCACGCGCACCAGCGACACCACGCCCAGGTAATTGTCGAACCAGGAATCAATGATCAGCGCCTGCAGCTTGTCGGTATCGCGCGGCTTGGGCGGCGGGATGCGATGCACGATCGCTTCCAGCACCAGATCGATGTTGAGACCGGTCTTGGCACTGACCGCGACCGCGTCTTCGGCATCGATACCGATCACCGCTTCGATCTCGGCCTTGGCACGGGCGATGTCGGCAGTCGGCAGATCGATCTTGTTGAGCACCGGCACCACTTCCAGCCCCTGCTCCACCGCGGTGTAGCAGTTGGCTACCGATTGCGCTTCCACGCCCTGGGCGGCATCGACCACCAGCAGCGCGCCTTCGCAGGCGGCCAGCGAGCGGCTGACTTCATAGGAGAAGTCGACATGCCCGGGGGTGTCGATGAAGTTCAGCTGATAGACCTGCCCGTCCTTGGCCGTGTACGGCAAGGACACCGACTGCGCCTTGATCGTGATGCCGCGTTCGCGTTCGATCGGGTTGGAGTCGAGAACCTGGGCCTCCATCTCGCGCGCCTGAAGGCCGCCGCATAGCTGGATGATCCGGTCGGCCAGGGTGGATTTCCCGTGATCGACGTGGGCAATGATGGAGAAGTTGCGGATGTACCGCATTGAATCAGAGGACATTGAGGTGGGCGCCGGCGGGGCCGTCGTCAGGGTAACGCAGCATTATCGCACGGCCGGCCCCATTGGGGCCGGGGGAATTGGGAATCGGGAGTAGGGAATCGTGAAAGCCAAGGCAGGCCGCGCTCTTACGATTCCCGATTCCCGATTCCCGGCCTCGATCACCCGCCGGCCTTCAGCGCCACATAGCTGGTGGCCTTGCCGTCGGTGACCAGCAGCATGACCACGTCGCCCTTCTTGTAGCTGGACAGCGCGCGGTTGAGTTCGGCGACGCTGCCGACCTTGGTCCGGCCGACGCGGGCGATGAGCAGGCCCGGCGACAGCGGCGGTTGGGTGCTACGCGCTGCTACGCCAGTGACCGCGGCAATCCGCACGCCCTCGCCCGCTTCCAGGCCCAGCCGACTGCGCTCGGCGGCGGTCAGGTCTGCCACCTGCAAGCCGAGCAAGGCCACACTGGCCGGAGCCTCCGGCTTGGCGTCGGCCGCTGCGGTGCGTGGCGCGGTGTCTTCGCTGCCATCCTGCAATGGCGCCAGCACGACTGACACCTGACGCGGCTTGCCGTCGCGCAGTATGTCCAGGTTGACCTTGGCGCCCGGCGGCATCAGGCCGATCATCGGCGGCAGATCGCTGGCCACCTCGATCGGCTTGCCATTGACCGCACGGATCACATCGCCCACCTCGACACCGGCCTTTGCGGCCGGGCTGCCAGCGGGAATGTCGTTGACCAGCGCGCCGCGGCTATCCGGCAGGCCCAGCCCTTGCGCCTTGAGCGAGTCGATCGCGCCAACCTGCACGCCCAGCATGCCGCGGCTGACCCGGCCGGTGGCCTTGATCTGCTCGGCCGCACTGAAGGCCAGGTCGATCGGGATCGCAAAACTGATCCCCATGTAGCCGCCCGACGCGGAGAAGATCTGCGAATTGATGCCGACCACTTCGCCGCGGGTGTTGAGCAGCGGACCACCGGAGTTGCCCTGGTTGATCGCCACGTCGGTCTGGATGAAGGGCACATAGCGTTGGTCGGCGTACGGATTGCTGCGGCCGGTGGCGCTGACGATGCCGGCGGTGACCGAGTGATCCAGCCCGAACGGCGAACCGATCGCCACCACCCACTGGCCGGGCTTGAGCGTATTGGAGTCGCCCAGGCGCACGGTCGGCAGCCCCTTGGCCTCGATCTTCAGCAGCGCTACGTCGAACTGTTCGTCGCTGCCCACCACCTTGGCCTTGAACTCGCGGCGGTCGGTGAGCTTGACGGTGACTTCGCTGGCGCCATCGACCACGTGGTGATTGGTCAGCACATAGCCGTCGGCAGAAATGATGAAGCCCGAGCCCATCGACTTGCCGGCGATGCCGCCATCGTCATCGCCACCACCCTGGCCCGGCCCCTGCCGCGGGCCGCCCGGCATCTGAAAATCCGGGCCGAAGAAGCGCTTGAAGAACTCCGGCATCTGCTCGTCGTCCGGCATGCCGCCCTGACCGGGCATCCCACCTTGCCCGCCGCGCCCGCCACGCGCCGAACGCGCCATCGCATCCTTGCGGGTGATGGTGGTTTCGATATTGACCACACCCGGGCCGACCTGTTCGACCAGATTGGTGAAGTCCGGCAGGCCGGCGACCAACTGCGGCGCCGGGGTGGTGCTGCGATTGGCGGCAATCGGCGCACTGGCCTTGGCGGCCGGCGCTGGCGCGGTTTGCTGAGCACAGGCTGCCAGCGGCAACGTCATGGCGATCAGGCCAAACATCTGGGTACGCATGCGGTGATTCATCGAGTTGCCTCCGATGGCAGGGCGACAGGGGCCGGAACCCGCGAGATGACACGGGCCCGGCAAGTTAACGGGAGGAAGCGCGCCGACTGGATGAAGATCGGCGGCCGGATCAGTTCTGCGGGACCTGCACCGGCAGCGGCCGGCTCTGCGCAGGGTTGCCGGTCGCCTGGGGCGCAGGCTCGAACGGATAGAACGCCGGACCCTGGCGGCTCTGGCTGAAACTGGCGTTGAGCGGGCTATCGCCTGCGCCGGACAACGCCGCGCGTGGCCACGGGCGCGCCTGCAGTGTCGTGTCCGGATGGGTAAATGGATTGGAGGTTGCTGCCGGGCTCACCGCTGCCGCAGGAGCCGGGGTAGCCGACGCCACCATCCGGGCAGGCGCCTGTTGCTGCCGTGCCGCTGCACTGCGCGCCACCTGCTGATTGCGGGTAGCGGCACCGCGGCGCGTGGACGCCAGCGCAGCGGCCGGCACCGCCGCGACAAGCGCGCCGCCATCGCCGGGATTGGCCGGGGCGGGCGTTGCCGGCGCTTGCGGGGCAACCGGCGGCGAGGCGACGGGCGGCAGCTGCGCCGCAGTCGCGTACACCGGCACAGCGGAGGCTGGCGGTGCCGTCTCCGGCAAGCGCTCGCGCGCCATGAACAAGGCGATTGCGGCAACCGACGCAGCAATCGCTGCACCGCCACCCCAACGCCAGCGTGCGGCCGAGCGCGGTGCCGGCTGCGCCTGCGGCGCTGGCTCATCGGCAATGGCGCTGCGCACACGCGCGGCAAAATCCAGCGGCGCCGGCGCGCTGGCCGCACCGCGCAGCACATCGCCGCACAGCTGCCAGCGCTCGTGGCAGCCGGCCAGCTCCTCATCGTGCGCCAGACGGCGCAGCAAGAAGCGCGACTCGTCGGCGTTCAACTCTCCGTCGACCAGCGCAGACAACTGCTGCCGGTAGTGACGTTCGAATTTGTCGGTGGTGGACATGGCAGGGTTATCGCTCATACACGGTGTCGCTCACGGGTAGCGCTTTCGGTCTCCAGCAGAGGCCGTAGCTCGATGTCGATGGCCTCGCGCGCCCGGAAGATGCGCGAGCGCACCGTTCCGATCGGGCAATCCATCTTTCGCGCGATGTCCTCGTAACTCAGCCCCTCCACCTCGCGCAGGGTGATGGCCGACCGGAGTTCTTCCGGCAGTGCTTGGACCGCACGCATCACCGTTTGTTCCAGCTCCTGTCGCATCAATTCGCGCTCCGGGGTGTCGTTGTCGCGCAACCGGGTCGCTCCATCGAACTGCTCGGCATCGCTGATCTCGATGTCGTCGGTGGGCGGGCGGCGGTTGTGCGCAACCAGATGGTTCTTGGCAGTGTTGACGGCAATGCGGTGCAGCCATGTATAGAACTGGGAGTCGCCGCGGAAACTGTTGATCGCGCGGTACGCGCGCACAAACGTATCCTGGGCCACGTCCTGACATTCGCTCCAGTCGGCGATGTAGCGCCCGATCAACGCAACGATCCGGTGCTGGTATTTGCGCACCAGCACGTCGAACGCTGCGCTCTCGCCGCGCTGCACACGCCGGACCAGTTCCAGGTCCAGCTCCTGAGGTGTATCGACTTCGGCCATGATGGGCCGCACTCCTGTCAGCCCACCGAAGTCGGGCAATGAGACCGCCATTGAAGAGGAAAGTTCATACCGATCGGTTCGATCGTCACGTAGCAGGGTAGCGGCTCCACTGCGCCGCTGGCGACGCCTCCCGCGAAGCGCATGCCGCCCTGTCGACTGGTATGGGTATTTGACGTGATGGAAACAACCTCTGGATGATAACGGCCTTTCCTTATATCGCCGGACGGCCAGACGCATGCTTCCAGGTTTCGACGGGCTCCGATTCAGCCATTGGCAGGCCGACCTGCGCGAGGACGGCGTGGTCGTCCTCAGCCTTGATCGACAAGGCGCACCGGTCAACGCGTTTTCGCAGGAGGTGCTGCTCGAACTGGGCGCGCTGGTCGAGCGGTTGGCACTGGACCCGCCCAAGGGCGTGGTGCTGCGCTCGGCCAAGGCCAACGGCTTCATTGCCGGCGCCGACCTGAAGGAGTTCCAGGACTTCGACCGCAAGGGCACGGTCAACGATGCGATCCATCGCGGCCAACAGGTGTTCCAGAAACTGGCCGAACTGCCCTGCCCTACGGTAGCGGCGATCCACGGCTTCTGCATGGGCGGCGGCACCGAAATCGCGCTGGCATGCCGGTACCGGGTGGCATCGGACGACGCCAGCACACGCATCGGCCTGCCGGAAACCAAGCTCGGCATCTTCCCCGGCTGGGGCGGCAGCGCCCGCTTGCCGCGTCTGATCGGCGCACCGGCGGCGATGGATCTGATGCTGACCGGTCGCACCGTCTCGGCCAAGGCCGCGCGGGCGATGGGGCTGATCGACAAGGTCGCCGCGCCTGCGGTGCTGGTCGATGTTGCCGCCGCATTGGCCTTGAACGGCACCACGCGCCCTTTCAAGCAACGCGCGACCGCCTGGGCCACCAACACGTTGCTGGCACGCAAGCTGCTCGCGCCGCAGATGCGCAAGCAGGTCGCACGCAAGGCGCGCAAGGAGCATTACCCGGCGCCGTATGCCTTGATCAACGTGTGGGAGCGCGCGGGCGGCAGCGGCATCCAGGCGCGGCTTGCGGCCGAGCGCAAGGCGGTGGTCAAGCTCGCCAGCACGCCGACCGCTCGCAACCTGATCCGCATCTTCTTCCTGACCGAGCGTTTGAAGGCGCTGGGCGGCAAGGAGGCAGGCGTGGCCGCGTTGCCGCCGATTCGCCATGTGCATGTGATCGGCGCCGGCGTAATGGGCGGCGATATCGCCGCGTGGGCCGCCTACAAGGGCTTCGAGGTCACCCTGCAGGACCGCGAGCAGCGCTTTATCGATACGGCACTGACGCGCGGCGGCGAGCTGTTTACCAAGCGGGTGAAGGACGACGCCAAGCGGCCGGCGGTGGCAGCGCGCCTGCGTGGCGATTTGGCTGGCGCGGGCGTAGCGCAGGCGGATCTGGTGATCGAGGCGATCATCGAAAATCCGCAGGCCAAGCGCGACCTGTATCAGTCCATCGAGCCGCAACTCAAGCCCGATGCAGTGCTGACCACCAATACTTCGTCGATTCCGCTGACCGAGCTGCGTGGTCACATCCAGCGCCCCGCGCAATTTGCCGGCCTGCACTATTTCAACCCGGTGGCGATGATGCCACTGGTGGAAATCGTGCAGCACGATGGCCTGGATCCGGCCAACGTGGCGCGCCTGGCGGCGTTCTGCAAGGCGCTGGACAAGTTCCCGGTGCCGGTGGCGGGCACGCCCGGATTCCTGGTCAATCGCGTGCTGTTCCCGTATCTGCTCGAAGCGGCCACCGCGTATGCCGAGGGCATTCCGGGACCGGTGCTGGACAAGACTGCGGTGAAGTTCGGCATGCCGATGGGGCCGATCGAGTTGATCGACACGGTGGGGCTGGACGTCGCTGCCGGCGTCGGCGCCGAGCTGGCGCCGTTCCTGCACCTGCCTATTCCCGCCGCGCTTGCCACGGTGGACGCCGGCAAGCGCGGCAAGAAGGACGGCCAGGGCCTGTACAAATGGGAGAACGGCCGCGCGGTCAAACCCGAAGTGGCCAACGGCTATGCCGTGCCCGCAGATCTGGAAGACCGCCTGATCCTGCCGCTGCTCAACGAAGCGGTCGCCTGCCTGCACGACGGCGTGGTGGCGGATGCGGACCTGCTCGATGCCGGCGTGATCTTCGGTACCGGCTTCGCCCCGTTCCGCGGCGGCCCGATCCAGCACATCCGCAGCGTCGGTGCGGATGCCTTGCTCGAACGTCTGCAGGCACTGCACGCCCGTTATGGCGAACGCTTCGCCCCGCGCCCGGGCTGGGATTCGCCGGTGTTGCGGGAAGCGGTGGCATGAGTCTCCGGTAACGGGATTTTGTCTGCGAAAGCACGCGCGCCGATTGATCGTCGGCTGATTCGAATCAAGGTGCGGCGACACAACGATCGAACGGGTCGTCACCGCCCAACAACAGAACGGCGAGCCAAGGCTCGCCGTTCTTTTTTACCGGTGCCGCAACGCAACTTAGAAGCGCAGACCCACACTGGTGAAGATGTAACGCCCCGCTTGGTCGTAACCCCCCAGGGAGTTACCGTTGAAGGTGAGGCTCCCACCCACCAGCGGCGGTTCCTTGTCGGCGATGTTGTTGACGCCCAGCGTCCAGGTGACGTAATCGCCCAACTGCATCGAACCGGACAGGTCGAAGTAGTTGTACGCCGACACCTTGTTGTCCTGGTTCACTAGGCGCACGTCGGTTGTGCCACGGGTTCCGTCGGTGTTCTGGTAGTCCAGCTCACCGATGTAACGCCAACGCAGACTTACTGTGTAGCGATCGAAGTTGTAGCGCGTGCTCAGCACATGCCGCCACTCGGCACTATTGCATGCCACGTTGACCACGCCAGCGCAGTCGTAGGTCACTTCCTGCACGCCCGGAACCGGCTCGTATTCCTGCTTGAGGGCATAGCTGCCCATCATCGAGGCGGTCAGGCGGCCCGGGCCGACACTCCATGCATACGACGCGGTCAGATCGATCCCCTGGAAGTGCAACGAGCCGAAATTGTCCTGGGAATTGAAGATCAGGCCAGAGACATCGGGGTCGCTGCCGCGGAACAGATCGCCGGTGGTGGCGTTGCGGCGGACGCGGCTGCAGATGTCCGCATTGCCGGTGACACCGCATGCGGTCAGGATGTTGGAAGAACCGATGGCGCGGATGGCGTCGTCGATCTTGATGTCGTAGTAGTCCACGCTCAGATCGAGCCCCTTGATCGGGCTGGCCGCAAAGCCGACCGTCCAGGTGTTGGCCGTTTCCGGTTGCAGCGCGGTATTACCACCAGCAATTTCGTTGTACTGCCCCGCTGGATTTGCTGCCACACGCCCGTATTGCACGGCCGTCACACCGGTGTTGGCGCACTGGGCCTGGGTAAAGGTCGGATTGGCGCCAGCGCAGGGGTCGCTACCGCTCCATAGCCCGATCGTATTTTCGTTGTACAGCTCGGTGACGTTCGGAGCGCGGATCGCACGGTTCCAGCCTGCGCGCAAATGATATTTGCCATCGACAAATGTCGCACCCAGACCGGCCTTGTAGGTGCTGACGCCACCGGAGATGTCGTAGTCCGAGTAGCGATAGCCAAGCTGCATATCCAGATGATCCAGGCTACCTGCGTTAGCCAGAAGCGGCACGGCGCCTTCCAGGAACAATTCCTTGACGCTGATATCACCGGATACATTGGAGGTCGGGCCACCGAGACCGGTGAAGTTACCGGTCTGCATATTGCTGTCGGCGACGCGTTTGAAGGTTTCAGTACGGGTTTCCACGCCACCGACCACGCTAATCGGATTCTCGCCGGCCCATGGCAGGCTGTAACCGAAGTTGCCGGTCACATATGCATTGAACACGCGCATCGAGGTTTCGTAATTGACGATACCTACGCCCTGTAGCGCCTGCGCTTCTGCTGCGGTCACGCTGTCATTCCAGACGCTGTACGGCACGCAGCCGTCGAATGCGCCAGGCTGACAGCCCAAAAGCGCATCGCGCACCCGGGTAGTGACAAAGTCGTTGATATTTTCCGACTTGGTGGTACTGCGGTTATAGGTAAAGGAGGCGTCGTACGACCAGTTGTCGTTGATATCGCCCTGCGCACCAGTGGTGATGCTGAAGCTGTTTGTGTCTGAATCGGTAATGCGCGGACCACCTTCGACGTTGCGCTTGGCAACGTAGACCGTGAACTCGTCGTCGGTGATACCGACATCGTTACACAGACTGCCGATCACCGATGTTGCGCAGTTGACGTTGAGGTCGGTAAAGAATGCACCGGATGGAGCGATCTGGGTGGAACTCTTGCGGTTGACGAAGAGTGTTTCGAGGTAGGGCTTGAAGTGCTCATTGACCTCGTACTTGATGCTACTGCCAGCCGTATAACGCGTGTCAGGCCGTTGGTAGTAATTTAACGGCGCAAAATTGTAGAGATTGGGCGAAGCGACCTGCGACCAGGTCCCGCCCGCGGACGGCTGCACATAGAACGCGCCGGCAGACGGAGCAACAACGTAGAAATTGGCAGGGTCTGCAGTCGCCGAACCGCCGCATGCAGTGCCCGCATTGCTCAATGCACAGGCAGAGTAATCGCGCTGCCCCTGCAGCAAGGGATCATTCTCGCGCCAGGTTGCCCAGGCGGTCGCATGACCGGATTCGCCGAAACTGCCGCCGATCGCCAGATCCACATTGCGGGAAATACCATCGAAACCGGAATTGCCGGTTGGATAATCGTACCCCGCATCATCCATCAGGCCGCGCATCAGCTTATTGCCGTTGTCGTGCTGAAAGGCGTTGTAGCCCATATCGACACTGACACCTTCAAACTCGTCGTCCAGTACGAAGTTGACCACGCCGGCGACTGCGTCCGACCCGTACACCGCAGAAGCACCGCCAGTGAGAACATCCACCCGGCGCACCAGTGCGGCAGGAATGATGCTGATATCCGGGCTTTCGCCGATGCCCTTGGGGATACGCCTGCCGTTGACCAAGGTCAGGGTCCGCTGCGCACCCAAGCCACGCAGATCGACGGTTGCATATCCATCCGAACCGTTGTTGGCAAAGTTGTCGAAGCTCGCGGCAAGCTGGGGATACTGATTGATCAGATCTTCGACCTTGGTCGCGCCGGTGTATTGAAATTCTTCCTTGTTGATTTCTGCCACGGGGCTGGAGGCAGTCATCGTCTGGCTTTTGATGCGCGTGCCGGTGACGTTGACCGTGTCCAGGCTTTTGGCATCCATCGATGGCTGCTCCTGCGCCATCACGGACCCTGTGAACGCCAGTGCAGCGGCGCCAACCGCGAGCGATACCCTGATGGCATCGCGCAACTTGCTGGTCTTCAATCTCATCTCTCTCTCCGACAGTGCGAACGGGTGGCGCAGGGCAAGACACGCCACCGGAGAGCGGCAGGTGCGCAACCACTGCGACGACGCGGGCGAGCGCAGTAAACGGCGCTGACCACATTGGCTAGCGGGGGGCGAAATAAGCGCCCGAAAAATGCTGCCAAGCCGATGCTAAGGCGATGTCAAAGAAAATTAAAGCCCTGTTCAGCAATGCTCTGAAAGGGTGCGCAAAAGCCCCAAAACGGTGCGTGGATCACACAGTCATTGGCTTGCAGGGCTCATCGCACCATTGGCCAACGGTCTATGTAGGCCGATGCACCGATCACCTTGCAGTGGGCACTTCAACACCGGCTATCTGCAGCCGCTTCACCAGTGCGCCAAGTCCAGACAAATGCCGACGTGAGCCATGTACCGAGCGCTGATGTATCTCTCCGCGTACTTGAGCCGCACTCGCAGTGACAAAGGCCACTTCCGTCATCTCGGGCACAGCCTGGCGCGAGGCAAGCCCGCACCACTGCAATACCTGGGCGATCTGATGACCGGTATCGCGCACCAACTCCTCGTAGTGCACGTCCAAGATCTTCGCCGGCAGCAGGGCATGCCAATGACGCATCGTCTGCTGATAGGCCAGGTAATACTCGCCAATTTCGTCGAGCGCGTAAGAGAACGGATAAGCGTTGTAGAACAGGGTTTTGTACATGGCGTAGCAGGTATCGAGCGGGTCACGTACCAGGTGGATGATGCGCGCCTTCGGCAAGGCCGTTGCGATCATGCCGCAGTAGAGATAGTTGATCGGCATCTTGTCGATCAACAGCGGATGCCCATGAACAACCTCACGCGCGCCGCGAAGGTAATCCTCACCGAGCGCGGCAAAATCGATCTGCAGCGATGCCTGCGCCGCCGTCAGCACCGGGTTGCTTGACACGATTGGTGACGTTGCAGCGCCCAGCAGTGCACCGAAGTCCATCAGTTCCCCCGCCGAACGAGCGTCGGCGTGCTGTACGAGCAGCCGTTCAAGCAACGTGGTGCCCGAGCGCGGCAAGCCAACGATGAAGATGACACCCTCGCCACCCTGGCCCGAGCGCAGCGTCTGTACTGCCGCCGGACCGTAAGCGTCGCGTATCTGCGCGATACGCGCGCACTCGGCAGCGACGTCGTATTGCAAGGTCGCGCGCTTGCTGGCAGCCGCGACTGTCAGTGTCTGAAACGACCGCTCGTGCCGACCAAGATCCTCCAGCTCCTTGGACAGCGCAAACAGGGCCGCCGCCCTTGCCTGCGCATCGAACGAGGTCGATGCCAACCTGCGGCGCAGATCGTCCAGGTGGTTCTGCTGCGCGGTCTGTCGTCGCAAGCTGGCACGCAGGTACAGCGCATCGCCGGCGTTGGGCACCAACTGCAACAGCCGATCCAGAATACGCTCTGCTGCGTCGAACTCACCGCTGAAAAATTGCATCGTCGCAAGGTCGTACATCAGCCGCGGCTGCTCTCCGAGCAATGTCATTGCCTGCCGGTACGCATCGCGTGCGGCAACAACATCCTGACAGCCGCTATGCAGAGTACCAATCTGCCAGAGCGCAGCTCCATCTGCCGCCGACAGTGCCTGTGCTTGACGAGCCACGCGCCGGGCCTGGTGGCGGCGACGCAGCTGCACTAGCAAGCTGCCGTACTTGATCAGGAGAGGAACCGGCGACACCGCAACCGCCGCGGCACGCGCGATGCGCTCGGCCGCAGTGTCTGGATCGCCGTTCGCCAGCCAGGCTTCGCTTGCCAACTCAAGCAGATGCGCATCATCGGGATGGTGTGCGCAAGCACCCTCGGCCAGTGCAACCGCATCGCGGTAGCGGCCCTGGCGCAACAACCGATATCCGTCTCGCAGAATGCTGTTGGGCTCAATCTCGGTCAATCAGGTCTCTCCCGGTCACGGACGCTGGTATCGGCGATGTCAATCGATGCGGCGAGCACGCAGTGCGACGCCGCCGGGTGTGACCAACATGTAGCTCCCCAGCGCAGCAGTGCGAATCGTCACTGCATCGCCCTCGGCCAGATGACCGCGACTGCTGGATTCTGTCAGCGCCCAGCGCTGCTGGCTGTCCAACACAACGACGCGGGTACCGTCGGTCTGATAGGCCACCGCGCGGACGGTGGCGCTCACCTGTGCTGGCGACTGTCCAGGCGAGGTCACCGATGCGCGCGCCGGGTCGTGACCGAATTCCCGTAGCCCCCTGCTGGCTTCAGCGGCGCGCACTGCAGGCGATGGCGGGAAGCTCGCGTCGTAACAGGCCAGCCGTGGCAACGGATCGAGGACCGACGCACAGGCATGCGTGACAACCTCCTGCGCCGCCGCACTCGTTGCGCATACCATCAGCAGGATTCCGAGGGATTTCCACGTTGGCATTGCGTGTCTTCGCTGTAGACGATGACCGAGCATACAAGGCAACCGTGTGGCCGGGTACGGGAACGGCCGCGTTTGCGTCGGCAAGCCGATTGACACACCGCACATGCATGCTCAAGCATGCGGCAATACCACTTCTCCAGCTACGTTCCGGGAGCATGTATTGAACGCCTTGTTGCAGCAGGCCGCAAAACTCCTGCAGCAGGGACATCTGCAGCAGGCAGCCGAGGCCTATCGACACGTGCTGCAAGCCCAGCCCCGCTGCGCCGATGCCTGGTACAACCTGGGTTACCTGCTTCGCCGTCATGGCGATGCACTCGGGGCACTCGATGCTTACGGGCAGGCCCTGTCCTGCGGCGCTACGGAGCCGGAGCAAATTCACCTCAATCGTGCCGCACTGCTGAGCGAACATCTGCACCGGGACGCGCTGGCGCTTGAAGAACTCGAGCTTGCCCTGCAGTGCCATCCGGATTATCCGCCGGCGCTGCTCAACCTCGGCAATTTGCACGAGGAAATGGGCGCGCGCGATCGAGCGATCGCAGCCTATGCTCGACTTTTGGTCCTCGTTAGCGCCGAAGCATCCACCCACGCGCTGCAACTGCAGGCGACCGCCCGCTTGCTGCACCTGGACCCACCCACGCATGCGCAGGATCCGCGCCTGAGCAGGCTTGCCCAGGCTGTCGCGTTGCCGGGCCAAGATGCAGCGTTATCGGCCACCGTCTCGCATGCGCTGGCGCAGGCTTACGATCGCCTGGGGCTGCACCAGCGCGCATTCGAGACGGCAAGCGCCGCCAACCGTGATGGCTACGCACAGTCGCGCCGCTACGACCCAAAAAGGACACAACAGCGCTTCAACCATCTCAGCGCAGTGTTTGCCGACGGCGGCAGCTTGAGCGAGCAATCCGATCGGCTCATTGAGCAAAACGTGGCGGCTCCGTTATTCATCTGCGGCATGTTCCGCTCCGGCTCCACCTTGCTCGAACAGGTGCTGTCGCGTCATCCCTGCATTGCTGCAGGGGGCGAGCTGGACACGCTGCCCCGTCTGGTTGCACAGGCGTTGTCACCGTTTCCGCAAGCCGCGCAAGACCTGTCTGCACAAACCAGGGCACGCCTAGCGGCAAGCTATCAACAACGCGTCGCGCTGGCGGTTCCGCAACATTCGCAGTTGCGCTACATCACCGACAAGCGGCTGGACAACTTTGAACTGGTCGGCTTGATCAAGCAGCTCTTTCCCTCCGCAAGGATCGTGCACACGCGTCGTCATCCGCTGGACAACGGGCTGTCGATCTTCATGCAGCAACTCAATCCGCGTCGATTCGCTTACGCCGGCAGACTGGAAGACATCGGGCATTTCTATGGCGCGTCTGCGCAGTTGATGCAGCACTGGCTGTCGCTGTATCCGGACAGCATCCACACATTCGACTACGACGCCTTCGTTACCGCGCCAGAATCTACATTGCGGGCGCTGCTCGATTTCCTGCAGCTGCCATGGGAACCGCAGTGCCTGGAGTTCCACCGCGCGCAGAACGCGGTCAGAACCGCCAGCTACTGGCAGGTGCGCCGCCCGCTGCATGCCGAGGCATCGGGCCGTTGGCGAGCGTATGACGCGCAGCTTGGGCCACTACGTCAGGCACTGGCAGCAACCGGCGTCGCGATCGAAGACTGATCGCCGGCTGGCGCGCACTCATCCAGCGCGATGGCGTGCGATGGTCGCTTCCATGGCA
Source organism: Xanthomonas sp. WHRI 8932A (assembly GCF_035012785.1). Lineage (NCBI taxonomy): Bacteria > Pseudomonadati > Pseudomonadota > Gammaproteobacteria > Lysobacterales > Lysobacteraceae > Xanthomonas > Xanthomonas sp. WHRI 8932A. The sequence continues at coordinate 436,552 of NZ_JAYGQQ010000001.1, forward strand.
TTGACCATGGCGCGCTCTTCCTCGCTCAACTGGGGATTCCACACGTCGAAGATCAGCACCACGCGCGCATGCGCACTCTCGTTGCGCGCTTCGTGCTCGATCGAGTCATCGAACACTAGCACCTTTCCGATCTCCCAATGCCGCCAGTCGTAACCCACCCGAAAGCTGCAACCCTCCGGCACGATCAACGGCAGGTGCGCCACCAAGCGCGCATTGGTCTCGCCATGGTGCGGAGGAATCACCGTCTGCGGTGCCAATACCGAAAACATCGCATTGGGGCAGACTCCCGCAATCTGCGCGGCATCCACCGATGCCAGCGCGGCAGCGGTTGCTGGACACCGCTGTAGATGGGACTCCACAGGCTGGCCATGTTGCCACAGCGGGTACGAGCTCCAGGCGGGCGAGTGGTTGAGCGCTTTCCACTGATTCACCGGCTGATCGGCCGCGTAGGCGATATAGGGAGCAAAGCCACTGCTATCGGCCGCCATGACGGCATGCAGCTCCTGTGCGATGGCATCGGTGCGTTCCTGCAATGCATCGACCCAGGGAAACGCCGCCGTGTCATGGAAGGGCAAGGCAGGCAATCGCGGAATGAGCAGACGGTTGGACTGCGAATGGAATGGGCGGGATCGGCCACTTGCGATCGCCGCCGCCTCATCCCAGCGCCCCTGGAGCGCCGCATTCACCGACTGACGTGGCACCTGTAGCGCAGTGCGCAACTGTGCTTCCAGTTCCAACGTGTCCTGCTCGACAGCCTGACTGGCGCGCGCCAGTTTGCGGCGCAGAACGGCCGGCCATTGCGGCTGGGGCGGTGCAACCTTCAAGGCATCGCGGTAGACACCGGCAGCCGCGCGCGGCCTGCCACGCGCTTCCAGAAACTCGGCTTTCGCCAGCAGGCCAGGTAAAAAGTACGGATCCAGCGCCAGCGCCGCGGCAATGGCCTGCCATTCGCCGTCCACGTCTCCCTGCGCCTGCTTCACCACGGCGATGGTCAGCACGATCATCGGATCGGCCGGGCTGGTTGCCAGCGCGCCATCCAGGTACGCAATCGCAGACTGCGTGTCGCCCCGTTGGTAGGCGTGAACTCCTAAGCTATACAGCGCCTGCGGATGTGCCGGCGCCAGTTTCTGCACGCGCTGCCATAAGGCCTCGGCTCGCTGCCAGTCCCCTGCCGATGCTGCGGCACCGGCCTCTTGCACGAGTGCGGCAACCCGCTCGTTCACCTGCTCGACCTCTAGCGCCATGACATCCGCCGTGTGCAGAACTCATCCCGGGCCGATCATACGATGGAGGCGGCAACGCGCCAGCTGGCCGTGAGGCCGGAAGCGTAGGCGCCTGCCGCGCGTACTACCATCCGTACACTGGCAACACGCTCAAGCTACAACGCCAGCCACCGCTCAGTGCGAGTGGCCGCCATGTCCATGCGCATGCCCGTGGTGATCGTCATGCGCGGCGTCCGAGGCGATCTTTGGCGTACCGCAGGGTTCGGTACCGCAATCGCCGCTCTCTACTTGCAAGGTGACGTGGGCGATGTCGAAGCGGTCGTGCATCAAGGTGCCGAGGGCGTCGCGCAGGCGATCACGGTCGATGGTGTCGCCGACCACCACGTGCGCGGTGAGTGCGGGCGTGCTGGAGGCCAGGGCCCAGACGTGCAGGTCGTGCACGTCGTCGACGCCGGGGTAGCTGGTCAAGGCCTGACGCACCTGCGCCAGGTCGATGCCTTTGGGGACGCCTTCGAGCAGGACGTTGATCGCTTCGCGCAGCAGCACCCAGGTGCGTGGTAATACCCACAGGCCGATCAGCACCGCCAGCACCGGGTCGATCCATTGCCAGCCGGTCCAACGAATCAGCAAGGCGCCGATGATCACCGCCACCGAGCCGAGCATGTCGCTCCAGACTTCCAGATAGGCGCCCTTGACGTTGAGACTTTCGCCGCTGCCGGCATGCAGCAGTTTCATCGCGATCAGGTTGATCACCAGGCCGAAACCGGCAATCAGCAGCATGCCGTTGGAGGAAATGTCCTGCGGTGCGCGGAAGCGTTGTGCGGCTTCCCAGAGGATGTAGGCACCGACACCGAACAGCAGCGCGCCATTGACCAATGCCCCCAACGCTTCGAGACGGACATAGCCGTAGGTGCGGCGCGCGTCCGCCGGGCGACGGCTCAAACGCACCGCGAGCAGCGCGATCATCAGACCGAGCGTGTCGGTCGCCATGTGCGCCGCATCCGACAACAGCGCTAGGCTGTTGGACACGAACGCGCCGATGACTTCGGCCACCAGAAAGGTGGCGGTGAGGCCAAGCGCCCACCACAACGGTGTTTCGTGGCGGATTTCGCTGGGTGCGTGGTTGTGATCGTGTCCCATGGGGTGCAGTGGCCTTGTGCGATGCGCGCACCTTAGGCGCGTGCGATGGCGGAGACTATTACACCTGGGCGTGATGACATCACATCACGTGAGCGCGACACGACGCCTGATTGTCCAGGCCGAGTAGCGACTCGGAGCGGCTAACAAACGCTCTCGAACGCCGCAGCAATGGCGGCAATGTACTGACCCCACTGCCTTCGTTGGCGGGTGGAGTGATGTCGTCTTGGTAGTTTAGTTGCTCAGATGGAACGAAGCCGACCAGACCGCACCTCATCAGACGGCCGCGCTGCATGCACTGCTTGCCATGCATGCATTGCTTGCCCTACTTGCACTGCTTGCACTGCTTGCACTGCTTGCACTGCTTGCACTGCTTGCAATCATGCCCGACCGGTCCTTGCCCGCCCAGCGTCGCGAGACCTTACGCGGCATGGATGCCGCGTAAGGTCCTACACGGACGTACTTGCGGCGTGTCCCGCGATGGTGGGCGGGCAAGGGCCTCGCAGCCAAGCCGCAGATCATTCGCTCTACAGCCGATTCACCCAGTTCGATCAACTCTCCAGACGGATGCCAACTGCCACTCCGGCTACGCCTCCTTGACGGTGGAAGTAGACGCTTTGTTAGCGGCTCTCAAACCTTGGCCACCAGCTTGATCACGCTGGAGAAATCCAGCGCGCCGTTGCCGGCCGTGCTGTTCATGGCATACAGGTTGCGTGCCAGTTCGCCCAGCGGGATCGATACGCCGGCCTGCACCGCAGATTCGGCCACCAGGCCCAGGTCCTTGAGCATCAGATCGTTGCCGAAGCCGCCGCTGTAGCCGCGCGAAGCCGGTGCGTTGGGCAGCACGCCGGGCCATGGATTGCAGACTTCGGTGGCCCAGCTACGTCCGGTGCTGACCGCCATCATTTGCGACAGCACCGCCGGGTCCAACCCCTGCGCGACGCCAAGCGCCAGCGCTTCGCCGGTGGCGGCCATGATCACGCCCAGCGCCATGTTGTTGCATAACTTGGCGACCTGGCCGGCGCCGTTGTCGCCGACGTGGAAAATGTTCTTGCCCATGGCTTCCAGCACCGGACGGGCGCGCTCCAGCACATTGGCGTCACCACCAACGATAAAGGTCAGCGTGCCGGCGGCGGCACCCGCGGTGCCACCGGACACCGGCGCGTCCAGCATCGCCAGCCCGCGCGCGCGCGCGGCATCGGCCACCTTGCGTGCGGACACCGGCGCAATGGTGCTGCAGTCGATCACCAGCGCGCCGTCGGGAATCTGCGTCAGGATGCCGCCATCGCCCAGATACAGCCCTTCCACATGCCGGCTGGCCGGCAGCATCGAGATGACGATCTCGGCATCAGCCAGGGTGTCGTGCGCCGAGGTTGCTGCGTGCGCGCCAGCGGCCGATGCCGCATCCAGTGCGCCCTGCACCAGATCGAAAACGCGTAGCTGGTGCCCGGCCTTGATCAGGTTGGCGGCCATCGGGCCGCCCATGTTGCCCAGGCCGATAAAAGCGATCTTGCTCATCGTGTCGATCTCCAGAGTGGAGCAGGTATCAAAAGGGTCGGGAGGCGCTCAGCGCGCAATGCCGCAAACAGCGTTACGCACGCAACGTGCGCGGTGCTTGCATGGTTGCGCCAGACCTGCGGAGCACGCGGCTGTCATGCCTGATGCGCGCCGAGATCTGCCAACGGATGTTGCGCTGCCGGCCATGGCGCGTTGAAAAAGTCAGCCGCCCATTGCGTATTGGCGTTGCTCAGCGATGCCGGCTGCCACTGCGGCTGGCGATCCTTGTCGATCAGCAACGCACGGATGCCTTCGGCAAAATCGCCGTGGGCGGCGGCGTGCAGCGCCACCACATATTCGGTGCGGAAGGTATCGGCCAGCGTCGCAGTGCCGGGATGACGTTGCAGCTCCCATGCCAGCCGTGCCGAGCCGGGCGCGCCAGCGGCCAGGGTCGTGCGCGCGGCTTGCAGCCAGCTGTCCTCGCTTTGCAGGGCCTGGATCGCATCCACCACCTGCTCCAGCGTGTGGCCGGACACCAGTTGCTCGATCAATGCCGCATGCAGCTGCAGCGGGCCCGGCTCCAGCGGCTGCGCGATTCCATGCAAAAACGCACCGAGTTGCTCACGATCGTTGCCGGCATCGCCGGTCCACGCGTGCGCGCTCAAGGCATCCAGCACGGCGCTGTATTGCGCGTGCTCCAACCGCACATCGGCCAGACCGGCGTAGATGGCATCGCTGGCATTGAGCGGTGCGCCGGTCAAGGCGAGAAACACACCAGCGCCGTGCGGCACGCGACGCAGCAACCAGCTGCCGCCCACATCGGGAAACAAGCCGACGCTGATCTCGGGCATCGCCAGCCGCGAACGCTCGGTGACCACGCGATGGCTGGCGCCGGACATCAGGCCGATTCCGCCCCCCATCACGATGCCATGGCCCCAGCACAGCAGCGGCTTGGCATAGGTATGGATGCGGTAATCCAGCCGATATTCTTTTTTGAAAAATGCGGCGGCGTGCGGATTATCTTGCGGCCTTGCACGGCGCTGGGCCGCATCTGGTACCGCATCGCGATGTGCGCGCATGCTCTGGTAGAGCCCATGCAGATCGCCGCCAGCGCACAAGGCTTTATCGCCGGCACCACGCAGCACCACGCAGGCAATCTGCGCATCGTCGGCCCATGCACTTAGCTGCGCATCCAGCAGCCGGGTCATCTGCAGCGACAGGCCATTGAGCGTCTTGGGCGCATTCAAGGTTGCAATGCCGATGCGATGCCCGTCGGCACAATCGCGCTGCTCGAACAACACCGGCGCCTCGTCGGTTGCGCTGACGTCCGTCATCAGCGGTTGCTCCACTGCGGCGCGCGCTTTTCCAAAAATGCGGCAACCCCTTCGGCCTGGTCGGCCTGCTCGAACAGATCGACGAAGGCTTCGCGCTCGGCAACCAAGGCTGCGGCGTGCGTGCCATGGCGGGTGGCTTGCACCAGCCGCTTGCAGGCGGCCACGCTCACCGGACTCTGCTTGCCGGCACGCTGCGCCCACGCAATTGCCAGCGCGCGCGACTCGCCCTTGCCGACCACCTCTTCGACCAGACCGATACGGTGTGCGGTGGCGGCATCGATACGCTCGCCCAGCAGGATCATGCGCTTGGCCCAGCCTTCGCCGACCAGGCGCGGCAGGTTCTGCGTGCCGCCCGCGCACGGCAACAACCCGACGCTGGCTTCCGGCAGCGCCAGATGCGCCTGCTGCTCGGCAATGCGCAGGTCGCAGGCCAACGCGCATTCCAGACCGCCGCCCATGGCATAGCCGTTGATCGCGGCGATCGACACGCCACGGAAAGCGCTCAACGCCTCGAACGCTTCGCCGAAGCGACGCGCGGCTTCGCGTGCAGCGGCCTTGTCGCCGTCGGCAAACTGTTTGAGGTCGGCGCCGGCGCTGAAGAATTTTTCGCCTTCGCCGGTGATCACCAGTGCATACACGCTGCGGTCGGCGTCCAATGCATGCACCAGGCCGCGCAAGGCGGCCAGGCTCTGCACGGTCCAGGTGTTGGCCGGCGGGTTGCTCAAGGTGACGATGGCGACATGCCCATCGCGCTCGACCTGCAAGCCGGTATGCACACGTCCTTCCCACGCGCTCATCGCAGTTCCTCCTCGCCGTTGAGCAGATGCCGCGCAATGATCATGCGCATCACCTCGTTGGTACCTTCCAGGATGCGATGCACGCGGCTATCGCGCAGCAGTCGTTCGATCGGGTACTCGCGGATATAGCCGTAACCGCCGTGGATCTGCAGTGCGTCGTCGCAGATGGCAAACCCGGCATCGGTGGCGAAGCGCTTGGCCATTGCGCACCACACGGTGGCGTCGTGGCTGCCGGCATCGAGCTTGCGGGCGGCGGTGTGCACCATCTGCCGCGCGGCCACCAATTGTGTGGCCATGTCGGCCAGCTTGAATTGCAGCGCCTGGAAATCTGCCAATTTTTTGCCGAACTGACGGCGCTCGCCCATATAGCGACGTGCGGCATCCAGTGCACCCTGCGCGGCCCCCAGCGAGCAGGCGGCGATATTGATGCGGCCGCCATCCAGCGCTTTCATCGCCATCTTGAAGCCCTCGCCTTCCTTGCCGAGCAGATTGCCGGCCGGGATGCGCACATCGGTGAATGTCACCCCGCGCGTGGGCTGGCTGTTCCAGCCCATCTTTTCTTCCTTGCGGCCATAGCTGATACCGGGCGCATCGGCCGGCACCGCAAAGGCGCTGATGCCGCGTGCGCCATCGTCGCCGGTGCGTGCCATCACCACCAGCACATCGGTGGCGCCGGCACCTGAAATAAAGGCCTTGCTGCCGTTGAGCACGTAGCTGTCGCCATCGCGCTGGGCGCGGGTTTTCAACGATGCCGCATCCGAGCCGGCACCCGGCTCGGTCAGGCAATACGAGCCCAGCTTGGCGCCGCTGGTCATCGCCTCGCCCCATTGCGCACGCACGCCGTCGTTGCCGTAGCTGGCAATCAACCATGTCGCCATGTTGTGGATGCTGATGAAGGCCGAGGTGGACGGATCGACGGTCGCTAATTCTTCGAACACCACCGCCGCATCGAGCCGACGCATACCCAGGCCGCCCACGCCTTCGTCGGTGTACAGGCCGCAGAAACCGAGTTCGGCGGCCTTGGCAATCGCCTCGCGCGGGAAGTGGCTTTCTGCGTCCCACTGCGCCGCGTATGGGGCGAGTTCCTTGTCGGCGAAGTCGCGCGCGGCGGCGCGGAACGCTTCCTGCTCGTCGTTCAGATCGGCCGCGTTGGCGTGTAGCTGGATGGCTGCATTCATGGCGTTGGGGTCACTTGAGAGAGATGGTGGTGTTGACGCCATGGCCCAGCGTCTGGTCGTCGAACCAGCGCGCGGTAACGGTCTTGGTCTGGGTGTAGAACATCACCACCTGCTTGCCGTAGGGGCCCAGGTCGCCGAGCTTGGAGGCGCGCGAGCCGGTGAACGAAAACAGCGGCACCGGCACCGGAATCGGCACGTTGATGCCGACCTGGCCCACGTCGATGTCTTCCTGAAAACGCCGCGCGGCGGCGCCGGACTGGGTGAACAACGCGGTGCCGTTGCCGTTGGGATTGGCGTTGACCAGCGCGATCGCATCGTCCAGCGTGTCTGCGCCCAGGATCACCAGCACCGGCCCGAAGATTTCTTCGTCGTAGATGCGCATGCCCGGCGTGACGCCGGAGAAGATCGTCGGGCCAACGAAGTTGCCCTGTTCGAATCCAGTCACGGTGGGGCTGCGACCATCCAGTTCCAGCGTGGCGCCCTGCTCCACGCCGGAGGCGATCAAGCTCTCCACACGCTCGCGCGCCGCACAGGAAATCAGCGGACCGACGTCGGTGCCCTGGGCGTTGCCTGCACCCAGTTTCAAGGTCTTGGCCTTGGCGACCAGGGCGGGGATCCACTGCTGCGCTTCGCCCACCAGCACCAGCGTGGAGGCAGCCATGCAGCGCTGGCCGGCCGCACCGAATGCGGCGCCGACCATCGCATTGAGGGTCTGCTCCTGATTGGCGTCCGGCAGCACCACGGCGTGATTCTTGGCGCCCATCATGCATTGCACGCGCTTGCCGGCCAGCGATGCGCGGCGATAGACATGCGTGCCCACCTTGGTGGAGCCGACGAACGACAGCGCCTTGATGTCCGGGTGGTCGCACAGTGCGTTGACCACGTCTTCGCCGCCGTGCACCACGTTGAGCACGCCCTTGGGAATGCCCGCTTCCAGGGCAAGTTCGACCAGCCGCATGGTGACCATCGGGTCCTGCTCGGACGGCTTGAGTACGAAGGTGTTGCCGGTGGCAATCGCCATCGGGAACATCCACAACGGAATCATTGCCGGGAAGTTGAACGGGGTAATACCCGCGCACACGCCCAGCGGTTGCAGCAGGCTGTAGGTGTCCACGCCGTTGGCGACGTTGTTGGCCAGTTCGCCCAACTGCAGATTGCCGATCGCCGCGGCGTGCTCCACCACTTCCAGCCCGCGGAACACATCGCCTTCGGCATCGGCCAGGGTCTTGCCCTGCTCGGCGCTGAGCAGCGCGGCCAGCTCGGGCATGTGCTCGCGGATCAGCTGCTGATACTTGAGGAAGACGCGTGCGCGGGTGCCGATGGGCGTCTTGCGCCAGCTGACGAAGGCGCGGCTGGCTGCGGCCACTGCGGCGTCGACTTCGGCCGTGGTGGCGAACGGCACCTGGGCCAGCACCGACTGGTCGGCCGGGTTGACCACGTCCTGCCACTGGTCGCTGGCGGAGACCAGCATTTGTCCATCAATCAACAGGGACACGCGGGGAACGGATTCGCTCATCACAGGGTTCGCTCGCAGAAGACATCGGGCCGGCTGGCCCAGTAATTCGCATTGTTCGCAGCCCAACCTGCCATTCCCAGCCCACATCTGCTTAATCGCGCTAAGCTGGCCGCACAATTTTGCGAATCTTGCGAATGCCCCAGTCCTCGCCGCCCGTCCTCCGCCATCAACTCGGCCTGCGCCTGCAGCGGCTGCGGCAGCGCCACGGCCTGACCCAGGCCGAGCTGGCGCGCCGGCTGGCGTTATCGCCCAGCTATCTCAACCAGATCGAGCGCAACCAGCGCCCGCTGACGCTGGCGATCCAGCAGCGGCTCAAGGCCACGCTGGGCGATCTGGACGGCCTGCTGGATCTGGACGACCCGGCCGCCCTGGCCGACCCGCTGGACGAATCGCTGCGCAGCCTGGGCCACACGCTGTCGCCGGCCGAGCTGCGCGCGCTCACCGGCAACCTGCCGCAGGTGGCGCAGGCGCTGCTGGATCTGCACCGCGCCCATCAGCATCTGCTGGAGCGCAATGCCGCGCTGCAAATGCAGATCGGTATTGAGCATGCGGCGATGCCGTCGCTGTCGCCGGGCGAGCAGGTGCGCGATTACTTCAACCGTGCGCACAACTACCTGCCCGAACTGGATGAGCGCGCCGAGGCGTTGTATGCCGAACTCGGCCTGACCCCGGAAAACCTGCCGCTGCGGCTGCGCCAGCGCCTGGCCGATCGCCACGGCCTGCTGGTGCAGGAGGCGCCCGATCTGCACAGCGACAAACGCAGCGTGGACGCGCAGGCACGCGTGTTGTGGCTGCCCGCCCATCTGCGGACCGGCCAGCAGGCGTTCCAGATGGCCGCGCACCTGGCCTTGCTGGAATGCGCACCGTTGCTGGACGCGCGCATCGCCGATGCCGGGTTCGAAGATGCCGAGCGCATCGCGCTGTCGCGGATCGGGCTGTCGAATTACTTCGCCGGCGCGCTGGTGATGCCGTACAGCGATTTCCTGCACAGCGCGCAGCGCTCGCGCTACGACATCGAGTGGCTGGCGGACCGCTTCGGGGTGGGCTTCGAGGCGGTCTGCCATCGTTTGAGTACCTTGCAGCGACGCGGCTCAGCCGGGTTACCGATTTTCTTCATGCGGGTGGATCGCGCCGGCAATGTCTCCAAACGCCACTCGTCCACCGACTTCCACTTTTCGCACGTGGGCGGCGCCTGCCCGCTATGGATCGTGTACGAGGCGTTCAACCAGCCCGACCGCATCCTCACCCAGATCGCGCGCATGCCCGATGGCCGCCGCTATTTCTGGCTGGCCCGCCAGGTCAGCAGCGGCGCCCCCGGCTACGGCCGCCCGCGCAAGACCTTTGCGCTGGCGATGGGCTGCGACCTGCGTCATGCCGACCAGCTGGTCTATGCGCGCGGCTGGGACCTGGGCGCGGTGGACGATGCCGTGCCGATCGGGCCGGGCTGCCTGACCTGCGAGCGCAGCGACTGCGTGCAGCGCGCATTCCCCGCCCTGCCCCGGTTGCCGGTCAGCACGCGCTAGCGAGACCACACCACGCAATTGCGACCTGGACAACGTTTGATCGCCTGGCACGCACCCACGCCAGACTGTGACGAAGCAAACGCTAGCGCTGCACTGCAGCATTCCAAGCCGAGATAGCTCACGCAAAATGCTTCATTGGAATGGAATGACTCGCGCTTCTACCCTGAAGCGGACACATGCAGGACAGGGGGACGCCAGCGCGATTGTCGATTGTCGATCGTGACAGCGCCGCAGCAACGCACTTACCGCAACCGCACCACCGCACCACGCCATGTCCGCTCGATCGCGCCAGACCTACATCGGCACCGGCGGGCCGCACCAGCCGCCATCACCTTATTCGGTCACTTAGTCCTGGGAGGGATCAACCGATGCCTGTTCACCACACCGGTCACTCGGCCAGCCGGCGCCTGCGCCGCACGCCGGTCCGCGACGTCCTCTGCACCACCATCGCCTTCGTGCTGGCCACCGCGTTCAGTGCGCAGGCACAGGACACCGCGCCCGCCGCGCCGCCGGCCAACGCCACCAGCAGCAGCGCCGCCAACGCGCAGGCACCGGTGACGCTGGACAACATCACCGTGATCGGCCAGCGCGCCAGCCTGAATCAGGCCGTGCAGGCCAAGCAGATGTCCGATCACGTCATGGAAGTGATCTCCGCAGACAACATGGGCCAGATGCCCAACGTCACCGTGGCCGAAGCGCTGGTGCGCCTGCCCGGCGTCAACGGCACCCGCGACCGCGGCAACGAGAGCCTGGCCACCGTGCGCGGCCTGGGCCCGCGCATGACCATGGGCACCGTCAACGGGCGCGAGATCGCCTCGTCCGAACCCAATCGCGCAGTGCGCTGGGAAGTGTTTCCCACCGAGATCGTCTCCACCGTCAAGGTTTACAAAACCCAGTCGGCCGACCTGGTCGCCGGCGGCCTGGCGGCGACCGTGGACATCTCCACCATCAGCCCGCTGGACTACACCGGCCCCGGCTTTGTCGGCACCGCCGGGCCGGTGTTCTACGACCACGCCAAGGACGTGGATGGCTACACCCCGTGGGGCAGCCGCTTCGGCGCCAGCTGGGTGCACAAGTTCAACGACAATCTGGCGGTGGCCTTTGGCGCCACCTATCAAAAGCAGAAGAACGCCAGCTCGTCGATCGGCAGCTGGGGCTATACCGATGCCACCACCTCGCGCGACGTCGATGGCGATGGCACCGTGGATCCCACCCCGTGGGGCGCGGCCGACCAGCTCAAGCTGATCGAGCAGACCCGCACCGGCGCGATGGGCACCGTGCAGTGGCGCTCGGGCAATTTCGAGTTGAAGTTCGACGGCCTGTATTCGCGCATCGAGATCGACGAAGACCAATTGCAGAACTGGTTCAACGGCCTGGCCTTCAGCACCTTTTCCGGTGCGACCAACCCGTACACCACGCCGGGCTCGTCCTACACCATCGTCGATGGCGATGTGGTGGCCGGCACCTTGGCCAATTCCAACCTGCAGGTCGACCATGTGGTCAGCCACTACAACGAGGTCAAGACGCTCACCGCCGGTGGTTTGAACGCCAAGTGGAACGGCGATGTGTGGACCTTGGGCAGCGACCTGTCGTTCTCGCAGGCCAAGCGCGACAACGTTTGGCAGGCAGTGCGCTTCGGCAGTAACCCGGACACGGTGTCGTTCGATTTCCGCCGCAGCGTCACGCCCACCATCAGCACCAGCTCGGACACGCCCGAATACGGCATTGCCGGGCAGACCCAACCGCAGGCGCTGCGCGACAAGATCGCCGCGCTGGCGCTCAATGCCAGCCGTGCGGTGGACGCAGGCCCGTTCACCTCGCTGGAGTTCGGCGCACGCGCCGCACGCCGCGAAAAGCAGAACCGGAATTTCATCGGCAACCAGTCCGGCTACGACCAGCCGATTTCGGCGTATCAGGGCTTGATCTACCCGGTCACCATGCCGGACTTGAATGTGCCCACGCTCACCGGCGGCAACATGGCCGAGATCGCACGCATTGGCTTTGGCGGCTTCGATCCGAGCACGCTCAATGAGCAGATGCTCGACCACTGGAACGTCAAGGAAGACGTGCGCGAAGCCTTCGCCAAGGCGGTCTTCAGCTCGCAGCTGTTCGGTACCGATGTCACCGGCAATATCGGCGTGCGCCTGGTCAACACCAAGACCACCAGCGACGGCTTCGATTCGGTCGGCGGCACCGTGCAGGCCAGCAGCGACAGCAAGGAGTACACCGACGTGCTGCCCAGCGCGACGCTCAACTTCTTGATCGACGATCAACGCATCCTGCGCTTTGCGGTGGCCAAGGTCATCGCACGCCCGCCGCTGGACGAGCTGCGCACCGGCCGTCGCCTGGACGACCCCACCGTAACCGTCGGCCAGCTGACCGGCAGCGGCGGCAACCCGCAGCTGGACCCGTTCAAGGCCACCCAGGTCGACGTGTCGTACGAGTGGTACTTCCACAAGGAAGCGCTGGCGGCGTTGGCGGTGTATCGCAAGGAAGTGGATTCGAGCATCGGCTACCGCACCGACCGCGAAGTGATCAACGGCCTGGATTACCTGGTCAGCGCGCCGTTCAATGGCGGCGGCGGCTACATCAATGGTGTGGAACTCACCTTCCAGACGCCGTTCTTCTTTATCCCGCACATGGAAAACTTCGGCGTCTATTCCAACTATTCGTTGGTCGATTCCAACCTCAAGGAATTCTCGCCGGAAAACAACCCGCTGCCGCTGAGCGGCCTGGCCCGCAAGACCGGCACCTTCGACCTGTGGTACAGCAACGGCACTTTCGAAGCGCGTGTGGGCTACAAGTACCACAGCCCCTACACGGTGGTGTACGGCTGGAATGCCGCGCGTCTGGCACGCCTGCAGAGCGAAGGCACCGTGGATCTGAGCTTGAACTGGCAGTACAGCAAGCAGCTGGGCTTCCGCTTCCAGGCCGGCAACCTCACCAACGAGCCGCTGCGTGCCTACACCGACAACAAGCCCAACCGTCTGGCCAATCAGGACGATGGCGGCTACCAGCTGTTCGGCCGTCGCTACCAGCTGGAAGCGACGTACCGGTTCTAAGAGCAGCGAACAAACCTACTGTGCTCACCGCCAGGTGGGCGCGGCCGGTGCTCGATGCGGCATGTACCACTCGTACACTCCGCTTCTGAGCGCGCCGTCCACACCCACCTGACGACTGCCCGGCTACGTTTTTTTAGCTGCTCCAAGCATGGTGGCGAACGCATGACGCGCAGTCGGCGGCACTGCATGAACGGCACGCAGGAACCGGCAGATACGCGTTGTAGCTGCCGGTTCCATGCAGACCGCTATGCGCCTGGCGCCTGCACCGTCGTGTTCGATCGCCACCCCACAGAAACATCCGGCGCCTGCTGCGCCGGGCAGCAGGCGAGTGACGTCGATACGCGGGAACGCACTGCGACTCTGGTTGCGATTCCGCACACCGCCTGCGCTGCACGATGGCCACATGCAGCATGCTGTTGGCCGCTCCATGGTTGATTTGTCGAGGAATTACATGCGCTCTACACGCCGCTTCTGGACGCCGACGCTGCTGGCGTTGGCATTATCCGTTTCCGCACACGCCGCCCAGCCTCCCGCCACGTTGTATCTCGGCGCGGACCTGTCCTACGTCAACGAGATGGAGGAATGCGGTGTGCAATATCGTGAGAACGGTGTGGTCACCGATCCGTTCGAACTGTTCCATGCGCATGGCGCCAACCTGGTGCGTGTGCGGCTGTGGAACAATGCGCGCTGGACCAAGTACAGCGACCTGACCGACGTCAAAAAGACCATTGCGCGCGCACGTGCACAAGGCATGCAGGTGCTGCTGGACCTGCACTATTCCGACGATTGGGCCGACGGCGAAAAACAGCTGATCCCCAAGGCCTGGGCCAGCATCACCGATACCGACGAACTGGCCCGCACGCTCTACGGCTTCACCTACGACACGCTCAGTGCGCTCGACCGCGCCGGGCTGATGCCGGAGCTGGTGCAGGTGGGCAACGAAAGCAATTCCGACCTGATGGACAGCCAGCCCTGGGACAAGAAGCGCCCCATCGACTGGCAGCGCAACGCCAAGCTGTTCAACGCCGGCATCAAGGCAGTGCGCGACATCAGCGCGCGCTCCACGATCAAACCGCGGGTGATGTTGCATATCGCCCAGCCGGAAAATGTGGAGCCGTGGTTCGCCGCCGCCACCAAGGCCGGCGTCACCGACTTCGACCTGATCGGCATCAGCTACTACCGCAAGTGGTCCACCCAGTCGATGGCGCAGTTGGGCAAGACCATCCAGCGCTTGCGTGGCCGCTTTGATGCCGACGTGGTGGTGGTGGAAACCGCCTACCCGTGGACCCTGGAGTCCGGCGACACTTCGCAGAACCTGCTCGGCGAAGACTCGCTGATTGCCGGCTACCCGGCCACGCCGCAAGGCCAGTCCAAGTACATGATCGACCTCACCCAGCTGGTGATCGACACCGGCGGTGCCGGCGTCGTGTACTGGGAACCGGCATGGACCAGTAGCAGCTGCAAGACGCGCTGGGGCACCGGTTCGTCGTGGGAAAACGCCAGCTTCTTCGATTTCAAGCATGGCAATGACGTGCTGCCGGCGATCGATTTCATGCACCATCCATACACCGGCGCGCCGCCCTCATACACGCCCGCAGCGCATACACCTGCATCGGCACAGCCAGCAGGCGCCAGCATGAGGACACAGCCATGACCGGCATCAATCGCCGCGAGCTACTGCGCGGCATGCTTGCAAGCAGTGTGAGCGCCGCACTTCCGGTCGGCGCGGCTGCCGCGCTGGTGCCAGGCATTGCCGGCGCCGCATCGGCGACTGCCAAAAACACACCACCGGCTGGCCCATTAGGTGACGCAACGCTGGCGCCACGCGAGCGGCTGCTGTTCGACTTCGGCTGGCGCTTTCATCTGGGCCATGCCAGCGACCCGTCGCGCGATTTCGAATTCGGCACCTTCCAGCGCACCTTCGCCAAGGCCGGCAAGGACACCGCCACCGCTGCGCAACTGAGCTTCGACGACAGCAGCTGGCAACAGGTAGATCTGCCGCACGACTGGGCCGTGACCCTGCCCTTTCGCCCGGAGCCGATCTCCGCTTCGATGACCGAGGAAGACCCGGCGGCCGCACACGGCTATAAGGCGCTGGGAACGAGCTTTCCCGAAAACAGCGTGGGCTGGTATCGGCGGACGCTGCAGATTCCAGCCAGCGATCTGGGCAAGCGCATCTGCCTGGTGTTCGACGGCGTGTTCCGCGATTGCGTGGTGTTCTGCAATGGCCACATCGTCGGGCGCAATGCCAGCGGCTATTGCGGCTTCGAGGTCGACCTGAGCGAAGTGCTGGACTACGGCAAGCCCAACCTGATTACCGTCCGCGTGGATGCCACGCTGGGCGAAGGCTGGTTTTACGAAGGCGCCGGCATCTATCGCCATCTGTGGCTGCAGAAGACCGACCCCTTGCATCTGCCGCAGCACGGCGTGTTCGTGCGCAGCACCCTGCAGCGCGACAACGCCACTGCGCAGGTCTCTGCCGAAGTGCGCAACGACGGCACCGCCCCGCGCCAATGCAGCGTGCAGGCCCGCATCACCGCACCGGATGGACGCGTGGTCGCGCAGGCGGTGAGTGCTTCCATCACGGTGGCGCCAGGCCAGGTGCAACAGCTCGAACACACCCTCCCGCTGGGTCAGGCGGCGTTGTGGTCGATCGACACCCCACAGCTGTACACCCTGACCACCAGCGTGCACAGCGACGGCAAGGCCACCGACGCCGTGGTCACCGCCTTCGGCGTGCGCAGCATCGCCTTCGACGCACAACGCGGCTTCCTGTTGAACGGCACGCCCCTCAAGTTGCACGGCACCAACAACCACCAGGACCATGCCGGCGTCGGCACCGCCATCCCGGACGCCCTGCACGAATGGCGCCTGCGCCAGCTCAAGTCGATGGGATGCAATGCCTATCGCAGCTCGCACAATCCGGCCACCCCCGAATTGCTTGCCCTGTGCGACCGGCTCGGCATGTTCGTGATCGAAGAAACCCGCCGCATGTCCACCGACCCCGAAGCGATGGGCGAACTGGAGACGATGGTGCGACGCGGGCGCAATCATCCCAGCGTGATCCTGTGGTCGCTCGGCAACGAAGAACCGCAGCAGGTCACCGAGCGCGGTGCGCGCATCGTGTCGCGCATGCAGCAGCGCGTGCGCCAGCTAGACCCCACCCGCCCCACCACCTTTGCCATGGATAAAGGCTTCGGCGACGGCGTGGGCCAGGTGGTGGATGTGGTCGGCTTCAATTACCGCACCAGCCAGATGGACGGCTTCCACGCGCAATACCCCAACATCCCCATCTACGGCAGCGAAACCGGCAGTACCGTGTCGGTGCGCGGCAATTACCAACGCGACGACGCACGCGGCTATACCCGCGCCTACGATCTGGACCACCCCTGGTGGGCGAGCACCGCCGAAGCGTGGTGGAGCTACGTCGCCCAACGCCCCTATATCGCCGGCGGTTTCATCTGGACCGGCTTCGACTACCGCGGCGAACCCACACCCTACAACCGCTGGCCAAATGTCGCCTCCCAGTTCGGCGTGCTCGACAGCTGCGGGTTTCCCAAGGACAACTACTGGTACTACCGCGCGCAATGGACCAGCGAACCGGTGCTGCATCTGTTCCCGCACTGGAACTGGGACGGTCTGCTGCAACCCGACGACAACGGTCACCTCGCGGTCTGGTGCCATAGCAATCTCGACGCGGTGGAGTTGCTGGTCAATGGCGTCAGCCAGGGCCTGCAGCAGGTGCCGGCCTACGGCCATGTCGAATGGCGGGTGACGTACGCCCCCGGCGTGATCGAAGCGCGCGGCTATCGTGGGGGCGCACTGGTGCTCCGCGAACGCCGTGAGACCGTTGGCAAGCCCGCCGCGATCCGCCTGAGTTGCGACCGCAACGCATTGCGTGCCGATGCCGAAGATGTGGCAGTCGTGAAAGTGGAGATCGTCGATGCGCAAGGCCGCTTGGTACCCAACGCCGACAACCAGGTGCACTTCGCCCTGCGCGGCCCCTCGCGTCTGATCGGCGTCGGCAACGGCGACCCCAGCAGTCAAGAAGACGACAAGGCGCCGCAGCGCAAGGCCTTCAACGGACTGTGTGCTGCGCTGTTGCAGACCACCAGAAGCAGCGGCGATATCGTGCTGCAGGCCAGCACGCCCGGATTGCGCCCGGCTACGCTGCGCCTGCAGGCTGCCAAGTCGGCCCTACGGCCGTCGGTGGGCTAAGCGCGGCTACCAAAACGTCGCGAGCAGTCGTCAGGTGGGCGTGGACGGCGCGGAGGAACCGGAGTGTACGCGTGGTACATGCCGCACCGAGCACCGGCCGCGCCCGCCTGGCGGTGAGCACAGTCCTGTTATTAGCTGCTCTAAACCCCGGCCATCAAGTGCAGTTCGCCGCTGCACAGGCCCGCGCCTCGAATCGGAGCAGGCAATGAAGAGCTAGCTCGCCACGGAAACGATAGGGCACGGCAGTAAAGCGTTGCACGGCTTGTGTATGGCTCTCCTGCAACCCGAATGGACTTCCGTGCCGCACGGAAATTCGCTCGCCCGACATCCAGAAACCGCGCCTGACCACCGCGCATGAAACTTTCTGCCTGAGTCGCCTGCAATACTCTCCAGGGACACCACCGGTCATCGCTCCATGCTGGCAGCAGCCCATGCCCGACGGCCAGTCTCGAAGCAATACCGCTGACGGACATACCTGCCGAGAGACAGCCCCGCCGCAAAGCGGTATCAGGCCGTTCTTGCTCGTCTCTTCGCTCTGACAACCAATCGAGAAGACGACCGCCGGGTTTCTCTCGCTGAGTTCGCCCAAGGTCACGTCTCGCGTTCTGGACGTCAGCGCACATGGCGTTGGCCAGCTCGCGCGTAACGCCGCCAAACCAGCCAAGTCACCTGGTCATTCGAGAACGGGGCGATCCAGTCGTCATTGCGTCTGTCTCCCGGCGTACGGTGGCACTGACGTTACGGAGAGAGGCCGGGCAGAGAGGTGGCCTAGCTTGGCCGAAAGCAAGACGAGAAAAATTTATTCTCTTGACTGCTGCAACTTGCTTGACGCGCCGCCCTATCAATGCCGGATCATCCGCCGCTATTCCACAGCCATACAAAACCCATCCATTTTCATCATGGCAGAGAGAAAACTTGCATCAACCATCAGCTACTGCATCGCTTAAATAAAACCAACTTCGCAATTTTGCATTATTTTTCAATGCAAAGATTTGGTTATCTTTTGAGATTAACGAACACCTTTTAACACCTGTGAATCCCATGCTTTTCGCTTGAAGTAAATTACCCAAAGATAGTAACCGACTTTATCGCAGCAACTGACGATTCGTGGCAATAACTGACATAGATAACGCTACTTGAACATGTACGTTTATCGAAAGCAGCAATAGTTCGAACCTGATTCGGGAAGTCATAAAGACCCATCCGAATT
Organism: Xanthomonas sp. WHRI 8932A; assembly: GCF_035012785.1. Classification (NCBI taxonomy): domain Bacteria; kingdom Pseudomonadati; phylum Pseudomonadota; class Gammaproteobacteria; order Lysobacterales; family Lysobacteraceae; genus Xanthomonas; species Xanthomonas sp. WHRI 8932A. The sequence continues at coordinate 455,247 of NZ_JAYGQQ010000001.1, forward strand.
AGATAAAGTCTCGAAACCGCACTGCTGAGATCACGACTTAGAAACAAAAAAAGACCTAGTCACAGACCCCACGTCGGCAGATGCATACCCCATTAGCCAGAGCAACTAGCATTCACGCATACCGCAATGTTATGCCCCGTCAATTTCAAATTTACTGAATATCCAGCTAATTATACGCCCGAGAAAAATCAATGACTGACAACATTAGATATACCCATCCGGGAAAGCCGGCCGCGCCATTCGTCATCGGAGGACTCGTGGCAGTCATTGGAGTGTGCTCATTGGCTTATCTTGGATTTCAATCAAGCAGCGACAACAACGTTGACGCAAGCCGCGTACCCCAGACGCTCAACCCTGTCGGAGGTCGCCACGCTCCGCAGACGGAGCATGCAAAGATGAGCGGGAGCGAATTCAGCGATTTCATAGATGCTGACAGCGAAAAGCCCTTTGGCCCGAGCGAAGTCCAGCACCGCTTACAGGATTTTTTTGATCGTTGGGATCAAGGTCATGCCATGTCCCAGGCGCAACAAAAAATCTTCATGGCCCGCTTACTCAACACAATCGACTCCAGCCCGGAAGCACGCAAGGCGGTGGCTGATTATTATGCAAAAATACCCGCAAAAGACGCTGCCAATCGCGAAATTATTCAAAACATGATTGTTCGCAGCGAGTCCGGCAGAAAAATGATGGTAGACGAGGCGAGTCGCATCTGGAAAAGCAAGGACTCCAGCCTCTACACTGCGATGTACAAAACGTATTCAAACTTTCCTGGCACAGCTTCCAGGGAAACGCTGTCCGAAGCGATGTCCACTCTCAATAGCCACGCCAGCGACGTACCTACATCGGTCGCTGCGTTGAACTTTATTGGCACGATCGAAGAAGACACATCCAAGGATGCGATGTCCCTCAGAAGAAACGCGATTTCCCAGCTGAATTCGGTTGCCACTGGAAACGGCGACGATGTGGTGAAGGCATTGGCGGCCCAGAAGGTTTACCGACTCTCCGCCCCCGATGCCGCAGCAGATGCTGCGGTCGACTACCTGAGAGGCGGTGCAACCGAACCGCTGGTGAGACAGACGCTCAATGCGATCGCAAGTGGAGAGGTTGAACTCACTCCTCCACTAAAGTCGACCCTGCTGACCGCAGTAGCACGCCCCTCTGCGTCGCCTCAAGAACGGAAAATGCTGGAATCTTTGCTGCAGGGTCACAGCTGAGAGCACTCGTCCAACTCCAACCAGCACGCACATGCATGACCTAGCCAGCTGTGCTGCGGGCCATGCAATAAATAATCTTAAACACCAAGAAATTACCCGCCGTTTTTTTAAAGCACATTGATCCGGACCAACCGGATCAATTGATAGAGCAGCAATGCACGTAACGCTTGAAAAAACCCACATATAAAAAAATAAAAAACACCCATCACCTATTGCGCACCTGCAGATTATTGATATCCAGCGAAATTTAACCCGCATTGGGCCAAGCCACACCAGAAATACCCCCCCTAAAAATTTAAACAACCGAACAGAGATGATCATGATCAAAAAAATAAGTAAGTACCTAGTCCCCGTTCTATTGGCGTTGACTTTGGTGGGAACCACCCAGGCGGCATCACCACCGGACAAACACATGTTCACCACCTTCGGAGGATGGCTAGGAAAAAATCAAAAGTCTTTCTACGAAGATCACGGAACCCTTTCGGTATGCTACGGGGACGAAGCACATTGCCCGACCTCCACGGAGTCCACAACGCGCGGCGCATGCCGAGACCAAAGCTTCGACATGGGCGGAAGCTGGGAACTGCCGCTCAAGATTCCCGGATTATCCCTTTCGGGGAACTTCAGTAATAGCTGGACAGAATGCAATGAAAAGGCTGAAGAGAACTCCTGCCCTCCGAAAGCGCACTCGGCATACGCTCCAGCGATCTTGGTCGGCGAACGGTGGGGCCGCACCCATGTCACACATGTCAATACCGGATGGTTCCAGAATGGCAGTTGCGAAGCTGGCTATAAGAAGACCTGGATGGGTGGCGCTAACTTTCGCTGCGAATATAACGGCGCTCCGTACGACAAGGATGGCTACCTCCCTGAATTTCGCTACAAAAGTTGCGAATACATCCCGACCTGACAGAAAATATTGAGCAGCAATCAGCTCGTTCACTCAAAGTAACGGTCGCGTCCGTGTCTGCTCTGTTGAGCAGGCACGGACGTCATAGGAAGCGTGGCAGAAGGCAAACGCCAATGCTTCGCGCCGAGCTGGTGACGGAGCAATTTAACCACTGACTGACTGCAGCGCCGAGGATGGCGAATGATTGCACAGCAAATGCGTCGTTGGCATCTTGCCGCAGAATCATTGCGATGGTCATGCAGGATGCACGCAGATGTGTCATGCAATGATGTCTGCGATCTCGCGAAGATGGTGTAGCCCCCCAGCTGCCCACTATTGACGCATCAGGATCGCGCTAAAAATAGCGGAGAAATCCATATCCCCCCCTGAAATCGCTCCAGCGTGCAGCCATCAAGATGGTCTTCGTTATCGAAATGAAGGCACTACCGCTTCCGGGCTGATTTGGGAAGCCTGCACCTGCCGGCGATGCGAGTTGGCTAACCCGCCAGGCTGTCTTCGGGCAACACTCAGCTCGTCAGTACTGTGTTGATTGCTATTGGTCGCGATGCGGCGCTCGATACCACTGACAAACACTGCTCTATTCCGCCGAGTCTGATCCAGCTAGCAACGACGGTACACAATGGCATTGCCGCTGAAAGCCTGGCGCATGCATCCCAGCCACCGACAGTGAATGACAATCGGTGCCTTGCGACGATGCCAGCTCGAATGAGACCCGCAACCGACGTCCTGTACCAGTTGCACACCGTGCTCAGGTCAGGCGATTCAATCTTGCTTATCGCCCATGTCCAGACACCGGGGGAAACAACGATTGAGCGTCTCATCCCATGCCAGGAACTACGCAAGCGTGTGATGTACCCCTCCATGGGACGTGGATCGTCGGCCACCGTTTTTTGCTTGGCCACGTAAGCGATGCGTTGCGACGACAGCTCGTCCCACGCTTTGCGGCGCATGACCGGATCCGGATGCGACACCGGCATCACTTCGAACAACGGTCGTGGCCACGCGCGCGTCCAGCAGATCGCCAGGCGCTTCGGTCGCGGCCTGCATCCGCTCATGCTGTTTCTGTTCCATACCCACCAGGTTGCCTGCGTAATGCGCCACGCACCATCGCGCGTCGTCCGGGAGGCACAGCTTCACCGCCGCTCGCGCATTCTCACGCCTGCGAAACTGCCTCGCTCCAGCGATGCACTCCCTCGCAGCGCTTGGCCGCGAGGGAGGCAAGCGCTTAGCGCAAGCGCGAAAACGCACCGATACCCGCGATCGCCAGCCGCTCTGCGGGCACCGCCGTTTCAGCGAACGACAGCCGTAGGTAGCGGATCTGGCGGACCTCGGGGAAATTCAGGCGCTGGGTCGAGAGCGCGTAGGCGATATTGGATAGCTCGCCGGCGCCGGCCGGCTGCCAGCGTTGACCATCTTCGCTGGTTTCGGCGCGATAGCCCTTCGGTGGCGCCGCACCGTTCATCACCGTGCGCGAGGGCGTGAGGCTGAAACCGGCCACCTGATGCAGCGCGCCGAGGTCCATGGTCACCTGCGCGGGATGGCCCGGCGTGGGAGCGGGCGTGATCCAGATCGTGCTGGCATTGTCGTCCAGCAACGTGTCCGCCCCTGGCGCGCTTGCCTCGACGATGCGCCAACCGGCGGTGGACAGCACGTCCGGCGCGTTTGCCGTGGGGCGTGCCACCGGCACCGGCGCCACGGCGCGGAACAGCGCGAATTCGCTGATCGCCGGGCACACCGGCGCCTCAAGCACGACCAGGCGCACCCGGCGCGCGGCAACCGGGCGCTCCAGCCGCACGATCCGCTGTGCACCGATGCACTGCGCTTCGGCCAGCCGCTGCCATTGCCCATCGACCTCGGCTTCGACCGCAAAGCGGGTGACGCGCACGCCCAGCGGCAGGTACTCGCGCAACCGGATCAAATCGAAGCTGTGCACCGCCGACAGGTCCAGCGTCAGCGTCGGCGTGGTGACGTCATCCGGTGTGGACCAGTAGCTGTCCGGCTGCCGATCAAGCACGCGCGCCGGCTCGAACCCGGGACCGCGCGACGCGCTGGCGCTGGCCTTGGCGCCCTTGGCCAGATCGATGGCGAAGCTGGCGCGGATTGCGTCGCCGAAACTCTGCAGCACCGCCACGTCGTGGTCGGCGATGCGGCCGCGTCGGTCGGGCGGGAGATTGAGGTTCATGTTGGTGCCGCGCGCCACCGAGGTGTCGAAATAGCGCACCAGATTCTCCGGGCTGCGCACCTTGCCGTCTTCATCGGCATGGTAGAACCAGCCCGGGCGGATCGAGGTGTTGGTTTCGGCCGGCCACCACAGCGCCCCTCCGCGCACCCCGGAATTGCCGTTTTCCTGTGTGTAGGGCGCATTGGGCATGGTGGGCCAGGACGGATCGCCGGCGACACCGTCCTCGTTGCCGCCCCACCGGATATCGGCGCCGAGCGGGTCGAAGGTGCAGGCCATCGGCTGGTGCCGATGCACCAGCTCGATCATGCGTGGCCAGTTGTAGTAAGCGGGCGCATCGATCTTGCGCGCTTCGCGCGCTCCACCGTAATAGCCGTCGCCACCATTGGCGCCATCGAACCAGAACTCGAACAGGTCGCCATAGCCCGTGCAGAGTTCGACGATCTGCTTGCGGAAATAGTCGAGATAGCCGGGCCGCCCATACTCGGCGTGGTTGCGATCCCAGGGCGAGAGATAGAGGCCGAACGCCAGGCCAGCGCGTCGACACGCCGCGGCCATCTCACCAACGATGTCGCCTTTGCCGTTCTTGTACGGCGAGTTCCGGATGCAATGCTCGGTCAAACGCGTCGGCCAGAGACAGAACCCATCGTGGTGCTTGGCCGTAAAAATGAGCCCTTTCAGATTGCCCGCCTTGGCAGCAGCGACGATCTGATCGGCTGAAAAATCGCTGGGATCGAATTTGCGCGGATCCTCGTCGCCGTAGCCCCATTCCTTGTCAGTGAAAGTATTCATCGCAAAATGCACGAAGGCGTATTGCTCCCACCGATGCCACCGTAGCTGTCGCTTGCTGGGCAGCGCACCCCACGGTGCCGGCCCGTTTGCGCGCGGCGTCTGCGTGATCCGCGCCGCCGGGGAACTGAAGCTGGCGGCAGCGGCCACCACACCCGTGGCAAGAAAAGTACGACGATCGATCATTGGCGCCTCCGATTTTGCACAAGTTTCGATCTTAGCTTTTCCAAAGGCGAAAGAGTCCTACCCCCGAAGCAACAGGCGGTGATGCAAGGCACCGCGCACAGGCCGCTGCGCGGCTGGCCTTGAACCGCGTGCGACGCACGCTGCGCGGAAGTCTGGTTTGACGGCCGATTGTCTTTCCACACTGCGCTGTTGGCGCTTGCATGGCGACTCATCTTCCGCACGCGAAGCGAGCTGCGTGAACAGCGACAACTAATGACTGACTGATGACACCCAACAAAGACCGCACGACAGCCTGGGCGGGCCAACATCCGCCATTTTTTGTCATCACGATTGACCGCAGGCGCCCTATTTTGGCTGCACTGAAGTGCGCGGGCCACAGAAACGTTGCGTCATAGCAATTGCTTGGGCTGCTTGTGCAGCCCCCTCGATGCCAAGAAGCCCTGGTCGTCAGCCGTACGCACTAACGAGGATGCTGCGGATTGATCTGCTGCAGCATTGGGACGCCAGCGATCCGGCAATGGATAAAACGCTGCACGAGTCCCCATCTCGCGACATTTGCCAAGCTCAAGCCCACGACGCGCGTCATCTCGACCGTAGCATTTGAACTTCAAGCATCCCGCAGGTTGTGCGGAGCTTTCATCGTCGGGGCCAGCAAGCAGGCGTCACGGAGATACACCGCTCTCCGTCTGTTGCTTTGCGTTTTCTACAGCGGCGAGAACGCTCGACCGCGAATCTATTGCCTATCCACATCGCGCGGAAAATAGCGACGAAACTTTTCTTCCCAGGCCTGGAATTGTTCCAGCGTGTACTCATCCATTGGCCGTTCCACCGAGGCGACTGCCTTGTTCTGTGCAACGATCGCGATCCGCTGAGACGACAGTTCGTCCCAGGCCTTCCGCAAGGCCGCCGGATCGGGATGCGACACCAGCATGGCTTCCAGCAGCGTGGCCTGCGCAACACGCGCGGCCAACAGGTCGCTGAGCGCATCGGTCACTGCGCGCATCCATTCCTCGTTACGAGTGTCCATTCCAAGCGTACCGCGAGCATTGAGAGTGCCGCAGCGTAGCGCCTGTACGTCAACGGCAATGTGCAGTGCGCCTGATCAGTCACCGGCCGCGCAATGGCCTGGGCGATGAACACCAGAAATCCAGCGCATTGTCAGTCGGTTTTTCCCTGACAGCGCGGGACAAATACCGGCTAAACGCGAGCTCGGCCGCAGGATTTCAGTTCTGTGGTGGTTGGTCGCTAACCCGTTGCCGAGCCATCACGCGTACTTCACGCGCCCGCGGGTCGGTGCCTTCTTTATGGACACCAGGACCACCCACATGACTGCTTATTTGCAACGCTATAACGTCGGCCGCCGCCTAGGCGCTGCATTTGGAATCCTGATCTTGCTGTCGAGCCTGCTCGTGGCGATCGGCCTGGTCACCATGGCCAACGCCAAGCAGCAATTGGACTTTATCGTTCTGGATCGCATGGCCAAGATCCAGATCGGCAACGGCATGCTGGACGCGAACTCCACAATTTTGATCGCGCTGGGCACGTACGCGATGGCAACCAGCGCGGAGCTCGACGCCGAAGCGCTGGCGACCATCAAGGAGCAACGCCAGCGCTACAGCGACCTGCGCGCCAAGCTCGACACGCTGCCCAGCTCGGAGGAAGGCCGCAAGATTCGCGCAGTGCTGGACGAGCGGCGCACGATCTCGGCCAAGATCAACGACGAGGTCATGAAACTGGCGGCCGCAGACGACAATGCACCGGCGCAGGCGCTGCTGAGTGCGAAGGCACGCCCGGCCACCATGGCGTGGCAGGACAAGATCCGCGAGCTGGTTACCCGCCAGGAAGATCAGAGCCATCAGGCCTATACCGAAGCGGTTGCATCGATGAAACGCGGCAAGCTGCTGATCAGCCTGGGCGGCATCGCTGTTGTGGCGATCAGCAGCCTGCTGGCCTGGCTGATCACCCGCAGCCTGACCCAGCCGCTCGCGCGTGCGACCAAGGCAGCCGAGGCCATCGCCAATGGTCAGTTGGATAACAACGTCCAGACCGATGCAAAAGACGAAACCGGCCGCCTGCTGCGCGCCATGAGCGGTATGCAGACACAGCTGCAAGCCTTGCTCAGCGCACAGGGCGACATGGCCAAGCGCCATAACGAAGGGCAGATCAGTTTCCGCATCGATGCCAATGCATTTCCCGGCGACTACGGCCGCATGGCGCAGGACACCAACACCCTGGTCGCCTCGCATCTGGCCGTGCAGACCACGCTCGCGCGTATCATGGGCCGCTATGCCATCGGCGACCTGAGCGAAAGCATGGACGCGCTGCCCGGCGAAAAAGCCGTGCTCACCCAGACCATGAACGAGGTCAAGGCCAACCTGTCGGCGATGAATACCGAGATCAAGCAGCTGGCGCAGTCGGCGGCCAACGGCGATTTCAGCGCGCGCGGCGATGCCGACCGCTTCCAGTACGACTTCCACATCATGGTCGACAGCCTCAACCAGCTGATGGCTACCGCCGATGGCAATCTGCAATCGCTGTCGTCGCTGCTGCAATCCATCGCCGCAGGCGACCTGACCGCACGCATGAGTGGCGACTTCAAGGGGGTGTTCGCACAGATGCGCGACGACGCCAATGCCACCGCCACACAGCTGGCCGAAATTGTTGGGCGCATCCAGCACTCGGCCGTGTCGATCAATTCGGCCGCCAGCGAAATTGCCGCCGGCAATCAGGATCTGTCGCAACGTACCGAGCAGCAGGCCGCCAACCTGGAAGAAACCGCCGCATCGATGGAAGAACTCACCTCCACCGTGCGCCAGAACGCCGAACATGCGCGCCAGGCCAATCAGCTGGCGATCGGTGCCGCAAGCGTCGCCTCGCAGGGCGGCGACATCGTCAGCAAGGTCGTGGGCACCATGACCGGCATCGAAGCCTCGTCCAAGAAGATCGCCGACATCATCAGCGTCATCGACGGCATCTCCTTCCAGACCAACATCCTGGCACTCAACGCAGCGGTCGAAGCCGCACGCGCCGGCGAACAAGGCCGCGGTTTTGCGGTGGTCGCCAGCGAAGTGCGCACCCTCGCCCAGCGCTCCACCGCTGCGGCCAAGGAGATCAAGAGCCTGATCGACGATTCGGTCGAGCGTGTGGCCGAAGGCTCGGCACTGGTGCACAGCGCCGGCACCACGATGGCCGAGATCGTGGCCAGCGTGCAGCGCGTCACCGACATCATGGGCGAAATTTCCGCCGCTTCGCAGGAGCAGTCGGCCGGTATCGAACAGGTCAACCTCACCGTCACCCAGATGGACGAAACCACCCAGCAGAATGCCGCGCTGGTGGAAGAGGCCACCGCCGCCGCTCGCTCGATGGAAGAGCAGGCCGTGCAGCTCAGGCAGGCGGTGTCGATCTTCAAGATCGAAGCCGAACGCCCGTCAGGTGTGCGCGCAGCTGCACCGACCGTGCTGCATCCCAAGAAGCCGGCCGGCGTTGCCGCAGCGAAGCCACGCGTTGCCGCGACATCGATCAAGCGTCCAGCCAGACCGGCGGTGGTCGCCAGCGCGTCCAGCAATGGTGCGGATTGGCAAGAGTTCTAAGACGGCGTTTTTAGCAAGAAATGGCGCAATACGAAGGCCGGCTGCGTGAGCAGCCGGCCTTCTGCATTGCATCCGATTGCCCTCCAGTCAATGACGACGAGACAGCGATCAGCTCCACTCGGCCAGCAACTGCGCCATCCGCGCCAGACCCAGCTCCAGTTCCGCAGGCGACACCCCGCCCGCCCCCAACCGCAGGTGCTGCGGGCATGCATACGCACCACCGGACATCACAAATGTCTTAAACGGCGGCGCAAGCAACCGGCGACTGAAGGCATCGGCGTCGATCGGCAAATTGAGATGCGCAAGACCGAGCAGGCCTGCCTGCGGCCGCTGCCATGTCAGTGCCGGCTGCTCGGCGACAAAGCGATCCAGCAGATCAATTCGCGCGCGCCCCATCGCACGCGAGTGCTCGACCGTCGCATCGAAATGTTCCGGTCGCAACGCGACCTCGGCGATGCGCTCCCCCAGCACGTTCATGATCTCGCTGGTGTTTTCGCGCAGCACCATCGCCGCATTGAGCAAGGCTTGGTCGCGCGTCACCATCCAGCCGGTCCGCAAGCCCTGCAGGCCGAGCAGCTTCGACACGCTGCCGGTACTCACTCCGCGGTCGTAAAGGGTTGCGATGCGTGGCGTCTCTTGCCGGTCCCACTCCAGGCCGCGATAGACCTCGTCGGAAAGGATGTAGGCCCCGACACGCTCTGCCGCAGCCACAATGCGCTGCAGCGTCGCCAGGTTCTCCACGCGTCCAGTCGGATTGTTGGGATTGCACAGGAAGATGAGCTTGGTCTTGGGCGTGACCAACGCTTCGAGCTGGTCGATATCCAGTGCCCAGCCGGATGCCTCCGAACGCGTTACCAACTTGGGCACCGCACCGATTTGCTGTGCCAGCACCAGCGGTTGCTGCCACCCCGGTGCATCGATGACGAACTCATCGCCGGCAGCGAGTAACTGCGTCAGCACCAAATAGTTCGCCTCCTGCGCGCCGGCGGTGATCAGCACATCCTGCAACCCGCATGTGCTGGCATACCCATACTGCGCCAGCACCCGTTCGCGCAGCAGTGGCAAGCCTTGATAGTCCTCGCCGGTCCAATCCAGCGACTGCGCAGGATCCAGCTGCGCCAGATAGCGCTGCAATGGCGGCGAAGGCGACAACGAATAGGTGACGCAGGCATCGGGCTTGGCACGATGCGCGGTGAGCCATTGCTCCCAAAAACTGTTTGACGGCACAGGCATGCGTAAGACTCCCTTATCCCATGACGGCCGGGCACACGCCCAGCCCAAGCGAAGCATCGATCACCGCGCCACGTAGAATGCGTGCCTCATCGCGGCACAGGTAAAAGCACAGGTCGGCAATCTCCCGCGGCGCGATCAACCGCCCGCCGGGCAGCGATGCTTCAAGCGCCTGGCGTTGTTCGGCCGACAAGGCATTCAAGGTACTGGCCTGAAACATCGGCGTGTCGGTGGCGCCAGGACAGACAGTGAAGACATCGATGCCTGTGCAGGCGTAGGTGGCCGCAAGTTGACGCCCCAGAAACGCTACCGCCGCCTTGCTCATGCCATCAGCAGCGCGAAAGCGCGGAAAGTGCGTGATTCCGCCGTCCACCGAGCTCATGAACACGATCTTGCCGTGTCCGCGCGCCAGCATGCTCGGGATCACATCCTCGCTGAGCCACAGCGGCCCCAGCGTATTGACCCGGAAAAACACCTCGTCCTGTTCCTTGTAGCTGGCCGCAGCACGTTCAACGGTCTTGGTGCCGACGCCAGCGTTATGGATCACGATGTCCAGCGGCAGAGACAGTGCCTGCATCAGTTGCGCGTGGCTCTGCTGGTCGCCCACATCCAGCTCCAATGCGTGCACGTACTGATCGCCGACCTCATCGAGCAGCGCCTGCGCCCGTTGCCGGCTCTCCTCCCCCGGGCGGTAGGTAAAGCTCACCCTGTAACCGGCCTGCGCAAAAACGTGCACCAGCTCGACGCCGATACCTCCTGCACCGCCGGTAATCAGCACATGTTGACGATCGATCTCGATTGCATTCATCGCGCAACTCCCGCAGTGACGGCCTGCATCAGCGCATCTCGTTCGTCCAGCGCAGCAAAGGCGCCTTGCAACGCATCGCCCAGTCGGACCACATCCTCCATCGCGGCATATACCTGCATGGAAACGCGCAGCACGTAGCTCGCGTTGTCTGGCCAGGCGTTCACTGCCACGTCGATGGCATGGGTGTCGTACAGCCAGTCCTGCAGCGCGGCCGCATCGGGATATGCCGCGCAGAGGCGAGGCGGCAACGCGAACGCCACCATGCTTCCCATGTGTTCGTCGGTGGCCAGGCGTTTCAGCGGCAATCGCGCCGTCAAGTAGTGCGCACAGCGCAGCGCCAACGCATGGTGATGTGCGAATAATGCAGGTATGCCGCCAGGCAGCACGTTCTGCAGGAAAACGATCGCTTCGGGAATGCACAGCAACGGCGTCGGGTCGGAGGTACCCAGCCAATCGAATTCCAGATGCAGCCGCGGGCGAGCGCTGCTGTTGTCGCCATAACCGCGACTGATCACCGGCGGATGCACGCCCGCCTGACGATCGCGACGCACATGCAAAAATCCCGCACCACGCGGGCTGCACAGCCATTTATGGCAATCGCCCGCGTAATACGCCGCTCCGATCGCCTGCACGTCCAACGGCAACATACCTGGTGCATGCGCACCATCGACCACCGTATCGATGCCACGTTCGGCCAGCGCCGCGACAAGGGCTTTGATCGGAAATACGATCCCGGTGGGGCTGGTGACGTGATCCAACACGGCAAGCCGCGTGCGCGGGGTGACTCGTTCCAGCACGGCCTGCACGACATGCTGCGAGTCCGACACCGGCACGCCGACCTGCGCAACCACCACGGTGGCCCCGGTGTTGCCGGAGACAAAGTCGAGCAGATTGCGTGCAGACAAATACGCATGGTTGGTGGTCAGAATCTCATCGTCGGGCCCAAAAGAACGCGAGCGCAGCACCGCGCTCAATGCGGTGGTCACATTGGGCAGCAACACCAGGTCGACTGGATCGGCGCCGATGACCCCAGCCAGCGCCTCGCGCGAGGCATCCAGTAAGCGCGGTAAATCGCGCAGGATGAACACAGATGGCAGCCGCTCGATCTGCGCACGAAACGCCGTCTGGCGTTCCAGTACAGCGTTGGGGCATGCCCCCAGCATGCCGTGATTGAGACAGGCGACGCCTGGATCGAGCGAAAAACGTTGCTTCATCCGCACAGCCGGTGCGTCGGATTCCCACGGTGATTGCATCAGACACGTCCTCTCGGCAACGGCAGATCAGGAAACAAGGGTGGGCTCGGCCGCGACGCGGTGCTGAGCGATCAGCTGCAGCAGTGCCTCTCGCGAAGGTGCGGCCGGCGATGGCACGGGATGTGTCGCGGCAAGACTGCGCACCCGCGTTACGACGTCGTGCCGATTGAAAATTGCAGACGGGTCTTCAAGCATTCCCATGCGCCGCGCCAATGCATGCCAGACCACTGCATCATGGCGCGCAGCGGCAGCGATGTGCGGCAAACCGATCGCATCCGGGTACTGAAATGCAGGCGGTTCGCCGGCCCACAGCGCGCTGCGCGTGCGGTCTTGCGCCACGCTATCGACGTACCAGGGCCGCACAAGACGCTCTGCAAGCGCGTCGGCATCGACGGCAAACCGCAGCGGGTCATCCAGTCCTTCGCGATGCGCAAGATCGGCGACGGCATATGCATAGCGCATCGCCAAGGACATACCGCGCGTATAGGTCGGATTGGTGGTGCACAACGCATCGCCGACCGTGATGGTTCCAGCCACGGTCGGCGCGCCGCTCGCCACCGCGGACCGATAGCGGTTTTCGCACACTGGCCAGCGCAGCACATCCGACACCGGCTCGCAGACGCCAGCGTCGAGCCAGGGCGCGATGCCGGCGTGTGCGCATGCGGCTGCAGTGAACACCGCTGGCTCAACCATGGCATGCCATGCGCTATCGCCATGCGGTGCCATCAGCGTGATGGAGACATAGCCGTTATCGGCGGGACACACGATGCAGCCACTGGACGCGGCATAGCCACCCACCGAAAAACCCGCAGTGAGTTGCACATTCGGCCGCTGCCGGCAGCGATACCACCGCGTGAAATATGCGAGCCCGCAGTTGTCCACCAAGGTATCGGGCGTCTGCACACCAGCCTGTCGCAACCATTTTCCGAACGCCGAGCCACGACCCAGCGCATCGATGGTCAGCGCCGCGCGCAGCTCACCGCGCGAGCTGCACACCCCTTCCACCAATGGACCATCGTCGGTGCGAACCAGCAGGCCATGAACGCTGGTCGCGTCGTGCACCTTGATGTTCGGCTCTGCCAGCACCGCCGCACGAACGACGTCCTCGATCAACGAGCGGCGCGTCGACAGACCGAACAATTCCGGATCGTCGTTGCGAGGCACAGCGCCACCTGGCGCAAGCGTTGCGCCGAACGGCATCTCGACCGCACCGGCATCCAGCAACGCCTGCCAAATATCCGGCGCGCGTTCGCGCAACACCAGCCGCCCCAGCGCGGCCAGCGCATGCGTATGACGCGCGTGCGGCACGCCTTTGCGCCACCAGCGCGGTGTGGGCAGATGGGCATCGCGCGCCAGCGATGACGCGCCGACGACCCCGTCGCGTTCAAGCACGGTCACCTGGTAGCCGTGTCTGGCAAACGCCAGTGCGCTCATCAAGCCGGCGATGCTGCCGCCGACCACCAGCACCTGCGACGTATCGGTCATGGCGCACACCCTGCGCCCATATCGATCAGGCATGGCGACAGGTCGTACACAAACAGCAAACGGGTGGCGACGACAAACCCCGGCATCATCGGCCGCCCTCCATCGCGAATCCATACCCATCCGGGTTGTCGAGCACAGGCACGCTGGCGGTGCGCAGCAACAACGAGCGCGCCGTCCACAGTTCGGCAAAAATTCGGTAGCGCAGCGCGGTCTGATCCAGGTAGTCCACACCGGCGGAACCGCCGGTGCCAACGCGACGGCCGATGAAGCGCTCCACCATGCGCGCATGCCGTTGCCGCCAGATCAACATCGCCTGTTCCAGCTCGACCACGCTTTCCAGCAGTTCGCGCGGCCACGCAAGCTGCGGCAACTCACGATGACTTTCGACAAACACCAAGGCCGCACGTACCGCACGGTGTGCGTCGTGGGCGGGCGCGTCGAGCTGCGCGTGCTCGTCTGCCAGCAGGAATGCTTGGGCGCTCTCGTCTTCCGCCGCATGCCGCGCACGCAGCCGCTGCAGCTCTTCTATGCTGCTGCCACGCTCAGCGGCCAGACGCCAGCGACGCTCGCTGTCGGCGCGCATCGCCTGGATGTAGCGCCGTGCGAAGCGCTCCTTCGCTGTTGGCGTCGTGGCGCCATCGATCGGTAGCCGAGTCAACCATGCATACAAAGACTGCTTGAGGGATGGGCCGGCCTTGGCGCGTGCTTCGACACGTTGCGCAGCAGTCGAGGGACTGCCATCCGGCAGTTTGAGCGCATCGCGATAGGAGCCCGCGCCGATGGAAATACGTTGTGCATCTTCAAGACCCAACAGGATCTCGATCTCGCGCAGTTGCGCCGATTGAAACCCGCTGGCTGGCGTCAACCGCTCGCGAAACTCCAGAAAGTCGCGCGCCGTCATCGTCTCCATCAGTCGAAAATGCTGATTCGCCTGCTCGAATACCGTGATTGCACGACGGAGCGAACGCACCCCGGCAACCACCTGATGCCCGGCCACGTCCGGTGCATTGAGCATGTCACGGGTCAAGGTCAACTCGCGCAGCACCAGCTTGAACCACAGCTCGTGGACTTGGTGCACGCTGATGAACAAGGCCTCGTCGTTGCTGACCGCCGACTCATCGTCGTCAAGTCCTCCCTGCAGGGCCAGCAGCTGCTCGACCTTGATGTAGTCCCAGTAGTTTGCCGTGACCGCCCGCGCGCCTTTCTGGTGCTGCGATGCCAGGTCGGGCTCTGCACTCAACCGGCCAGCATCATCCAAGCAAATGCTCCCTTTTCAGTTGCGTCCACGCGGCAAGATTGGCGTAAGCCATCTTCTCCAGATCGTCCCAGATGGCCGTTTGCGCCACCTCCGGCTTGACGATCAGCTCCAGGCGATGCCCATTCGGGTCGCGGAAGTACCACGACTTGGCCAATTCGGCATGCCGTCCATCCCCGGCCACGTCGTGGATCACCGGCCCCTCCACCTCGACGCCGCTGTCGCGCAAGCGGGCGCAGAGTGCGTCGGCCCGCTCGCTGTCGCGTACTTCAAGGGCAAGATGCTGCGCCCAGTCCTCCTCGACCGGCACCAGCGGCAGCGCACTGCCAAGCACCTCGAAGAAACAGATATAGCTGCCGTCTTCCATTTCAAAGAAGACATTATTATTGGTGGCCTTCAGACCACTGGAAGGAACGTGGTCAATCAATGCCGCCGCAAACTTCAAACCCAGGGTATCTGCATAGAAACCCACTGTTTCTGCCGCATCCCGGCAGCGATAACCTACATGATGAAGTTTACTCAACATACCGCACTCCCATATTCCGCCCATAGAAATTCAACTTTCAATTAAATGAAAGGTCTTCAACACATATTTTCTAGCCAGCGACAACACGCAGCCACGCTTGCGCACAGCTTTATATAGCGACTGCAGCTGTCGGACGCAGTTACCCCTTGCAGCCCATCCACCAGCGATGCTGGCGAAGAGCCGACTGACTGCAAGCGTTCTCATCCACAACGAGATGGAACTTAACACTTATAGCGGGAGATTTTTAGTAATACCTCAACGATTTTTCGAAGGCATTTGCAATCGATCGCGAGTTTTTCCGAGGGCGCCGTAGATCGCTACCGATGGGAAAATTCAACTTTTCACGAGAGTTGCAGGTGAGCACGCAGATCCGTCGAGACATGCATCACAAAGTGGTCCTCTGCAGATCTTCCGAAGATCATCGGAGGTACCTGCAGAAACTTCGAGATTTACATCAATTTCTCGAGACAGATCTCATTCCAGCATAATCACCACATGGTTACTTAAACGGAACCATTATCTATCCCAGATTTCGCGGCAGCCATAAAGAGGCGTGGACTGTCACTGAGATGACATCTTAGAAGCGGATGCATGGCTACTTCACCAGACGACCTCCGCACAAGAATCGACTACGCGTGGCCACGACACCCCGCACGATCATCGCAAGCGGCGCTGGCCCGATTTGCAGCGGATGTCCAACACGGAGCCCGGGCACCCAACCCGCCGCTCTGACCCCATTGGCAGCGCTCCCCTTGTGCGTCTGCCCAGGCGTGCAGCGCTGCACCCTGGATCGCGGTTCCGGCCCGCTCGGCTTAAACTTGTCTTCCCCCGGTCGACCCGACCACCGCAGCCGCCGCACGCGGCGCACCGCAGGCCATTGCCGCACGCCCTGCACGCCATCGCCTGCCCGCCCCTCACCGCGCCCAGATTTCGGAAGACGTTTCTTGCAAAGCACTGACACCAAAGACAAATCCAAGCCCAGCAGCGGGGTTCCCGAGCACACCCCGCTGATGAAGCAATTCTTCGCCGCCAAGTCGGACTACCCCGATCTGCTGCTGTTCTTCCGTATGGGCGACTTCTACGAGCTGTTCTACGACGATGCGCGCAAGGCGGCGCGGCTGCTCGATATCACGCTGACCCAGCGCGGCAGCTCCGGTGGCGCGCCGATTCCGATGGCCGGCGTGCCGGTGCATGCCTACGAAGGCTATCTGGCGCGGCTGGTGGCCTTGGGCGAGTCGGTGGCGATCTGCGAGCAGATCGGCGACCCGGCGCTGGCCAAGGGTCTGGTCGAGCGCAAGGTGGTGCGCATCGTCACGCCGGGCACGGTCACCGACGAGGCGCTGCTGGACGAGCGACGCGACACCTTGTTGATGGCAATCTCGCGCAGCAAGCAAGGTTATGGCCTGGCCTGGGCCGATCTGGCCGGCGGACGTTTTTTTGTCAATGAAGTAGACAGCGTCGACGCGCTGGAAGCGGAGATCGCGCGCCTGGAGCCGGCCGAACTGCTGGTACCCGACGAAGACAACTGGCCGGAATTTTTGCGCGGGCGCATCGGCGTACGTCGCCGGCCGCCATGGTTGTTCGATGCCGATAGCGGGCGTCGTCAATTGCTGGCGTTCTTCAAGCTGCACGACCTGTCCGGCTTCGGCATCGACGACAAGCCGTGCGCCACCGCTGCCGCCGGCGCACTGCTCGGCTATGTGGAAGAAACCCAGAAACAGCGCCTGCCGCATCTGACCTCCATCGCCATGGAAGTGGCCAGCGAAGCGATCTCGATGAACGCTGCCACGCGCCGGCATCTGGAGCTGGACACGCGCGTCGATGGCGATACCCGCAATACCTTGCTCGGTGTACTCGATAGCACGGTCACGCCGATGGGCGGCCGGTTGCTGCGACGTTGGCTGCATCGCCCATTGCGCTTGCGCGATGTGCTGATGCAACGTCACCACGCGGTCGGCAGCCTGATCGATTCCGGCGCCGATGCCGACGTGCGCGAGGCCTTCCGCGCGCTTGGCGATCTGGAACGCATTCTCACGCGCGTAGCATTGCGCTCGGCACGCCCGCGCGATTTTTCCACCCTGCGCGACGGTCTGGCGTTGTTACCGAAGGTACGCACCATCCTGGCGCCGCTGGATTCGCCGCGCCTGCAAACCTTGTTCGCCGAACTGGGTGAGCACGACGCCACCGCGCATTTGCTGATCGGCGCGGTAGCCGAACAACCGCCGCTCAAGCTCAGCGATGGCGGCGTCATCGCCACCGGCTACGACGCCGATCTGGATGAGTTGCGACGGCTGTCCACCAATGCCGATCAATTTTTGATCGATCTGGAACAACGCGAACGCGCCAGCAGCGGTATCGCCACGCTCAAGGTCGGCTACAACCGCGTACACGGGTATTACATCGAGATCAGCAAGGGCCAGGCCGACAAGGCGCCGCTGCATTACAGCCGCCGCCAGACCCTGACCAATGCCGAGCGCTACATCACCGAAGAACTCAAGAGCTTCGAAGACAAGGTGCTGTCGGCACGCGAGCGCTCGCTGTCGCGCGAAAAGCTGTTGTACGAGGGGTTGCTTGATGCGCTGGGCAGCGAGCTGGAAGGCCTCAAGCGCTGCGCCAACGCACTGAGCGAGCTGGATGTGCTGGCCGCCTTCGCCGAGCGCGCGCAGGCGCTGGACTGGGCGCAGCCCGAACTGGAAAGCGCGCCATGCCTGCGCATCGAACGCGGCCGCCACCCGGTGGTGGAAGCGGTGCGCGACCAACCGTTCGAGCCCAACGATCTGGACCTGCACACCGACCGCCGCATGCTGGTCATCACCGGCCCAAACATGGGCGGTAAATCGACCTATATGCGACAGAACGCGTTGATCGTGTTGCTGGCGCATATCGGCAGCTTCGTGCCGGCCAGCCGCGCGGTGATCGGGCCGATCGATCGCATCCTCACCCGTATCGGCGCTGGCGACGACCTGGCGCGCGGGCAATCCACCTTCATGGTGGAAATGGCCGAAACCAGCTACATCCTGCATCACGCCACGCCGCACTCGCTGGTGTTGATGGACGAGATCGGCCGGGGCACGTCCACCTACGACGGTCTTGCCTTGGCCGATGCGGTGGCGCGCCATCTGGCGCACACCAATCGTTGCTACACGCTGTTTGCCACGCATTACTTCGAGCTCACCGCGCTGGCCGACGAATCGCATGCCGGCGGCGCCAGCGGCATAGCGAACGTGCACCTGGATGCGGTGGAACACGGCGAGCGTCTGGTGTTCATGCATGCGGTCAAGGACGGCCCGGCCAATCGCAGCTTCGGTCTGCAGGTGGCCGCACTGGCCGGCTTGCCCAAGGCGGCGGTGACACAGGCGCGGCGTCGCTTGGCCGAGCTGGAGCAACGCGGCGGCGAAAGTCATAGCGCACACATGGCACCCGCTGCCCTGGATGCCCCGCAACAGTTCGGGCTGTTCACCGCACCCTCCTCCGCGGCGCAGGAAGCACTGCAGGCACTGGACCCGGACGAGCTCACCCCCAAGCAGGCGCTGGAAGCGCTGTATCGGTTGAAGGCATTGCTGTGAGGGCGGGGATTGGGGAGTCGGGATTAGGGATTGGGGAGTCGGGATTAGGGATTGGTTAGTCTGAGAGCGGGATTGGGGAGTCGGGATTAAGGATTGGTTAGTCTGAGAGCGGGATTGGGGAGTCGGGATTAAGGATTGGTTAGAGCGGAGTTGGGTGGTTTTATTTTTCGACGCACGGTGTGCAAATACCACAACTCCGCTTCATGACCAGATGCGTTCGCTTCGCCACTTGGCACTGATCGCCGGCAGCCGCCTTGGATCACGCTTCGCGCGCGCCGGTCCGCAGGTGGATTGCTCTGACGCTGCGACAGGCGCACCCTGCCGCAACGCTTTGTCCAACAGGGAACCCGACGCATGACCACCTCTGCCTCGCTGACCGATCAGCTGGCCGCGCAATTGCAAGGCCCGCAGTTGCAACAACTCGCCAGCCGCCTGGGCATTGCGCCCGAGCAGGCCCAATCGGCGGTGCAGACCGCGCTGCCGCTGTTGATGGGCGCGCTGGGGCGCAACAGCCAGCAAGCCGGCGGCACCGATGCCTTGCTGGGCGCCCTGCAGCGCGATCACGCCGCCAGTCCGGACATCGGCAGCCTGTTTGGTGCGTTGCTGGGCGGCTCGGCTGGCGGGCAGCAAGCCAACGGTGCCGGCATCGTGAGCCATCTGTTCGGCGACAAGGCACCGCAGGCGGCGGCCGGCCTGGGCCAAGCCACCGGACTCGAACCCAGCAAGGCCGGCCAACTACTGCAGCTGCTCGCCCCCATCGTGATGGCGTACCTGGCCAAACGGTTTCTTGGTGGCGGTGCGGCAACCAGCACTCAGCTCGGCCCCGCCCTGGCGCAGGAACATCAGCAGGTCCGCAGCACTGGCGGTGCGGGCGGTTTGCTGACCAGCGTGCTGGATCAGGATGGCGATGGCCAGCTGGGTCTGGGCGATGTCATGAAGTTGGGCGGCAGCCTGTTCGGCAAACGCTGACCACGGGGCGATGCACCGAGTGGGCACCGCCGTGCTATCCATAGTGCGACGCTATCGATATGGTTGAATAATTCGAATTCACCAAATGATCGATGCTCTTTATCGTGTGCCAACGCCGCCATGATGAGTCCGCCTGAAGTATCCGCCTGTCTGTTGCGTCTTCCGTCAGCCAGATCGCACTTGCGACGCCAGGCAGCCGCTAGCATCGGCAGGGCCGGCAGCCGTCGTGGAGCGGCTGCCGCATTGTTTTCGTCATCGATGACCCCGCCTCACGCACTGCTCCACTTCGATTCCACCAGCACGTGTCGCGCATCGGCACGCAGCTCCCCAAGTGCTCACGCACATAGGTATTGCCATGACCACCGAAGCAAAGTGCCCGATCAACCACGCCGTCGTCGGCGCCGGAACCACCAATCGCGATTGGTGGCCGCAGCAATTGCGCGTGGATCTGCTCAGCCAGCATTCGACCAAGTCCAACCCGCTGGGCCAGACCTTTAGTTACGCCGAGGCGTTCAAGCGCATCGACCTGCCCGCGCTCAAGCAGGAACTGCGTGCGCTGATGACCGACTCGCAGGACTGGTGGCCGGCCGACTTCGGCCATTACGGCCCGCTGTTCGTGCGCATGGCCTGGCATAGCGCCGGCACCTACCGCATCGGCGACGGTCGCGGCGGCGGCGGTCGCGGCCAGCAGCGCTTCGCACCGCTCAACAGCTGGCCGGACAACGTGAGCCTGGACAAGGCGCGCCGCCTGCTGTGGCCGATCAAGCAAAAGTACGGCCAGGCCATTTCCTGGGCCGACCTGATGATCCTCACCGGCAACGTCGCGCTTGAATCGATGGGCTTCAAGACCTTCGGCTTTGCCGCTGGCCGCGAAGACACCTGGGAGCCGGATCAGGACCTGTACTGGGGCCGCGAAACCAAGTGGCTGGGGGGCGACGACCGCTATGCGCACGGCTCGCCGGGCGTGGACGAAGCGCACGGCGTGCTGGTCAAGGACGACGACAGCCAGGTCAAGCACACCCGCGATCTGGAAAATCCGCTGGCCGCCGTGCAGATGGGCCTGATCTACGTCAACCCGGAAGGCCCGGACGGCAAGCCCGACCCGGTTGCCGCCGCGCACGACATCCGTGACACCTTCGCGCGCATGGCGATGAACGACGAAGAGACCGTGGCGCTGATCGCCGGCGGGCACACCTTCGGCAAGACCCACGGTGCCGGCCCGGCCGATAACGTCGGTGCCGAGCCGGAAGCCGGCGAGCTGGAAAGCCAGGGCCTGGGCTGGCACAACCGTTACGGCAGCGGCAAGGGCGCCGACACCATCACCAGCGGCCTGGAAGTCACCTGGACCACCACGCCCGCGCAGTGGAGCAACGACTTCTTCGATCACCTGTTCAAGTTCGAGTGGGAACTCAGCAAGAGCCCGGCCGGCGCGCACCAGTGGGTAGCCAAGAACGCCGACGCCATCATTCCCGATGCGCACGACGCGGCGAAAAAGCATCGCCCCACCATGCTGACCACCGATCTGGCGCTGCGTTTTGACCCGGCGTATGAAGCGATCTCGCGCCGCTTCCACGCCCACCCGGACCAGTTCGCCGATGCGTTTGCACGCGCCTGGTTCAAGCTCACCCACCGCGACATGGGTCCGCGTGCCCGCTACCTGGGTCCGGACGTGCCGGCCGAAGAACTGCTGTGGCAGGACCCGGTGCCGGCGGTCGATCATGCACTGGTCGATGCGCAGGATGCCGCTGCGCTGAAGCAGACCATCCTCGCTTCCGGCCTGAGCGTGGCGCAGCTGGTCACCACCGCCTGGGCCTCGGCATCCACCTTCCGCGGCTCGGACAAGCGCGGCGGCGCCAACGGTGCACGCATCCGCCTGGCACCGCAAAAGGACTGGCAGGCCAATCAACCCGAACAGCTGGCCAAGGTGCTCGGCACGCTGGAGCGCATCCAGGCCGACTTCAATGCCGCGCAATCGGGTGGCAAGAAGATTTCGCTGGCCGACCTGATCGTGCTTGCCGGTAACGCGGCGGTGGAACATGCAGCGCACGCCGCAGGCCACAGCGTCACCGTGCCGTTCGCGCCGGGCCGCACCGATGCCTCGCAGGAACAGACCGATGTCGAATCGTTCGCCGTCCTCGAGCCGGTGGCCGATGGCTTCCGCAACTTCGCCAAGCGCCGCTACGCAGTGCCTGCCGAAGCATTGCTGATCGACAAGGCACAGCTGTTGACCCTGACCGCACCGGAGTTGACCGTGCTGGTCGGCGGTCTGCGCGTGCTCGGTGCCAACGCAGGCGACTCGAAGAATGGTGTGTTCACCACCCGCCCCGGCGTACTGAGCAACGACTTCTTCGCCAACCTGCTCGACATGCGCACCGAATGGAAAGCGACCTCGGATGCGAAGGAGCTGTACGAAGGCCGCGACCGCAGCAGCGGCGAACACAAATGGACCGGCACACGCGTGGATCTGGTGTTCGGCTCCAACTCCATCCTGCGAGCGGTGGCCGAGGTCTACGCCAGCGCCGATGCACAGGAAAAGTTCGTGCACGACTTCGTCGCCGCCTGGACCAAGGTGATGCAGTTGGATCGGTTCGATCTGGCCTAAGCGCAGCTAACACACCGACTGTGCTCGCCGCGAGGCAAGCCCAGTCGGTGCTCGGAACCGGCATGGACAATCCATGATGGTTCCGAGTGCGCTGTCCACAGCCAACTGACGACTGCTCGCTATGGTTTGTCAGCCGCTCCAAGCCGCAGCAGTAACGCAAACGCCCCGGATATCCGGGGCGTTTTGTTTTGCGGCACTGCAGCCGCAGTGCCATGCGTTCCGACTGCCGTGATGCTGTTGATCAGATGCGTTGCTGCTCAGCATCGCCATCATCCCGAACAACAGCGAGTTTCCTTCGACCGGAGCGCAGGTTTTCAGCTGAATCGCACGCCCGAATAGCCACAGCAATGGTGTGCCATGGTCGGATATGTGCACCGCATGCGTCCCGCATCCACTGATTTTTTACAACGCGTCGATATCGCCCAACGCGTTGATCAACCGGCGGGCACGCTTGTCTGGTTTTCCTTCCGGCGCGCGGTAACCGGTGCGCTCGGCAGCGCGCTGCAGCCGCCATTGCGAACGCGCCTCGCGTGAGGCATCGCCCTCCATATACAGCGCCTGCGCAACCGGCGCGGGGCCGCGCACGTCGCTGAGTGCAGCCACCGTGACCTCAAAGATTTCACCGCCACGGTCGATGCGCAATTGCTCGCCGCTGCGCAGCGTGCGCGACGGCTTGGGTCGCTGACCGGCCACATCTACCTTGCCGGTCTCCACCGCCGTCTTGGCCAGGCTACGCGTCTTGAAAAAGCGCGCGGCCCACAGCCACACATCCAGCCGGACCGTCTTGCCCTGTTCCAGCTCCAGATTCATGCGTCTTGCTGTCTCGTTCTATCAGGTAAGCAATGTTTGGGCAGCCATTCGGGAACTCAAGCTGGACCGTCAACCCTGCGATGCTGATCGATTGCCAGGTCGATGGTCGGCGCGCACCCCCATCCGCCCTGCGGGCACCTTCCCCCGCAGGCGGGGGAAGCGACCTGTTGTGCGTGTGCAACGCCGATCCATCAAACGCTCGCAAACCCCGGACCTTCTCCCGCCTGCGGGAGAAGGTGGCGCGCAGCGCCGGATGAGGGACACGCCCCTGCTCTGCAGCGCATCCCAAACAGCAAGCACAACATCTTGCAAAGGCGGTCACCGCTGGTATCGAACGTGGAGCGTGTCCCAACCCGACATCTGCAGCGCAAACCAAATGGCACTGCATCGGATCTCACCCAGCAATGCTAGTGTGCGCAGCTTCTGCGCGACGATACGCCTGCGATGCCCAAATCCGCTGTCCTGACCGAAGGCCCGATCGGCAAGAACCTGCTGTTGTTCGCGCTGCCGATCATGGCCGGCAACATCGCCCAGTCGCTCAACGGCTCGGTCAATGCGATCTGGATCGGCCGCTATCTCGGCGAAGAAGCGCTGACTGCGGCAGCCAACGCCAACAGCATCATGTTCTTCCTGATCGGTTCGGTGTTCGGCATCGGCATGGCCTCCACCATCCTGATCGGCCAGGCCATGGGCGCGCGCGACATCGCGCAGGCACGCAAGGTGATGGGCACCAGCGCGAGTTTCTTCGGCGGGCTGTCGGCGGTGATTGCCGTGCTCGGCTGGTATCTGGCGCCGCACCTGCTCACCGCCATGGGCACGCCGGCCGCCTCGCAGACGCTGGCCGAAGAGTATCTGCGGGTGATCTTCCTGGCGATGCCAACGCTGTATCTGTTCGCCTTCCTGTCGGCGGCGTTGCGCGGTACCGGTGATGCGCGCACGCCATTCCGGTTTCTATTGTTGTCGGTGCTGCTGGATATCGTGTTCAACCCGTTGCTGCTGTTTGGCATCGGTCCGTTTCCTGCACTGGGTATTGCCGGTGCGGCCTGGGCCACGCTGATCGCGCAGGTCGTGGCACTGGCCGGCCTGCTGCTCTATCTGCGCAAGAAACGCCACGTGTTGTGGCTGGGACGGCGCGATCTGCATCTGTTCCGCATCGACCCGGCCATCCTGCGCGCGCTCATCGTCAAAGGTGTGCCGATGGGCCTGCAGATGGTGATGATCTCGCTGGCGATGATCGCAATGCTGTCGCTGGTCAACGGCTTCGGCACCGACACTGCGGCCGCGTTCGGTGCCGGGCTGCAGCTATGGAATTACGTGCAAATGCCGGCAATGGCCGTCGGCGCCGCCTGTTCGTCGATGGCCGCCCAGAACGTGGGGGCCGGCCTGTGGTCGCGCGTGGATGCCATCGCTCGCACCGGCATCGCCGCCAACTTTCTGATGACCGGCCTGCTGATTGCGCTGTTGATCGGATTCGATCGCTGGACCCTTGCCCTGTTTCTGCCCGAAGGCAGCGCCACGTTGGAGGTTGCGCGGCATCTCAACCACATCGCGATCTGGTCGTTCCTGCTGTTCGGTGTCAGCTTTGTGGTGTCGGGCGTGGTGCGCTCCACCGGCGCGGTGATCCCGCCGCTGTTGATCCTGGCGTTTTCGCTATGGGGCGTGCGCGTGCCGTTAGCCAACGTGTTGCTGCCGCATCTTGGGGCTGATGCAGTGTGGTGGAGCTTTCCGATCAGCTCGACCTGCTCGATGCTGCTGTCGCTGGCGTATTACCGCTGGGGCGGCTGGCGCAAGGCGCGCATGCTGGCCACACCCACGCATCCGTCAGCACTGGCCGCCCCGGCTGAAGTACCCGCACATCCCGCTTCGCCGGTCGCCGATACCGCACCCACCGCCGAGCAGACGCAGACACGATCGCACTGAACGTGCACGTCAAGCGCAGCCAAGCCGTGCGATCAATGCCGGTGCGCGGATGCGTTGATTGGTTTCAAGGTGTCGCGCAGACCCAACGACTGACACGTGATAAATCCAAGCGGCGTCATGCTGTCCGCCGGATGTCGTTATTCGTCGTCATCCAGCAACGCCTGACATCCTGACGACCAAGCAGCATCTGCGCTGCACTTGGCCCGTGCCTGAAACAGTGCAGCGGTTTTACAGCGCAGTGAGTGAGCAGATCCGTGGATTGCTGCATCCATCGCGCGCCCTCTATGTCCCAGACACGTAGAGTGGATCGACATGCGATTGTTTGCTGACGTGCATCCACTCCAGGGACCGGATGCAGCGAGATGCCTTACATCTGCGTCGATCCATCTGAGTCGATGACGGCTAGCGATCTGCACAGCGCGCAATCCGCCACTGCGATGGCATCAGCATCAGCGCATCACCCACTGAGCGCACCATAAAAAAACGCACGCCCTGAGCGTGGTCGACATTTCCCATTCCACAAATTCCATCCCACAAACGCAAACGGCCGCCCGAAGGCGGCCGTTTGGCAAAGGCAGATCTTAACGACCTGCCAGTGTGGCTTACTCGGCGGCCTTGGCAGCAGCCTGGCGAGCGGCCTTGGCCTGTGCAGCGGCGGCCAGATCTTCCTTGATGCGGGCAGCCTTGCCTTCCAGACCACGCAGGTAGTACAGCTTGCCGGCGCGGACCTTACCGCGGCGCTTCACTTCGACCGAGTCGATGATGGCGCTGTGGGTCTGGAACACGCGCTCGACGCCGAAGCCGTGCGAGATCTTGCGCACGGTGAAGGCGGAGTTCAGGCCGGCATTCTTGGTACCGATCACGACGCCCTCATAGGCCTGCACGCGCTCGCGGTTGCCTTCCTTCACCTTGACGTTCACCACAACGGTGTCGCCCTGGTTGAATTCCGGCAGCTTGCGCTGAATCTGGGCGGCTTCGAAGTCAGCCAGGATGGTCTTGTTGAGTTTGCTCATGATGGGCACCGCGTGTCTGGTGATATTGGACCGGCAGTCGCCGCACGGCGATTGCTCGAGGTTCGTAAAGAGGGCCAGACGCAAGGCTGACCAGCAAGCCGCATATTGTACCCCAATCAATCTTGCAAGAGCTAGGGGTGAGCCCTTATTTCTCGTTACCGGGTTTATCGTCGCTTGGGGCGAGTTCGCGGCGAAACTCGTCCAACAGACGGCGATCGTTCTTGTCCAACCCAGCCTCGTCCAACAGGTCCGGGCGTCGCAGCCAGGTCCGGCCAAGCGACTGCTGCCGGCGCCAGCGCGCGATGGCGCCGTGGTTGCCGGAGCGCAACACGTCCGGCACATCGCCCCAGGCATGGGTCGATGGATGGCTGTAGTGCGGGCAATCCAGCAGGCCTTGCGGGCCTTCGAAACTGTCCTGCGCGGCAGATTCGGCGTCGTTCAACACACCGTCCTGCAGCCGCGTCACCACATCCACAAGGACTGCAGCGCCCAACTCGCCACCGGACAACACGTAGTCGCCGATGGAGATTTCCAGATCCACTGCCTGCGCCAGGAAGCGCTCGTCCACACCCTCGTAGCGCCCGCACAACAAGATCATGCGCGGCAACTGTGCCAGCTCGCGTGCGAGCGGCTGGGTGAGCGGCCGCCCTTGCGGGCTGAGGTAGATCACCGGTGCCGGCCGTGCATCGGCGGCTTGCACCGCATCCAGACAGGCCCGCAACGGCTCGATCAACATCACCATGCCGGGCCCGCCACCGAACGGGCGATCGTCCACCCGGCGGTAATTGCCCTGCGCATGGTCGCGCGGATTCCAGCCTTGCAGCTCAAGCAAGCCACGCTCCTGCGCCCGCCCGACCACACCGAACGCCGCGCATTGCGCGATGAACTCCGGGAACAGGCTGATGACGTCGATGCGCACTTAAGAATCGGGAATCGGGATTGGGGAATAGGTAGAGCAAGAGCGAAGCCGAGGCACCGCTTCGATCAGAAATCCGGATCCCAGTCGACCACGATCAGATTGGCCTCGAAGTCCACCGATTTGACGAACTCCGGCAGCACAAACGGGATCAGCCGCTCGCGATCGCCGCGCACGACGACCACGTCGTTGGACCCGGTGGAAAACAGATGCGAGACCGTCCCGAGCTTGACGCCCTCGACGGTTTCCACCTGCAATTCTTCCAGATCCACCCAGTAGTACTCGTCGGGCTTTGGTGGCGGCAAGACGCTGCGGGAGACATAGATTTCGGTCCCGTGCATGGCCTCGACCGTATCGCGGTCGGTCACGTCCGGGAACACCGCAATCAGGTTCTTGCCCTGATCGCGCCCACGTACGCCGCTCACAACCGTTTCCTGTCCCGATGGCGTGCGCACGATCCACGGCTGATACCGAAAGATCGCACTGCGCGGCTCGGTCCAGGATTCGAGCTTGAGCTCGCCCTTGACACCAAAAGCGCCGACAACCCTGCCTAACAGGATGCGGCGCTCGGTCGGCTTCATCTGCGTCGACTCTGGGCCAGGCGGCGACGCCAGGCCCTCAAGATCAGGCCGCAGCGGCCTGGGACTTGGATGCTTCGCGATACAGGTTACGCACCTTGTCGGTCAGCTGCGCGCCCTGGCCGACCCAATGGTCGACGCGTGCAACGTCCAGCACGATGCGCGGTTCTGCACCCTGTGCAACCGGGTTGTAGTAACCCAGACGCTCGATGTTGCGGCCATCGCGCGCGCTGCGCACGTCGGTCACGATGATGTGGTAGAACGGACGCTTCTTGGCGCCGCCGCGGGTCAGTCGAATCTTGACCATGGTGTTGTTTTCCTGAGTTGCCCAGTCGCCAGAGTGGCGCGGTAAGCCGGCGATTATAGCGGGCTCCGGCGGCGAAGCCAAGTCAGCCGGCGCCGGCACACCAGATCGCTCAGATCGCTTGCCAGGCATGGGTTTGCAGGGCCCGCTCCAGCAGCGGCAACTGTGCGGCATGCGGCCCCCAACGCGCCGGCCCCAGCGCCACGATGGCCTGCTGGCCACGCGCGTTGCAGGCGAATGCGCCATCGAAGCGGTTCAGCTCGCTGAACTCCACCGGGCGACTGACCTGCGTGACGCCCAGCGTTTTCAGGCCGGACTGCAGCAACTGCTGCCGGGTGCCCAACAGCGACGCCCCTTGCGGCCAGACCAACCCGCCGCGCTCCCACAGCCCCAGATTCCAGAACGCCCCCTCCAGCACCCTGCCCTGACGGTCCTGCAGCACGACATCGTCATGGTCGGCCTGCATGGCCAGCCGGCGCAGATGCAACAGCGGGAACGTGCCGACATGCTTGAGTTCCGGCCGCTCGCGCACGTAATCGGTGACCTGCACGCGGAGCCCGGTCTCGGGCATGTCCGCCGGCGGCGAGATGGCGACCAGCACATCCAGCGCGACTTCGCGCAACGGGTTGCGAAAATCGTAGTCGGGCGCGAACACGGTGACGCGCAGACTGGCATCGACCATGGCCGATGCCACCAGCGCAGCGTGCAACTGCGCTCGCAGCTGGTCCGCTTCCAGTTCCTGCCCGAACAGCGCGCGGCTGCCCTCTTGGAGGCGCTGCAGATGCAGATCCAACCCCAGCGCTGCTCCGTTGCGCACCTGCAACGTGGTGAAGTGGCCGTAGTTGATCAGCGCGGCGGCACCGAGCTGTTGCGCGCTCGCCGGCGCGCCGTTGCAGAAGATCAGCGACATAGCAGTGCCTGCGCCTGCGTCCACCACTGCGTGACCAGCTCACCGGCCGGCTGCACTGGCGCCATCCACGCCGATTGGCCCGCCCAGGCCTGCATCGACGCCAGACGGTTGTCGCGCGCTGCCGCCTGGCGCATCGGCGCAGTCAAGCCGCGCTGCACCGGATACGGCGCCGGCGGCGCTGCATCCGCAGCCGCCGCCGCACGCACATAAGGCGTGAGCAATGCCCGTCCCAGGCGACCTGAAAACGCGCGGGTTGGCTGGGTGTGTTCCGGCTCGGCGGCCGCAAGCGCATCGGCCCAGGCGCTGGGCAGTGCTGCTTCGGGCGTGCGCAGCAGGCCGGTGCCGATCTGCACCGCGCTGGCGCCCAGCGTCAGAGCCGCGGCAATGCCGCGCGCATCGGCGATACCACCAGCAGCGATGACCGGAATCTCCAGCCGATCGACAAGCCGCGGCAGCAACGCGAACAACCCGGTCATCTGCTGCGCTGCCTGACTGGCATCGAACGCGCCGCGATGGCCGCCGGCTTCAGCACCTTGCGCAACCACCGCGTCGGCACCGGCAGCCTGCGCCGCACGCGCTTCCTCCAGGGTGGTGACGCAGGCGAACCAGGCGATGCCGGCCGCCTTCAGCCGCGCGACCTGGTCGGGCCGGAACACCCCCATGATCGAGGAGGCCACCGCCGGGCGCGCGTCGAGCAAGGCCTCGAACTGTGCATCGAAGTCGGCTGGGGTGGCATCGCCTGCGGTCTCGGCCACCGGCGGGCCCCACTGCGCAAGAAACCCGCGCAGCCGCGCTTCTGCCTCTGCATCGCGCACAGGCGCCGGATCGGGAATCCACAGATTGACCTGCGCAGGCCCGGCACTCGCTTCACCAAATGCGGCCATCCACGCAACGATGTCCTGCGGCTGCGATAACACCGCCCCCATCGCGCCCATACCACCCGCATTGGCGACAGCGACCGACAGCGGCACCGGGCAAGCGCCGGCCATGGGGCTGAGCAGGATCGGGACGCGCAAGCCAAAGCGCTCGCAGAAAGCGTCGACGCTTGAGTACGGGCCATCCAACGCGAGCGACTGTGTCATGACACCCTCAGCGATAGCCTTCGAGCAGTTGCACGATCCTGGGCCACTGCATCTGTCGCGCCAGGTCCAGCGCGGTGTTTCCCGAGGGCGTGCGTAGCGACGCATCGGCGCCGTGCTTGAGCAACAGCGAGACCGGCTGATAATTACCGGCCAGGGCATCGCGCTGCAACAGCGTCCAGCCAGCGTCGTCGCGGAAATGCACCATGTCGGGCTGATCGCGCAGGCCCTGATCGAACTTGGCACCCATGTTCTCGCTCATCGGGTGCTCGCACTCCGATGGGTCCTGCTGCGCTGCGGTGGGCTGAGCCGGCTTGCTGCCGAACAGCTTGCCGAACAAGCCGCTTTTGCGCTCCTGAACGCGCGCAGGCACCAGGCGCACGGCACCCGGACCACCGAAATCCAGGCCCCACGCGGCATCGTGTTCGGCGCGTTCGTCCTGCGGCATCGCGCGACGCATCGCATCGATGGTGTGGCCGCCGTAAGCCAGCCCATCGATGACATACATCCAGTCTTCCAGTTCGCCGATCGGCGCAGAGACGGCGTCGCCGGCGGCCAGCTCCGAGATCCATGCCGGGTCGTTGAGCAGGCTGCCGGACAGCTGCTCGCCATCGAACTGCACGTCCGATACCCACATGTGCTCGTGTGACGGCGCACCAACTGCGGATGCGTCGGTGGCAAACGGTAACTTGATCGCTGCCAGGGACAACGCCGGCACGATCCGACGATATTCCCAGGACAGCTCACGCCAGAAAAACTTGAACGTCGCGCGTGCATCGACATACGCCGCCAACATCGCAGCGTCGTCCTGGGCGGGATACATACGGCTTTCTGTCACGGTTACCTCGACTAAGAGCCGGCAACAAAACTACTTCACGCCAGTCTACTGCAGGCCGGCTGATCTACTGTCTGGCTGCAGGGCCCTTGCGCGCCCACCATCGCGGGACACGCTGCAAGGACGTCCTTGTAAGCGCTTACGTGGCATCCATGCCGCGTAAGGTCCCGCAACGGTGGGCGGGCAAGGACTGGTCGAGATAGTCGGTGCGCATACTTTTGAACAAAGCAACCGACCAACTTTCTGGTGCGGTGCCCTCGCCGCTTGCGGGACCGTGTGGCGGCATGGATGCTGCCACCGAGCCCCCAGGGACGGGTTTACGGCGTGTCCCGCGAGCGGTGAGGACACTGCGCCCTCGACCCACGCAGCGTTTGATATGGACCTCTGACTGCATCCACGCAATCGCACCTGCATCTGCGCGATGCCCTACATTGCCAGTGCGGCGCCGCACTGGCCGCGTCAGCGCATCACTGACCTCAACGGAACGGCATGCCGCCGCGGCCGCCCATGGCGCCCATCATGCCCTTCATGTTGCGCATCAGGCCCTTCATGCCGCCGCCGGCCAGCTTGCCCATCATCTTTTCCATCTGCTGGTACTGCTTCATCAGCTTGTTGACGTCGGCCGGCAACATGCCCGAGCCACGCGCGATGCGGGCGCGGCGCGAGCCGTTGAGCAGGGCCGGGTTACGGCGCTCTTTCTTGGTCATCGAATTGATGATGGCGATCATGCGCGGCACTTCCCTGCCGGTGACCTGCTGCTTGACGTTGTCCGGGATCTGGCCCATGCCCGGCAGCTTGTCCATCAGCCCATGGATACCGCCCATGTTCTGCATCTGCTCGAGCTGTTCTTTCATGTCGTTGAGGTCGAACTTCTTGCCCTTGGCGACCTTGGCGGCGAGCTTGGCGGCCTTTTCCTGATCGACGCTCTGCTCGACCTGTTCCACCAGCGACAGCACGTCGCCCATGTCCAGGATGCGGCTGGCCACACGGTCCGGATGGAATACGTCCAGGCCGTCGGTCTTTTCGCCGGTACCGACAAACTTGATCGGCTTGCCGGTGATGTAGCGCACGCTCAGTGCGGCACCGCCGCGGGCATCGCCGTCGGTCTTGGTCAGCACCACGCCGGTCAACGGCAGCGCCTCACCGAACGCCTTGGCGGTGTTGGCCGCGTCCTGGCCGGTCATGGCATCGACCACGAACAGGGTTTCGGTGGGATTGATCGCGGCGTGCAAGGCCTTGATCTCGTCCATCATCGCTTGATCGATCGCCAGACGGCCGGCGGTATCGACCAGCAGCACGTCGGCGAAGGACTTGCGCGCGTCGCTGATGGCCGCGCGCACGATGTCGACCGGCTTCTGCGAGGCATCGGAGGGGAAGAACAGCACGCCGACCTGTTCGGCCAGGGTCTTGAGCTGCTCGATCGCGGCCGGGCGATAAACGTCGGCCGAGACCACCATGACCTTTTTCTTGCGCTTTTCCTTCAAGTGCTTGGCGAGCTTGCCGACCGTGGTGGTCTTGCCCGCACCCTGCAGGCCCGCCATCAGGATGATGGCCGGCGCCGGCACGTTGAGGTTGAGGTCGGCAGCGGCGGCACCCATCACGGCGGTGAGCTCGTCACGCACGATCTTGATCAGCGCCTGGCCCGGGGTCAGCGACTTGAGCACTTCCTGGCCGACCGCACGCACCTTGATGCGCTCGATCAGCGCCTGCACCACCGGCAATGCGACGTCGGCTTCGAGCAGTGCGATGCGCACTTCACGGGTGGCTTCGCGGATGTTTTCCTCGGTCAGGCGGCCGCGTCCGCGCAGGCGCTCCATGGTGCCGGAGAGACGTTGGGTTAGGGACTCGAACATGCGCAAAGGACCGCGTAAGGGGAAACGGGCACCGATTATAGCGGCACAGGCCAACCGCCCGTCCCGCCGCCCGACCGGCAAAGCCAGACCAGGAAGAAGCCACCCCAACACTCGGCAATGTGCAGAGCCAACCCGCGCGCCAGCGCACCCGCACCAAGAACGGCAGCTGCAGCGCCGACCGGCAAGTCTCCCTGACCCGCTCGCGCGCCGGCCCCACCTGCCAGCCCACCTCCAGCCCCGCAGCTCGCAACCCTGCTTTCCCGATTCCCGATTCCCGATTCCCGATTCCCGATTCCCGAATCACCAATCCCGACTCCCCGCCGCCAATATGCGAAACTTCCACGATGACAATCGTTCTCATCGCGTTCGCCTTGTATCTGCTGGCCGCGGCGCTGCTCACCCAGGCGGTGCTGCGCGATGGCAACCAGGCCCCTGCGCGCTGGCTGGCACCGGCACTTGCCGCCGTTGCGCTGCACGCCGGATATCACGTGCTGGTGGCGTTCCGCACCGCCGGCGGGCCGGACATGCATTTCTTTGCGGCGTTGTCGCTTTGTGGCCTGGGCATGGCCGCGCTAACGGCGGTGTTCGGCGGCCGCGGGCGGATGGCAGCGGTGGGCGTGGTGGTGTTTCCGCTGTCGGCGATCCTGCTGGCCAGTTATCACGCCTACGGCCACGAACCGAGCGCTGACCTGGGCTGGCGGCTGGAGTTGCACGCCTGGATGGCCTTGCTGGCCTACGCCACCCTGGGCATCGCCGCGCTGCTGGCGATCATGCTGTGGCTGCAGGAGCGCGCACTGCGGCGGCGCGACTTCCACACCTGGCTGCGAGCGCTACCGCCGTTGACCGAGCTGGAAACCTTGTTGTTCCGCACGATCACGGTCGGCTTCGTGTTGCTGAGCCTGACCCTGCTGACCGGGCTACTGTTCGTGCAGGACTTCCTGGCGCAACGGCTGTTGCACAAGACCGTGCTCAGCATCCTGTCGTGGATCGTGTTCGGCGCGCTATTGATCGGCCGCTGGCGCAATGGCTGGCGCGGCAGCAAGGCGGTGCATTGGACGCTGACAGCGATGGCGCTGCTGGTGCTGTCGTTCTTTGGCAGCAAGTTCGTGATCGAGCTGGTGCTGGGGCCGCGTTGATGGCGGTGGGCGTGCAACGGTCTTGCACGTCATCTGGGCGGGACGCATGCCAGAGGTGTTACGACGTGGGTCACTGCATGTTGGTGCCAACGAAGTAAATATCGAGCGTCTGCGCGAATACGCGAGCGATGCGCTTCAGAGCGCAGGCCTGGAATTGCCTTGCCACTGCGGCGTTTATCAACAGTCAGGCTGACCTGACTGCTGTGTGGATCGGCGTGCAGTGTGCGCCTGCCGATGTCGCCGCGTCGCTTGCGCCCAGCTCACGAGCGCACTCCATGCTTGCGCGGTGACCAGACGCAGCAACGCCTGTTTCCAGCAGCGGCCGCGCAGCCCCATTGCCTCCCATTGCCCTCACGCATCCAGCGCCGCACTGACCACATCCCATGGCTGGTCCAGGCCGGGGCTGGCGAAGCGATAGACGATGCGGCGGCGGTAAGTCTCGCCAGGGCGCAGGATCGTGGAAGGGAAGTTGGCGTGGTTGGGCGCGTCCGGGTAGTCCTGCGGCTCCAGGCAGACACCGCGCCCCAGTCCGGGATGATGGGCGTCCAGATGCTGCCCTTCGTAGAGCTGCACCGCCGGCGCATCGCTGCTGATGCGCAGCGCCACGCCACTGTGCGGCGAGTACAGTTCGGCCACGCGGTCTGCGCCGTCTGCCAGCACCAGGCACTGGTCGTAGCCCTTGCCGAGCACCACCTGCGGATGCGCAGAGTCGATGCGGTCGGCCAGCGCGGCAGGCGTGCGGAAATCGAAGGGCGTACCCGCGACCGATGCGATCTCGCCGGTCGGGATCGACTCGGCATCCACCGGCAGATAGCGGTCGGCAGGCACCCGCAATACCTGCGCGGCCGCACGCGTCTGCGGGTCGCCCGACAGATTGAAGTACGGGTGATGGGTCAGGTTCAACGGCGTGGCGGCGTCGCAATGCGCTTCGAAGTCCAGCTGCAGGCTGCGCCCGTGCAGCGCCAGACGCGCACGCACCTGCAGATTGCCGGGGTAGCCTTCTTCGCCATCGGGCGAGTCGTAACCCAGCAGCACCTGATCCGAGGTCTGCTCCAGCACGCTCCACACGCGCCGACCGAACCCACGCAGGCCGCCATGCAGCTGGTTGCGCCCTTCGTTGGCCGCAAGCAGGTGCGTCACCCCATCCAGGGTGTAGCGCGCACCGGCGATGCGGTTGCCGAAGCGGCCCACCAGGATATTGAGGCTGTCGCCATCGGCCGCGTAGGCAGGCAGGTCCGGCAAGGCCAGCAGCAACGGCACCACGCCGTGCGCGGTGGTCAGCCGCAGCGCATGCAGGATGCCGCCATACGTCAGCACCTCGACCTCCAGCCCGGCATCACTGCGCAGGGTAAGCGCGTGGACCTCGACACCGTCTGGCAACTGCCCGAACACTCGCTGCATGAATGGCCCCGCCACTGATGGAAGCTGGCGAGCATAGCGGTGTCGCGCATCTGACGACCATGCCCTTGCGCACATCTCCACGTGCGGCACGCGCAGCCGCAGATCGGTGTCCGCGGCCGTGCTCGCCTGCGGCGGTCGCGCTGCAGCACGACAACCGGCCGCGCCACGCACTACGCTAAGCCAGCGCCGCTCCTACAGCAGCGCGTGACCAACCCGACGACCAACACAGGAGCGCCCAGCCCATGCAGTGGATTTCCCTCACGTTGCGGACTTCATGCGAACGGCTGGCGCAGACCGTCGTTGCCGCCGCCCTGGCGACCGCCGTCTGCAGCGTGTCGGCGGCCGAGGTCAAGGTGACCGGGACGCTGCGTGCGGACCAACCGGGCGCGCAGGTCTCGCGGCAGCTCTTTGGTCAGTTTGCAGAGCATCTGGGTACGGGCATCTACGGCGGCGTGTGGGTGGGCGAAGACTCCCCGATTGCCAATACGCGCGGATACCGCAACGACGTGCTCGCCGCGTTGAAGGCGATTGCGGTGCCGAACATCCGCTGGCCGGGCGGCTGCTTTGCCGACGAATACCATTGGCGCGATGGCGTGGGTAACCCGGCCAAACGCCCGATCCGCGTGAATACGCATTGGGGCGGCGTGGAAGAGTCGAACCGGTTCGGCACCCACGAGTTCATGGACTTCACCGAACTGCTCGGCACCCAGGCCTATATCGCCGGCAACGTGGGCAATGCGGCGCCGGACGAGATTGCGCAGTGGACCGAATACATGACCGCGCCCACACGCTCCAGCCTGGCCAACGAGCGCCGCGCCAACGGCCGCGATGCGCCATGGAAGGTGCCCTACTTCGGCGTGGGCAACGAGCTGTGGGGATGCGGCGGCAATATGCGGGTGGAATACGCGGCCGACGTCTATCGGCGCTACCAGACCTTCGTCAAGGCGCCGGCCAACCAGCCGCTGCTCAAGATCGCGCCCGGCCCCAATAACGACGACTACCACTGGACCGAGGTGATGATGCGCGAGGCTGGCACGCTGATGGACGGCCTGAGCCTGCATTACTACACCGTGCCCGGCGGCTGGCCGCCGCGTGCCTCATCGACCGACTTCGACGAGCGCGCCTGGATCGACACGCTGTCGCGCACGCTGGTGATGGACGAGCTGATCACCAAGCACAGCGCGATCATGGACAAGTACGACCCGCGCAAGAAAGTCGCGCTGGTGGTCGACGAATGGGGCACTTGGTACGCAGGTCTGCCCGATGCGAATCCGGGATTTCTGCATCAACAAAACAGCCTGCGCGATGCGCTGGTTGCGTCGCTGAACATCGATATCTTCAGCACGCATGCCGAGCGCGTGCGCATGGCCAACATCGCGCAGATGGTCAACGTGTTGCAGGCGATGATCCTCACTGATGGCGACAAGATCGTACTGACGCCCACCTACCACGTGTTTGCGCTGTACAAGCCCTACCAGGACGCCACGCATCTGCCGCTGCAGCTGCAGACACCGGAGTACCGCCACGGCGACACGCATGTGCCGGCGGTGCATGGCTCGGCAGTCAAGGCGAAGGATGGGCATGTGTATGTCGCGCTGACCAACCTGGATGCCACTGCCGCGGCAAGCGTCAGCGTAGACGTGCAAGGGCTGTCTGCACGCCGCGTCGACGGGAAGATTCTGACCGCGCCGGCGATCACTGCCCACAACACCTTTGTGCAGCCGCGCGTCGTCGAACCGAAGCCATTCAACGGCGCCCGTTTGCAAGCGAAGGTGTTGACGGTGGCGCTGCCTGCGCACTCGGTGGTGATGCTCGAGCTGCAGTAAGCCAGCTATCGCGGAGTTATCGCTTCAAGAACGCGCAACAAAACCATTGCGCGACCACCATGCAAGCCAGGCCGTTGCTGGAAGTCAGCATGTCACGTGCGCACGTCAGGGTGCGTACGCCACCCACACTCGCTTGGCCGGTCGCTGCGTTTGATTGGCCGATCTAAACCGATGTAGGCACCGATGCCGGTAGCGGATCCGGCTCAGCAACGCGCCACTCTAGAGGCAAGCGTTCCAGTACGTGCGCCATGAAAACGCGCACTTTCGGGGTAAAATCACGGCGGTCGGCCACGCAAAGAAACAGACGCAATGGCTCGACGGCGGCCTGCGTTGCGTCGCTGCCATCGGGCACAAACAACGCTTGCAGTTGACCGCGCTGCAGGTAGGGCTGCACCACGAAGGCGGCCAGGCGGGTAATGCCGCCGCCAGCGACGGCCATGGTGGCCAGCGCGTCGACATCGTCGCTGACCATCGCCTGGCCAAGTTGCGGCTGAAACCGCACGCCGTCGCGCACGAAGTTCCAACGCAAAAAGCGCCCGTCCACCGGGTAGCGCAGCAATAGACAGTCGTGATATTTGAGCTCGTCCGGGTGCTTGGGGGTGCCGCAGCGGGCCAGATACTCGGGCGCGGCGCATACCACGAACGGCACATCCGCAATGGGCCGTGCCACCAGGCCATCTTCCAGCTGCGCTTCGATACGCAAACTGACATCCACGCTCTCCTGCGCGTGCTGCACCACTCGGTCGGTGCACAGCAGTTCGATCTTCAACTGCGGATATTGCTGACGCAGCGCAGGCAGCATCGGCGCGAGCACATGGCGTGCGAACGCGGCGGTGCTGGCCACACGCAATCGTCCCGCCAGCGCCTGCTGCGGGCCGGCCACCAGTTGCCGCGCACGCTCCAGGTCGCGCTCCAGTTGCCGCACCTGTTCGAAGTACAGCGCACCGCGTTCGGTCAATGCCAGGCTGCGGGTGGTCCGGTGCAGCAAACGCACGCCCAGGTGCTGCTCGAGCCGCGCGATGTTCTGGCTGACCGCGGCGGCGCTGACGCCCAGCAATTTGGCTCCACCGGCAATGCTGCCGGCATCCACGGTGCAGACGAAACTGCGAATCGACTGAAGAATATTCATTAATTGAGCAAGTATTCCCGAGCGATTCGTAAGATTCTCTTACGTAAGCCGCAAGGTTACGCGATCTACCCGAGCTGCGACGCTCGCCCTAGAGTTGCGCCATGCCGCTGGTTCGCGGCAAGCGAGGCCACCCTATGTCGTCATCCCCCCCCTCCTCCGCACTGGCGCGCTCACGTTGGAAGCTCGGCGTACGCGCCACGCCGTTCGTGTTTGCGTTTTACATGGCCGCGATCATGGCGTTGCTGATGTGCGTCGTGATCACCGGCGCCAATACCGGGCTGACGCCGGGATTCGGATGGCGCGTGCTGGATGCCTACCGCATTGCGATGCCCACCGCGTTTTGCTGCGTGCTGGTGGTGCGGCCGCTGGTAAGCCGCCTGGTTGCGTGGACCGTGCATGCGGGTCAGTGACGAACGCAGGCACGTGCAACGCTGGTGATCGACGGGCGCATCCACATGGCAGTACCTGCGCGCGTACGGCGTAGATGGCACCGCCATGCTGCAAGCGCTTCCATGCATCCTCGACACGTTTGAGGTCTGACTGGCTCGCGCATGCCAGCCGCTGTGCGGCAGTGGAAATTCCCCGAGCATGGGCGATCGCATCAGGCTGCTGCCGCGCAACATGCGGCAGCCGACGTTTGCGACCGTCGTCATACCAATGATTGATTATTCCGGAATGAACACCACGGAACGGAAACACGCCGAACAATTGCTTTGACTCTGAACCAGGCGCTGCGCAGCGTCGTCTCTCCACGGACCCGGGTCCATCATCGGAGAGGCGCATGAGCGTCGTACGCAGCGTCACCATGCAGTTCGCTGTTTTGCTGGGCATCGCACTGGCCCCCTGCACGCAAGCGCAGACCCTGGTGTGGGAAGACAACTTCAACGGTCCATCGATCGACGGCACCAAGTGGACGTACGACGTCGGCAACGGGTGTCAGATCAGCTTGTGCGGTTGGGGCAATGGCGAGATGCAGTACTACACCAGTCGCCCCGACAACGCGCGCATCGAAAACGGCCGGCTGGTGATCGAAGCGCGCCGCGAAGCGTTTGGCGGCATGCCCTTCACCTCGGCACGGCTCAAGACCGAAGGCCGCATGCATTTCACCTACGGCACGCTCGAAGCGCGCATCAAGACGCCGGTGGTCGGCAATGGGCTGTGGCCGGCGTACTGGATGCTGGGCACCATCGGCGTGTGGCCCGGGCGTGGCGAAATCGATCTGATGGAAGCCGGCATGGCTGCGGCGATCGCCAACGGCACCGCCAATCGCCGTATCGGTGCTGCAGTGCATTGGGACTACAACGGCTCGCAGGCCGACTACGACACCAGCTACACCAGCCCGGTGAATCTGCACACCGATTTCCATGTGTACCGCATGACCTGGGACCCGCAGTTCATCCGCATCTCGATCGACGGGCAGCAGTACTTCGAATTTGCGATTTCCAATATCGAAGGTGCCTCGCTGCACGAGTTCCATCAGCAGCAGTATCTGCTGCTCAATCTGGCGGTGGGTGGCACCTACACCGGGGTGACCTCACCG
This sequence comes from Xanthomonas sp. WHRI 8932A, assembly GCF_035012785.1. NCBI lineage: Bacteria > Pseudomonadati > Pseudomonadota > Gammaproteobacteria > Lysobacterales > Lysobacteraceae > Xanthomonas > Xanthomonas sp. WHRI 8932A. The sequence goes on from NZ_JAYGQQ010000001.1 coordinate 495,059, forward strand.
GCCGCGGTGACCGCGCCGCTGCCGGGCAAGATGGAGATCGATTACATCCGTCTGTATCAAAACCCCGGTTCGCAATTGTATGTGGGCAGCCAACACGCCATGCCGGCCGGACGCTTCGGTGTGTTCACCGACCAGGCCGATACCAGCGCGCGATTGACCTTCGGCCAGGATGCCGAACTGTATCTCTGGAACAACCTCACCCCGATCGCGCAAGCGCCGTTCGAAGGGGCCAATGTCATGTCGTATCGCGCCAACGCGGGGGCCTGGTATGGACTGGAAATCCAGAGCGATTACCGCAATCTGGCTGCCTACGCAGGCGGCGCGCTGAAGCTGCAGGTAAAGACCACCACCGCATCGACATTCAAGATCGGCATCAACACCAGCTTCGGCGATAGCTGGGTAGATTTTGCGGCCGGCGGCAACCAGTACGGCCTGGTGCGCGATGGCGCCTGGCACGAGGTGAGCATTCCGTTCAGTGCCTTCTACGACCTGGATCTGCAGGCGGTCAAACAGCCTTTCATGCTGGTGGCCGATCCGCCGGGCGCGCCGGTGGAGATCGCCATCGACAAGGTCTACTACCAGAGCCGTTGACGCCGCAGCGGATGCAACCTGCGGCCAGCGCTCAGGCGTTGGCCGCAACGCCCTTCAACATGTCGATAAGCTGACGCAAGCGATAAGGCTTGGGCAGGAAGTCGACCCCAGCCGGCAGCGGCGGCAGCTGCGCTTTCGCAAACCCCGAGGCCAGGATGACGCGCGCCTGCGGCAACAGCTGCGCCACCTGCTCGCTCAATTCGATCCCCGACATACCGTTGGGCATGCGGATATCGCTGAACACCACATCGTAGGGGCCGCTGTCGCGCAGCATGCGCAAGGCGTCATGGGCATCATCGGCGGTGTCGACGGTGATGCCTGCATCGCGCAATGCCTCCCCGATCAACTCGCGCAATTCTTCTTGGTCTTCCACCATCAGCAGGCGCAGGGGTTCAGTCATGCTCGGCCTCCTCGATGGCCGGGAGAAACAGGGTGACGGTGGTGCCGCACCCAGGTGCGGTCTCCAGATCGACAAAGCCACCGGATTGGGACGCAAAGCCATACACCTGGCTCAATCCCAGGCCGGAGCCTTTGCCGACATCCTTGGTGGTGAAAAACGGCTCGCTGGCGCATTGCGCCACCTGTGCCGACATGCCGGGGCCATTGTCGCGCACTGCGATGCTGACGTAACGACGCGTGGCGCCCTGCGGCGCAGACGGTGCAACGCGCTGCTGCACGGCGGTGATCACGGTGATGGCGCCACCGGCCGACATCGCATCGCAACTATTGAACACCAGATTGAGCAGCGCCGCTTCCAGTTGGCCGGGGTCCACGCATACATCGGGCAACGCATCGGCGAAGTCCAGCGAGAGCGTTACCGCGGTCGGGCAGGCGCGGCGCAATAGTTCAAGCGTGCGCGTCACCACCGCATTGGCGGCATGCCGCTCCGGAACCAGGCGCTGCCCACGTGCGAAGGCGAGCAGCTGGCGTGTCAGCAAGGTGCCGCGATCCACCGCGGTCTGCGCCGCTTCCACCAGCATGCGCGTGCGCGCATCGTCGCCGGCACGCAGCGCGATCAGATCTAGGCTGGTCACCATCACCGTCAGCAGATTGTTGAAGTCGTGCGCCATGCCCAGCGTCAACCGACCCAGTGCCTCGACTTTCTGCGAATGCAACAGCGCGTGCTGCGCCTGCTGCAATAGACGTTGCGCGTCATGGCGGTCGGTGACATCGCGGGTGATCTTGGCAAACCCGACCAGCACGCCGAACTCCAGTACCGGTTCGATCACCACGCTGGCCCAGAAGCGGCTGCCGTCCTTGCGTACGCGCCACCCTTCAGCAGCAAGACGCCCCTGCCGCTTGGCAATGTCCAGGTTCTGCATGGGCTCGTCGCGTTGCACATCTTCGGGCAGATAGAAACGCGAAAAATGCGAACCAAGCACGTCAGCAGCGGTATAGCCCTTGATGCGCTCACCGCCGGGATTCCAGCTGCGCACATAGCCGCCGGTGTCGAGCATATAGATCGCGTAATCGGAGACGCTTTGCACCAACAGCTGGCACTGCCGGCTGTCGTGCGACAGCGGCCCTGCGTTGTCGATGGTCGTTTCCGTCTCCATCGCACGATGTTCCCCCGGAAAAGCGCGCGACCATAGTGACGTTGCCGTGAAGGCTGCGTGCAAGCCAACCCGGCTGGAAAAGCGTCAAAAACCCGGCGATTGGCGCGTGAAAGTTATCGGCTACCATGACCGCCCTCTCAGTTTGGTGCGCGCGCCTCATGCAGAACATCTCGACCACACGCGACCGCTGGATCTGGGTCATCGCGGGGGCCTTGATGGCTGGCACGTTGAGCGTGGAGTTGGTCACGCCGCTGGGGTATGCGGTATGGCTAACCTACTTCGTGGCGGTCGGCGTGACGGTCTTTCAGAACCGCCCGCAGGCGCCGCTGGTAGTCGGCGTGCTGTCGTGCGTGCTGCTGGCGATCGGTTTTCATCTGGCGCCGCCCAGCACCAATTCGAGCTTCTCATCGATCAACCGCAGCATTGGCGGCGTCTCGTTTCTGGCGATGGCGTTGGTGGTGACGCAGGCGATCCGCGCACGTCGTCAGGCCGAATTGGCGTTGTGGCTGCAGCAGGCCGAAAACACGGTCGAAGCCAGCCTGCGTGGCGATCAAAGCCCGGAAAACTTGGCCGATGCCGCGCTGCGCGCGCTGTGCGACACCTTGGGCGCACAGGTCGGTGCGCTGTACCGCATCGAAGGCGAGCGCCTGCGGCTCACCGGCGGCGCGGCGCTACCGGTCGACATGCCCAAGACGCTGCCCAGCAATGCCGGCCAATGGGGTGAGGTGTTGCAGCGTGGCACGGTGCGCCGCGTGCGCGGCGTGGATGCCGGGCATCTGCAGATTGCCTCCGGCCTTGGTCAAAGCGCCTGCCAGGAATTGCTGCTGGCCCCGGTGACTGCCGATGGCCGGGTAATCGGTCTGCTGGAACTCGGTCGGGTCACCGACGCGCAGACATCCGGATCGCGCGAGCAAGAATTGCTGGCACGTTGCGGTGAAAACATCGGCCTGGCGCTGCGCACCGCGCTGCTGCGCGCGCAGTTGATGGCCCTGCTGGAAGAAACCCAGCGGCAGAGCGAGGAACTGCAGACGCAGCAAGAAGAACTGCGCGTGGCCAACGAAGAACTGGAAGAACAAAGCCGCAGCCTGCAGCAATCGCAAAGCGATCTGGAACAGCAGCAGGCCGAGCTGGAACAAACCAACGTCCAGCTGGAAGAACGTACCCAGGCGCTGGAAGCGCAGAAGCAGGCGCTGCTGGTCGCGCAAGGCCAGCTGGTGCGCAATGGCAACGAACTGGCCACCGCTTCGCGCTACAAGTCGGAATTTCTGGCCAACATGTCGCACGAGCTGCGCACTCCGCTCAACAGCGCGCTGATCCTGGCCAAGCTGCTTGCCGACAACAAGGACGGCACGTTGAGCGCCGACCAGGTGAAGTACGCGCAGGCGATTCTGTCGTCCAACAACGACCTGCTCGCGCTGATCAACGACATCCTGGATCTGTCCAAGATCGAAGCCGGGCACGTGGAACTGACCGACGATACCGTCGCCACCAGCTCGGTGCTGCAGCGACTGCGCGACACCTTTGAACCGCTGGCGCGACAGAAGGGCCTGACCCTGGAGATCGGAACCGAGGCCGACGCACCGACGCAGCTGGTGGTCGACAACCAGCGTCTGCAGCAGATCCTTAAGAACCTGCTGGCCAACGCGATCAAGTTCACCGAACGCGGCACGGTCAGTCTGTCGATCCAGGCGAGCGCGCCGGGACGGGTGCTGTTCAAGGTCGACGACACCGGCATCGGCATCGCACGCGAACAGACCGATGTGATCTTCGAAGCGTTCCGGCAGGCCGATGGCAGCACACGGCGTCGCTATGGCGGCACCGGCCTGGGCTTGTCGATCTCGCGCGACCTGGCACAACGCATGGGCGGCGGCATCAGCGTGGACAGCGAACCCGGGCGCGGCAGTTGCTTCACCCTGGAATTGCCGACCGACGGTGCACCAGCAGAAGCGATGCGCGCCGCCGAGGCGACATCGACGTCGAGTGCAATCAACGCGCCCGCGCTATCGCGTCACCACACCGGCATGACGATGACAGCGCGGCCTGGCAAGCACACCGGCGTTGTCTCCGCTGCAGTGCCGCTGCCGATTCCTGCGCCCAACGCGGCGCCACAGCAATGCGCACAGGACGACCGCGATCAGCGCACCCGTCCCGGCCGGCTGATCCTGGCGGTGGAAGACGACACCCGCTTTGCGCAGGCCCTGGTGGACCTGGCGCACGAGTTGGATTTCGATTGCGTAGTCGCCCCCAGCGCCGAAGAAGCGCTGCGATTGGCCGCCGAGTTGCGCCCCAGCGGCATCCTGCTCGACATCGGCTTGCCGGATGCCTCCGGCCTGAGCGTGCTCGAACGCCTCAAGCGCGACCCTGCCACCCGTCACATCCCGGTGCACGTGGTGTCTGCACTGGAACGCAGCCAGATCGCGTTGGAATTGGGTGCGGTGGGCTATCTGATCAAGCCGGCAACGCGCGAGTTGCTGGCCGGTGCGATCCGTCAACTGGAAGACACCAACGCGCGTGCGGTGCGTCGCCTGCTCATCGTCGAAGACGACAGCGCCTTGCGCGAAAACCTGCAGTTGCTGCTGGCGCGCGACCAATTGGACATCGTTGCGGTGGGCAGCATTGCCGAGGCGATGGCGCAGTTGGCCGGCTCGACCTTCGACTGCATGGTCACCGATCTCACCTTGCCCGATGGCAGCGGCTACGACCTGCTCGAACGCATGGCCGGCAACGACGCAGTGGCGTTCCCGCCGGTGATCGTCTACACCGGCCGCGCGCTCACCCGCGACGAAGAACAGCGCCTGCGCCGGTATTCCAAGAGCATCATCATCAAGGGCGTGCGCTCGCCCGAACGGCTGCTCGACGAAGTGACCCTGTTCCTGCACAGCGTGGAAGCCTCGCTGCCCAGCGACCAGCAACGCTTGCTGCGTGAAGCACGTCGCCGCGATGCGGTGCTCGATGGCGCCACCGTGCTGCTGGCCGAAGACGACGTGCGCAACATCTTTGCGCTGTCCAGCGTGCTCGAACCGCTGGGCGTGACCCTGGAGATCGCACGCAATGGCCGCGAAGCGCTGGAACGCCTGGCCGAGCGTGAGGTGGACCTGGTATTGATGGACATCATGATGCCGGAGATGGATGGCATCACTGCGATGCGCGAGATCCGCGCCAATCGCCAGTGGCAGGATCTGCCCATCATCGCGCTGACCGCCAAGGCCATGGCCGACGACCGCGAACGCTGCCTGGAAGCCGGTGCCAACGACTACATCGCCAAGCCCATCGACGTGGACAAGCTGGTGTCGCTGTGCCGGGTCTGGTGCTCGCGGCAATGACGCCGGTTGAACTCTTCGATCTGGAGTTGCGGGTGCTGCTGGAAGCGGTGTACCAGCGCTATCACTACGATTTTCGCGATTACGCGGTGTCGTCGTTACGGCGGCGCATGCGCCATGCCATGGCGCGTTTCGAGTGCGCCCGCGTGGCCGATCTGCAGCATCGGCTGCTGCACGAACCGGAGACGTTTGCGCAGGCGATGCAGTTCTTCACCGTGCAGGTGTCGGAGATGTTTCGCGACCCGGCGTACTTTCGCGTGTTGCGCGAGCATGCGGTGCCGGTGTTGCGCACCTATCCGTCGATCAAGTTGTGGGTGGCCGGCTGCAGTACCGGCGAAGAGGTCTGGTCGCTGGCGATCCTGCTGCACGAAGAAGGCTTGCTGGAAAAGGCCGTGATCTACGCCACCGACATCAATCCCGAAGCGTTGAACATGGCCGAAGCCGGCGCGTACGGCATCGATCGCATCGCACAGTTCAGCCGCAACTATCTGGATGCCGGTGGCCGTGGGTCGTTGTCGGACTACTACACCACCGCCTACGACGGTGCGGTGTTCGACCGCCGCTTGAAGCGCAATATCGTATTCGCCGATCACAGCCTGGCCACCGATACGGTGTTCTCCGAAGTGCATCTGGTGTCGTGCCGCAATGTGCTGATCTATTTCAACCGCGGCCTGCAGGACCGTGCCGTGGGCCTGTTCTTCGACGCGCTGGTGCACCGCGGGTTTCTGGGCCTGGGCAGCAAGGAATCGCTGCAATTCGGCGCACATGCGCAGGCCTTTGAAACCTGCGCACGCGAACAACGCCTGTATCGGAAGGCCGCATGAGCAGCACTCCTGCGTACCGGCAGTTCGACGCCATCGTGATCGGCGCCTCCGCCGGTGGCGTGATGGCGCTGCAGGCGCTGTTGTCCCACCTGCCCGCCGATCTGCCGATGCCAGTGCTGGCGGTGCTGCATCTGCCGCGCGACCGCACCAGCCATTTGGCCGAGCTGATGGACGCGCGTTGCGCGTTGCCGGTGCGTGAGGCGGACGACAAGCAGCCATTGCGCCCCGGCACCGTGACCATCGCCCCGCCCGACTATCACCTACTGGTGGAAACCCGCGACAGCCTGGCCCTGTCGATGGATGCGCCGGTGCTGTTCTCGCGCCCGGCGATCGACCCCTTGTTCGAATCGGCTGCGGACGTGTTTGCCGAGCGTCTGTTGGCGATCCTGCTCACCGGCGCCAGCAGCGATGGCAGTGCCGGCGTGGCCGCAGTGCGCGCAGCAGGCGGCACCGCCTGGATCCAGCTGCCCGATGATGCCGCGTCTCCGCTGATGCCCGCCTCTGCCCTTGCTCACGCCGGTGCCGATGCGGTGCTGACCCTGCAGGCGATCTGCAACCGACTGGAAGTCTTTCACCCATGAATCTCACCACGACCGGCCTTGCTGCGCACGGCGACGAACCCGCCAAGCTCCTGATCGTGGACGATGTGCCGCAAAATCTGGTGGCGATGGAAGCGCTGCTGCAGCGCGATGGTATCCAGGTGCTGTGCGCATCCTCCGGCGCGCAAGCGCTGGAACTGCTGCTCGAACACGATGTGGCGCTGGCCCTGCTCGACGTGCAGATGCCGGAAATGGACGGCTTTTCGCTCGCAGAACTGATGCGCGGCTCGCAGCGGACCCGGCATGTCCCGATCATCTTCCTGACCGCATCGCCAAACGATCCGATGCGCGCGTTCCAGGGCTACGAAAGCGGTGCAGTGGATTTTTTGCACAAGCCCATCGAGCCCCACGTGATCCTGAGCAAGGTCAATGTGTTCATCGAGTTGTACCAACAGCGCCGGCTGCTCAAGGCGCGCAATGCCTCGCTGGAACGCGCGCTCACGCTCAACGAAACCATGATGGCGGTGCTCACCCACGATCTGCGCACGCCGCTCTCGGTGATCCTGTTGTGTGCGGACAAACTGAGCCTGGACGTCGATGGCGACGGCTCGGCCGCACGCACGCTCGGACATTTGGAAACCAGCGCGCGGCGCATGGCGCGCATGGTCGAACAACTGCTGGATTTCTCGCGCCTGCGCACCGACGGGCTGTCGATGCAGTTCGGCCCGTGCAATCTGGGCGAAGTGGCGCACAGCGTGGTCGGCGAGGTGGCGCAGGCCAACCCGCTCACCACCATCGACCTGCGCACCGAAGGCGACCTGGACGGCGACGGCGACGGCGATCGGCTGGCGCAGGTGGTGTCCAACCTGGTCGGCAATGCGGTGCTGCATGGCGGCAATCATCCGGTGCAGGTGCATCTGGACGGCCGCGAGCGCGACGTGCTGCGGCTGTCGGTCCGCAACACCGGGCACATCCCCGACAGCTTGATGCCGCGCTTGTTCGAACCGTTCAAGGCCAGCTTCCATGCCAGCCAGGGACTGGGGCTGGGATTGTTCATCGCCGATCAGTTCGTCAAGGCGCACGGCGGCACGCTGCAGGCGCGCAACGAAGCCGGCGATGTGGTGTTCGAAGCAACACTGCGGCGGCACAACCTGGCTGCATGATCGCAGCACGCGCGGGCGGCCAGGCAACGCGCTGGCGGCCTGCGACAACGCATGTGGCCACGCTGCGCTGTGCGGCTCGACGTCCGCGCAATGCCCGGCGCAGGCGCACGGCGCACCCCGCACCGCTCACCACCAGCCCATCTGGGCGTTGCAGCATCGCAACCGCACCTGGCGTGCGCATCCAACGTGGATCGCACGTCATCGGCGCGCCCTGTGACGCATCGCCGGACTCAACCGCAGCCGATGGGGTCATGCGAGCGCAAGCAGTGCCAGTCGCCGAAATGCACCGTATGCTCCGCTCGATGCCCTGGTGCCACGCGCCTGAACACGGCTCTCTACGTTCTTCGATCGCACCAACATCTGTTCGTCATCATCAGGCGCACGCCGTGCGTCATGTCAGCGGAGGCGGTTATGTCGTATGTCGATGGGTTTGTCCTTGCAGTGCCCAAGGCCAACAAGGACACGTTTCAGGAGTACGCCCGCATGGGCGATACGATCATCATGGAGTACGGCGCACTGCGCGTGATGGAGTGCTGGGGCGACGATGTCCAGCAGGGCCAATGGACCGACTTCCAGCGCGCGGTAGCGGCCACCGACGACGAGATCGTGGTGTTTTCGTGGATCGAATGGCCGGACAAGGCCACCCGCGATGCGGGCATGCGCAAGATGATGGACGACCCGCGCATGGACCCGGCCGTCAACCCGATGCCGTTCGATGGCAAACGCATGATCTACGGCGGCTTTGTCCCGATCGTGGCGCTTGGGCAATCGGCCTGAGCGAAGCAGCGCGCGATTGCCCGCGCGCTGTCGCCTGGCCGCCGCAGGCATCATGCGCGGCGGCCGGCCTCCCGACACAGGGCCTTCTGCCGTGGTCGCTACACTGACCACATGCAGCCGCATGTGCCGTCGGTGATGTCCGGGCGTCGCGACTGCATTGCCTGTCCACCGGAGACCACCGCATGACCGACGCACCGCTCCTGATCGCCTGCCCGAACTGCGCCGCCATGAACCGCGTTGCGCGCGCACGCCTGCACGATGCGCCCAACTGCGGCAGTTGCCATCGGCCGCTGTTTCTGAGGGCGCCGATAACCTTGTCGGCAGCGGATTTCGACAAGCATGCCGTGCGCAGCGAACTGCCGCTGGTGGTGGATTTCTGGGCGCCGTGGTGCGCGCCGTGCCTGAGCATGGCACCGCAATTTGCGGCCGCCGCCGCGACGCTGGAGCCGCAGGTGCGGCTGGCCAAGGTGGATACCGATCTGCATCCTGCGCTGGGCACGCGTTTTGGCATCCGCAGCATCCCCACCCTGCTGGTCATCCGCGGCGGCCATGAGATCGGCCGTCATTCCGGCGCGGTGAGCAGTGCGCAGATCGTCAGCTGGGTGCGCTCGGTGCTGGACGGTCGCTGATAAAAAAGCCAGCTGCGCATGCACGCAGCTGGCCTTCTTCGATACAGGCGCGGCTGCGACGCGTACGCCGCAGCCCACCGATCAGCTGGCGATCACTGCCAGTTGACGTTGACCGACACGCCCACGATGCGCGGCTCGTTGTACACCGCCGCCATGTAGTTTTCGATCACGCCCTTGACGTTCTTTTCGTTGGTGATGTTGCGCGCGAATGCCGCCACTTCCCATGCACCGTAGCCGCCGGTGTAGCCCAGCTTGAGGCCACCTTCGAAGTTGCCGTCGGCACGGAACTCGGTGGAGTCGTACAGCACAAAGCTGGTCTCGCCCTGCTTGTTCCAGTCGGTGGACACGAAAAACGCGCCGTCGTTGCCCATCGGAATGTCGTAGCGCGCGGCCAGGTTGAGGTTGTACTTGGGCGCGTTGGGCAGCGGGTTGCCGTCGATCTGCGCGAAGGTGTTGGCGCCGACGCGGATGGTGGGGTCGTTGACCGTGCACACCACCACGCCATTGAGCGCGCAGGCCTGCGCAAACACGCGTTTGTCGTTGATTTCGCTATGCAACAGGCTCAGGCCCGCGGTCAGCGACAGGTTGGAGATCGGGCGCCAATCCAGGTCTGCTTCCAGACCGTAGGCCTTGGCCTTGTCGGCATTGAACAGCACGCCATTGCCGTCCGAATCGTTGCCGTTGAGCTGGATGTCATCGACGGTGTAGGTGAAACCGCTGACATTCAGGCGTAGCCGGTTCTGGAACAGGCTGCTCTTGATGCCGGCTTCCCACGACAGAATGGTTTCCGAATCGGCAGTGGTGAAATCCGAATTGAACACCGCGCTGCGGCCCTGGATGGTGGGACCGCGGAAGCCGCGTGCCACGCGTGCATACACGCTCAGGTCCGGGTTGAGTTCATACATCGCGCTCAGATCCCAACTGGGCTGGGTGTCTGACATGCGCACATCGCGACGGCCGCGGTAGGTCACCGCACCGGCCGCGGTGTCGGCGGTCTTGAGCAGACGGGTTTCCTTGGTGTCCTTGGTCTGGCGGATGCCGGCAGTCAGCGTCAGCGCATCGGTGGCTTTATAGCTGAGCTGACCGAAGCCGGCCCACGAGGTATTGGTGTTGCGCAGCCGTACCCAATTGTTGGGATTGCGCGCAGCAGTGCGCAGGAAATACGCACGCTGATAAAAATCGGTGGTGTCGCGGCCATCGAAATAGAACGCGCCCACCTGCCACTGCAGCGCGTCGTCGCCCTCGCTGGCCAGACGCAGTTCCTGGGTGTACTGATCCAGATCGCGAATCTGCCCCATCGATTGGCCGAACCCGTTCGGCACGCCATTGACCGGGTAGTTGGCCGCCGCACCGCCATCGGTGTCGCCACGGCTATAGCCGGAGGTGGTTTCGTAAGCGGTGATCGAGGTCAGCGAGACGCCGCCGAAATCGTAGATCGCCTTGATCGAGCCGCCATCGGTCTTGTAGGCCTGCGGGTTGTCGTTGGCTTCGTCGTAGGCCACGCGATCGCGCGGCACGTCGACCTTGTCGCTGCCGCGCGTCACCGCATTGCGCAAGAACAGCGTGGAGGTGCCGTCGTAATCGCGGGTGTGCACCGAGCCCAGCAGCGAGAACACATCGTTGGGCTTCAACAGCACCTGCAGGCGCGCATTGCGGTCGTTGTAGCCGCCCATTGCATCCTTGCGCGGGGTGCGCGTGCCATCGGCGCTGCTGCCGGCAAAGGTGTTGTCCACCCAGTCGTCGCGGTGCTGGTACAACGCCGACACGCGGAACGACAGCACGTCGTTGATCGGCCCGCCGAAGCCGCCATCCAGCGACACCGTGTTGTAGCTGCCGTAGCTGGCGTCGACGCGGCCGGTGTAGGTATCGCCGGGCTTGACGGTGTCGAACTTGACGATGCCGGCGGTGGTATTGCGGCCGAACAAGGTGCCCTGCGGGCCGCGCAGCACTTCGACCTGGTCCACGTCGTAGACCGGGTTGGACTTGAGCACCACGTGCTCCAGCACCACGTCGTCCTGGATGATGGAAACCGGCTGCGAGGCACCCAGATAGAAGTCGATATTTCCCAGGCCACGGATATAGAAGCGCGGGAAGATGCGCCCGGTGGTGGTCTCGGCGTAGAAGCCCGGCACGCGGCCGGACAGCGCCAGCAAGGTGTCGTCGCCGCCGGCGGTGTACTCGCGCATCGCCGTGCCCTGCACCACGCCCACCGACACCGGCACCTCCTGCAGGTTCTGCTCGCGGTGCTCGGCGGTGACGGTCACCGCATCCAGCGCAGTAGGGCTGCCCTCGTCCTGGCTGGCCGGCGCTTGCTGGGCCGATGCGGCAGCGGCCATCGAGGCGAGCAGCAGACCGGCGCAGGCGCGTGCCAGCGGCGTACGTTGCGGTGCACGCGCATCCAGATGCGCAACAACGGACCTCAGCGACGGAGAAACAGACGAGTACAACGACATGCGGGTTGATCCTTGGGTAAAGACGCGAAGATGAGTCCGTTCGGCATGGGTCTGCCAGAAGGGGGCGCCGCATGGCGCCGCGCGCACGATATGTCAGCAATGTTGCAGCGAAGTGGCAGGCGTGCCGATCCGCGCCCATCGGCCACGTTGCGCACAGCCATGCCACCACACGCGTGCGGCATGGCAAAACGGCATGCCCTGCCCGGCGGCGAGCTGTCATGCTGCCGCGAGGCTGGCGCTACGCCAGTAGCGCGCATCGGGGGACCTGTCGTGAAACCAATCGGATGGATGCTGGGCCTGATGGCCGCGGTGAGTTGTCAGCTGGCCTACGCCGGCAGCGCACTGATCACCCAGGTGGATTACCAGGGCGATGACGGCGGCCCGTTGCCGACCGAGGCGCAGTACCGCAATCCGGTGGTGGCCGGGTTTTATCCGGACCCGTCCGCGATCCGGGTCGGCGACGACTTTTATCTGGTCAATTCCACGTTCGGCTATTTTCCCGGCCTGCCAGTGTTCAAGAGCAGCGACCTGGTGCACTGGAACCAGATCGGCAACGCGATCGATCGCGCCGACCAAGTCGACTACGGGCGCGACGAACTGACCCGTGGCCTGTTCGCCGCCAGCATCAGCCACCACGACGGCACCTTCTACATCGCCAACACCTGTTTTTACTGCGATGGCGGCAACTTCCTGATCACCGCCACCGATCCGGCCGGGCCGTGGTCCGATCCGATCTGGCTCGACGCCAAGGGCATCGACCCGTCGCTGTTTTTCGATGACGACGGCAGCGCCTGGCTGGTCAACAACGATGTGCCCGCCGGCAAGTTGCGCTACGACGGACACCGCGCCATCTGGCTGCAGCAGCTGGACCTGACCCGCATGAAGCTGGTCGGCACGCGTCAGGCGATCGTGGATTCGGGCTTTCAACCGGCCACCAATCCCGAGCACATCGAGGGCCCGCATCTGTTCCGCCGCGATGGCTATTACTACCTCACCGCGGCCGAAGGCGGCACCGGCGAGCAGCATGCGCAGATGATCTACCGTAGCCGCCAGATCACCGGCCCCTACGAGCCCTGGAGCGGCAATCCGGTGCTGACCCAGCGCGACCTGGACCCGAGCCGCAGCGCACCGATCACCTCCACCGGGCACGCGCAGTTCGTCGAGCTCAAGGACGGCACCTGGTGGGCGGTGTTCCTGGGCACCCGCCCGTATCAGGGCAACCACTACGCGCTTGGCCGCGAAACCTTTTTGTTGCCGGTGCAATGGCGCGACGGCTGGCCGCAGGTAGTGCCGCACGGCAGTGCTGTGCCGCCGGTGGCCACGCGTCCCGCATTGCCGAGCGGCACCCAGACCCTGCCCACCAGCGGCCCGATGCAATGGAGCGAGCGCTTCCAGGAAGCGCGCGTGCCGATGCAATGGATGACCATCCACCCGCCCACCCAACCGTGGTACCTGCCCGGCCCGCAGGGGTTGCGCATCACCCCATCGCAGGTCGCGCTGGGCGACATCGGCCGCGGCCAACCCGCGTATCTGGGCCATCGCCTGCAGCATCACCACGCCACGCTGGCGGCCAGTGTCGATGGCAGCGCGCTGGCGGCCGGCGAACAGGCCGGTCTTGCACTCGTGGCCAAGGAGAGCCACTTTCTGGCAGCCATGCTGGTGCGCGATGAGGCTGGCGCGTCGGTGGTGCTGTATCGCCGCGCCGGCCTGCAGGACCCGAGCACCGGCACCGTGCTGGCGCGTGCGCCGCTGCCCGATGCAACGCAACCGGTGCAGCTGCGCTTTGCGCTGGACGGCGCGCGCGTGCATGTGGATTACGCGGTGGGCAGCGGCCAGTGGCAGACGCTGCTCGAACAGGGCGACGCCACCCTGCTCAGCACCGAGACGGCCGGCGGTTTTCTGGGCGCCACGTTCGGGCCGTACGCGTATTCGCGTTGACTGCCGACACACTTACACCGCACTGCCGTGCAATCAGCTCCATGCAGTGCACGCGAAAACTGGCGCGCTCTGTTGCTTGCGGTGTCTGCGCCTGGCGCAGGCCTGATCGAACGCGCTACTGCGGATGCGATTTATTGCATCCAGTGCCGCAACAGCAGCGTCGTGCCGCAGCGTCGTCGTATCCGACGTCGCATCCACCCACACCAACATGCAAATCACTGCGCCTTATGCGCGCGCCAGCACGCTGCTGTCGAGCATCTGCCCCACCGTATTGAGCAGATCGTTGAGGCTGAAGGGCTTGGGCAGCAAGGCCATGCCGTCGGCCAGGAACTCCTGCCGCGTGATCGCGTTTTCGGCGTAGCCGGTGATGAACAAAATCGGCAACCCCGGACGCAACGTACGCGCCACGTCGGCCATGTCGCGCCCGTTCATGCCCGGCAGGCCGACATCGGACACCAGCAGATCGATCTGCACATCGGTACGTAACTGCTCCAGTGCACCGATGGCATCTTCGGCTTCGATCACCTCATAGCCGGCGTCGCTGAGCACCTCGCTCACCATCATGCGCACCACGTCGGTGTCGTCCACCAGCAGGATGCGCGCGTTGCGCGCCCGCGGCGTTGTCGGCGCCGGTGCCGGCGGCAACGCGCTTGCCGACAGTCCGCGCGGCAGCAACAACGCCACCGTCGTGCCCTTGCCGATCGCACTGGTGATACGCGCGGTACCGCCGGATTGGCGCGCAAAGCCGTAGGTCATCGACAACCCAAGGCCAGTCCCTTCGCCGATGGGTTTGGTGGTGAAAAACGGCTCGAACACCTGGTTGAGGACGGCAGGTTCGATGCCGCTGCCATTGTCGATGACGTTGACCGCCACGTATTCGCCATCGTCCAGTTCCGCGTCGTTGTGCGCGGTGTAGGCCGCGGTCTGCACACAGATCGTGCCCTGCCCGCGCAAGGCGTCGCGGGCGTTGATCACCAGGTTGAGCACCACGTTCTCGAGCTGGTTGGCATCGGCAATGGCCACCAGCGAGGTATCGGCAAGCTCCAGCTCCAAGGCGATGTTCTCGCCGATCGAGCGTTGCAGCATGTCTTCCAGCGAACGCACGCGAAGATTGACGTCGAACGGCTGCGCATCCAGCGATTGCTTGCGCGCAAACGCGAGCATGCGCTGGGTCAGCGCTGCAGCACGATGCGCAGAGCCGGTGGCAATCTCGGCCAGGCGCGGCACACGTTCGATACGGTTGGATTCCACCGCCAGCTGGATCATGTCCAGGCCGGAAATGATGCTGGTCAACAGATTGTTGAAGTCGTGCGCAATGCCGCCGGTGAGCTTGCCCAGCGCTTCCATTTTTTGCGCCTGCAGCAGCTGGATTTCGGTGCGCTGGCGTTCGGCGATCTGGTGCGCCAGTTCGGTGGTGGCGGTATCCAGCTCCTGGCGCTGCTCGCGCTCGCGCTCGCGCCGCTCGGTGACGTCTTCCACCATCAGCAGGCCCAGATCCGGCTCGCGGTACGGCGACACCCGCCATTCGGTTTCGCACAGCTTGCCATCGCGCAGGATCGACAGCGTGCCGCTCCAGCGCTCGCGCTGCGCCAATGCGCTGGTCAGCGCCTGCACGGTGGCCGTTTGATCCAGCCCGGCGGCATGGATCGCATCGCCCGGCGTGGCGTCGCCGATCAGGCGCTGAAACGCCGCGTTGAGTTCATGCGTGTGCAGGGCGGCATCGACCACCGCGATCGGCGCGCTGATGTGCTCGAAGATCTCGCGGAAGCGGGCCTCGCTGACACGCAATGCTTCTTCGGCATTACGCGCGCGCAACAGCGTACGCAAGGTGGCGACCAGCACATTGGGGTCGACCGGATGAATCAGGTACGCATCGGCGCCGGCATCCAGGCCGGTGATCATGTCGCCGGTGGCGATCGATGCGGCAGACACGTGTACCACCGGCAACAACGCGGTGCGCGGCTCGGCGCGCAAGCTGCGCACGATGTCGAAGCCGCTCATGTCCGGCAGGTTGACGTCCAGCACCACACCGGCAAAGGTCTGCGTCGCCAGCTTGCTCAGGCCTTCGGTACCGGTGCCGGCTTCGTCGACCACAAAACGGTGATGCTCAAGCACGCGCCGCACCGAATAGCGCGTCACCGCGTTGTCATCGACGACCAGAATGTGCTGCTTACTGCTCAAGTGCCTTCTCCGCTGCCAGCGTCACCGGCAGGACTACGAAAAATTCCGAGCCTTGCCCGACCACGCTGTTGATGCCCACCCGTCCGCCAAGCAATTCGGCAAACCGCTTGCAGATCGCCAACCCCAGCCCGGTGCCGGTCAGGCGCTTCTGCAGCGGCGAGTCCACCTGTACAAAATCTTCGAACAAAGCATCGTGAAGCTCGGGCGCGATCCCGATACCGGTGTCCTGCACACTGAAGCGTACGTGCTCGTCGCCTTCCAGCTGCGCCAGCACGCGCACCTGGCCCTGCGGGGTGAATTTGAGCGCATTTGAAATGAAGTTGCGCAGGATCTGCGCCAGCTTCTTGTCGTCGGTGTAGAGCATCGGCAGCACCGGCGGATCTTCGAAAATCAAGGTCGTGCGGCTGGCATCGGTCAGCGGGCGGAACATCCCGCGCAACGCTGCGAACAGGTCCATCAGATCGAACCAGCCCGGCGAAATGGTGACCCGCCCAGCTTCGATCTTGGCCAGATCCAGCAGGTCATCGACCATCTCGGTGAGCTCGCGCGCCGACGCGCTGACAAAGCGTACCTGCTTGAGTTGCTCGTCGTTGAGCGGTCCGTCCATGCCGTCCTCCAGCAGCCGGGTGATGCTCAGGATCGAACCCAGCGGCGTGCGGAACTCATGGCTCATGTACGACAGGAACCGACTCTTGAGTTCGGATACCTCGCGCAGCTGTTCGGCCTGCTGGTCGAGCTCGGCATACAGTGCCAGCACGCCCTGATTGGTTTCTTCCAGCTCCTGGCGCAACGCCTGGTTCTGCTGGCGCAGGGTTTCAAGTTCGGCGATCGAAGCGCTGCCGGGCGCTGCATCGGATGCGTTCATTGCATGCCTCCCAGGCGCATGACGAAAACGCACGCATCGTCGCGGCCGCGCGCATAATCGCGCAGCAGCACCGCCGCAATGATGCGTGGATGGCGCGACAACAGCCCGGCGTGATCGCGCAGGTTCCAGCGTGTCTGCAGACCGTCGCTATGCATGACCAGCAGCTTGCCCGCAGCCTGCGGAAAATCGAAAGGGTTGGCCTTGCGAAACTGCACGCCGACGATGCCCGGGTGCGACGGCATGCCGCGCACACCATCGCCGTCGCACAGCATTGCGCCGATATTGCCAACGCCGGCAAAGCGCACCTGCCCACTGCTGCGGTCGAACTGCATCACCGCCGCAGCACCGCCACGGCTACCGGACATGCCGGCATGCAGTCGTGCGACACGTTCATCGGGGTAGCCACTGGCAGTGGCGGCAACGCGGGCGCCGGCATCGGCGGCATCGGCCGCGCCCGGCCCGTGGCCCAGGCCATCGATCAGGGTGACGGTGACGCGCTGCGCATCGATTGCCAGATGCCAGGCATCGCCACACACCACTTCGTTATGCAGCGGCAGCCGGATCGCGCCATAGGGCAGATCGCGCGTGGCGCGTGCATCGGCATAGACGCGCGCCAACACGACCGCCCCGGTGCGGTCCGAATACGCATCCAGCAGCGCCGCATTCCGGTGCACCGTACCCAGGCCGTTGCCTGGCGTGCTGCCGGTGGAATAGCCGTCGGGCAAACAATCGGCGAGTACAAAGCCCGGGCCCTGGTCTAGCGCACACAGCTCCACGCCGATGCCGTCGCGACCGGCCACGCTGCACAGCTGGATCTGCCCGCCGCCACCGTGGTTGAGCAGATTCGTACACAGCTCGGTCGCAACCAGGGCAACGCGGCCGCAAGCGTATTCGTCGAACCCAATGGCCTGCGCAAGCGCCACCGCATCGCGGCGCACCTGCCCTACCTGGCTCACTTCCTCAACGCGGATGACCTGGGTGAGTGCGCCGGCGACATTCACTTCCATTTGGTGATGGTGATGCGCGTGCCCTTGCCGGCCGCAGTGTCCAGCACAAAATCGTCCACCAGCCGTCGACTGCCGGACAGGCCCAGCCCCAGCCCGCTGCCGGAGGTCCAGCCGTCGGTGAGCGCAAGATCCAGATCCGGGATGCCCGGACCTTCGTCGCGAAAGGTCAGCTGCACGCCCTTGCGGATACCGCTTTCCACCAGTGCCCAATCCATGTCGCCGCCGCCGCCGTAGATCACGGTGTTGCGCGCCAGCTCGCTGGCTGCGGTGACCAGCTTGGTCTGGTCCACCAAGCGCAGCCCGCACTGCACCACCAGCTTGCGCACGGTCTGCCGCGCCATCACGACGTCCTGCTCGGTCCGCACCGGCTGCGAGCCGGTGGTCATGATGCGGGGTCGGGTTGCTGCAACAGCCGCATGCCGCGTTCGACGTCGAGCGCCGTACGCACAGAGGGCAAGGTCAGCCCCAGTTCCACCAGGGTGATCGCCACCGCCGGTTGCATGCCTACCACCACGGTGCGGGCGCCCATCAGCGTCGCCAACCCGGAGATGGTGCTGATCATGCGCCCGATGAACGAGTCGACGATATCCAGTGCGGAGATGTCGATCAGCACCCCACGCGCGGAGGTGACGCTGATCTTTTCCGACAAGTCTTCCTGCAGCTGCAGCGCGAGCTGGTCGTGCATGTCCACCTGGATGGTGACCAGCAACAGATTGCCCATCCGCAGGATCGGGATGCGCTCCATGTCAGCCTGCCTTGTTAACGGTCACGCCGGTGCGCTTGAGCGCCAGCGCCAACGCATCGGCCAGGTTGGCCTTGGTCACGATGCCCTGCAGATCCAGGCCCAGATGCACGATGGTTTGCGCAATCTGCGGGCGCACGCCGCTGATGATGGCATCGGCGCCCATCAGCCGGATCGCGGTGACGGTCTTGAGCAAATGCTGCGCCACCAGCGTGTCCACGGTAGGCACGCCGGTGATGTCGATGATGGCGATCTCCGAGCCGGTGTCGACGATGCGCTGCAGCAGCGATTCCATCACCACCTGGGTGCGCTGTGAATCGAGGGTGCCGATCATCGGCAATGCCAGCACGCCGTCCCACAACTTCACCACCGGCGTGGACAGCTCCAGCATTTCTTCCTGCTGCCGCACGATGATGTCTTCGCGGGTCTTCTGGAATGCCTTGACGGTGTACAGCCCCAGGCGGTCCAGCAGTTCGGACAGCGCCCACAGCTGCTGGGCGAGGTCTTCCGGCGTGCTGGCGTATTCGCGCTGCACCAGCTCGAACAGCACGCGCTTGAGCGAAAAGATGAAGTTGGCGGTTTCCTGCGAATCGAAGCCGCGGGTGGCGCGGTCGCGCGATAGATTTTCCAGGAAGCGACGCACTTCGCTCCACTCGGCACTGTCCAGACTGCTACCGTCGTCCTTCAAGGAAGCGACCAACAGCCGAAGAAAGTCCGCGCCCTGGGCCTGCAGATCCTGCCGGGAGATGCGCGCATCGTTGCCGAGGCCTACGTCCAGCCATGCGGCCAACAACGCGGCTTCTTGGCCACGGATCGCGTCGATTGAGCGCTGCTGCAATGCCACCATGAGATCACCCGCCAAAGTTAAGAGGAGACACTGGGCATGCAGGTTGGCCTGCGCCATGACTGACGCGGCGCCCCCACGCCGATGCGCAGCAGAGTAAAGCAATTCAGATTCGGCAACCAGCGACCAAACCTGTAGCAGTCAGAGGACGCTACTGGCGGCAGTTTGACATTGCAGCGCAAGCGCCGAACGTGCACCGGGACACGTCGTTGGAATTGGGAATTGGGAATTGGGAATTGGGAATTGGGAATTGGGAATTGGGAATCGGGAATCGGGAATCGGGAATCGGGAATCGGCATTAGGGTGCTTGGTGTTGGTCGGGAGTGCGCAGGCGCGGACTGCATGTGTGTGATTGGCTGCTGATATGTGTGCCTGAGCAACCGCGAGTGCCGGTCTCTTGCAAGCTGCATGTCCCGGGCTGCTAGGGCTGCTACGGTTGCTACGCGTTGTCGCGCGGGTCTTGCGTGTGCGCGCACGCGCCGGGAGCGCGCGCGTGGCGCCATTGCGCCGCGCATCTGCCCTTTGCTTCTGCACCCACCACGCCATGGCACTCAAGCAACCGCTACCGGCCTCGGCGGTGCATCCCCAAGCCGCTGCAACGCGGTGTGCTACTGGCAGTGTTTTGATCCGGCCGTCGGCGTGGTCTGATCGCCAACCGCTTTTTCCAAGGTTCCTTCCCCGCAATGTCGTCGCTTTTTTCGCCTTACCAGCTCAAGGATGTCGCGCTGCGCAATCGCATCGCGATCCCGCCGATGTGCCAATACACCGCCGTCGACGGTTTTACCAACGACTGGCATCAGGTCCACTACGCCAGCATGGCGCGCGGTGGCGCCGGGCTGGTCATCGTCGAGGCGACCGGCGTATCGCCAGAAGGTCGCATTACCCCAGGCTGTCTCGGCTTGTGGAACGACGCGCAGGCCGAAGGGCTGGCACGCATTGCCGCCTCGATCACCGCAGCAGGTGCGGTGCCCGGCATCCAGATCGGTCATGCCGGTCGCAAGGCCAGCGCCAACGCACCGTGGGAAGGCGACGACCATATCGCCGACGGCGATGCGCGCGGCTGGGACACGTTGTCGCCGTCCGCAGTCGCCTTCGGTGGCGGCCTGTCCAAACTGCCGCGGGCAATGACGCTGGACGACATCGCCCGTGTGCGTGGCGATTTTGTCGCCGCCGCGCAACGTGCACGCGATGCAGGCTTCAAGTGGCTGGAACTGCACTTCGCCCACGGCTATCTGGCACAGAGTTTCTTCTCGGTGCACGCCAACCACCGTGAGGATCGCTACGGTGGCAGCGTCGAAGGCCGCGCGCGCTTTCTGCTGGAAACGCTGCAGGCCGTGCGCGCGGTGTGGCCGGAACATCTGCCGCTCACTGCACGCTTCGGTGTCATCGAGTTCGACGGCCGCGACGAACAAACCTTGGCCGAAGCGATCGACTTGACCCGCGAGTTCAAACGCAGCGGCCTGGACCTGTTGAACGTCAGCATGGGCTTCAGCACGCCGAATGCGCAGATTCCATGGGGCCCGGCGCTGCTGGCACCGATCGCCGAACGCGTCAGCCGCGAGGCGCAATTGCCGGTCGCCTCGTCCTGGAACATCGACGCCCCCATCGAAGCCAACCGCGTGGTCGCCGATGGGCAGATGGAGCTGGTGATGGTCGGACGCGCGCACCTGGCCAACCCGCATTGGCCGTACCAGGCGGCACTGGCACTGGGCGAAGCGCGTCCGTCCTGGTTGCTGCCGCCGTCATACGCGCATTGGCTGGAGCGCTACGGCAACCGCAGCTGATCGCACACGGACGGCGACGTTGCCGCTAGCGCGACAACGTCTTGCTCAAACAAAGACATATCCCGCCCCGCCACGATCGTTGCAAGCACGGGAGGGACAGTTACCTCGCACGTCCGCGCAGACTGCACGGACGGCACGCAGAACAGCACGACGATCCCGAATTCCCAATCCCTGCGGCGACCAGCGACACACCGGTCGCACGAAGCATTGGGACGGCGCGCTAAGAACCGAAGTGTGCGAGTGGCACAGGACCACGCTCAGTAGCGTTGCACGCGCGAGAACCGACGCACCTTCGCACGTCACCGCAGACCGCATAGACGGCGTACAAAGCAGTACGCCAATCCCGAACTCCTAATCCCCAACCCCTGCGGCATCAGCCGCTCTAAAGCCCGTAGCGCTCCACCGCCTCCAGATGCGGACGCGTGTCCTGCTCGCAGGCTTCGGCCAACCGCAGCCAGCACATCGGATGCGACCAGCGCGAGGTCGTGCACCGCAGTACGCGATGCAGTTCCTGCGGCGCGACGTTTTCCGGAAGCGCCACGGTGAACAACACGCCTGGCAGCCCGGACGTCGCATCCTCCGGGTCGAATGCATCCGGGTGCTCCGGGTCGACCACGCGATAGTCGTCGCGACTATGCAGCCACGCCTTCCAGCCGCGCGTTTCCATATCTGCACGCAGCGCCTCGATCACCTCGTCGCCAGGGTGGACGCCGTCCACCAGCCAGCTGCTGCCATAGCCACCTGTCTGCAGCACATGCACCTGCGCATAGGTCGGTACGAACCGCGCACGCTCGGCCTCGTCCTCCGGCGCCGGATACAGCAGTTCCGCATCGAACACCACCCAGTCGCCGACATGCTGACGGCGGTGGGCCGGTGCGTTTTCGATGATGCGTGCAGTCACCGGACCGGTGCGACGCGCGTAGTACTCGCCCACTTCGCCGTCGTCCACGCACCGCACGATCACCCAGCCCCAATCTTCTTCGACAACCCCGCTGGTGCTGCTCAGCTCCATGCCGATCGCGGCTGCCGACACCCGCACCGCATCCCAGTCCTGCGCGGCACTGGCGGCGGTCATATGGTCCCAATGCGCCGAACGCGGCTCGTCCATCAGCGCGATCAGTTGGCGGTAGACATCGGCCGCTTCGGCAAAGCGGCCGGTGTTGAGATACATGCGCGCCAGCAGCCCGCGCGCGCCGTGCGAGCCGGGCGAGAGCTCCAGTAGCGCGGTACAGGCCTGTTCCAGCGCCGGCCAATCGCCCAAGCGTTGCGCAAGCTGGGCCTCGCACCACAACGCCGCCACCGGTACCTGCGGGCGATACAGCAACGCCAGTCGGCGCACGCCAGCGTCATCGCCGCGGCCCAGCAACAGATTCATCAGGCGGAAGGTGGGGCTGGTTTCGCGGTCGGCATGCCGCTGCACGAAATCCCACAACAGCGCGATCGCCTGCTCGTCTGCCGCGCAGGCACTCAATGCCGACGCCGCGGTATCGACCAGCTCGGCATCGTCCGGACGCTCGGCCACCGCCTGCAGCAACCATTGCGCTTCGCGCTCGGGATTGCGCACCGCCTCCTCGCCCTGCGCGTTCAACCATTCCAGCAACTGCGCCGCAGGTACAGGCGCGTCCTCGCCCGCCGATGCGGATGCGATGCGCGCAGCCCACCCATCCAGCGCCTGCGTGGCGCCACGGTCCTGCCGCAACTTGGGCGCATGCGCGCGCGCCAGTGCCAGGTGCCGGCGTGCGGTCCACACCGCACCGCGCTGCAGCGCCAGATCCATCGCGAGCTCGGCGGCCTCGATCAGGATGCGATGCGCACCGACCTGCGCGTAATGATCCAGCATAACCTGCAGGCGGCTGCCCAGATCCCAGGTGTTGCGCTCGGGTGCGCGCGAGGTCAGCACCGCCACCGCGCGTAGCCAATGCAGGCGATAGCGCGGCGCCACTTCGCGCCACGGCAGCAATGCCTCCATCGCTTCGTCATCGCGCTGCAACAGCGCCAGCGCGCGTGCCTTCTGCAGGCGACGCGGCTGACTGCAGTTGGCCCACTCCGCGCCCTCGCGCGCGGCCTCGACTTCGCGCTGTTCGATCAGCGCCAGGGCATCGGCTGCACGCCCCAACGACAGCAGGATCGAGATCCGCATGTCCGGCACGCCGTCGTAGATCTGGCCGCCGTGCGCCACGATGGTCTGCGACTGCTGCTCCAGATAGCTCAGCGCCGCGTCGCCACGGCCGTCGTCGAGCAAGGCATCGGCTTTTTCGCAGCTCAGGCACTGGTAGCACGACCAACTCGGGTCGATGCGGCCCAGGGTTTCATCGCAGACCTCGATGCGCTCTTCCACCCAGCCCGGGCCATCGATGTTGGCGTAGCACGCCGCCAGATCCTGGGTGACACACACCGATTGCGGGCACTCCACCGCATCGGCGCGATGCGCGCGCTCGAACAGTGCCACCGCATCGCCCAGCGCGCGCTCGCCTTCGCATAGATTGCCGACCCGGTTACGCATTTCCCAATGGCCGACGAACACCTCCAGCCAGGGGTTGGCCAGCGTCTTGCCCAGCGCACGCGCCTCGGGCAACAAGGCTTCGGCACGCTCGATCTGCAGATCGCAGATATGGTCGGTCAGGCGTGTCAGCAGCTGCGCATTCTGCGGTTGCCCGGCTTCGCCCAGGTCGTCCTGCAGCTTCTCCACCCAGTTCCAGATTTCCATTGCGTTGTTCCTTGAATGCGGCGCTCAGCGCGCCAGCAATTGGGTCACGGCCTCGGCAAGATCGCCGAAGGCCTTGTTGAGATCCGAACCGCCCGACTCCGCGCCACCCGCCTGCGGCTGCGCGCGCCCTTGCGCAGAGACAATCACCTTGAGCGAGCGCAGCAAGCGCGCGGCGACCGCGGCCTGCGGGTTGCCGGCACGTTGTGCGGCCAGCAATGCCTGCAGCGCGGGATTGTCGAGATTGAGATACAACCGCTGAGTCTGGCGCGCTTCGATCCGCGCAGTGAACTGCCGCGCCAGGCGCAGCGCTGCAGTGGACACCCGCTTGTCGTTTTCGTCCTGCTCCAGCCGGCGTTTGAGTTCCGCCTCGCGGTCGGGCACCACCACCAACGGCAGCTCTTCGGGGCTGAAGCGCGCCGGCACCAGCGCTTCGCCATCGCCCAGATGCTGTTCCAGCCACGCCAGTTCGTCGGCCGGCAACGTATCGAGATGGAACAATTGGCGGTTGCCATGCTCGGTGCCCAGCTCGACCAGGCGCACGCCCTTCGCCTGCGCCCACCGACGCAAAAACGGCACTACCGCGTAGCGGTTTCCATACGCCACCGGCACGCCCATCGCGCGGAACAACATTTCTTCGAAACCGCTGTCGCTGTCCAGGATCACATGCACCGCGCCACGCGCCGGTAGCTGCTGGGCCGGCAGATCGCCTTGCGAGGTCGGCACGCGCACATGTTCCAGCAGCAAGTCGAACAGACGCTCATCGCACAGCGCCGCACCCAACAAGGCCTCGTTATGCCGCAACAGAATGCGACGCCAGGCTTCGGGCTGTTGCCGCGCCACCTCCGCCAGGCCCTGCACCAGGGCTTCGGACAAGGCGTGCTGCACCGAGCTATAGACCGTATCGCGCTGCAGATCCTCGCGGCTCGCGGTCGGCGTCAACCGGTTGGATTCGATCACTCCGCCGATGAAACCGGCCCACGGCGGCAGCAATTCGCGCGCATTGTCGTCCAGCAACATGCCGCGCAAGAACACCGACAGATTGCGGTTGTCGCTGGTGCCGTAGGTGGCCCCGTCCTGCACCCATAACAGGCCGACCGCATCGCTGCCGTCGGCCGCACGCACCGGCATGCAGCACAGCGGTTCGAAATTGCGTTCGAAGCGCGCCGCAAACTCGCGTTGCCGGCGCCATGCCTGCACCGGATGCAGCGGCACTGCGTCGTCCATGCGCCACGGCGGCGGCTCCGGATTGATCGGCTGCGCATCGGCACCGACCCAGATCGGCTCGCGCAACAAGGCGCAGTAGCGCGACAGAATCTCGTGCAGGCGCGCGTCCTGCGCCAACGACAGATACTGGTCGTGCAATTCCAGCACCACCTCGGTGCCCACCTGCGCGCGCGCCGGGATCGGGCTGACCGTGTACTGCTCGGCATTGCTGGAGATATAGCAATGCCCCAGCGTCGGGCTCTGGTACGAGGTGGTGCGCACGGTGACGCGCCGCGCCAGTACGAAGGCCGACAAGAAACCCAGCCCGAACATCCCGATCAGGCCGCTATCTTCGTGGCCTCCCTGGCGCAGCCCGCGGGTGTAACCCACGCCTACGGTGGCCAGATAATCGTGAATTTCCTGCTGGGTGAGCCCGGCCCCGGTATCGGTAATGCGCACGATGCCCTGCGCCGGATCGGCATGCACATGGATGCGCGCTTCGCCTTGCCAATCGGGCTGTTCCAGGCGGCGCCGCAGGATTGAGTCGTGCGCGTTCTGCACCAGCTCGCGCAGCGCGACCACCGGCGTGGAATACAGATGCTTGCTGAGAACGGACATCAGTCCATTGAGATCGACGCCGGCGCGGCGGATCTGTGAGGCGTCCGTCGCCTCGGAGATATGATCTTGCATGATCGTCGTCGTTTCCTTGGCGGCCACGCCCGTCCTCGGACGCGCCTCCTGAGTGGCAGTGCGAGCCGGCAAGGATAGCCGCAAGCCATCCTGGACGCACGTCTCACTTCGGCTTCTGCGCCAGCGTGCGTACAGCTGCATACGTCCCGCGACCAGCCCGTATCCAGTCGTCGGAAACGACGCGCCACGGCCCGGCGTACATGCCGGGCCGTGGCGCTGTCGGCTAACGTTGCAGGGTTTCCATCGGCGCTTCATTGAAGTGCTGGCGATAGCCTTTGGCCAGCGCTGAACGACTGCCAACGCCCCAGCGGCTGGCCGCCTGCAACACGCTGCCGCAGCCGCCTTCGGCCAGCAGCTCGTCGCGGATGCTCTGCATGCGATAACGCCGCAGCACCTGGGTCGGCGACAGCCCGGTGGCCGACTTGAACGCCTGCTGCAAGGCACGCCCGGTCACACCGATCTGCGCGGCCACTTCATTGATCGACAGGTCCGAGCGGTGGGCATTGGTGATCATGTAGCCGTAGGCACGGCGGTACTTGGCCGGCAGGCGCGCGGAGATATCGTCGCTGACGTGCGCCGGGGTGCCGCTTTCCAGCAGACGCGGTGCCTGCACTTCGCTGCGCAGGCATTGCACCGCACCCAGCGCGTAGCGGTTGTACAGCAGCAAGGCCTGTTCGGTACGGCCCAGCGCCTGGCTGATCTTGGCCTGGCAGTACTCGAACTCCAGATTCCAGCGCGGCGCATGATGCCGGCCGGCCCCGGCTAGGGCACGCTCGGCCAGATCGGCGCGGCCTACCGCCAGTGCAGCCAATGCCAGCTCCACCTGCGCATCCTGCCGCGCGCAGGGCGGGCAACCGGTTGCCGCAGCCGGCAGCGCATCGATCTGCGCGTCGAACCCAAAGGTGTCGCCGCCAGCGATCCGCAGCAGGTTGCGCACGTGGCGCATCCGCTGCGCCAGCACCGGCATGCTCTCGGCCAGATCGGCGATACAGGCGCGCAGTTCGCTGGGCTCGAAGGCATGCGCGGCGTCTTCCTGGCGCAGCGTGGCCTGCCAGAACACGTGGTCGCTCATGCGGTCGGCGCGACGGATGCGCAGCTGCGCAATCATGTCCAGGCGCAGCGCGGTGGCAATGCGCAACCAGTCCGAGGCACCGGTTTCCAGCTCGGACAGCGACTCGCGCGCACGCTCCAGCGTCTGCAGGGCCAACGTGCTCTGGCCGAGGTGAAAGTGGGTCAGCGCCTTGCCAAGCAGACCTTCGCCGCATAGGCAGGCCGGCGTATCGCGGTCCATCGCAAGCTGCGCGAAGCAGTTCAACGCCGCACTCAGACGACGCTGGCTCAGCATCAACCAGGCGGTATTGCGGCACGAGAGCAGCCGCAGCTGCCGCTGTTGGCCGCGCATTGCCTTCAGCGCATGGCGGTATGC
The DNA here is from genome assembly GCF_035012785.1 of Xanthomonas sp. WHRI 8932A. NCBI lineage: Bacteria > Pseudomonadati > Pseudomonadota > Gammaproteobacteria > Lysobacterales > Lysobacteraceae > Xanthomonas > Xanthomonas sp. WHRI 8932A. Next base: position 522,298 of record NZ_JAYGQQ010000001.1, read on the forward strand.
ATCTTCGGCTTCTTCCTGGTATTCGAGAATCAATAGGGCATCGCCGCTGGCGCCCAGCAGGCTGACCTCATCGTCGGGGCCATCGGGTGTTCCCTGGCCATCGCGGCGTTGTTGAAGATGTTGCAGACCTTGCGGCCAGGCACCAACCAGCATCCTGCTTGTATAGGTAGGAAGACGATCTGCGTAAGACAACGCAGAAATCGCTGCGAAGTAGGTTGAAAGGATCATGCCGGGCTCTCTCTTGGGGGGACGAGCAAAAACAAACAATGCGCAGCTCTCACTGGCGCAAACGATTGTATGCAGCGGATCCAATGGAATTTCCCACCTGCAAGCACCGCAAAAATCAAAAAACCTCACTCTGTCTTCCAACGCTTCTGCCGTGCGTTTTGCATATGCGGCATTCTTTTCTGCAGAGCGTGCGCATTGTCTAGCGCAGGACATTTCCCACCATCCGAACACGTACGGACGTCGCGCTGCGCCCGGACAGCGCAGCGCCGTCCTGCAACGTCTGCCAACGCACGGTCTCGATGCGGATTCTGGGGTGTTTGAGTCGATTTCGGCATGCGCGACAGGCGCACCGTAGTCACGCCGCTGCGGGCACGTCCCGCTCATAACAAAAGTAACTTTCGTGTTACCTGCCCAGCTGAACCTATTCCCTAAGCGCGGCGGCTTCGCCGTAATCGCAATACCTTGGTCTAGACCTTTCCAAACCAATTTTCTACTGCCCATCCGGACAAACATGTCCAGACACGGCGCGTGGATATGCATGCATCGGCTTATACATACCCAATATGTAAGAGCTGCGTTGCGTATAGATGAGCGCAAGCTAAAGCGCACCGACCCAAACCCGAAGAAAAGTGCGTAGCAGTGAAACTTTCTGCCGCTGGAATGGTACATACCATTCGTCCGACCTCGGTCAGACCCTCCCCCCCCCCCCCTTCGCAGCCGGATGGTATGGCAATGCACTTATCTCTCTCTGTGGATTTTGTGGCGACGCCTGCGGCCCGTGATCGGCACCGCACGCACGACTGGTACGTGTGCCGTCATGGGAAGGCTGGCTGATGCACGGTAATCCTCCCGGCAAGCATGGATCGGCTTTCCTGTTGACGCAGGACGCGCGTCTGGCATCGCAGGTCAACGCGAGCCTTGCCCCGCTGGGGCCGCAATTTGCAGTGTTTTCCGATGAGCTGGAGCTGTTGCGCTCCTTGCGGCATTCGCCCTGCGAACTGCTGATTTTCGATGCGACCTGCGTCGCCTCGGACGATAGCTCGGTCCTGGCCTGGCAGCGCTGCCACAGCGGTCATCCCACGCCGCTGATCGTGCTGGGACGTTTCGACTGCCCTGACGACATCCTGGCCTGGTACCAAGCCGGCGCACAAGAAGTGTTAGCGCTCCCATTCAATTCGTGCGAACTCCAGGTGCGCGCGGCATTGGCGATTACCCCTGCACCCCAGACCTGCCAGGAATCGCAGCACCTCACCGTCGGCCCGTATCAGCTGATACGCGAAGAAAACACCGTCTATCTGCACGGCAAGCCGATCGTGCTCACCGCGCGCGAGTTCTCGATTGCCTGGATGCTGTTTTCCAGCCCCGGCGTCTGTTTCCGCCGCTGCCAGCTCGCCAAGGCGGTCTGGGGTAGCCACACCGAGTTCACCGATCGCACGATGGAGCAACACATCTACAAGCTGCGCAAGAAATTGCAGCTGTGCAACCACAGTGGAGTGGTCCGCATCAGAACCGTGTATTCGCATGGCTACAAGCTTGAGCTCGCGCTGCAGGACAGGGACCCGCCAATGCTTGGCAAAAGCGTGGGTTCGAGTACCGGACATCACGCCGCCGCCTGCTGAACGCTGCTCTCGGAATCAGGCCAGACCGATGCACGTATCGAAGTAACAGCATTGCGGATAGCGACGGTAGCGACGTGCATTCACTAGCGACGGCGTCATGCGGTCTTAGTTGCGATTTTCAGCGCACTTGAGTTATCCGATTAACTTCATTTTCGAACTATTTAGGCTGACTTAAACAGGAACCGACAGGGTTCCATCGGCGCAGATAGACTGCAGGCCGCTGCGCTGCTCATGCGCTACCCCACGCTGGAAATCAGCCAAGTGAGGCGCTTTGCAGGCTTGCTGCCTTGTCCTCTTGTGGAATGCAGTTCGCCCGGTTGCATGCGCAATAAGCACCTGCATTGGCCGAGGTACAACCGATTGCGCTTAGGGCCGCTCCGCTGGAGCAGCTAGCCCAGTGCAGACGCCAAAGGGCAGCTGACAGAACGACTGCACAACCATCGGGCGGCAACCGGCTCGATGCGGCCACAGCGCGTCGCCGTGATTGCGCCCGGCGATGGCGTGCTCGGTACGCCATGCGATCAACGCGGCAGCGCAGCCCGTGCTAGAGATCGGCAGGTACCACGCGACATTGCGACTTCTTCGCGCCGTCCAAGCGAACTGACCTGAGCACCGCTCGCGACGCTTGCCTGGTCGCTCCAAGCCGCATAAACGACGATGGCGCAGGAATTCCTGCGCCATCGCTCAATCCACTTTGTGCAAAGCGATTACTGCTTCGGGCTCTCGCCGTACTGGTTCGGGCCCGGGGTACCGTCCAGACACATGAACACGAGCACGACAAAGCCGCCGACGTAGGGGACGAAGCTGATCAGGTAGAACCAACCCGACTTGCCCTGGTCATGCAGACGGCGCACGGTCACTGCAATGCTGGGCACGATCAGCGCCAGCACGAAGATTGCCATGATGGCGCCGACCACCCATGCCAGCGGACCGGGGCCGTTCTCGCCCCCCATCACCGCCGCTGCGATACCAAACATGATGCCCAGCACGACCAGAACGATCACCTGCAGCAGCATGAACATCCAGTATTCCTTGCGACGCGAACGACCTTCGAAGTCGGCGTAACGCTTGAGCGGCAACAACATCCATTCCATCGTGGTTCTCCAGTACGAGCAGTCAGCAGTGTTTGTGATCCGGTGCACAGTGCAACGGGCCGCGCATGGTGCCATAGCCGTACTCTGGTGAAAACGTTTTCTTCACGCCCACATGCAAATTGCCGGGCGCCAGCCGACGGACGGTCGCCGGCTCCGCTGGGGAGCGTCAGGCGATGGCAATGTTTGACGCTGCCTGCTGGCAGCGCCCACTGCGCGAACCCCGCGCTTGGCCGGACAGTCTGCCCCGTCCCTGCCCCCCGGCGCAGTCGCAGTCGCACACCTCAGTCGGCCGCGGCCTCCAGCGCCTGACTCAGCCGCTCCACCGCGATGATCTCCATCCCCTTGATGCTGGCCGTCTTCGGTGCGTTGGCACGCGGCACGATTGCGCGCTTGAAGCCATGGGTGGCGGCTTCCTTCAGACGGTCCTCGCCATTGGGCACCGGACGGATCTCGCCGGACAACCCGACTTCGCCAAAGGCAATCGTCTTCTCGGACAACGGCCGGTCGCGCAGCGAGGACAGCACCGCCAGCAACACCGGCAGATCGGCCGCGGTCTCCTGCACGCGAATGCCGCCGACCACGTTGACGAACACGTCCTGGTCGCCCACCACGATGCCGCCATGCCGATGCAGCACCGCCAACAACATTGCAAGCCGGTTCTGCTCCAATCCCACCGCCACCCGGCGTGGATTGGACAGCGGCGAGGCATCCACCAGCGCCTGCACCTCCACCATCAGCGGCCGGGTGCCTTCGCGGGTCACCATGACGCAACTGCCGGGCTGCTGGGTACTGCCGCCAGACAGAAAGATCGCCGACGGGTTGGAGACCTCCTTGAGGCCCTTCTCGCCCATCGCGAACACGCCCAGCTCGTTGACTGCGCCGAAGCGGTTCTTGAACGCGCGCAGCAGGCGGAACCGGCTGCCGCTTTCGCCTTCGAAATAGAGCACCGCATCGACCATGTGCTCAAGCACGCGCGGGCCGGCGATGCCGCCTTCCTTGGTCACGTGCCCGACCAGGAACACGGCCGTACCGGTCTCCTTGGCATAGCGCACCAGCCGCGCCGCGCTCTCGCGCACCTGGCTGACCGACCCAGGTGCTGCGGTCAACGATTCGGTCCACAAGGTCTGTACCGAGTCGGCCACGATCAGTTTCGGCCGCGCCACGCTGGCGTGCTGCAGGATGTTTTCGATGCCGGTTTCGGCCAGGGCGTTCAAGCCTTCCAGCGGCAGATCCAGCCGCACCGCTCGCCCGGCTACCTGCGCCAGCGATTCCTCGCCGGTGACGTACAGCACTGGCAGCGTTGAGGCCATGCTGGCCAGCGCCTGCAACAGCAGCGTCGACTTGCCGATCCCCGGGTCGCCGCCGATCAGCACCACCGCACCTTCGACCAGGCCACCGCCCAGCACGCGATCGAACTCGCCGATGCCGGTGGACACGCGCGCTTGTTCGGACTGCTGCACATCCTTGAGCGCAGTGATCTTGGGTGCCTCGGTCTTGCCGGCCCAACCACTGCGACGCGACGCCGCAGGCGAGGCCTTGCCGCCAGGGGTGGCACTTTCCAGCACGATTTCGCTGAGCGTATTCCACACACCGCATTCGGTGCATTGCCCCTGCCATTTGGAGTACTCGGCGCCGCACTCGCCGCAGACATAGGCCGTCTTCGCCTTCGCCATCGTCGTCTTGCCTGTTGTCGTTGATGCGACAGGATAGTGGCTGACGGTCTCAGCATGCGCGACGGCGCCGCAGCGCGCGGCCGACCTGCGATCGGGAAGTTCTGATTCTGCAGCACAAAAAAGCCGCAGGATCGACGTCCGTCGTCCCTGCGGCTGCGTTGTCGACATGCGCCTACGCGCACACATCAGCCATGCACTTACCTGGCCTTGTACAACTCACTCAAACGGTCAGGCGTGCCGGCGATGCGTTCCAGATGCGGATACAGCAGACCACCGTGGTAATCGATGCGCACGGTGTCGTAACGATCGCCGCGCTTGACCAGCAACTCGATCGGCGCGGTGGTGCCCTTGGCCGCCTTGATCGCGTCCTTGATCACCTCACTGCTGAAGGCGCGGCCGTTGACCGCCACGATCGTGTTGCCGGCGATCAAGCCGGCGTTGAAGGCCGGGCCGTCCCACAGCACATCGCTGATATCGCCTGAGGCCTTCAAAGACAGTCCAAGCGAATAGGTCAGGCTGGCGTCCTTGTCGTCGCTCTCGTCGGCCTTGGTAGCCAGATTCGGCTCCTCGTTGTAGACCAGCTTCCAGCCGTTGGCTTCGATGCCGCCGTTCAACGAACCATGCCCGTCCATGCGACTGCGCAACAGGCTCGCCCAGTCGTAGGCGGCCACGCCGTTGAGGGTGGCGACGATGTCGTCGAAGGTGTACGGATTGACGTCCCAATCGCCGTTCTTCATGCCGAAGAACGCCTTGCCGAAATCGTCGATGGAGCGCTTGTTGTTGGTCAGCGCGCGCAGTTTGCTGTCCACTTCCAGCCACATCATCTGGCCGCCGGAATAATAGTCTTCGGCCATCTGATAGCTGCGGTATGCCTTGGGACGGCGCATCGACATGGTCGGGTCGTTGGTGGTGTCCTGCACCGTACGCCAGGCCATGCCGGGGCGGCCGCGCTCATAGCTCGCCGCCACGCCGGCCAGCATCTCGCGCGCCTGATCCTGCGTCCACAGGCCCGAACGTGCGGACATCACTTCGCCCCAGAACTGGGTCTGGCCCTCGTACAGCCACAGCAGGCTGTCGCCCATTGGCACGTTGAAGTTGGGCGTGGCCAGATCGGCGCCGCGGCGGTACTTGCCGTTCCAGGAATGGTTGAACTCGTGTGCGAGCAGGTCGCGTCCGGTCCAGCTCTTGTCCCACTCGGTGAAGTAAGTGGGCACGCCGCTGTTTTCGCTGGAGCGGTGATGCTCCAGGCCGATGCCGCCCAACCTCTTGGTCAGCGCCAGCAGGAATTCGTAATGATCGAAATGCCGCGCGCCGTACAGCTTGTCCATCTGCTGCACTAGTGAGGCATGCGCCTTGATCTGCTCGGGCTTGGCGTCCAGCGACTTGGCTTCGTCGGCGAACACGTTGAGGTAGACCGGCTGCTTGCCGGCGCTTAGCTCCACGCGCTTGTAGTACTTGCCGGCGAACATCGGCGAATCGACCAGATCATCGAAATCGATCGGCTTGAAGGTCACCGTGTCGCCGACGCGGCGCTCGGTTTCCAGCGCCGTGGCATAGCTCCAGCCAGCTGGCAGCGTCACGCTGGCCTGCGCCTTGATGTTGCGTGCGAAAACGCCGGCCGGATACAGCGCCGTAGTGTTCCACTGCAGGTTGAGCATCTCCGGGGTCATCATCACCCGGCCCTGGTTGGGGGCCTGCGGCGAGAGGAACTTGAACTCGGCCACCAGCTCGGTGGCGCCCTGCGGTACGTCCACCTTGAACGCATAGACGTCGAATTGGTCGCGAGTCCATGGCACCACCTTGCCATCGACCTTGATCACCAGACCGGCCAGCTTGTCGATCGGACCGGTGGGCGAGTGGTTGCCGGGAATCCACTGCGGATACAGCAGCGTCATCGGGCCCGGCTTTGCCGGCATGGTGGTCTTGACCTTGAAGATGCGGTGCGCCAGGTCGGTGGCATCGACGTCGATCTTCAAGGTGCCGTCGAACGGCACGTCCTGCGGCGGCGCGGTTTGCGCGGCAGCGGGCAACGACAGTGCTGCCAGCAACGACACGGACAACAGGGTGGGCATCTTCATCGCAACTCCGCGGGTGACCTGAAACAGGCAAGCCCACGATGCTAAGCGCCCACCACGGCTTCCCCGTATGCCATTGGTCATGCCGCAGGCAAATTCATGCGCAAAAAAAAGCCGCCAATCGCTGGCGGCCTTCTTCATAACAGCATGACGCGATCCGGCGTGGCGCCGTCTCAATGCATCATGTTGACGTTCATGTTGTGCAGCACCCACAGCGAACCGACGATCACGATGCCGATGATCAGCAGCGAGAACAGGCCCACCTGCACGTTGGAGCGCTGCTCGGGTGTGCGATCCATATGCAGGAAGTACACCATGTGCACCAGCATCTGCACCGCGGCCATGACCGAGATCACGACGATGGTGACGCCCTTGGAGAACGCCCCGCTCATCACCATCGCAAACGGGATGACGGTGAGGATGACGGCCATGACGAAGCCGATCAGATAGGACTTCAAACCGCCGGCATGCGCATCGGCCGCGGTCTCGGTGTGGTGGTGATTGGCCATTACAGCGCTCCCAGCAGATAGACGACGGTGAACACACCGATCCAGATGATGTCCAGGAAGTGCCAGAACAGGCTCAGGCAGGCCAGACGCGTACTGTTGCGCGCAGTCAGGCCGTTCTTGGAGATCTGGATCACCAGCACTGCCATCCACAACAGGCCCGACGCCACGTGCAAACCGTGGGTCCCGACCAGGGTGAAGAAGGCGGACAGGAACGCGCTGCGCCCCGGGCCGGCACCTTCATGGATCAGGTGATTGAACTCCCAGACTTCCATGCACAGAAAGCCGATACCCAGCAGCGCGGTCACGCCCAGCCAGCCATACAGGCCGGTCATGCTGCGCTTGTGCGCAGAAATCATCGCAAAGCCGAAGCTCAAGCTGCTGAACAACAGCAGGAAGGTTTCCACCAGCACGAACTTCAGATCGAACAGCTCCTTGGCGGTCGGCCCGTCCACCGTGGCGCCGGAGAGCACCGCATAGGTGGCGAACAGACCGGCAAACAGCAGGCAGTCGCTCATCAGATAGACCCAGAACCCGAAGACGGTGTTGCCACCGCCGTCGTGATGCTCGTGGTCGTGATCGTGGCCGCCCGCGTGGGCGGCGTGGTCAAGCGTGGTCGAGGAAGCCATGGTCATACCACCTTCGCGGCCTGCGCCGCCTGTTGCTGTTCGAGCAGGGCGAAGCGCGCGTTTTCGATGCGCTCCACTTCATCGGCCGGCACCCAGTAATCGATGTCGTCGTCGAAGGTGCGCACGATGAAGCTACCGATCATGCCCACCAGGCCGAGGATGGCCAGCCACCAGATGTGCCAGATCAGACCGAAGCCCATCAGCACGCTGAAGGCACCCATGTACACGCCTGCACCGGTATTGCGCGGCATATGGATCGGCTCGTACTTGGACGGACGCACCCAGCCCTTGCCATTCTGCTTGTCGGCCCAGAACTGATCGCGGTCGTCGATGTGCGGCAGCACGGCGAAGTTGTAGAACGGCGGCGGCGAAGAGGTTGCCCACTCCAGCGTACGGCCATCCCACGGATCGCCCGTGTAGTCCATGTGCTCCTTGCGCTTCCACACGCTGTAAACGATCTGCAGCAGATTCAGGAAGATACCCATGCCGATGATCGCAGCACCGGCCGCAGCGACATACAGCCACGGCGCCCACTCGGGATGGTTGTAGGTGCTCATGCGACGGGTCATGCCCATGAAGCCGAGCACGTACAACGGCATGAAGGCCACGAAGAAACCGATGATCCAGCACCAGAACGAGGCCTTGCCGATCTTCTCGTTGAGCTTGAAGCCGAACGCCTTCGGGAACCAGTAGGTCAGACCTGCCAGGTAGCCGAACACCACGCCGCCGATGATCACGTTATGGAAGTGCGCGATCAGGAACAGGCTGTTGTGCAGCACAAAGTCCACGGCCGGAATCGCCAACATCACGCCGGTCATGCCGCCGATGGTGAAGGTGATGATGAAGCCGATGGTCCACAGCACCGGTGAGGTCATGTGCACGCGACCGCGGAACATGGTGAACAACCAGTTGAAGATTTTCACGCCGGTCGGAATCGAGATGATCATCGTCGTGATGCCGAAGAAGGCATTGACGTTGGCACCCGAGCCCATGGTGAAGAAGTGGTGCAACCACACCACGAACGACAGCACGCCGATGCACGAGGTGGCGTACACCATCGAGGTGTAGCCGAACAAGCGCTTGCGGCTATAGGTGGCGATCAACTCGGAGAAGATGCCGAACGCCGGCAGGATCAGGATGTAGACCTCCGGGTGACCCCAGATCCAGATCAGGTTGACGTACATCATGGCGTTGCCGCCACCGTCGTTGGTGAAGAAGTGCGTGCCCAGGTAACGGTCGGCACCCAGCAGCGCCAGCGCCACGGTGAGGATCGGGAACGCAGCGATGATCAGGATGTTGGTGATCAACGCGGTCCAGGTGAAGATCGGCATGCGCATCAGGGTCATGCCCGGCGCGCGCATCCGCATGATCGTCACGAAGAAGTTCACACCGGTCAGCAACGTGCCTAAGCCGGAGACCTGCAACGCCCAGATGTAGTAGTCGACACCGACCCCTGGACTGTATTCCAGCCCCGACAACGGCGGATACGCCAGCCAACCGGTCTGCGCGAATTCACCGACGCCGAGCGAAATGTTGATCAACGCTGCGCCGGCCACGAACAGCCAGAAGCTCAGCGAGTTCAGGAACGGAAACGCCACGTCGCGTGCACCGATCTGCAGCGGCACGATCAGGTTCAACAGGCCGGTCATGAACGGCATGGCCATGAAGAAGATCATGATCACGCCATGCGCAGTAAAGATCTGGTCGTAATGGTGCGGAGGCAGCACGCCTTCGCCACCGTTACCCGCCAGTGCCTGCTGGGTACGCATCATCGCCGCATCGGCAAAACCGCGCAGCAACATGACCAGCGCCACGATGATGTACATCACGCCGATGCGCTTGTGATCCACCGAGGTGAACCACTCCTTCCACAGGTAGCCCCACAGCTTGTACTTGGTGATGGCGCCCGCGATTAGCAGGCCGAGCAGGCCTGCACCACCCAGCGCGATCATGATGATCGGCTCGTGGTACGGAACCGCCTCGATGGTAAGTTTGCCTAGCATCACTTGTCTCCAGAAGTGCACATGGCGACCGGCTCTACAGCCGATGCCTCATGGTCGCCATGGCCCTTGCTATGGCCCGGACCATTCATGTATTTGTCGACCAGCGACCGGAACATGCCGTCCTGCACCGACGAGTAGTAGGTGACCGGATACTGTTCTTTGTCGTTGCGATTGGCAGCCAACACCTGATATTCGGCGGCATTCAAGGACGTCGGCGATGCCTTGACCTTGGCCACCCACGCGTCGAAGCCGGCCTGATCGACCGCATGCGCCTTGAAGCTCATCTTCGAAAAGCCGTGACCGCTGTAGTTGGTCGACAGGCCGAAGTATTCGCCGGGCTCGTCGGCCACCAGATGCAGCTTGGTTTCCATGCCCGCCATTGCGTAGATCATGGTGCCCAGGTGCGGAATGAAGAACGAGTTCATCACCGTATCGGAGGTGATCTTGAAGTTCAGCGGCGTGTGCACCGGGAACGCGATCTCGTTGACGGTGGCGATGTTCTGATCCGGGTAGATGAACATCCACTTCCAGTCCAGCGACACCGCTTCGATGTTGAGCGGCTTGACGTCCGAATCCAGCGGCCGGTACGGGTCCAGCGCATGCGACGAGCGCCAGGTCAGCACCGCCAGCACCAGGATGATCACGCACGGGATCGACCACACCACCACTTCGATGGCGGTGGAGTGCGACCAATCCGGCTCGTAGCGCGCCTTCGTGTTGGATGCGCGATATTTCCACGCGAACGCAATCGTCATCACGATCACCGGGATGACCACGATCAGCATGAGCACCACGGAGGTGATCAGCAGTTGCTTCTCGTCGTGGCCAATCTGGCCTTTCGGATTGAGGATGGCCGAGTTGCACCCTGCCAACAGCAGGAAGGGCAACATCAGACCTGGACGAAGTAAACGCCCGAGATGTTTCAGCGGAATCATCGGTCGATCCAAGTGCGAAGGAACGCCAGCCGCGCGCATCGTCTCCGGCAAGGGAGATGTCCGACGATGCCCTTCCCTGTTGAAGGCGGGCCCGCGCAGACCGAAGACACGAGTTAGCGCGCTAATTTTAGTCTTTGCTGCACCTGCACGAAACCCATTGGCAATGATCTGCCGCAATAAATGCGCGCAAAATCGTGCGACATGTTGTCGCAGCGCAGCGTAAGCCAGGATGGGTGCCGTGATGGCCGTCGTTGCGGCCTGCAATCGCACTGAAATGCATGCGACAACTGGGTGAAATTGCGCCTACAGAGGCCAAAAACGCAACTGGGCCGGCCAAGGGCCGACCCAGTGCTGAAGCGATGGTGCCGGAAATAGGAATCGAACCTACGACCTACGCATTACGAATGCGCCGCTCTACCAACTGAGCTATTCCGGCGAGCCGTGCATTGTAGGAGCGGAGCCGGGGGCTGGTCAATCGCCCCAGGGGCGGGCGGCTACCGTGGCCGGCGCCAGTGACGTGGCGGTACCCAAACGCTGCTCACTCTGCCGCGGGCAACATTGGCCACCGCCGCGCAGTCAGCTGACCAGACGCAGCCGCAGTTCCTTGGGCAGTGCGAACACCATCGATTCGGGCTCACCTTCCAGTTCGGACACGCTACCCGCACCCAGCTCGCGCAACCGGGCCAGCACGCCATCGACCAGTACCTGCGGCGCAGACGCACCGGCGGTGAGGCCAATATTCTGCTTGCCGACGATCCAGGCCGGATCGATCTCGCTGGCGTTGTCGATCAAGTACGACTCCACCCCGTCACGGCGGGCGAGTTCGCTCAGCCGGTTGGAATTGGAGCTATTGGGCGAGCCGACCACCAGCACCAGATCGCACTGCCGCGCCAGATCGCGTACCGCGTCCTGGCGGTTCTGGGTGGCGTAGCAGATGTCGTCGTGCCGCGGCCCCTGCATCGCCGGGTAGCGTGCGCGCAGCGCCTCGATGATGCCCATGGTGTCGTCGACCGACAGCGTGGTCTGGGTGGTGTACGCCAGATTTTCCGGCTGATTGATCTGCAGCGTAGCGACCTGATCGATGTCTTCCACCAGATAGATCGTGCCCGGGCCGCGCTCGCGGCTCCACTGCCCCATGGTGCCTTCCACTTCCGGATGCCCGGCATGGCCGATCAGCACCACATCGCGGCCGGCCCGGCAGTGCCGCGCGACCTCGAAATGCACCTTGGTCACCAGTGGGCAGGTGGCGTCGAACACCTTCAAACCACGGCGCTCGGCCTCCTGGCGCACCGCCTGCGAGACGCCGTGTGCGCTGAAGATCACCGTGGCGTTATCGGGCACCTCGTCGAGTTCTTCGACGAAGATCGCGCCACGTTGCTTCAGGTCGTCGACCACAAAGCGGTTGTGCACGACTTCATGGCGTACATAGATCGGCGCGCCCAGCGTCTCGATCGCGCGCTTGACGATCTCGATCGCACGGTCGACACCGGCACAAAAACCACGGGGATTGGCGAGCAGGACATCCATGGCGAGCATTCTACGGGAATGGAGAAAGAGGGTCGGAGCAAGCGGGGCGCGTCGGCAACCGGGCTTCAGGGGCGATTCCCGATTCCCGGCTCGCGCTTACTGCCCTTGTCGAACAGCCCGAACACGGCAATCCCGATGGCACCGCCCACGATGGCCGAGTCGGCGATATTGAATGACGGCCAGGTATGGCTGCCGATGTACCACTGAATGAAATCGACCACGTGGCCGTGCATCAGCCGGTCGATCACATTGCCGATCGCCCCCCCGATCACCAGCGCGTAGGGCAGCGCACTGCGCCATTCGCCGCGGGCGGTGCGCGACAGCCAGAACGCCAGCAGGCCGCTGATGCCCACCGCCAACGCGGTGAAGAACCACAGCTGCCAGCCGCCGGCATCGCTCAAGAAGCTGAAGGCTGCGCCGGTGTTATAGGTGCGGTACCAGTTCCAGAAGCCGTCGATGACCGGAACCGGGGTGTACTCGGGCAGGCTGGACAGCACCCAGGCCTTGCTCCACTGGTCCAGGCCGATTACGACGGCCGACAGCACGAGCCAGATCAAGGCAGAGGGTTTGGGGCGTGGACTCATGTTGAAAGATCGCAGTTGGGGTTGCTTCTCCTGCGAAGGAGAAGATGCCTGGATGGCAGATAGAAATGGTGATGAGACGCAAGCATGGCAGGGGCGATGACTCCATCCGCCCCTGCCATGCCTTGCTCTGCCGCGCGCGGCATGTCTCAGCAAGCGAACGTCCGCAGGTGAGTGCTGAGCGCAGCAACGTGACAGCGCGCTGCTGACGGCGGCGGCGAAGCCCGCCACGCCGTGCAGCCGGTTCACACCGGAGGAATGGCAACACGCGGCGGACATTCTCCGCCACGCGCGGTCAACGCCCCCTCCTCAGAACCAGCGACGCTCCTCGCCAGGGCCTTCGATATTGCTGACGCAACGGCTGCACAGTTCCGGGTGACGCGCATCGCTGCCCACGCTGGCCTGGTGGTGCCAGCAGCGCACGCACTTGGCCTTGGTGGTCGGCTGCGCGCTGACGAAGATGTCGTCGGTACTGGCCGCAGTCACGGTGACGTCGCCACTGATGAACAAAAAGCGCAGCTCCTCGGCCAGCGGCTGCCAGCGCGCGGCGGTCTGCGCATCGGCGGCCACGGTGATCTCCGCTTCCAGCGCCGCACCGATGGCGCCATTGGCACGCATCGGCTCCAGCACCTTAGATACCTGCTCGCGCAGGGCCAGCAACTTGTCGACATCCGCACTGGTGAGCGCGGCAGCGGCAGGCAGCGGCGCCAGCCCGTCGTACCAGGTGGCGAACAACACGTTGCCGACATGCTCGCCCGGCAGATACGCCCACAACTCTTCGGCAGTAAAGGTCAGCACCGGCGCCACCCAGCGCACGAACGCTTCGGCCACGTGATACATCGCGCTCTGCGCCGAGCGGCGACCGCGTGCGTCTTCGGCCATCGTGTACAGACGGTCCTTGGTGACGTCCAGGTACAACGAGCCCAGGTCCACGCTGCAGAAATTCAGCAGCGCCTGCACGATCTCGGCGAAGTCGTAGCGCGCATAGGCAGCGACGATCTTTTCCTGCAGCTCATGCGCGCGATGCACGATCCAGCGGTCCAGCAGCACCATGTCGTCCAGTGCCACCAGATGCTGCAAGGGGTCGAAGCCATGCAGATTGCCGAGCAGGAAGCGCGCGGTATTGCGCAGGCGGCGATACGCATCGGCGTTGCGCTTGAGGATCTCCTGCGACAGCGACATCTCGTTGCTGTAATCGGCCGATGCGATCCACAGGCGCAGGATGTCCGCGCCGAGGGTCTTCATGATCTCCTGCGGTTCGATGCCGTTACCGGACGACTTGGACATCTTGCGGCCGTGCTCGTCCACGGTGAAGCCATGGGTGAGGCACTGCTTGTAGGGCGCCGCCTTGTCCATCGCCACGCCGCTCAGCAGCGAGGACTGGAACCAGCCGCGGTGCTGGTCGGAGCCTTCCAGATACAGGTCGGCCGGCTTGGGCAGGCCGCGGTCCACCAACACTGCTTCATGCGTCACGCCGGAGTCGAACCACACATCCAGGATGTCGGTGATCTTGTCGTAGTCGGCCGCTTCATCGCCCAGCAGTTCGGCCGCGTCCAGCGTGTACCACACGTCCACGCCGCCCAGCTCTACGCGGTCGGCCACCTGACGCAGCAGTTCGGTGCTGCGCGGATGCGGCTCGCCGGTTTCGCGGTGCACGAACAAGGCGATCGGCACGCCCCAGGTGCGCTGGCGCGAGATGGTCCAATCCGGGCGGCCTTCGACCATGCCGGCAATGCGCGCCTGGCCCCACGCCGGGTACCAGGTCACCTGCTCGATGGCCTTGAGCGCATCGGCACGCAGGTTGGCCTGCTCCATCGAGATGAACCACTGCGGCGTGGCGCGGAACGCGATCGGCGTCTTGTGGCGCCAGCAATGCGGGTAGCTGTGCTCCATCTTGCTGGCCGCCAGCAACACGCCGGTGTCGCGCAGCGCCTCGATGATGACGTCGTTGGCCTTCCAGATATGCAGACCGGCCAGCACGGTGTCGCCCAGCGGCGGCGTGGAGGGCAGATACACGCCACGCCCGTCCACCGGATTGATCTGCGCGGCGCTGTAGCGCTCCAGCAGGCCGTACTGCTTGGACACCTGATAGTCCTCCTGACCATGACCGGGGGCGGTATGCACGGCGCCGGTGCCTTCCTCGGCAGAGACGTGCTCGCCCAGCAGCAGCGGGATCTCACGCTCGGCATAGAAGGGGTGATTGAGGAGCATCTGGTCCAGCACCGCGCCCTTGGCATGGCCATGCACCGTCACGTCGTCCACGCCATAGCGCGCCAGCACCCTGGCCGCCAGGGCCTCGGCCACCACCAGCCAGCGCGGCTGACCGCGATCGGCCGGGCCTTCGACCAGCACGTAATCGAGCTCTGCGCCCAGGCTCACCGCCAGCGATGCCGGCAACGTCCACGGCGTGGTGGTCCAGATCGGCACCGCCACGCTGGTGCCTGCCGGCAGGCTGGCGCCGAACGCAGCAGCGACCGCCGCCGGATCGCGTGCCGGATAGGCCACATCCACGGTCGGCGACACCTTGTCGGCGTATTCGATCTCGGCCTCGGCCAGTGCCGAGCCGCAATCGAAGCACCAATGCACCGGCTTGACGCCGCGGGTCAGATGGCCGTTATCGACCACCTTGGCCAGCGCGCGGATTTCGTTGGCTTCGAAGCGGAAATCCAGCGTCTTGTACGGGTTGTCCCAATCGCCGACCACGCCCAGGCGCTTGAAGTCGCGCCGCTGCAGATCGATCTGCTCGGTCGCGTATTCGCGGCACTTCTGGCGGAACTCGGCCGCGTCGAGCTTGACGCCGACCTTGCCGTACTTCTTTTCGATCGCAATCTCGATCGGCAGGCCGTGGCAGTCCCAGCCGGGGATGTACGGCGCATCGAAGCCAGCCAGATACTTCGACTTGACGATGATGTCCTTGAGGATCTTGTTGACCGCATGGCCCAGATGGATCTGGCCATTGGCATACGGGGGGCCGTCGTGCAGCACGAACAACGGGCGCCCTGCCGCGTTGGCGCGCAGCTGCGCATACAGCCCCTCGCGCTCCCAGCGGTCCAGCATCGCCGGCTCGCGCTTGGGCAGGTCGCCGCGCATCGGAAATTCCGTCGCAGGCAGATGGAGAGTGGCTTTGTAGTCTTGGGTCACAGGAATCTACCGTTGCGCTGCATGAGGTGATGGACGGGGATGGTGCGAGGGAGTGGCATCGGCGGCGTCTGCGTCTACAGAGCGGTGCGAAGAACCGCCGTGCTGCCCCTCCATGGAAAGACCTGCGGAGCGTGCAACGCTTTCATCGGCAGCACGCAGTCGCGAGGGGCTCGCCTTGAGCACGGCGCGCGCCTGCTCGGCATCGCGGTGCATCTGCACGGTTAGCGCATCGAGCCCATCGAACTTTTCTTCGTCGCGCAGCTTGGCGACGAATTCGACTTCGATATGCCGGCCGTACAAATCGCCCTGAAAATCGAACAGGTGCGCTTCCAGCAACGGCTCCACACCGGCCACGGTGGGCCGCGTTCCGAAGCTGGACACCGATGGCCACGGCCGCTCGGCTACGCCATGTACCCAGGTCGCGTAGATGCCCGACAACGCCGGGGTGCGCGGAAAACGCAGATTGGCAGTCGGGTAGCCCAGCGTGCGCCCCAGTTGCTTGCCGCGCACCACCCGCCCACCGATGGCATACGGGCGGCCGAGCAATTCGCCGGCAGGAACGAACTCGCCGGCACCCAGCAGCTCGCGAATGCGCGTGGCAGAAATCCGTTCACCATGCAGGTGCACCGGCGTGATTTCGCCAGCCACAAATCCATGCTGCTCACCCAGCGCACGCAGCAAAGTGATATCGCCGCCACGCCGATGACCGAAACGGAATTCCGGGCCGATCCACACTTCGCGCGCACACAGCCGGCCAACCAGTCCCAGGCGTACGAAATCTTCTGCACGCATGGACGACAAGCGACCGTCGAAACGGATCAGGCCAACGCTGTCGGCACCGAAGTCGTACAGGCCTTCGATCTTGGCGCGCGCCAGGGTCAGGCGCGGCGGCGGCGCGGCCGGGGCGAAAAACTCACGCGGCAGCGGCTCGAAGCTCAACGCTACCGCTGGCACGCCCAGCGCACGCGCACGCGCGACGGCGTGCTGCACCAACGTCCGATGCCCCAGGTGCAGGCCATCGAAGGCGCCGATGCAGACCACGCTTCCGTGCGGGAACAGCGTCCCGCCCTCGACGTCTCTAAACAGCCTGCTCATTCCTCGATCCAAACAGATGCCGGCTTGGCGGCCGACCCTCGCTGATACATAACCTGTAAGTATAGCCGTGCCTGTCAAGCCGCATGGCTCGCACCGAGCGAGCGCAGCGTTACCAACACGCGCGGCCTAGGCAGGCGGCGGCTGGCAATCGGTCCCTGGCCGCAATGTCGGCGCAGACCGCGGCAGACCTGCCACGGCTGTGCGGCCCTTGCCGACTGCAGACACCGGCGGCACTCGCCCGCGGGCATTGAAGCGTTCGACATCTGCGACTCAGCTCTCGCGCAGATGCCGCGGCCGCAAGCCCAACGCCAGTTGCGCGACCACATAGGTCAGCCCGCCACTGCCGACCAGCACCGCCAACCAACCGATGCGATCCCACTTCTCCATCACGGTGAACGATGGCAGCCACCACAGCAGGCCCAACAGCACCGTCACCATCGCCGCGCATGCCAGCAGCAGGCGTGCTGCATAGCCGCCCCACCCTGGCCGGCGCTGGTACACCCCGGACTTGCCGAGCCAGTACCACAGCAAACCCAGGTTGAGATAACTCGACAGCGCGCTCGCTATGCCCAGCGCCAGGTGCAGACCCGGCTGCTTGCCCAGCGCCTGCATGACGCCCTGCGCCTTGAGTTCGGGCGGCACCATGATCTGGTAGACCACCGCCAGCAACGCAAAGTTGAACACCATGTTGGCGATCAGCGCCGCCACGCCGGCACGCACCGGGGTGCGGGTGTCCTGGCGGGCGTAGAACGCCGGCAGCACCACCTTGAGCATGGCGTAGGCCGGCAGACCAAAGCTCAGGCCGTAGACCGACATCGCGGTCATCCGCGTATCGAAGGCGGTGAACTGGCCGTACTGGAACAACGTCGCCACCAGCGGCTCGGCCAGCAGCAGCAAGCCGAGCATTGCCGGCACTGAGATCAACAACGTGGTGCGGAAGCCCCAGTCCAGCGCACCGGAAAACGCGCTGCGGTCGGTCTTGACGTGATGCCGCGCCAGCGCCGGCAGGATCACCGTGCCCAGCGCCACCCCGAATACACCCAGCGGCAGCTCCAGGAACCGGTCGGCCAGCGACAGCCACGACTGCGAACCATCGGTCAGTTTGGCGGCGATGACGGTGTCCAGCAGCAGGTTGATCTGCGCGATCGATGAGCCGAACAGGGTCGGCACCATCAGCGTCAGCACCTTGCGCACGCCTGGATGTTGCCAGCCCCAGCGCGGCAGGGTCAGCAGGTTGATGCCTTTCAGCGAAGGCAGCTGGAACAGCAACTGCAGCATGCCTGCCGCCAGCACCGCCCAGCCCAGCGCGAGGATCTGCTTTTCCGGCGTGCCGCCCAGCTTCGGCGCCAGCCACACGGCGCCGGCGATCATGCACAGGTTGAGGATCACCGGGGTCAGCGCCGGCATGGCGAACTTCTGGAAACTATTCAGTGCCCCGCCGGCCAGCGCGGTCAGCGAGACGAAGAGCAGGAATGGGAAGGTCAGACGGAACAGATCCACCAGCAGGCCATGCTTGGCCGGGTCGGTGTCCACGCCGCTGGAGAACAGCGTGGCCAACTGCGGCGCGAAGATCAGCGCCAGCGCGGTGACCAGCAGCAGCACTCCTCCCAGGGTACCGGCCACGCGCGACATCAGTTCGCGCAGATCGGCATGCGGCCGGGTTTCCTTGACCTCGGTGAACACCGGCACGAAGGCGGTGGCGAAGGAGCCTTCGGCAAAGAGCCGACGCAGGAAATTGGGGACCCGGAACGCCGTCCAGAACGCATCGGTGATCGCATTGGTGCCGAAAGTGGTGGTGATGACCTGGTCGCGCACCAGCCCCAGCACCCGCGACACCATGGTCATACTGCTGAATGAGAGCAGGCCTCTCAACATGCCAGGCTTGCTCACGCTGCATCCCTCTTGACAACTGACTTGACGTACATATCTAGGTCCATCATACTTTCGCGCTTGCTTTTTCCACCATACCGATTCTTCAGGAACCCACCACCGTGGCCAATATCAAGTCCGCCAAGAAGCGCGCCAAGCAGACCGTTGTGCGCAATGAGCGCAACACCGGACAGCGCTCGATGCTGCGCACCGCCGTCAAGAAGGTGATCAAGGCCCTTGACGCCAACGATGCTGCAGGCGCCGAAGCTGCTTTCGCCGTTGCTCAGCCCATCCTCGACCGTTTCAGCGCCCGTGGCCTGATTCACAAGAACAAGGCTGCGCGTCACAAGAGCCGTCTGACCGCTCGCATCAAGGCCATCAAGGCCGCGTAAGCGATCAGCTGCGACGTTACCGGAAGCCTGGCTTCCGGTAGCACAGAAAAACCCGGCCTCGGCCGGGTTTTTTGTGTGCCTGTCCGTGCACTCAGCCCGCATTGCGCGCCTCGAGCTCGTCCTCGCGCTGGCGGTCGAAAAATGCCATGACGTCCTTCATGATCGGGAAGGTGCCATCGCGACCCAGCGCGGACACCAGGTACCACGGCGCGGTCCAGCCCAGTTCGGCCACGATGGTTTCGGCAGCGGCACGCGCCTCGTCCTCGAACATCAGGTCGGCCTTGTTGAGCACCAGCCAACGTGGCTTCTTCAGCAGCTCGGGGTCGTGGCGCTCCAGCTCACGCTCAATGGTGCGCACCTGATCCACCGGCGACGCATCCACACCGCCATCCATCGGCGAAATGTCCACCAGATGCAGCAGCAGGCGCGTGCGCTGCAGATGGCGCAGGAACTGCGTGCCCAGGCCGGCGCCGTCGGCGGCACCTTCGATCAGGCCCGGCACGTCGGCGATCACAAAGCTGCGGTAGGCCTCGACGCTGACCACACCCAGATTCGGATACAGCGTGGTGAACGGATAGTCGGCCACCTTCGGCGTTGCCGAGGACACCGCGCGGATCAGCGTGCTCTTGCCGGCATTCGGGAAACCCAGCAGGCCGACGTCGGCCAGCAGCTTGAGTTCCAGCTTGAGCAGGCGCTCTTCGCCCTCTTCACCGGTGGTGGACTGGCGCGGCGCACGGTTGACCGAGCTTTTGAAATGCATGTTGCCCAGGCCGCCCTTGCCGCCCTTGGCGACCAGCAGGCGATCGCCGTGCTGGGTCAGGTCGCCGATCACTTCATCGGTCTGCACATTGACGACCATGGTGCCGACCGGCACTACGATGACGCGATCCTCGCCACCCTTGCCATAGGCCTGGCGGCCCATGCCGTTCTCGCCGCGCTGCGCCTTGAAGGTGCGCTCATGACGGAAATCGACCAGGGTGTTGACGTTCTCGTCAGAGACGATCCAGACGCTGCCACCGGCACCACCGTCGCCACCGTCGGGCCCGCCAAGCGGAATGAACTTCTCGCGGCGAAAGCCGACACAGCCATTGCCGCCGTTACCAGCGGTCACCAGGATTTCTGCTTCGTCGACTAACTTCATGAGCTTACAACCGGGAATTGGGAATAGGGAGTGGGGAATCGGCCAACGAAAAGCGGCGTGACTCCTGCCAGCGAGCGCACTCACCGGCACGACAGCAGAGAGCGAAACGGAGTCAGGAGCCGGCTTTTCCGATTCCCCATTCCCCATTCCCGATTCCCAGCCGTCAAACGAAAAACCCCGCCGAAGCGGGGCTCTCCGTGTCGTTCGCAACCGCGCTGGCGCGGCTACGAACTGGCCTGCATGGAGCGGGCGATTACGCCTCGGCAACCACGCTGACGGTACGACGCTTCTTCGCACCCTTGACCGAGAACTCGACCTTGCCGTTGACCAGCGCAAACAGCGTGTGGTCACGACCCAGGCCGACGCCGGCGCCCGGATGGAACTGGGTGCCGCGCTGACGCACGATGATGTTGCCGGCGTCGATGGCCTGGCCACCAAAGATCTTCACGCCGAGGTACTTCGGGTTGGAATCGCGACCGTTGCGCGAGGAACCTACGCCTTTTTTATGTGCCATGACTGGTTCTCCTTACTTCTTGTCGCCACCGGCGATGCCGGTGATCTCGATTTCGGTGTAGTACTGACGATGTCCCTGACGCTTCATGTGGTGCTTGCGGCGACGGAACTTGATGATGCGCACCTTGTCGGCGCGGCCATGAGCCACGACCTTGGCGGTGACCGAAGCGCCCTTCAGCGCATCGCCCAGCTTGATGCCATCGCTATCGCCCAGCATCAGGATGGTGTCGAACTTGATCTCGTTGCCTGCTTCGACTTCGAGCTTTTCCACGCGGAGCGTTTCGCCCTGCGCGACGCGGTATTGCTTACCGCCGGTTACCAGAACTGCGTACATGACCAGGTTTTCCTCTGTAGTTATTATGGTCGCACTGACGTGCCCTAGGGCAGACAGGAGCGGGATTGTACTGGCTTAGCCGGTTTCGGGTCAACCTGCAAGCAGGTCAACCGCCGCGCACCGGAATCGGGCCGGTGCAACGCATCATCCGGTCGCCACAACGGCCCGGTCAGACTGGCATTTGGGGCAATTGCCCTCACCTAGGTCGGCGGGTAGGCTGATCGACTGCCACTCATTCCTGCTGAGCACGCTCGCACCACTGCCGGTTCGCCGGCCCGACATCGGATCCCCCATGGCGATGGATTTCATCCGCATCCGCGGCGCGCGGACGCACAACCTCAAGAACATCGACCTCGACCTGCCTCGCGACAAACTGATCGTGATCACCGGCCTGTCCGGCTCGGGCAAGTCGTCGTTGGCGTTCGACACCATTTATGCGGAGGGCCAGCGCCGCTACGTCGAGTCGCTGTCGGCGTATGCGCGCCAGTTCCTCAGCGTGATGGAAAAGCCGGACCTGGACCATATCGAAGGGCTGTCCCCGGCGATTTCGATCGAACAGAAGTCCACCTCGCATAACCCGCGCTCCACCGTGGGCACGATCACCGAGATCTACGACTACCTGCGCCTGCTGTATGCACGCGTCGGCCAGCCGCGTTGCCCGGATCACGGCTTCCCGCTGGAAGCGCAGACCGTCAGCCAGATGGTCGACCACATGCTCACCCAGGATCAGGAACAGCGCTACATGCTGCTGGCGCCGGTGATCCGCGACCGCAAGGGCGAGCATGCCCAGGTGTTCGAACAACTGCGTGCGCAGGGCTTCGTGCGCGTGCGCGTGGATGGCGAGTTGTACGAGATCGATGCGGTGCCGGCACTGGCGCTGCGCCAGAAGCACACCATCGAAGCGGTGATCGACCGTTTCCGTCCACGCGAAGACATCAAACAGCGGCTGGCGGAAAGTTTCGAAACCGCGCTCAAGCTCGGCGAAGGCATGGTGGCGGTGCAGTCGCTGGACGACCCGGCCGCAGCCCCGCATCTGTTCTCGTCCAAGTACAGCTGCCCGGTCTGCGATTACTCGCTGCCGGAGCTGGAACCGCGACTGTTTTCGTTCAACGCACCGGTGGGCGCCTGCCCCAGTTGCGATGGTCTGGGCGTGGCCGAATTCTTCGACCCGGACCGGGTGGTGGTGCATCCGGAACTGTCGTTGTCTGCGGGTGCGGTACGCGGCTGGGATCGGCGCAATGCCTACTACTTCCAACTAATCGCCTCGCTGGCCAAGCACTACAAGTTCGACGTGGATGCGGTGTGGAACACGCTGCCGGCCAAGGTGCGCCAGGCGGTCTTGTTCGGCAGCGGCGATGAGGTGATCAGCTTCACCTACTTCACCGATGCGGGCGGGCGCACCACGCGCAAGCATCGCTTCGAAGGCATCCTGCCGAATCTGGAACGGCGCTACCGCGAAACCGAATCGCCGGCCGTGCGCGAAGAGTTGACCAAGTACGTCAGCCAGCAGCCCTGCCCTGCCTGCAACGGCACACGCCTGAATCGCGCTGCGCGCAACGTGTTTGTGGCCGACCGCCCGTTGCCGGAGTTGGTGGTGCTGCCGGTCAACGAAGCGCTGAACTTTTTCCGCGGCTTGTCGCTGCCGGGTTGGCGCGGCGAGATCGCCAGCAAGATCGTCAAGGAGATCGCCGAGCGCCTGGGCTTCCTGGTCGATGTCGGCCTGGATTACCTCACCCTGGAGCGCAAGGCCGACACTTTGTCTGGCGGCGAAGCGCAGCGCATTCGTCTGGCCAGCCAGATCGGCGCCGGCCTGGTCGGGGTGATGTACGTGCTCGATGAGCCGTCGATCGGCCTGCATCAGCGCGACAACGAACGCCTGCTCGGCACGCTGACGCGGCTGCGCGACCTGGGCAATACGGTGATTGTGGTCGAGCATGACGAGGACGCGATCCGGCTGGCCGATCACGTGCTGGACATCGGCCCCGGCGCCGGCGTGCACGGTGGCGAAATCTGCGCACAGGGCACGCTGCAGGACATTCTGGATTCGCCACGCTCGCTGACCGGCCAATACCTGTCCGGCAAGCGCCGCATCGAAATTCCCAAGCAGCGCCACAAGCCCAACCCGAAGATGATGCTGCATCTGCGCGGGGCGACCGGCAACAACCTCAAGAATGTCGATTTGGAGATTCCGGCCGGCCTGTTGACCTGCATCACCGGCGTGTCCGGTTCGGGCAAGTCGACACTGATCAACGATACCTTGTTCACGCTGGCCGCCAACGAGATCAACGGCGCCTCGCATACGGTGGCACCGCATCGCGAAGTAGAAAATCTGGACCTGTTCGACAAGGTCGTGGATATCGACCAGTCGCCGATCGGGCGCACCCCGCGCTCCAATCCGGCGACGTATACCGGTATGTTCACCCCGCTGCGCGAGCTGTTCGCACAGGTGCCCGAGTCGCGTGCGCGCGGCTATTCGCCGGGGCGTTTCAGCTTCAACGTGCGTGGCGGCCGCTGCGAGGCGTGCCAGGGCGACGGCATGATCAAGGTGGAGATGCACTTCCTGCCCGACGTGTACGTGCCGTGCGATGTCTGCCACGGCAAGCGCTACAACCGCGAGACGCTGGAGATCCGTTACAAGGGTTTCAACATCAGCGACGTGTTGCAGATGACCGTCGAAGACGCGCTGCGCTTGTTCGAGCCGGTGCCCTCGATCGCGCGCAAGCTGGAAACGCTGATCGATGTGGGGCTGAGCTACATCAAGCTGGGCCAGAGCGCGACCACGCTGTCTGGCGGTGAGGCGCAGCGTGTGAAGCTGTCCAAGGAACTGTCGCGCCGGGATACCGGGCGCACCTTGTACATCCTCGACGAACCGACCACCGGCCTGCACTTCCACGACATCGAAGCGCTGCTCGGCGTGCTGCACAAGCTGCGCGACGAGGGCAACACGGTGGTGGTGATCGAACACAATCTGGACGTGATCAAGACCGCCGACTGGATCGTGGATCTGGGCCCGGAAGGCGGCCATCGTGGTGGCACCATCCTGGTGTCCGGCACACCGGAAGACGTGGCCGCACACGAGGCGTCCTACACCGGGCAGTTTCTGGCCAAGATGCTGCCGTCGGTCAAGGCACGCGAGACCCGCCCGGCCGCAATGGCCAACAAGCCGGATGCGCGCCCACCGCGCAAGGTCAAACCGGAGAAGGTGGCCAAGGTCGCCAAGTCCGCCACCAAGAAAACTGCAAAGAAGAAGGCAAGCTGATGAGCGAACACAAGATCCTGGCACGCATCCCGATCAGCGTGCGCTGGCGCGACATGGACAGCATGGGCCACGTCAACAATGCCAAGTACATTTCGTATCTGGAAGAAGCGCGCGTGCGCTGGATGCTTGGCGTACAAGGCGTCTCGATGACCGACCGCATCGCGCCGGTCGTTGCCGCCACCAACGTCAACTACAAACGCCCGCTGGTGTGGCCCAACGACATCACGGTGGAGTTGTTTGTCGAGCGTCTGGGCAGCAGCAGCATCACCATCGGCCATCGCATCGTCGACCAGAAGGACGAGGGCGTGCTGTATTCGGACGGCAACGTGGTGGTGGTGTGGATCGATACGCAGACCGGCAAGAGCGCCGCGCTGCCGGAGCCGGTGCGCGCAGCGAGCAGCTGACGCAGACTTGCGAAGACGCAGGTCAGTGATGCACGGCGGCTTCGTTAGCGGAGCCGCCGTTTTTTGGTGGCGTCCACGGCTGCGAGTGACTGCAAGCCTTGGGGCTCTGGATGCGACGTGGGCGCGTACGATTTCGTCGGCGCCTGGCTTTACTTCGCGCTGCACTTACGTACTGCAAGCACACAGCGCAGGTTGCTGTGCAGCGCCCGATCCGCAACTCGGGGCGAGACGGTTACTACTTCGGCGCGCGCGTCCGTGCCTGTAGCGTGGCCTGTACCTGCCGGCCATCCTGCAAGAGAAATACCACCGGCACCTGTGCGCCCTCCTTCAGCGGCGCCTGCGCCTGCGTCAGCATCAGGTGCAACCCGCCTGGCGCCAGCGTCACCACCGCACCAGGCAACAACAACAACTCGGGCACGGCACGCATGCGGCTGACCCCATCGGTCTGCAGGGTCTGGTGCAGCGACACCTCGCCAAAGGCGGCGCTCTTGATCCCGGTCATCCGCACTGCATGCGGGCAGTCGTTGTGAGAGCTGCCAAATCCTGCCGCCATGCCCATAGCACCGGGCGGCGGAATCCGCACCCAACCGTCCTTGAAGGTCGGCATGCATTGCGCAGATGCGCCTGCACTGACCAGTAGCGCCAATGCACCAATGACGCTGCGCCGCACGCGCCGCCCGCTGTCACTGCCGTCTATCATGACCCGACCTCCAGGAGCCCCGAATGAGCATCCAGATCTTAGACCACGGCCGAATTCGTGAAATCCGTCTGGCGCGCCCGCCGGTCAATGCACTGGATACCGCGCTCTGCCAGGCACTGAGCGCGGCCGTGCAGCAGCTGGATGCCACGGTCGACGGCGTGGTGCTGTCGGGCAGCGCACGCATTTTTTCCGGTGGCATGGATGTACCTCACCTGCTGTCGCATGGCGCCGACCGCGCTGCACTGCTGGCCAGCTGGACCGCCTTCTTCAATGCGGCACAAGCACTGGCCAACTGCCCGGCGCCGGTGGTCGCGGCAATCGGCGGCCATGCGCCGGCCGGTGGCTGCGTGTTGGCGCTGTGCTGCGACTACCGGGTGATGGCGCGCAGCGCCGATACCGCCCGGCCGTACACCATCGGCCTGAACGAAGTGCAAGTGGGGTTGGCGGCGCCGGAAGGGATCCAGCGGCTGTTGCGCCGCGTGGTCGGTGCGCATCGTGCCGAACGCTTGTTGATTTCCGGGCAATTGCTGCCTGCCGAACAGGCCGCCCAGATCGGCCTGGTGGACGAGCTGGTGGACGGCGAACTGGTCACCGCGCGCGCGGTGGCGTGGCTGCAGGAGCTGCAACAGTTGCCGCGTCAGCCGATGCTGGCCACGCGTGCGGTGGCAAGAGCCGATCTGCGCGCGGCGCTGGCGCCGGAGCTGATCCAGCTGGAGCGCTTCGTCGACGGCTGGTACGCGCCCGATGCCCAGGCCGCGTTGCATGGCTTGGTCGAACGCCTGCAAAAGGCCTGAACGGTGGTACGCAGGCGGCCCGCTATAATCGTGGTCCGTCGCACGCCCAGGCCAGCCCCTTGTCCGCCACCGCCGAACCCGTCGTCTCCGAACTGATCAGCCTGCTATCGCTGGAGCGCCTGGAAGACAATTTGTTTCGCGGCCAAAGCCGCGACATCGGCACCAAGTACGTGTTCGGTGGACAGGTGCTGGGCCAGGCCCTGTCGGCCGCGCAGGCCACGGTGGAAAACGGCCGCCAGGCGCATTCGCTGCATGCCTATTTTCTGCGTGCCGGCAATATCGACCACCCGATCGTCTACGACGTCGACCGCACCCGCGATGGCGGCAGTTTCTCGGTCCGCCGGGTCACTGCGATCCAGCACGGCAAGGTGATCTTTTTCTGCGCGGCCTCGTTCCAGGAACACGAAGACGGTGCCGAGCATCAATCGGTGATGCCAGTGGTGCCGCCGCCGGAAGACATCGAACCGGCCGCACCGCTTGCGCCGGAGGTGCTGGCGAACCTGCCGGCCAAGGTGCAGCGCTGGCTCTCGCGCGGTGGCCCATTCGAGTTTCGCCACGTATTTCCGCGCGACGAACTCAAGCCACCCAAGCGCCCACCGTTCCAGCAGATGTGGCTGCGTCTGAACGACCCGATCGGCGACGATGTCGGCCTGCACCAGGTGCTGCTGGCCTACGCTTCTGATTTTCAGTTGCTGGGCACCTCCACGTTTCCGCACGGCATCAGTTATTACACGCCGAATGTGCAGATGGCCTCGCTCGACCATGCGCTGTGGTTCCACCGCCCCTTCCGCACCGACGACTGGTTGCTGTACTCGCTGGATAGCCCCACCGCGCAAGGCTCACGCGGCCTGGCACGTGGGCAGTTCTTCACCCGCGATGGCGTGCTGGTCGCCAGCACCACGCAGGAAGGACTGATCCGTGTGGTGTCCGAAGGCAGCGCGATTGCCGTGCCGGCCAAGGGCTAGGCGTAGGCCGTCGTGTCGCGGACTCACCAATCGATGGCGCAGGTGGCGGGCATGCGGCCGGTTCGTTGCGCAGCACGCAAGCGACGCGCCGGCCAGCTCGCCGGCGCGCGTGCGGCTACTTAGTTGCAGCCATCACCCACATCTTTCTTTTCATCTTGAACCGGCGCAGCACTGGCGCCATTTGTTCGGGACCCAACGGCGGTTTCCATCAGCATGCGCAAGATCTTCAGCAGTCAACGTATCGAAACCGCCGAGGGCGTGGCCAATTTATTGCGCAACGCCGGCATCGATGTGCGCATGAGCAATGGCCGCTCGTATGAGAGCAAGCGCACCGGGCAGTTCAGCTATCTCGAGCAAGGCAACGCGCAGGCGTATCCCACCGTGTGGATCGTGCACGCCGACGACCAGCCGCGCGCGCGCGACCTGCTGCGCGATGCACGCCTGCTCGACACCACCCGCCGCGATCTGCCGAATGTGGAATACACCTTCCGCGAGGGCGAAAACGGCTCCAGCACCACCGCGCGCAGCTGGGCCTGGCGCATCCGTCTGGTGCTGTTGCTGGTGATCGGCGCGGTGGCCATGTTTGTGGTGATGCGCCATCGCAATGCGCCGGCGCCAGTGGCTCAGCCGGCATCGCAGCAAGCGGCGCCGGCCACCGCGACACCGCCTGCGGCAGAGGATGAAGAAGTGCGCGTGCGGATCCAGCCGGTACGCTGAGCAGCTGACGTCAGCACCTGCATCAACCGGCATCGCAGCAGTCACATCCGCCGCTCCCATGCGTCATGCTGGGACCAGGACAGGGATTGCGCCGATGCACACCGACACGCTGGACCTGATGTTGCAACGCGAACTGCCGCATGCCGCGGCCGGCTGCCAGCAGGCATACGGCCGCATCGTGCGCGCCTGCCAGAACACGGTAACCGCCATCGCGCTGGCGATCACCCGCGATATCGCCGCCAGCGAGGACATCGCCCAGGAAGCCTTTCTGCGCGCCTGGCAGCGGCTGGCGCAACTGCATCAGCCGGCCAGCTTCCTGCCGTGGCTGCGGCAGATTACCCGCAACCTGGCGCGCGACTGGCTGCGCGCCAACCGGCACCGCGCGCTCAACGGCGAAGCGGCCGACCTCGCCATCGCGATGGCGGCCGACCCGGCCCCCTCGCCCGCAGACCGCCTGCTGCAGGTGGAAGAAGAGATCGCCGCACTCGACATCATTTCTGCATTGCCCGAAGAAAGCCGCGAGACGCTACTGCTGTACTACCGCGAAGGCCAGAGCTCGCAGCAGGTGGCCTCGCTGCTCGGTCTGAGCGATGCGGCCGTGCGTAAGCGCCTGTCGCGCGCACGTGCCAGCGTGCGCGGCGAGCTGCTGCGCCGGTTCGGCGAGTTCGCCCGTGGCAGCGCGCCCAGCGTTGCCTTCGCCACCGCCGTCACCTCGGCAACGATGCTGGCAGCGCCGGGAACCGCGAGCGCGGCCATCGCATTGGGCGGCATCGGTGGCGCGAGCAAACTGGGCATGGGCGGATTGACCGGCTCTGCCGTCAGCGGTGGCAGCGCGGCGGGCGCACTGAGCGTCTGGCTCGGCATGCCGGCGCTGTTCGCTGCTGGCGCCGTGCTGGTTGCTGGATTCGGCACGTACTGGTCGTGCTGGTATCTGCTGCGCTTTGCGCAGATCGCCGCCGAGGCAGCCGCGATTCGTCGTTTCATGCGCATCGCCACGCTGACCTCGGTGCTGATGGTGGGCGGCACGCTGCTGTTGAAACATCTGGATGCGGGCGCCTGGGCATCGCTGCTGATGCTCTTCGCGGGCATGGCGGTGCTCAACTATCAATCCCTCCGGGTGCTGCCACGCGTCATGCGCCCCATGCTGGAACGCGATGCGAAACGACGCCGCGCCACACGGGCACCGCTGCTGTATCGCTGCATGTTCAGTCCAGGCGCGACGCTGGTGAGCACCGCGGCCCTCATGCTGCCCATCGTGCAGCACTACATGAAGCTGGGCATGCTCTGATTCTGGCGTAACGTCACCGGCGCAAGCACCAATCGCGAACACTCCGATCAACAAAAAACGGCCTCCTGCTTGCGCGGGAGGCCGTTGGTCGATCGGCGCCTTGTTGCGTGTTGCTGTTTACCTGCTGCATATGACGACAGCGCTGCCCCGTTCGCAGCACGGCGACCGGGTAACGCTCCAGCCACTACAGGAACTCAGTTGCCCGCGGCAGGCTTGGCCGGCATCGGACGCTTGCCGTGATCGCCACGGTCGCCGTGCTCACCCGGGCCACGCGGACCATGCTCGCCGCGCATCTTGGATGCGGCGTCGAACTCGGCCTTGCTCAGCTTGCCGTCCTTGTCGGTGTCGGCCTTGGCAAACCACGCATCGCGATGCTGCTGCATGCGTAGCTCACGGTCGGCGCGATCGACAAAGCCGTCCTTGTTGACGTCCATCTGATCGAAGCGCGCGGCAAACTTCGGGTCGGCCTTGGCTTCCTCGCGACTGATGCGGCCGTCCTTGTTGGTGTCGAATTTAGCCATCCACTCGCCACTTCCCTCGCGACCCGGACCGCGATGACGCGGGCGCTCATCGCGTGAAAGCTTGCCATCCTTGTTGGTGTCCAGCATGTCGAACTGCGCGGCCAGCTTGGGGTCGGCGGCGGCTTCGCTACGATCGATGACGCCATCGTTATTGCTGTCGAGCTTGCCAGGACGCGGCGCATCGCCGGCAGCAGGCGGAGTGGCGGCGAACACGACGCCGGTGGACAGCGCAGCCAGCACGGCCAGGGCGAGGAAAGGTTTGCGAGACGTCATGAGAAACTCCTGATTGTGGGAACCACACGCGGCACCTGCATGGGCCGCATCGCGTGGGTGGCGCATCCGGAGAGGCCGTGCGCTGCCACCAACACCCACATCAACGAGCCATCGGCGCACACGTTGACGCGCACACCTGGCGTATTCATCCGGCGGACAGTCGCCGCTGTTGCGACGCACAGGCGCTATCCTGCGCGCATGGCCATCCACGCCGACACCCACGACGACCTGCGCCTGTTCCAGACCGGCGAGCATGCCTGCGGCTACTGGCCCGAGCGTCGTGCGCGCGATCTGGTGCTGGATCCGCACGACGCGCGCCTGGGCACGATCTATCCGCAGGCATTGGCGTGGGGGTTTCGTCGCTCCGGCGATCTGGTCTACCGGCCGCATTGCGAACGCTGCCGCGCGTGCGTGCCGGTGCGCATTGCAGTGGATGCGTTTCGACCCGATCGCAGTCAACGCCGTTGCCTTGCGCGCAATCAGGATCTGGTCGTACGCGTGGTCGCAGCCGAACGCACCGACGAGCAACTCGCCCTGTATCGCCAGTACCTCAAATCCCGACACCCCGGTGGCGGCATGGACGAGCATGGCGGCACCGAATTCGATCAGTTCCTGATCGGCGGCTGGTCGCATGGGCGGTTTCTGGAGATTCGCGAACCGGCGGTGGCGCACGCACCGGGGCGGCTGCTCGCCGTTGCGGTCACCGACGTCACCGAGCATGCGTTGTCTGCGGTCTACACGTTCTACGCGCCGGAGGCGGCCGCGCGCGGCCTGGGCACTTTCGCGATCCTGCAGCAGATTCAATGGGCTCAGCGCGAGCGACGCGCGCATGTGTATCTGGGCTACTGGATCGACGGCCATGCAAAGATGAATTACAAGCGTCGTTTCAGCGCACTGGAAGCCTACGACGGCCGCCAGTGGCGCGGATTATCCGCGACCGCATCGGCGCCGTGAATCGCAGCGCGCGACATCGGCCTGTCGCATCCAGCATGCGAGAATCGCGCGATGATCAGACCTCTTTTGTTGCTTGTGCTGACCGCGCTCTGCGCTGCCTGTACCCATCGCACGCCGGCATCGGCCGCTACCTCCGATAGCGCCACCGGCGACCCTGTGCCGACACAGCTGCGCATCGCCACCTACAACACCTCGCTGTACTCCGACGAGGCCGGCGGCCTGGTGCGCGAACTGCAGGGCGACAGCGCGCATGCACGCAAGATCGCCGCGGTGCTGCAGCGCGTGCGTCCGGATCTAGTGTTGCTCAACGAATTCGATTTCGACCCGGACCACCGCGCTGCCGATCTGTTCCAGCAGCGCTACCTGCAGGTCGCCCAGCCAGGCGGCGGCGAGCCGTTGCGTTATCCGTATCGGTATCTGGCACCGGTCAATACCGGCGTGCCGAGCGGCCTGGATCTGGACAGCAACGGCACCGTCGGTGGCGATGGCCGCTCGCGTGGTAACGATGCCTGGGGCTATGGGCTGCATCCTGGTCAGTACGGGATGCTGGTGCTGTCGCGGTATCCGATCGATGCGCAGTCTGTGCGCAGTTTTCAATTGCTGAAATGGAGCGCACTGCCCGGCGCATTGCGGCCGCTGGATCCGGGCACCGGGCGGTCGTTCTATAGCGACGCGATCTGGTCGCAACTGCGCCTGTCGTCAAAATCGCATTGGGACGTACCGGTGCGCACGCCGCTCGGCGTCGTGCATGCGCTGGTCTCGCATCCGACGCCACCGGTGTTCGATGGCGCGGAAAAGCGCAACGCTGCACGCAACCACGACGAGCTCGCGCTGTGGCGTGCGTACCTGGACAACGCCGCCGACAGCAAGCGCTGGCTGTGCGATGACAAGGGGATTTGCGGCGGCCTGGCGGCCGATGCGCACTTTGTGATCCTGGGCGATCTGAACAACGATCCGATCGATGGCGCCGGCCGCCACGACGCAATCCGCGCACTGATCAATCATCCGAGCGTGCTGCAATACCCCACCCCGCGCAGCGACGGCGGCCCGGAAAAGACCGCCGAATACGCCGCGCAAGGCATCGTGCACACCGGCGACCCGCACCAGGTCACCGGCGACTTCGGCCCGCAAGCCGGCACCATGCGTCTGGACTACGTGCTGCCATCGCACCAGTTCACCCTGATCGGCAGCGGCATCTTCTGGCCGGCCAGCACCGCCCCGGAAGCGGCAATTGCCGATGGCAGCGACCATCATGCGGTGTGGGTGGATGTTGGTTTGTAGCCGGGATGAGGGAGTTGGGATTGGTAACGTCGCGTTCTGGAATCTGCCGTACTTTCCAAGCCTGCGATGACAGGTCCATGGACGCAGGCATCGCTTGCGCTGGCCTTGTAGAGAGCTGACGACAGCTGCACTTCGGCGAGTGACTGCTCACACAGCTTGCCATCGCTGTTGATGGCAAGCGCGTCGACACATGCTTGCAGCTGGCGTTCCGAAAGAAGTGCAGCACCAAACTGCACTCTTTCAAGCAAGGCGCTGCTCAGTCTTTCAACTGAATCGTCAACGCCGCAGCCGCTACGCGCGCTTTCTCGCGTGCTGCATCGATGCTGTCAGCACGCGCCAACGTGACGCCGACACGGCGGTGGCCGTCGACGCGCGGTTTGCCGAACAAGCGCAGCGCGGTGTCCGGATCGCGCAATGCATCGGCAACGTTGTCGAACACCGGCACGCCATTGCCGTGCGCAAGCAGCGCACAGGACGCCGACGGGCCGCTCTGACGGATGACGCCGCCGTTTTCAGCACCGACCGGCAGGCCGAGGATTGCGCGGGCGTGCAGCGCGAATTCGCTCAACTCCTGCGACACCAACGTTACCAGCCCGGTGTCGTGCGGGCGCGGCGAGACTTCGCTGAACCACACGTCGTCACCCTTGACGAACAACTCCACGCCGAACAAGCCCCAGCCGCCCAGATCGTCGGTGATGGCTTTCGCAATCTCCTGCGAGCGCTGCAATGCGGCAGCCGACATCGGTTGCGGCTGCCAGCTTTCGCGGTAGTCGCCATCCTGCTGCCAGTGGCCGATCGGGTCGCAGTACGAGGTGCCGCCCGCGTGCCGCACGGTCAACAAGGTGATCTCGTAATCGAAATCGATGAAGCCTTCGACGATGCAGCGCCCGGCGCCGGCACGTCCACCGGTCTGCGCGTAGTCCCATGCCGCATCGATGTCGGCCTCGCTGCGCAAGGTGCTCTGGCCTTTGCCCGAGGACGACATCACCGGCTTGACCACGCACGGCAGGCCCACCGCGGCGATCGCATCGCGGTACTCGGCGGCGGTGTCGACAAAGCGATACGGCGAGGTCGGCAGGCCCAGGGTTTCGGCAGCCAGGCGGCGGATGCCTTCGCGGTCCATGGTGAGGCGTGCGGCGCGCGCGGTGGGAATCACGCGCTGGCCCTGATCGCGCTCCAGCGCCACCAGGGTTTCGGTATGGATGGCTTCGATCTCCGGCACGATCAGGTGCGGTTGCTCGGCGGCGATCAGCGCGCGCAGCGCGGCAGGATCGAGCATGTCCAGCACGTGCGAGCGGTGCGCCACCTGCATCGCCGGTGCATTGGCATAGCGATCGGCCGCGATCACTTCCACCCCGAAGCGCTGCAGTTCGATCGCTACTTCCTTGCCCAGTTCGCCCGACCCCAGCAGCAGCACCCGGGTGGCGGAAGGCGATAACGGCGTGCCGAGAGTAGTCATGAGCGCGGGTCCAGATCGGAAGGGGGCGGCCATTCTAACTGGGCCTTCCGCTCGAACGCTGCCCGCAAACCTTGCATCACTTGATATCAATTTGATATCTTCATTCCAAACTCAAGGACATCCGCTCATGAAAGAGAAGCCGATCAACTCACTGCCTGGCATCCCCGTCATCATCGCCGTCGGTGCGGCGTTCGCAGCCAGCGCCTGGATGCTGCTTACCGTGGCGGCCTCGGCCGAGGCGATTCCGCTCGCGTTGATCGCCACCATCGTGGTGGTTGCCGTCGGCATCTTTTTTCTGGCCGGGCTGTACACCCTGGAACCCAATCAGGCCGCCGTGCTCAGCCTGTTCGGCAAGTACGTAGGCACGGTCAAGGACCCTGGCCTGCGTTGGAACAGCCCCTTTTACGCCAAGCGCCGGGTCAGCCAGCGTGTGCGCAATTTCGAAAGCGGCCGGCTCAAGGTCAACGAACTGGATGGCAGCCCGATCGAAATTGCTGCCGTGATCGTGTGGCAGGTCATGGACGCGTCGGAGGCGGTGTACAACGTCGACGACTACGAAAGCTTCGTGCATATCCAGTCCGAAGCGGCGCTGCGCGCCATGGCCACCAGCTACCCCTACGATCAGCACGAAGATGGGCAGATTTCGTTGCGTAGCCATCCGGCCGAAATCAGCGAACAGCTCAAGCGCCATCTCGACGAGCGCCTGACCCAGGCCGGCGTGGATGTGATCGAAGCGCGCATCAGCCATCTCGCCTATGCACCGGAAATCGCGCAAGCCATGCTGCAGCGCCAGCAGGCCAATGCAGTGATCGCCGCACGCACGCGTATCGTGGCGGGCGCCGTGGGCATGGTGGAGATGGCACTGGCCGAGTTGCAGAAAAACGGCGTGGTGCAGCTGGACGAAGAGCGCAAGGCGCATATGGTCAGCAACCTGCTCACCGTGTTGTGTTCTGATCGCGGCACCCAACCGGTGGTCAACGCCGGCTCGCTCTATTGAGGTGAAATAATGAATGTCATGGTGCCGCTGGTGGTCGCTCTGTCCGGTTTGCCCGCGCTGGCGATCGCCGCCTCCATCGGTGCGGACGACGACGACCGCGCACGCGGTCTGGGCCTGCGCTGGGCGCTGATCAGCATGGTGATCCTGATCGGCGCTGCCTGCCTGTACTGGGCCGGCGACAACCGCGCTGGTATCTATGCGGTGGTGATCGGCATGATCATCGGCGTCAACGTATTGATCGTCTCGATGGTCATGCACCTGCGCCGCCACAGCGGCCGCGGTGAGCGCGAGTGAGCGAAAAGAAGGCCTATCCGCTGCGCATCAATGCCGATGTACTGGCTGCCGTGCAGCGCTGGTCCGACGACGAACTACGCAGCCTCAACGCGCAGATCGAATACGTGCTGCGCGATGCGCTACGCAAGGCAGGGCGCTTGCCGAAGCCGCAGGGCGACAAGGAGCCGCAGACATGAGTAGGCGCTGCAACGTGCGAAGCGTCGCCGCATCGCTGTCATGTCTCCACGCCGTCAACGGCGATGACATCCAGGTCGCGGCGGCCATACCGAACAACCCCGGCATGCTCGCTGTCAGGCGCCCATACGTATCGCCAAGCGTCACGCCGCAGGTGCCGATCAAGGAAGCCCGATGACGACGCGATCCGGCCAACGCCACGGCAACGTTTCACAGCACACGGCACACACCGGTCACCGCCAGCCACCGCACCGGCGCGAGTATGCCGTCGCTCCGGTCACGCCCTGGAGGCTTGCGCTGTGGCTATGGCTTCCGTTGCTGGCTGTCGCGTGCGTGATCGTCGTGGTACATGCGGACAATGTCCGTCATGGGCATCCTGCCGCCCTGTACGCCCACCTGGCACTGCTGCTGGCAATCGCAGTGAGCTGCACCGCCGCGCATGCGCGACGCGGTCTCCGGCTGCAGGACGACCGCTTGATCGTGCGCTCGACACTGTTCACCAAGCAGGTACCTGTCTACCAGATGCGGCTGGACATGGCGCGCGTGGTCGATCTGGCAGAGCACCCTGCCTTCAAGCCAGGCCGAAAGTCGTTGGGCTTTGGCTATCCCGGTTTCCATTCCGGGTACTACCGCAGCAGACAGGCAGGCCCGGGGTTCTATCTGATCACCCAAGCGGCCCGCGTGCTGACCCTCCCACTCAAGGACGGCAGCGTAGTTGTGCTCAGTCCCGAACAGCCGCGCCAGCTGCTGCAAGATCTACAGCAATTGGCCGCGCAACGCGCTTAGCCCTACCCTGTCGCGATGCGCCTAAGACTGTCCCTGCTGCTCAACACCACCGCCATCGAACTGGTGCCAGCTGCCCTCTTGCGCGCGCGCAGCAATGCCGATGCGCGCGTCCTGGCGCAGGCCGACTGGCTACTGCGGCGCAAACGCGATGGGCGCTATCTGGCCGCGCAGCTGCCGCACGGGCTGATGCCGCTGGTGCCGCGACTGGCGCACGAAGCTGGTCTGGACGAGGCACTGGACCGGCTGCAGGGCGCCACTGCGCGTTCCAGCCAAGGCCACGCGGGCATCCTGGCGGTCGACGGCTTGCAGCATCGCCTGACCCAGCTCGGGCTTGTTGCAGATGACTATGTAGAACAGACCGGCCTGCGCCTGATCGCCGAACCGGCAACGTTGCAGTTCGCCGGGCGCGATCGCTTCGGCCGGCCGCTCTGGCTCAGCGCAGGTGCCGTGCGTGCGTGGCAGCAAATGCGTGCGGCTGCGCTGCGTGCGGACATCGTGCTCGATGCGATCTCCGGCTACCGCAGCCACGATTACCAACTGGGCATCTTCGAACGCAAGTTCGCACGCGGGCTGACGCTGGAGCAGATTCTGGCGGTCAATGCCGCACCGGGCTTCAGCGAACATCACAGCGGCGATGCGCTCGATATCGGCACTCCGGGCGAACCACCGGCAGAAGAATCGTTCGAGGCCACCACCGCGTTTGCGTGGCTGCGCAGTCACGCGCCGCACTTCGGCTACCGCCTGAGTTATCCGCGCGACAACCCGCACGGCATCGTCTACGAACCCTGGCATTGGCGTTGGCATGCGGCCTGATGCATGCCGCAATCCGGCGCGCACCGAGCGCGTCTATTCCTGCGAGCGCGGGGTCGGCACTTTCGCCGCGACGCTGAAGTCGGCGATCTTCCATAGATAGAACGCGGCGTAAGTGCGGTATGGGCCCCAGCGTTGCCCGCGCTCGGCAAGTTCCTTCGGCGTGGGCATCTGCTTTTGTTTGTCCACGCGCTGGGCGCCCTTGCGCACGCCCAGGTCGTCGATGGGCAGCAGGTCCGGGCGGCCCAGGCGGAACATCAGCATCATCTCCACCGTCCAGCGGCCGATGCCGCGTACCGGCACCAAGGCGTCGACGATGGCGTCGTCTTCCATGAAGGCGAGTTTGCGCAGCGAGGGGATTTCACCCAGCGCTTCGCGCCGGGCAAGGTCGCGCAGTGCCAGCGCCTTATTACCGGACACGCCGCAGGCGCGCAGGGCGGCATCGTCCACGCGTCCCAGGGTGTCGGCATGCAGCCGGCTCGATCCGATCGCCACCTCCACCCGCGCCACGATCGTGGATGCGGCCTTGCCGCTGAGTTGCTGAAACAGGATGGCACGCGCCAGCGCGTCCACCGGGTCGAACGGTTTGCGCCAGCCCGGCTGCGGGGCGATGGGGCCGATGCGCTTCATCCACGCACCCAGCGCGCGGTCGCGCCGGCTCAACTGCGCGAACGCTGCCTCGACATCAAATCCGCGGGCATGCCGTGGCATCTCAACGCCTCAATGCGCCGATCGCCAGCACCACCCAGCCCAGCATCAGGCCGACCCCGCCGATCGGTGCCAGGCTGGTCGGCCAGTGCAGCAAGGCGCCACCGACCAGGCTGCCGGCAAACAGCAACGTGCCCAGCAATAACAGATACAGCCCGACGCGCGCGAGCGCGCGCGTCTCGGTGGCGCCCAGCACGACCAGCACAGCGCCATGGCCGAATGCATACGGCGATGCCAACTGCAGCCGCGACTGCACCAGCGCGTCGGTCACGCCGTGCGAAGCATAGGCCGACAACCCCACCGCGATGGCGGCCAGCAAGCCGCCGCAAAAGGCCAGCAACGAGGGATGTTTCTTGCGACGTTCGATTAAAGACATGCGGGCATTTTCCGTTGCGGCGCCGTGGCGCAAAAAAAAACGCGCCGCTAGACTGCGGCGCGTTTTCGTCTGGATCAGATCATCGTGGTGAAACGATTACTTGATGGCCCAGTAGACGTCATAAGTACCGTCCTGCGTAAACGACTTGTCCACGCCGCCCTTCCAAGACTCGTACGGACGCTCGGTCACGTCGTTGCCGCTGGTGGCAGCCCAGGCGCGCAGGGAGCTACGCACTGCATCCAGGCCGGCCATGTGGCCTGCGTAGGTTGCAAATGCCGAACGGTGCGGCTTGGTGCGCTCGTACTTCACCGGTGCTTCGGACGGGATATTGAGCTTGAGCTCTTCGCCCGTTGCGGCAACCGGCGTCGCATCGACCGGCGCAGCAGCCGCTGCGTCGTCCTTCTTGGCATCGGTCTTGGCGATGTCGGTCTTGGCATCGGCCTTCGGCGCGCCACCGGCACGCTTGCGGACCGGCTGCACGACGTCGAACGCGTACTTGTCGCTGGCAAAGTCGGTGGTGACGATCCGGACCGGACCAACAGCTTCCAGGCCATTGGCGTCCATCACGCGCTTGATCCACTCCTGGTTGTCCTTGATCGACTTCTTGATCGTCTCGTTGTCACGATCAATGTTGCCCGCGGTGACGACCAGCAGGTCCTCGGCCGGCACATCGACGATCTTGAGATCGCTCAACACCGGCTTGCCATCCAGCTGCGCGCGGTAGTCGAAGTTCGGCACGGTGGCCAGTGCGGTTGCAAGACGCGACAGACCCAGCTTCAGGTCGTCGCCCACATGGCGGCTCACATACAAGCCTGCATAACGACCGAACAGGTTCCAGCCGTATTTGACGCTGTAATCCTGGGTGATCTTGACGTTCTTGTTGTTCTTGCCGGTCGGAGCCAGAGTGAAATTGGTGACCTTGTCGTAGCCCTTGGTGGGATCTTCGATCGCGATCTCAACACGCTCGTTCTTGACGGTGTTTTTAATTTCCCAGCTGCCGCTGCCGATATAGCCCTCGGTGGAGCTGTATTCGACGCGTGCACCCTTGCCCTCTTCCGGGCCGGCCAGCTTCAGCTGAATCTTCGGGTCACGCAGCACAAGCGGGTTCCAATCCTTGAAACGACGGAAGCTGTTCACGGTGTCGTAAACAATCGTCATTCTGCGGTTGGTCTCAACACTCTCGGACATCTGCCGCTCCGAG
Source organism: Xanthomonas sp. WHRI 8932A (assembly GCF_035012785.1). Classification (NCBI taxonomy): domain Bacteria; kingdom Pseudomonadati; phylum Pseudomonadota; class Gammaproteobacteria; order Lysobacterales; family Lysobacteraceae; genus Xanthomonas; species Xanthomonas sp. WHRI 8932A. Next base: position 561,614 of record NZ_JAYGQQ010000001.1, read on the forward strand.
GGCAACACCAAGCCCACCACGACAAACAAGCCAGCCACGATCCCCAAGGCGATCAGGAACTCGATAATACGGGTCATTCAGGAGGTCTCCGGGGCCGATCCCACGGCCGGGTTGAGTGAAGCGAAGCCACCATCCTAGCAGGCTTCGAGAAAGATGTTCAGTTGTGCGACGGGTAGCGCGGTCTTGCGGTGTCATCCAGCGCGCGAAACGCCGTTGCGAAACCGCGCAATCCCAGCCTGCGCAAGGGTTTGCGCCGATTGCGCGCAGTCATGATGCACATCGTGCGCTGCGTGCGTGTGATGCCGCGTCCGTTAGAGGTATGCACGGCCGTATCACCGTCCTATTCGGCGCGGCGCAACTGCGTAACAGAGTGCGTGCAGGATCGCGATGCCGCGTCACGCAGCAATCGCTGCGCGCCGGCATCGCATTACGACAGCACGGCCGTCAGACAAGCTTCAGCTCGAAGGCCTTGAGTACCGCGCGGGTGCGGTCGCGCACGCCCAACTTGGACAGGGTGAGCAGGCGCTGCCTGCAAGCCGCAGGCTTGCGCGCCCGCGAACGCCCGGCGCGCTGCGCCGGGCGGGACATCCTGCTGTCAGACCAGCTGCAGCTCGAACGCCTTGAGCACCGCACAGGTGCGGTTGCGCACGCCCAGTTTGGACAGGGTGAGCAGGCGCTGCCTGCAAGCCGCAGGCTTGCGCGCCCGCGAACGCCCGGCGCGCTGCGCCGGGCGGGACATCCTGCTGTCAGACCAGCTGCAGCTCGAAGGCCTTGAGTACCGCGCGGGTGCGGTCGCGCACGCCCAACTTGGACAGGATGTTGGACACGTGATTCTTGATGGTGCCCTCGGCCACGCCCAGCGAATTGGCGATCTCCTTGTTGGAAAAGCCACTCGCCATCAACCGCAGGATCTCGGTCTCGCGATCGGTGAGCGGATCGGGCCGGTCCAGGCTGACGAACTCGTTGCGCATGTGCTCCAGGCCCGAGAGCAGGCGCTGGGTCACCGCCGGCTGCACCAGCGAGCCGCCGTCGGCCACGGTACGGATCGCGCCGACCAGCTGTTCCAGCGAGACATCCTTGAGCAGATAGCCCTTGGCGCCGGCCTTGAGCCCGGCCAGCACCAGTTGGTCGTCGTCGAAGGTGGTCAGGATGATGGTCGGCGGCAGGGTGCCGTTGCGCGAGAGCATCTGCAGGGCTTCCAGGCCGGACATCACCGGCATGCGCATGTCCATCAGCACCACGTCCGGCTGGATCTGCGGAATCTGCTCCACCGCCTGCTTGCCGTCCGAGGCCTCGGCCACAACTTCGATGCCGTTGTCCAGCGCCAGCAGCGAGCGGATCCCCTGGCGCACCAGGGTTTGGTCGTCGACCAGGCACACACGGATCATCAGAACACTCCTTGAGTAACGGCCGCAGGCATCAGTGCCGGCGCGCCTGGAACGCAGATGCGCAGGCCGAAGCCGTCGCCGCGCCGGGTTTGGATTTCCAGCTTCCCACCATACTGGCTGAGCCGCTCACGCATGCCGCGCAAGCCGTTGCCTGGCGCCACCGCATCGGCGCCATGGCCGTCGTCGCGGGCGTCGATCAGCACGGTGTCCGCGTCGCGTCGCACCTGGATCCACAGATTGCGCGCGCCGGCATGGCGCACCGCGTTGGTGATGATCTCCTGGGTGCAGCGCAGCAGCACGTGCGCACGCTCGGGGTCGTCCAGGGTCAACGGTTGGGCGATATCCAAGTGGATGTCCAGCGAGGGGACCTGGGTCACCAGCGGGCGCAGCGCCGCCTCCAGATCGATGGCGCCGCTGTCGCGCAAATGGCTGACCGCCTCGCGCACATCGGTGAGCAGCAGCTTGGCCAGGGTGTGCGCCTGACGCACGTGTTCCTGCGCCTGGCCTTCGGTGATGTGACCGGCCACTTCCAGGTTGAGGCTGAGCGCGGTGAGATGGTGGCCGAGCAGATCGTGCAGTTCGCGCGAGATGCGGGTGCGCTCGTTGATGCGCGCGCTTTCGGCCAGCAGCGCGCGGGTGGCACGCAGTTCGGCGTTTAGCCGGCGCTGTTCTTCGCGTGCCTCGGTCTGCTGCCGGGCGACCAGGCTGGTGACGAAGATGAACATCGAAAAGCCGCCGTACAGCAGCGATTGCATCAGCGCGCCTGAGACCGGGAACCCCAGCAGCAGATGGTAGACCGGCAGCACCGCCAGCTGGCTCAGCACCAGCCACACCACGCCCACACGTAGCGGCAACAGCCAGGGGATCACCCCGGCCGCCACCATCATCAGAATGCTGCCGAGGCCGGTTCGGGTGAGATAGCTGACCGCCAGCGCGCAGATCGTGAGCAGTAGCAGGATCAGGCGATCGTACCAATGCGCGTGACCGCCACTGTTCAAGCCGCGCGTCAACCAGAAATAGCTGACACCGAAGCCGATGAAGAACGCCGACATCGTGGCGGCCTCCAGCACGCTGCGGTGGTCGCCATCTTCGGCAGGCGCCCAGTAGATGAACACCAACGGCATGGCGATCATCGCCCAGGTGAACAGGCCGGCGAAGCGCAGGACGCGCGTATGACTGAGGTATCCCAACATGCTGGCATCTTAGGCCCAAGCGCCGCCGCTGCCCTCTTGCCGGAAGTCATGCATGCACGTGTTCGCCTGCACGCACCTGCCGGCCAGGCCGTATTTGCGCATGCGCGTTGCCCTGCGCGAAGGCGACTTGCGCTCCGGGGCGCACGCGGCGGGTCGCCGCTTCAGGCCACGCATGTAATAATCCGACGCAGATCCGATTTCGGATCGAGAGCGTTACCCCACGGAGTCCCAATGTCGATCGTCATCCGCGACGTGCGCGAGCACGAGCTCGATTCCGTCCTGGCCCTGAACAACAATGCCGGACTGGCGATCCTGCCGCTGGATTCAAACAAGCTGCAACGCTTCTACGAACAGGCCGAATATTTCCGCGTCGCCGAGCGCGACGGCAACCTGGCCGGCTTCCTGGTCGGGTTCGGTAGCGGCAGTGCCCATGACAGCAGCAATTTCGCCTGGTTCCGGGATCGTCATCCGGAATTTTTCTATATCGACCGCATCGTGGTCGCCAGCCGCCGTCGCGGCGGTGGCGTCGGGCGGGCGTTCTATGCCGATGTGCAGAGCTATACCGAGTTGCGCTACCCGCAGCTGGCCTGCGAAGTGTTCCTGGACCATGGCGCCGATGCGGCGTTGCTGTTCCATGGCAGCTTCGGCTTCCGCGAGGTCGGCCAGAACACCATGCCCGACGTAGAAGTGCGCGCGAGCATGCTGATGAAAGACATGAGCAGCTATCCGTGGGTCAAGGAGACCTATGGCGGCAAGTTGCCCGAAGAATTGCCGTGGGTCGGCCGGCCGCGGCATGCCGCCGCCACCGACAACCCATCGACGGGGAGCTGAGCGTGTCGAGTGTGAATGTAGATTTTGAACAGGCCGGCGAACTCAAGATCGGCCAGGTGGGCATTGCCAACCTGCGCGTGCGGACGCTGGATGTGCCACGCCTGGTGCAGGAAATGCGCGAGCGCGTGACCCGCGCGCCCAAGCTGTTCGGCCGGGCGGCGGTGATCCTGGATTTCGGCGGCCTGTCGCAGGTGCCGGACGTGGCCACCGCCAAGGCGCTGCTCGATGGCCTGCGCGATGCCGGCGTGCTGCCGGTGGCGCTGGCTTACGGCACCAGCGAGATCGACCTGCTGTCGCAGCAACTCGGCGTGCCGCTATTGGCCAAGTTCCGCGCACAATACGAGCCGACCGCGGTCAGCCCACCGCCTCCACCGCCGCCGGCGGCACGCGCCGACCCCGCAGCGCCGGCCGCGCGCCCGGCGCCGGGCCGCATGCAACGCAATGCGGTGCGTTCGGGCCAGCAGCTGTACGCTGAAAACTGCGACCTGACCGTACTCAATACGGTCGGCGCCGGGGCGGAGGTCATCGCCGACGGCAGCATCCATATCTACGGTACCCTGCGTGGCCGCGCTCTGGCCGGCGCGCAGGGCAACCCGGACGCGCGCATCTTCTGCCGCGACTTCCACGCCGAACTGGTCGCCATCGCTGGCCACTACAAGGTGCTGGACGATGTTCCCATGGACCTGCGTGGCAAGGCCGTCCAGGTCTGGCTGGAGCAGGATCAGATCAAGATCGCTGCGCTTGATTGACGCGGCCCAACCACAGAAATATTCGGAGAAATCCTTTGGCTGAAATCATCGTAGTCACCTCCGGCAAGGGCGGCGTCGGCAAGACCACCACCAGCGCGAGCCTGGCCTGCGGGCTGGCACGGCGCGGCAAGAAGGTCGCCGTCATCGACTTCGACGTCGGTTTGCGCAACCTGGACCTGATCATGGGCTGCGAGCGGCGCGTGGTGTACGACTTCGTCAACGTCGTGCATGGCGAAGCCACGCTCAAGCAGTCGCTGATCAAGGACAAGCGGTTCGACAACCTGTACGTGCTGGCTGCCTCACAGACCCGCGACAAGGATGCACTGACCCAGGACGGCGTGGAGAAGGTGCTCAAGGACCTGGCCGCCGACGGCTTCGAGTACATCGTCTGCGATTCGCCGGCCGGTATCGAAAAAGGCGCGTTCCTGTCGATGTATTTCGCCGACCGCGCCGTAGTGGTGGTGAACCCGGAAGTGTCCTCGGTGCGCGACTCCGACCGCATCATCGGCCTGCTCGATTCCAAGACCCGCAAGGCCGAAGAAGGCAAGACGGTGCCGGCGTTCCTGTTGCTGACCCGCTACAGCCCGGGCCGCGTGGAAGGTGGCGAGATGCTCAGCATCACCGACGTGGAAGAAGTGCTGGGGCTCAAGGCCATCGGCGTGATTCCCGAATCCGGCGACGTGCTCAACGCCTCCAACAAGGGCGAGCCGGTGATCCTGGACGGCGAGTCCCCGGCCGGCCAGGCCTACGACGACGCGGTCGCCCGCATCATGGGCGAAGAGCGCCCGATGCGATTCATATCCGTGGAGAAGAAAGGCTTCTTCAGCAAGCTGTTCGGAGGCTAAGCATGGGCCTGCTCGATTTTCTCAAGAGCAAGAAGAACACCGCCGAGACGGCCAAGAACCGCCTGCAGATCATCATTGCGCAGGAGCGCAACCACCGTGGCGGGCCGGATTACCTGCCGCTGCTGCAGCGCGAATTGCTGGAAGTGATCAAGAAGTACGTCAACATCGACGCCGATGCGGTGCGGGTGGATCTGGTCAAGGACGGCGAGCACGACGTGCTGGATATTTCAGTCGCCTTGCCGGAAGACGGCGACAAGTAACGCGGTCATTGCCGCCGGCGTGCAGCCCGTAGACGCTTGCGCGCTGTGTGGCGGTCGCCGCATTGTCCTCCTGACGGTACCGTGTTCGCACGGTGCCGTTTTGGTTTCTGCCCCACTACGCGCCATTGCGGCGCGCCCGACCGCGAGCCACTGCGCGTGATTCCACATCCTGCTTCCGCATCCGATGCTTCCGCTGTGCTGTGCGTGGCCGATATCGGCCTGGACGCACCGGCAGCCTTGCTGGGCCGGTATGGCCTGCGCCTGCATCGCGTGGACGCTGACGCGCCGATTCCTGGCAGTTTCTGGGGCGAACCGGAAGCGGGCATCATCGGCTGCGATGTCTATGTGCGCGACGACACGCCGGTGCATTCGATGCTGCATGAAGCCGGGCACCTGATCGTGCTGCCTGCCGACAAACGCGCCGCCGTACATACCGATGCCACCGATTCGGTGGATGAGGAAGACGCCACCTGCTACCTGCAGATTCTGCTGGCCGCCCAGTTACCGGGTGTGGGCAGTGCGCGGCTGATGGCCGACATGGATGCCTGGGGCTATACCTATCGACTGGGGTCCACCCGCGCCTGGTTCGAGCAGGATGCGGAGAACGCGCGCAGCTGGTTGCACGAACGCGGGCTGCTGCCGGTCTGAGCTGGCTGCATGATGGTGCGGTGCGCGCTGTGGCGCCCACCAAGGGACAAGATGCTTGCATGGCTTGGGGTGCAGGCTGAGGACTATCGCCTGTGCCTGCAGATCACCGTGCGCGATCAACATGCCGTCGCAGCGTGCGCCGTGCACTGCACCGTCTTGCGATGCAGGCAGTGCGCACGCTGAGGCTATGCGTGTGTGGGCTCGATCGCGGCCACGGCACCGAACAGATCCAGCGTCGCGACAGTGCCCTGCCCTGCATCGGATTCCAGGCTCAGTTTCCAGCCCAGGTGCTCGCACAGCCGCCCGATCAGTTCCAGACCGATGCCGTTGCCCTGCCGTGCATTGCCGCGCGCCAGGCGTGCGTAGATCGCGCTGATTTCTTCCGGCGTCATGCCGTGGCCCGGGTCGGCGATGCGTACCATGCCGGGCGCCGATAGGGTGATGCGGATAATGCCGCGGTCGCTGTTTTCGATCGCATTGCGTAGCAGATTGCCGATGGCGGTCTGCACGATGGCGACCGGGGCGGTGAGGCTGCACGGCGGCAGCGGGTCGATGACCAGCTGCAGATCCTTGTCTGCGCACAGATGCGCGTGGTCGGCGACGATGTCCGGAATCAGATGATCCAGCCGCAACGTATCGCTGCTACCCACCAGCCGGCTCGGGTCTTTCGCCAGCACCAGCAACAAGGTGATCAGTTGCTCTACCGATGCGCTGGTCTGCGCGATGCGCTGCAACTGATGGCGCACCGCCGGCGGCGTGCCGGGTTGCTCCAAGGCCAGTTCCACCGCATTGCCAATCACCGCGATCGGCGTGCGCAGCTCGTGGCTGGCGCTGTCGATGAAGGCGCGTTCGCGCTCGACGAATTGGCCGTTGCGCTCCAGATAATCGTTGAGCGCATCGGCGATGACGTACAACTCGGCGCTGCCCTGCGCGCCCACGGCAATCTGTTGCGCACGGCGTTCCGGACGCAGCGCACCGATGTCGCGGGCCAGCTTCACCAACGGGCTCACCAATCGGGCCATTGCGTAAGCGCCCATCAGCAAGGTGATGCCGATCAGCGCGATACCGGCGGCCAGCATCCAGCGGGTGAGGAATTTTTCCAGCGCTTCGAAATCGGTGATATCCAGCACCAGCACGAGGCGACCGGCATGCGGCGTGTCGCGCACCATCAACGCGCTCGGGCGGCCATCGATGTCACGCTCGTGCAGGCCGGGATGCAAGGTGCGTAACACCGGCGGCACGGGCTTGCTGCCATCGAGGCGATACAACCGCAAGGTGTCCGAATCCTGCCAGTGATAACCGGGACTTTGCGCGCTGCTGTCCAGGATGCTGTCCAGTTCCGAGTTGAGCAGCGAGCGCCACACGCCATGCTCGGCGCGCTCGTGCAGGTATTGCGCGGTGCCGAACACCGCCAACGTCATCAGCAAGGTGTAGCCGAACAACCACACCATGACCCGACGTCCCAACGGGCGCGGCTTAGCCATCGGCGCGATCGCTGCTCGTCGGTTCGCTGGCGCCATCGAGTTCTGCCAAACGGTAGCCGAGCCGTGGCAGGGTATGGATGAGCTTCTGCGCGAACGGGCCGTCCACGCTGCGGCGCAATTCGTAGATATGCGAGCGCAGCATGTCGCCGTCGGGCGGGTCGTCGCCCCACAACGATTGTTCCAGGCGCTGCCGGGTGACGGCGGCCGGGCTGGCCTGCATTAACACTTCCAGCAATTTGCGGCAGGCCGGGTACAGGTGCAGCACTTGCCCGTCGCGGGTGGCCTCCAGTGTGGCCAGATCCAGGCGCAGATCGGCCACCTGCAACAGCTTGCCGCGGCGGCGGCCATGTGCACGCGCAAGCAAGGCCTCGATGCGCACTTCGAGCTCGGGCAGCGCGAACGGCTTGGTCAGGTAATCGTCCGCCCCGGCGCGGAAGCCGGCGATCTTGTCCGGCAATTCGTCGCGCGCGGTCAGCATGATCACCGGCAGTTCGGACTGGTACTGCTCGCGCAGGCGGCGCAACACCTCCGGTCCGTCCATGCGCGGCATCATCCAGTCCAGCACCAGCACGTCGTACTGCTGGGTGGTGGCCAGATGCAGGCCGGTAACGCCATCGGGCGCTGCGTCCAGGGTATGCCCGCGCGCTTCGAAATAGTCGAACAGGTTGGCAACCATGTTGCGGTTGTCTTCGATGACCAGCAGCCGCATGGCGGTTTCCAGAACAGCCCGACAGGGACGGTGTGCGCATCCTAACCGAGCCGAGCCGAACCCGACCGCTCCAGGCGGCTCGGCGCGCGTTCCGACAAAACTCCGACCTGCTTGCCAGCTATCGTTCGGCCCCTTTTAATCGGGGCATGCACGTGTCGCTTGCCAGCTCTGCCTCTCTCCCTCATCGGCGCGCGCTGCTTGCCGCGTTGCTGCTGATCGTCGTCAGCCTGCTGGCCGGGCTCGGGCTACGCCAACCCAATCCGCCGGACGAGCCGCGCTTTGTGCTGGCGGCACGCACCATGGTCGAAAGCGGCCATTGGCTGCTGCCGCACCGTGGCAGCGAGCTGTACGCGGAAAAGCCGCCGGTGTTCATGTGGCTGCAGGCGGCGAGCTATGAGCTGGTGCCGCACTGGTCTGTCGCGTTTCTGTTGCCCTCGCTGCTGGCCGCGCTGGCAACGCTGTGGCTGACCTGGGACATGACGCGCCGGCTGTGGAACCGGCGCGTGGCCGGCTACGCGGTGCTGGCGTTATTTGCGGTGCTGCAGTTCGGCCTGATGGCCAAGCGCGCGCAGATCGACATGGTGCTGGTGGCGCTGACCACGCTGTCGCTGTGGGGGTTGCTACGGCATGTGCTGCGCGGGCCGGACTGGCGCGCGTGGACGCTGGGCTTGTTCGCCGCCGGCGTCGGCACGGTGACCAAGGGCGTCGGCTTCCTGCCGCTGCTGCTGTTGCTGCCGTGGATGGCGCTGCCGCGCCGGCACTGGAGCGTGCTGCCGGCGCGTGCGCAGACCGGGCGCAGCTGGCTGCTGGTACTGCCGGCGTTTCTGGCTGGCACCGCAGTCTGGCTGGGGCCGCTGGGCATCGCGCTGCTGCACAGCGACGACCCGCAATTGCACGCTTACGCGCATGAGCTGCTGTTCAAGCAGACCGGCACGCGTTACGCGCACGCCTGGCATCACGTCAAACCGTTCTGGTACTACCTGCAAGTGATCGCCACGCTGTGGCTGCCGGGCTGCCTGTTGTTGCCGTGGCTGCTGCCGGCGTGGTGGCGGCGGCTGCGTCGCGGCGACCCGCGCTATGTGCTGCTGCTGGCGTGGAGCGTGCTGGTGCTGCTGTTCTTCAGTGCCAGCCCGGGCAAGCGCGAGGTCTACATCTTTCCAATGCTGCCCGCGCTGTGCGTGGCAGCGGCGCCGTTGCTGGCCGGGCTGCTGCGCCGTCGCGGTGTCCGCGTGCTGCTCACCGGCTATGTGCTGCTGCTCGCACTTGCCGGCCTGGTCCTGGGTGCCGGCATTGCGCTGCATCTGCACTGGGCCGAAAACACCGCGCTGAAGCGCGGCATGGAGCTGGCGTCGTTGCAGTCGGTGGGTTTCTGGCTGATCGGCCTTGGCATCGTCGGCATGGCGGCGCTGGCGTGGTCGCGCGGTCGTCGCGCTGGCACTGCGGTGGTGGTCATGACAGCGGCGCTGTGGAGCGTGTACGGCCTGGGCTTGATGCCCGCGCTGGACCCTTACAGTTCGTCTGCGCGGCTGATGCAGCGCGTCGGCCAGCGTATCGGCCCGGATGCCGAGCTGGGCATGCTGGCCTGGCGCGAACAGAACCTGCTGCAAGCCGATCGTTCAGTGACCGATTTCGGCTTCAAGGCGAGTTGGCAGCAGCAATGGGACAAGGCAGGCCCGTGGCTTGCGCAGGCACCAGAAAAACGTTGGTTGTTCGTGCTCAAGCAGGCTGTACCGGCGTGTATCGATCCGGCGCAACGCATCGATATCGGCGAATCCAATCGCAATCAATGGCAATTGGTGCCAGGCACCGCGTGGCACGCCGGTTGCATCACCACGGCGTCCGACAGCGAACAAACCGGTAGCGACGGCGACACAGACTGAACGCTTGGTGTCGGGTTAACGGCTGGGCAACTTCAGTCCGACCGCTCTCCGACATCCGGGTTTCGAAGATGCCGGGCAATGACACAGACCGACATCTCGATGAGCACGCTTCCCGTCCATGCGCCAGTTTTGGCGCGCACCGCCCGTGATGTGCAGGCGCGCTTCTTCGTTCGCCATCTGTGGATGCCCCTGGCGGCTGTGCTGTTGGTCAGCGCGTTGTTGATGGGCGCAGGCGGCGACCGGTGGATTGCCGATGCGCTGTATCGACTGGAAGGCGGCCACTGGCTGCTCAAGGACCACTGGTTTACCAGTGGCGTGATTCATCGCATCGGCAGAGGGCTGAGTACCTCTGCGGGTGTCAGCGTCGTGATTCTGGCGGTGGCTGCCTGGTGCAGGCCGCGTTTGCGCGTGCTGCGTTGGCCGCTCACCTATCTAGCCGCATCGATCGCGTTGTCGACCTCGCTGGTGTCGTTGCTCAAGTCGTGGACCGCAATGGATTGCCCGTGGGATTTGAGCCGATATGGTGGCACGCAGGCGATGATCGGCTTGTTCGAATCGCGCCAGGGCATTGCCGCGTCCGGTTGTTTTCCGGCCGGCCATGCCAGTGCCGGGTATGCGTGGGTCGCACTGTATTTCTGTGCGTTGTCGCTGCGTCCTGCGTGGCGCTTCCCAGGTTTGTTTATAGGGTTGGTGGCAGGTCTCATTTTCGGCGTTGCGCAGCAACTGCGCGGCGCGCATTTCCTCTCGCACGATGTATGGTCGCTGGCAGTGTGCTGGCTGACGGCACTGGGGTTGTACTGCGTGATGCTGGCTCGGCCACATCGCACGTCTGATTCGATGTTGCCATCGGGGGATGCAGCATGAGCACCTGGTTACCGGAACCGCGCGGGCGCACCAGCGCGCGCGCGCTGACATGGAGTACTCGGCCGATCGTGTCGACCGAAGCGCTGGTGTTGCTGTCGAGCGTGTTTTTCGCGTTGGTATGCAATCAGCTGTTCTGGCGCACGGCGATGGCCACGCACCCGGGCAGCATCGGGTTTGCCATTTCGCTGATGGCGCTGCTGGTCGCCGTGCACGCGCTGTTGTTGGGTCTGCTGGTGTGGCGCTGGAACGCCAAACCGCTGTTGACACTGCTGCTGTTCACCACCGCGCTGGCTGCGCACTACATGGACAGCTACAACGTCTATCTGGATGCGGACATGCTGCGCAACGTGCTGCATACCGACCACAAGGAATCGCGTGAACTACTCACGCCGGGGCTGATTTTTCCGCTGCTGTGCTACTTCCTGATTCCCGCCGTGCTGCTGTGGCGTACGCGCTTGCGTGCACGCAGCACGGGCAAGACGTTGCTGGTGCGGGTCGGCTTCTTGCTGGCGGTGGCGGTGGTGGGTGCCGCCGGTACCATGCTGTCGTCGCAGGATATTTCGGCGTTGATGCGCAATCACCGCGAAGTGCGCTACCTGGCCACGCCGATCAACTACATCGTCGCACTGCGGCAGAACCTCAAGTCCGATTCGCCGATCAAGCATGCGCCCAAGCAGCCGATCGAACACGACGCCATTGCCACGCCGCGCGCTGCTGGCAGCCGCCCGCGTCTGTTGCTGCTGGTGCTGGGCGAGACCGCACGTGCGCAGAATTGGGGCCTCAGCGGCTATGCGCGCCAGACCACACCGGAGCTGGCGCAGGCGGGCGTGATCAATTTCCCGGACATGCATTCGTGCGGCACCAGCACCGAAGTGTCGGTGCCCTGCATGTTCTCGCCGTTCGGCCGCCGCGATTACAACGAAGACATGATCCGCGGCCACCAGTCGTTCCTGCACGTGCTTGAACACGCCGGCATCTCCACGCTGTGGCGCGACAACCAGTCCGGCTGCAAGGGCGTGTGCGAGGGGCTGGAGATCCAGAAGCTGGACGATGCCACCACGCCGGAGCTGTGCGCCGATGGCCGTTGCATGGACGAAATCCTGCTGCGCGATCTGGCGGCGCAAGTGCGTGCCAAGCCCGGCGACCGCGTGGTGGTGTTGCATCAACTCGGCAGCCACGGGCCCAGCTATTTCGAACGCTACCCGGCGCAGTTCGAGCGCTTCAAGCCGGTGTGCAAGACCGCCGACCTGGGCAGCTGCAGCCGCCAGAGCATCGTCAACGCCTACGACAACTCCATCGGCTACACCGATCACTTCCTCAATCAGGCCATCCATACATTGCGTAGCTTGTCCGACTACGACACCGCGATGATCTATCTCTCCGATCACGGCGAATCGCTGGGCGAGAAGGGCCTGTATCTGCATGGCGTGCCATATGCCATCGCACCGAAGGAGCAGACCCACGTGCCAATGGTGATGTGGTTCTCGCCGGAGTTTGCGCGCGATCGCGGACTGGATGAGGCCTGCCTGCGCCATCGCGCCGGGCAATACACCGATCAGGATGCGCTGTTCCCCTCGGTGCTGGGCCTGATGCAGGTCAAGACCAGCGTATATGCACGCGAACGCGACGTGTTTGCGCAGTGCACGGGGAAAGGCTGAGCGTTCCGGACCGCCAACAGCGGGATCGATTGCCGCTGCGTGGCATCCGCACCGGCACCGCTTGCCCATGAAGCACCGCTTGCCCTGAAGCCTCGCGCGCTCTAGCCTTCGCCGGACTTCACTGCAAGGACCACCCGTGAATCCTCGTCTGCTGTTGCTGGCATTGGCTGTGGCCGCCGGCACGTTATCGCTGTCGGCCTGCCGCAAGGATGCCCCGCCGCCAGCCAAACCGGCCGCGACCAACACCGCGCCTGCCGAAAGCGCCGACCAGTTCGTCGCGCGCATCAGCGCCGAGTACAAGGCCGCCTACCCGGAAGTCACTGCCGCGCAGTGGCTGTCGTCGACCTACATCAACGGCGATTCGCAGCTGCTGGCCGCCAAGGCCAACGAGCGTTCGCTGGCGCAGCTGGATCGCTGGATCGAACAATCCAAGCAGTACGTCGGTACGCCGATGTCGGCAGACAGCGCACGCGCACTGCAGCTGCTCAAACTCATGAGCGCCCTGCCCGCGCCGCGCGACCCGGCCAAACTGGCCGAACTCACCCGCATCGCCGCCAAGATGGAAGGCGACTACGGCGCCGGGAGTTACTGCGTGGGCGATGGCGAACAACGCCGCTGCCGCCAGCTCGGTGAGCTGGAACAAGTGCTGGCCAGCAGCCGCGACTACACCGAACAACTCGATGCCTGGCAGGGCTGGCATAGCACCGCCCAGCCGATGCGCAAGGACTACCAGCGCTTTGTCGAGCTGGCCAACGAAGGCGCGCGCGGCAACGGCTTTGCCGATGTCGGGGTGATGTGGCGCAGCGGCTACGACATGCCGCCGGCGCAGTTGGCCAGCGAGACCGACCGGTTGTGGGAGCAAGTCAAACCGCTGTATGCGCAGCTGCAGTGCTACGCGCGCGGCAAGCTCGATACGCAGTACGGCAAGGCCAAGGGCGAAGTGGCCGGCGGCCTGTTGCCGGCGCATTTGATGGGCAATATGTGGCAGCAGGACTGGAGCAATCTGTGGGATCTGCTGCAGCCCTACCCCGGCGCCGGCGATCTGGACATTACCTCCGCGCTGGAAAAGCAGTACCAGGGCAATCTGAGCGCGGTACTGGCGCGTAACACCGGCGGCGACGGCGGGACGGCGGCACGCTTCAATGCCGAGCGCGAGGCGCAACTGCGTACCGCCAAACAGATGACCGAGCGCGCGCAGGATTTCTACACCTCGCTGGGTATGCCCAAGCTTCCCGACACCTATTGGCAACGCTCGCAGTTCATCAAGCCGCTGGACCGCGATGTGGTCTGTCATGCCAGCGCGTGGGACATGAACATGGGCGGCGAGCCGACCCAGAACATCGGCGCCGATGTGCGCACCAAGATGTGCATCAAGCCCACCGAAGAAGACTTCACCACCATCTATCACGAGCTCGGCCACATCTATTACGACCTGGCCTACAACCCGCTGCCGCCGCTGTTCCAGAACGGCGCCAACGACGGCTTCCACGAGGCGATCGGCGACACCATCGTGCTGGCGATGACGCCCAAGTACCTGCAGTCGATCGGCATGGTCGGCGAACAGCAGGCCGGGCGCGAAGCGTTGATCAATTCGCAGATGCGCATGGCCTTGAGCAAGGTCGCCTTCCTGCCGTTCGGCTTGATGATCGACCGCTGGCGCTGGGGCGTGTTCGATGGCTCGATTCCGCCGGAGCGCTACAACCAGGCCTGGTGGGAACTCAAAGCCAAGTACCAGGGCGTGGCGCCGGTAACCGCACGCGGCGAAGAGTTCTTCGATGCGGGCGCCAAATACCACGTGCCGGGCAATACGCCGTACACGCGCTATTTTCTGGCGCATATCCTGCAGTTTCAGTTCTACAAGGGCCTGTGCGATGCGGCCGGGCATCAAGGCCCGCTGTACGAGTGCAGCTTCTACGGCAACAAGGATGCAGGGCAGAAATTCTGGTCGATGTTGCAACGTGGATCGAGCCAGCCCTGGCAGACCACGCTGAAGGAACTCACCGGCAGCGAGAAACTCGACGCCGGCCCGATGCTGGAGTACTTCGCACCGATGAGCGAATGGCTCAAACAGCAGAATCAAGGCCAATTGTGCGGCTGGCAGGCAACCGCGCCTGCTGCCGCGAGCAACACGCCTGCGCCTGCCGCATTGCACTGACGCGCCACTTTGCCTGTGGCATGCGGCGGCCATCACCCAGGCCGCTGCATAACATTCCTTTGATAAACGCCTGAAACGCTGCCGATATACTGCGCGCCCGCTGCACAGGCGCAGCATGCAGGAAGCATCCCAATGAGCAACGCCTCCACCGGCCCGGACGCGCGCGATGTGGACCGCAACAAGCAGGTCATCGACGACGCGAACGATCGCGCATTCAACCCGATCTATAGCAGCTCCAATAGCGAATACGCGGCGAAAGTTGGGAGCGGCACCGTCTCGGTCAACCCGGCAGAACAGTCGGCCAAGTATGCGCAGACCAGCGAGCAGAACAGCGGCAGCCCGACGCAGCCGTTAGGCCAGACCAGCCTGCGTGGCGGTGGCTCGCTGAGCGCAGGCAGTCTCAGCGATGCCGACGCAAAGACCACCACTTTCAGCCTGGAAGCCGACGCGCAGACCGGCCAGCAACAACGTCTGCAATCCACGCTTGGCGACAGCAAGCTAAGCATCGAGGCCGGCGCCAGTGCCGGGCAGCGCATGCGCTACGCACTGACGCTGCCCGGTGTGGACCAGCCGCTAGAGGCCGCCAGACAGGTGAATCCGCTGCAGCCGGAGAGCCTTCCGATCGGCGCGCGCGCAGTGATGGACACCCAAACCTTTGTGCAAAGCGAATCTTCGGCGAGTCTGCGAGGGCTCACCACGCAGAGCAAAATCACCGAAGCCAGCGGCCGCAGCTACATGATCGAACGCGTCGACGAGCGCCACGTGCGTGTGGTGACCGGGCCGAATGCGGCCATCGAGGCGGTGAATGCACTTGGCGTCAAAGCCGGACCGGCGCAAGCCCTGCTCGGGCGCGCCGACTCCCTGGGCCAGTCGCAAGTGAACAGCGCGCAGTTCGATCTGGCTGATCCGCGTGCGCGCGCGGCCATGGGCGAATTCGTACGCGAAGGCAAGCTTGCACCGGGCGTGCCCGGCGTCGATGAGATGCAGACGCTGGAGCGCATCAATTTCAGCTCGCAGCAGCGTCTGCAGCTGGAACTGGGCCCGCTCAGCGCCGATGTTGCCGGCAACCGCAACCAAGGCAGCCAGGTGCGCATCAGCACACCGGGCCAGGACGGCTACGCCGTGGTGCAGCAGCTGCAATACGGCGACAACGTGCCGCTGACGATCGTGCGCCAGTACGACGGCAACGCTGCCGAACGCGTGGAGCAGCGCAGCTACCGTTTCGAGATCGATGGCGACGTGGCGGCGCCGGGCTTGTTGCAGCGCCTGGGCGGGCGCAACGAGGCCAGTGAGGAAAAGGCGATCGCGCAGACGCTTAACAGCGCGTTGAGCGGCGAGATGACGGGCACCGGCGCGATCGCGCCAGGGCAGAAGACCACGCTGGAATTCAGCGAGGTGCAGATGCAGGCGCTGCTGGAACAGACGCGCACCAGCGCCGGCGCCAGCAAGATCGGCGGCAGCGCGCTGACCTCGCTGGTCGGCGACAGCAACGCCCCGGCGCAGTCGCCCGAGCAGTTTGCGATCGCGATGGCCCGCAATGTGGGTGGATCGCCCTATGGGTTCGCCGAGCGGCTGCAGCGTATCGCCGACGGCGCCGACGGGAAATACGACGGCCAGCTGCAGCGTGTCGATGCCACCGTGCTGCCGCGGCCGGCGGACGTCGCCCTAGCGCTCCCGGACCCGCGCAATCCAGCGCATGCGGATCATGCCCTGCTGCAGCAATCCACCGCGGCAGTGGAGCGCTTGCAAGCCGCACCCGGCCCAGCCGCAGGAATGGACAGCGAACGCCTGGCCTTAGGGGCGGTGGTGGCCGCGCGCGAGCATGGCTTGCAACGGGTCGATCACGTGGTGCTCGGCAACGATCCGGCGCGTGGCTTCGTGGTGCAGGGAGCACTCGACTCGCCAGCGCATCTACGGGGCAGCTTCGATGCCAAGGCGGCGCAGGAAGAGCCCGTGGCCGCCAGCCTGCAACGCCTGCAGGCGCTGGAACCCGGCACGGAGCGCGATGCTGCTGCGCAGGCGCAGGTGTCGCAGCAGGAAACGCAGCGACAGGCGCAGGCGCGCTGAGAACGCGCTGGGTGGTTGCACCTGAATTCCCAGATCGAACGCGTTCGATCACATATGTGGCCGACCACTGAGTTGGCCACGTGCGCTGGATCGGGAACGATGGGCGCATGGGTAGCCAGTGATGATGCGCGACCCACCTACCGGGCAGCGCGTACGCACAATACCGAAGGCTTACCTGCTGAACACCCTTGGCAGGCACCGCAGCTCGGTGGTGGCCGCCCAAAACGCCGCGTACGTCCACGCGCCAGCCAAGGCACGCCGCGCGGGTGACTCAATTGAGCTTCGCGCCACCCTGCAAGCGCTCGCTCAACCGGGCCTTGAACTGCTCGAATTCCATGCCATCGGCCTGGGCCTCGGCATGCGCGGCATCTTTCAGCGCGTCCGAGTAGGTCAGGCGCACGGGGGTGCCCTGGCGTTCGTGCAGTTCGGCGGCGCGCATGATCAGCGTCAACACCTGCGCGGCGCTGGTGCTTTCGCCAGCGATGCGGCCGTCCATGCCCAGCACCCATTCGCCGTCGCGGCGGACGATGCCGGCCAGCAGCGTGCGTTGCTGGTCGCGCAGTTCGGCATGCGCTTCGATCGGCGATTCGGCCGTGGCCTTGGCGGCGGCCTGGTTGCGCTGGCGCTCGGTTGCACGCTTGCGGGCATCGCGGCGCAACTTGGAATCGGTGGACATGCAGGCTCCTGTAGGGTCAAAGATGGTTGGCCGGCTCCAGAGGCACTGCCTCGGTGGCCTGGCGGTGCCGCAGACGGCGGCCGCTGCGGCGCTCCCAGCGCCAGAATAGCCAGCCCAGCAGGAAAAAACCGGTCATGCCGATCGCCAGATGCCGGGGGTGTTCACTGAGCAGCGGCGACAACACGCCGGCCACCACCGTGTTGGTCATCAACTGGGTGAAGGCCTGCAGCGACGACGCCAGGCCGCGCTGCTGCGGGTACATGTCCAGCACCGCCAGCGCCAGGATCGGGAAGATCAACGCCATACCGACACCGGCCAGAAAGATCGGCAGCACCGCCCATGGCAGCGCGATCTGCGCTACCGACAAGGTGTAGCCCAGGTTGGCGAGCGCGGCCACGCCGCAGCAGATGAAGCCGATGCGGATCTGCCGCACCGGGTTCATCTGGCCGGCCATGCGCCCGGACAGAAACGAGCCCAGCGTCATACCGCCGATGGTGGGAATGAACAACCAGGCAAAGTCGCCTTCGCCCAGATGCAGGTGCTGCATGATCAGCACCGGCGCCGAAGCGATGTACAAGAAAATGCCGGCGAAGTTGAACGCACCGGCCGCCGCCAGGCGCTGGAAGCGCGGGTTGAAGCCGATCCGCACGTAGTCGTGCAGCAAGCGCTTGAGCTGCAGCGGCGTACGCGCTTCCACCGGGTGGGTTTCCGGCAACCAGAGCATGGTCGCGATCAGCAGCACCAGCCCGAACACCATCAGAAACCAGAAGATCAGTGGCCAGCCGGCGCCGCTGAGCAGGATCCAGCCGCCGATGATCGGCGCGATGGCCGGCGCAATGCCGAAGATCATCGACACCTGGCTCATCAGCCGTTGCGCGTCCGGGCCATGGAACAGGTCGCGGATCACCGCACGGCCAACGATCATGCCCACGCCGGCCGACAGGCCCTGCAACGCGCGGAAGGCCAGCAGCGTGGGCAGATCCTGCGACAGCGCGCAGCCGATCGAGCCGGCAATGAATAGCACCAGCCCGCCCAGGATCACCCGTTTGCGGCCCCAGGCGTCGGAGAGCGGCCCATGCGCGATGCTCATCACCCCGTAAGCCAGCAGGTAGACGCTGATGGTCTGCTGGATCGCCACCTGGTCCACCGCCAGGCTGCGGCTGAGCCGCGAGAACGCCGGGAAGATGGTGTCGATGGAGAACGGGCCGAACATCGCCAGCCCGGCGAGCAGCAGCGCCATGCGACGGGTGGAAGGCGTGGTGGGGGTCATGCAGGAATCCGAAACGTGGTGCATCGGGGGACGCACGCCGGCATCCGCGAGTTGCGGCGCCGGGATGAGCACAAGGGAGAAGATGATAGGCGCTCGCCGTTGCAAGGTTAAGCAGACGCAAGTGCGGCAGCCCAGGTGCGATCGGCCCGGCGGGTGCGCCAGGCGGCGCAGCCCCACGCTATAATCGGCCCGGCAACACGGTGGGAGAAGCGGCACTGCCGCTGCCGAAGGCGCAACAGCCCGTAATCGCTCAGGCCCGATACCATCCGCAGTACAACTCTGGAGAGACCGGCCGATGCCGGCGCCGAAGGGGCACGGAACGCAGGCAGGCCAATGGCCAGGCCGCGTTTTTAAACTCTCAGGCAAAAGGACAGAGGGGCGCGAGGAAGACCGTCGCTGCGGCGGGTCGTGGTGCGCTGTGCGCGCCGGGCCGGCCAGGAGACGTGTCGACCATTCGTCTGCCCCCTGACCCGGATGCCCGCCATGTCCCAGACCTCGTCTTCCCTGCGCGACCTCGAACACCACAGCGCGTTCGTCGAACGCCACATCGGCCCCAATGACGCAGAAATCGCGCAGATGCTGGACGTGGTCGGCCACGCCTCGCTGGATGCGCTGACCGACGCCATCGTGCCGGGCAACATCAAGTCGCCGGCTGCGCTGGCGCTGCCCGAGTCGATCACCGAAGAAGAAGCGCTGGCCAAGATTCGCGCCATCGCCAGCAAGAATCAGGTGCAGCGCACCTTTATCGGCCAGGGCTATTACGGCACCCACACGCCCAAGGTCATTCTGCGCAACATCCTGGAAAACCCTGCCTGGTACACCGCGTACACGCCGTACCAGGCAGAGATTTCGCAGGGCCGCATGGAAGCGTTGATCAACTTCCAGACCCTGTGTGCGGATCTGACCGGCATGCAGATCGCCAACGCCTCGCTGCTGGACGAAGCCACCGCTGCGGCCGAAGCGATGACGCTGGCCAAGCGTTCGGCCAAATCCAAATCCGACATCTTCTTCGTGCACGACGCGGTGCACCCGCAGACGCTGGAACTGTTGCGCACGCGCGCCGAGCCGCTGGGCATCGTGTTGCGCGTCGGCACCCCGGACGAAGCCTTGCAGGCCGAGTGCTTCGGCGTGCTGCTGCAATACCCGGACAGCTTTGGCCAGCTTCACTTCGACACCATCGGCGGCCACGCCGCGCTGGCCGATGCGGTGCATGCGCAGGGCGGCCTGGTGGCGGTGGCCACCGATCTGCTCGCCCTGACCCTGATCGCCTCGCCCGGCGAATGGGGCGCAGATATCGTGGTCGGCAACTCGCAGCGTTTTGGCGTGCCGTTCGGATTTGGCGGCCCGCATGCGGCCTTCATGGCCTGCCGCGATGCGTACAAGCGCTCGATGCCGGGCCGCTTGATCGGCGTATCGATCGATGCCGCCGGCAACCCCGCATATCGCCTGACCCTGCAGACGCGCGAGCAACATATCCGCCGCGAAAAGGCCACCTCCAACATCTGCACCGCGCAGGTGCTGCTGGCAGTGATGGCCTCGATGTACGCGGTCTACCATGGCCCCGATGGCCTGACCCGCATTGCCCGTCGCACCCATCGCCTGACCGTGATCCTGGCTGCTGCGCTGCGTAGCGCTGGCGTGAGCGTCGGCGAACATTTCTTCGACACGCTGCACGTCAAGGCGATCGATGCCGATGCCATCCATGCACGTGCGCGTGCGGCCGGCATCAACCTGCGTGCCATCGACAGCGAAGCGGTGGGTATCAGCCTGGACGAAACCAGCACGCGCGCCGATGTGGTAGCGCTGGCGCAGTTGTTCGGTGCCCAGGCGGACATCGATGTGCTGGATGCGGCCACCGCCGATGCGTTGCCGCAAGGCCTGCTGCGCACCAGCCCGTTCATGACACACCCGGTATTCAACACCCACCACAGCGAACACGAACTGCTGCGTTACATGCGCTCGCTGGCCGACAAGGATCTGGCGATGGATCGCACCATGATCCCGCTGGGTAGCTGCACCATGAAGCTCAACGCCACCGCCGAAATGATCCCGGTGACCTGGCCGGAATTCGGCGCGATCCATCCGCTGGCGCCGGCCGAGCAGTCGGCCGGCTATGCGCAGCTGATCGAGGAACTCGAAGCGATGCTGGTCGAGTGCACTGGCTACGACGCGGTGAGCCTGCAGCCCAACTCCGGCGCGCAGGGCGAATACGCCGGCCTGCTGGCGATCCGGGCCTATCACCGTTCGCGTGGCGAGGCGCATCGCGACATCTGCCTGATTCCCGAATCCGCGCATGGCACCAACCCGGCCTCTGCACAGATGTGCGGCATGACGGTGGTGGTCACCAAGTGCGATGCCAACGGCAATGTCGACGTCGAAGACATTCGCGCCAAGGCGGAGAAGTATTCCGATCGTCTGGCCGCGCTGATGATCACCTACCCGTCCACGCACGGCGTGTTCGAAGAAGACGTGGTGGCGATCTGCGAAGCGGTGCATGCGCATGGCGGCCAGGTCTACACCGACGGCGCCAACATGAATGCCCTGGTCGGCGTGGCCCAGCCCGGCAAATGGGGCTCGGATGTGTCGCACCTCAACCTGCACAAGACCTTCTGCATTCCGCACGGCGGCGGCGGCCCGGGCGTGGGCCCGTGTGCGGTCAAATCGCATCTGGCGCCGTTTTTGCCGCGCACGCTGGGCGGCGAAGGGGATGTGGGCATGGTCAGCGCGGCCAGCTATGGCTCGGCCTCCATCCTGCCGATCAGCTGGATGTACGTGACCATGATGGGCAGTGGCGGCTTGCGCAAGGCCACGCAGGTGGCATTGCTCAACGCCAACTACATCGCCAAGCGGCTGGCACCGCATTACAAGACGCTGTACACCGGCCGTAATGGCCTGGTGGCGCACGAGTGCATCCTGGATGTGCGGCCGCTGGAAAAGACCAGCGGCATCGGCGCCGAAGATATCGCCAAGCGTTTGATCGACTTCGGCTTCCACGCGCCGACGCTGAGCTTCCCGGTCGCCGGCACCTTGATGGTAGAGCCGACCGAAAGCGAATCGCAGCACGAACTGGACCGTTTCATCGACGCGATGATCCAGATCCGCGAAGAGATCAGCGCCATCGAAGACGGCCGCCTGGACCGCGACGACAACCCGCTCAAGCACGCACCGCACACCGCCACGCAGGTGTCGGCCAGCGAGTGGACCCATGCCTACCCGCGCGAGCTGGCCGCCTTCCCGCTGCCGAGCCTCAAGCAGCAGAAGTACTGGCCGCCGGTGGCGCGCGTGGACAACGTCTATGGCGACAAGAACGTGATGTGCGCCTGCATCCCGGTGGATGCGTACAAGGAAGACGCCGAGGTCTGAGTGGCATGACAGACGCGGTAACCATCAAACCCGGCTGGTGAAACAGCCGGGTTTTTTTGTTGCGTCATGCGATGCGGGCCAGCTGCGCGAGAGGGGCGACATTCATGGCGACTGCACGCCGGTTGCAGCACGACCAGTGAGCGTGCGGTATCGACATGCTGGCAGCGACACGCTCGCTACCAGAGCCGCTGCTGGAGCTACCGCCCTTCATTGAAACTGCACTTGCAGAGTGTGTGCGTCTGCATTGTTTTGCTTCAGAGGCATCGCCGATCGCAGCTACCAACCGATGCCACGCACGCCCTGCGCGCGCGTTTGCCTCGCCTACACATGCGCTGGGCATGATGGCGAACGCCTCCCCTTATGGCAGAACCTTGCGCATGCTTGCACTGAAACATCTCGGCACCTTGTTGTTGGCAGCTACCCTGCTACTCGGCTGCGCGCCACGTCGCCCCGGTGAGGTACCTGCGCTGGTGCATGCGCCCGATGCGCGTGCCGAGCTGGTACAGACCGATGCGGGCGTGGTGCGTGGCGTGGCAAGCGCACACGGCAAGGCGTTTTTGGGCGTGCCGTTCGCAGCGCCGCCGGTGGGCGCGCTGCGCTTCCATGCACCGCAACCGGCAGTGGCCTGGAAGGATGTTCGCGATGCCACGCAGGCCGGGCCCGCCTGCCTGCCGCGGTATCGCTTCGGGCAAAAACACCTCTCCGAAGACTGCCTTACGCTGAACATCTACGCACCGCCCGGGCCTGCGCCGGCACACCCGCGCGCGGTCATGGTGTGGATCTACGGTGGAGCATTGGAGCTGGGCAGCAATGCCGACTACGACCTGAGTGCGTTGGCGGCGCGGCAGAATGTCATCGTGGTGGCCCCCAACTATCGGCTGGGGGTCTTCGGATTCTTCGCGCACCCGAGTCTGCGTGGCGAAGGCGAAGGCGCGTATGCGCTATTGGATCAACAGGCCGCATTGCGCTGGGTGCAACGCAATATCGCTGCCTTCGGCGGCGATGCGCACAACGTCACCGTGTTCGGTGAATCCGCCGGCGCGTGGAGCATCTGTTACCAGCTCGCGTCGCCAGGCGCGCGTGGCCTGTTTCAGCGTGCGATTCTGCAGAGCGGTAGCTGTCTTGCATCCGATTCGAGCGTGACGCGCGCCGAGGCAGAGCGCGGCGGTACGCGCATGGCACAGACGCTTGGCTGCGAGCGGGCAAGCGATGTGGCCGCGTGCCTGCGCACACTGCCTGCCGAGGCATTGGCCGATGCAACACCGCAGCGCCGCGGCTTGACCGGCAGCGATGCCTGGGCGCCGATGGCCGGCGGCGATGTACTGCCGGTAGTGCCCGCCGAAGCGATTGCCAACGCGCAGCATGCGCAAGTCCCGGTCCTGATCGGCAACAACCGCGATGAGGGTCGCCTGTTCGCCCAACTGCTGTCCTACATCGGCAAGCTCACGCTGCGCAGCGGTTATGAAGCGCGCATCCGGCGCATGTATGCGGCACCGGCGCCGATCATGGCGCACTACGCAGATGTCGCGGCGCAGTCGCGCTGGGAGGCCTTTGCCGACATCGTCACCGACGGCGGCTTCGCCTGCCCCACGCGCCGGCTTGGGCAAGCCTTGCGCACTCATGCCGCGGTGTATGCGTATGAGTTCGACGACCCGCAGGCGCCTTACGGCCTATGGCGCTTGCCGTTCTCGCGGCCATTGGGCGCGTTTCACGCCTCCGAACTGGCATATCTGTTTCAACGCCCCTGGGTACTCAGTGGCGACCCGCAGTTCAATGCCGCGCAACAGGCGTTTTCCGACACTTTGCAGGACTATTGGGGCGCGTTTGCCCGTACTGGCGACCCCAATGGTGGCGGGCGACCGCCGTGGCCGCGCTTCGATGGCGACACACCGTTGACGGTGTCGCCACACAGGATCGGTACCACACCCGACTTCGTACAGCGCCATCGCTGCACGTTCTGGGATGCACAGGCGCAAGCCGCTGCAGCTCCGCCACCTGCGCGTTCGCAACAGCATCAGCAAGACCTCACACGCGATGGTCAACGATGAGCCTGTCCTAGACGAGGCCGCAGCTGCATCCAGACACGCCGATGACGCAGATGCCGCTGGCCCCAGGTGCCGGCCTTCGCTCAGTTACATGCAATCAACGTTACAGGAGTGCTCCATGTCCACATCCACGTCATCCCCTTGCCCCGAGGTGCTGCTGCGCACCGGGCGTCGCGTCGCAGCGCTTGGCCTGGGCTCCTGGAATCTGGGCCAGGGCCGGCATCCGCCGCAGCAGGAGATCGAAGCACTGCTGACCGGCCAGCAACTAGGCATGCGCCTGATCGACACCGCCGAAATGTACGGCAACGGCCGTTCCGAGCAATTGATCGGCCAGGCCATCGACAGCGCACAACCGCCGTATCTGGTGTCGAAGGTGTTGCCGAGCAATGCAAGCGCACGTGGCATCGCACGCGCCTGCGAAGCCAGCCTGCAGCGGCTTGGCGTGCGCACCCTGGATCTGTATCTGCTGCACTGGCGCGGCGGGAGCGATCTTGCCGAAGTGGTCGCTGCGTTCGAAGCTTTGCGCGACGCCGGCAAGATCCGCGATTGGGGCGTGTCTAATTTCGATGTGGACGATATGCAGGATCTGTGGCGCATCGATGGCGGGCAGCGCTGCCTGGTCAATCAAGTGCTGTATCACGCCGGCAGCCGCGGGATCGAATTCGATCTGCTGCCGTGGTGCGCCGCTAATGAGGTGACGGTGATGGCGTACTCGCCACTGGGTAGCCGCGCATTGCTCGATCACCCGGTATTGCATGCCATCGGTGCACGACGTGGCGTGGCCGCCACCGCGGTGGCTTTGGCGTGGGCGATCCGCAGCGGCCAGGTCATCGCCATTCCCGAATCGGGTACGCCCGCACATGTGAGCGCGAACGCGGCGGCGTGCACTTTGCAACTGGACGCGCAGGATCTTGCAACGCTGGATAGCGCGTTCCCGCCGCCCATGCGCAAACAGCCGCTGGATCTGTTGTAGATCAAACACCACACGCGGCCTAATGCACATCGCGGATGTGGCGATGTTCGCAGCATGCGCGTGGTGTGTTTGGCATTGCACAGAGCGCGGTAGCGCACGCTTTGCGTTGCGCGACGTGTGTGTGTGTGAGTGTTCGTTCGCATGTAGACACACTCGTTTAACAGCGCCACTCCCAGGCTCGGTTGGATCGCTAGCATCCCAGCCCGCCAACGTGGAGTCCCCCATGGCCAAGTCCCCAAGTAAAGCCGCACAGGTTCCTTCTGTCGGCAGTTCCGCCAGCGCGCAGGAACTGCGCGGCACTGGCGACGAACTGCATCAGAAAGCCGGCGGCTCGCATCCGCAATTGACCACCAACCAGGGCATCCCGGTTGGCGATAACCAGAACTCGCTACGCGCTACGCCGCGCGGGCCGACATTGCTGGAAGACTTCATCCTGCGCGAGAAGATCACCCACTTCGATCACGAGCGCATCCCCGAGCGCATCGTGCATGCACGCGGCAGCGCCGCGCATGGCTACTTCGAGTTGACCAAATCGCTGAGTCAGTACACCACCGCCAAGATCTTCACCGAAGTGGGCGAAAAGACGCCGTTGTTTACGCGCTTTTCCACCGTTGCAGGCGGTGCCGGCTCGGTGGACACGCCGCGCGATGTGCGCGGGTTCGCGGTGAAGTTCTACACCAAGGAAGGCAATTGGGATCTGGTAGGCAACAACATCCCGGTGTTCTTCATCCAGGACGCGATGAAGTTCCCGGACCTGATCCATGCGGTGAAGATGGAGCCTGACCGCGGCTTTCCGCAGGCTGCCAGCGCGCATGACACGTTCTGGGATTTCATTTCGCTCACCCCCGAATCGATGCACATGATCATGTGGGCGATGAGCGACCGCACCATCCCACGCTCGCTGCGCATGATCGAAGGCTTCGGCATTCACAGCTTCCGCTTCCTCAACGCGGCCGGCGACAGCACCTTCGTCAAATTTCATTGGCGCCCGAAGCTGGGCCTGCAATCGACCATCTGGGACGAGGCCGTGAAGCTAGCCGGTGCCGACCCGGATTTCCAGCGCCGCGATCTGTTCGAGTCGATTCAAAACGGCGACTTCCCCGAGTGGGAGCTTGGCGTGCAGCTGTTTACCGAAGCGGAGGCCGAGGCGTTTCCGTTCGACCATCTGGATTCGACCAAGGTCATTCCGGAAGAACTGGTGCCGCTGCAGATTGTCGGCCGCATGGTGCTGGACCGCTGGCCGGACAACTTCTTTGCCGAAACCGAACAGGTGGCGTATTGCCCAGCCAACATCGTTCCCGGCATCGATTTCAGCAACGACCCACTACTGCAAGGACGCCTGTTCTCGTATCTGGATACGCAGTTGAGCCGTCTGGGCGGGCCGAATTTCCATCAGATCCCGATCAACGCACCTAAGTGTCCGTTCGCTAACAATCAGCGCGATGGGCATATGCAAATGGGTGTACCGAAGGGCCGCGTCGCCTACGAACCCAGTTCGCTGCAGGCGGATGCACCGCGCGAAGCGCTACGTGGATTCCCCAGCCATGCAACGCCTGCCGAAGATGGCGCAAAGGGCCGCGTGCGCGCAGAGAGTTTTGCCGATCATTACAGCCAGGCACGGTTGTTCTACCGCAGCCAGACCGCACCGGAACAGGCACATCTGGCCTCGGCGCTGGTGTTTGAACTGTCCAAGGTCGACACCGCGCACGTGCGCGAGGCCATCGTGGGTCATCTGCGTCATGTCGACCCGGCACTGGCGCAGCGCGTGGCTGACGGCATGGGCATGAGCAAACTACCGCCCGCACCTCCGGCAGCGGTTGCGCCCACCGACATGCCGTTGTCGCCCGCGCTGCAATTGATCGGCAAGATGAAGGACACCCTGCAGGGGCGCACGGTGGGCATTCTGATCCATGACGGCTCGGATGCCGCAGCGATCAAGGCCGTGCGCAAGGCTGCCGAAGCAGCTGGCGCAACAGTAAAAATCGTCGCACCCAAACGCGGTGGCGCCAAGCTCAGCGATGGCAAGCAGTTGGCCGCCGATGGCCAGCTGGCCGGCACGCCGTCGATCGTGTTCGATGCGGTGGCCGTGCTGCTGTCGTCGGAAGCGGCGAAGTTGCTGACCAACGAATCGGCGGCACTGGACTTCGTCAGCAATGCCTGGGCGCATCTGAAAGCGATTGCTTTCGACGACGGCGCGCAACTGCTGCTCAAGGCCGGCAATGTTGGCAAGGATGCAGGCATTGTCCCCGCGGCCGATACCAAGGCCTTCATCGCCGCAGCAAAGACCCGCCAGTGGGCGCGCGAGCCGAAGGTGCGCATGTTGGCGTAAGCGCGCAAGCGCAAACAGCGCCCCTGGACGCGAGCGACGTTACCGACATCGTTCGCGCCCAGGGCATCATGCAGAGAAACATCTATCGCTGTTTCGTTTGTCGGTAGAGAGTGTTCGAACAACGATGACGGCCGCTAGAAAGTGCGATGCATTTCGATGCGACACCCTACCGTCAAGCAACCCGCAGGACTGCTGGAAGTTCGGTTTTTGAGGGGATCGACGTGGGATCTATAACCTGAGAACGATCAGTAATCCTCAGGTGCAGCAAGCATCCCGATCGACCTCAGCCAGATGTACCAGAGCTATCAGGCACGAGGCGATGAATCAAAGCGCAGATCTTCGAAGATGGCTGAAAGACCGCGCTTGCAAGCGAAAGCCGCGGCGTCGCCAGCGTGACCACCATTGATTCAGACCTGTGCGCATCCACCTGCGCACCAGGTGCCGCCGAATCGAACATAAAGTGCGTGCCAGGACGCGTCGAAAAAATACCTGCCGCAGCGAATTCAAGCGTATGCAAAGCATTGCGCAACGCCGACAGCAAGGCATCTTCCGACGGCGCCCAGCGCAATCGGACAATGAACACCGCCTCATCGCGTTCGATCAGCGACGTCCGATCAGGCTCATCGCCCAACACCAGCGCGCACCCGGGACCGGCTGTCACCAGACCAAGTTCGTCATCGATCGCACACGCACGCGCGTAGTCGGTTGTGCCGCTATCGCACAGGGAGGGCTCAATTCCCGACCAGTCTGGCAAATCCACCGCATGCAGCAGAACAAGCGGCCCACCACCTGATTCAATCCATCGCAGCTGTGTCATTTCTTGTCTCGATAGCACATGAAAACAGGCACACCGGCGCGCGACGGCGGGGGGGGCCGTCAGTCGATCGCAGGCAGCGGCACGTGTTGCTGCGCAGTCGCCAGCGCGCGGTACTCGCGCGGCGTCATACCCACCGCTTGCTTGAACTGCCGCGCAAACGCGCTCTGGTCGCTGAAGCCGCAGGCATGGCCGATTTCGGTCAGGCTCTTTTTTCCGTGCAGCAAATGCATGGCCATCTGCAAACGCAACTTGGCCAGCACCTGCTGCGGGGTGAGCTGGAACACCTTGCGAAACGAGCGTTGCAGCTTGGACATCGAAAACCCGGTGATCTCCACCAATGCCTGCATGCGCACGTTTTGCGCGTAATTGGCGTTGAGGTACGCCAGCGCAAGCCTGAGTTTTTCGTACTGCGATTCGTGTCCGTCCTGCGGGCCGAGATCGCGCGAGATACCGATGATGCCCTGTACCTTGCCGTCGACCAGCAGCGGACGTTTGCAGGTAAGGCACCAGCCCGGCTCGCGGTTGGCGAACAGATGCAGTTCCAGCAGGTTGTCGATCACCTCACCCGCCAGCACCTGTTCGTCCTGATTGGCGTAGTTGGCGCCAAGACCGCTCGGGTAGACCTCGGCGACACGCTTGCCGATCAGTTCCTTGCGCGACTTCAGGCCCAGGCGCCGCAGCATGGTCTGGTTGACGTGGGTGTAGCGACCCTCGCGGTCCTTGACGAAAAACAGCACGTCCGGCACGGCATCGAACAACGCTTCCAGATCGGCAGGATCGATGCTCTTCATGCGAGAGGATTCATGCAGTGCGAGGGACTCGGGGCCAAGAGAGGCGCAGCGGTGCAGTGACGCATCAGCGTCTGCACACACCACCGGTGCGCAACGTCATGATACGCCGCGCCTGTCGCTTGGTTTGCAGGCGCTCAGCGCGGCTGTTCGGCCACGGTAGCGGTGACTGCAGCCCCGCCGTCCTTGGGAGCGTCGATGGAAGCACTGGTGGCGCCCATGCGATCGGCCGGCGTGCGCCGCGCTGACCAGGTCTGCACCACTGCCGCACCCGATTGCGACCCCACTTGTACGCGCAGACGCGCACCGGCAGTGGGCGCCACGAATTCGATTTCGCAATCGCCTGCGGCCATGCAGCTGTCCGCTGCCAACGGGTCGACCGGCTGCCAGCCCTGCTCGGCGATCGCCTGCGAAAACGCGCGATAGCTCATGCCTGGCTTGAGGGTCGCCGGCAACGGCACCAGCAGCTCGCTATTGGCGGCGTCTGTCGCGCTGGCAGTCACAGGCGCAGTGGCCACCGGCGCACGTGCAGGCACAGCCGCCGTGGGCCGCGGCGCGGCGCTCCAGGCAGGGCTGAAAATGAGGGCAAGCCCAAGCAAGGCCGGGCGGACGAACGTGCGCATGCGAAAGATCCTTGCGATCCTGGCAGGGATTGGGAAAGTTAAAGAAGCGCTATTTTGACACGTCGACATGACGCCCGGGCGATGATGCCGGCGCCCGATCAGCCGCCATTTCATCGCCGGTTATCCAACGGCACACCGCAAGCGCACTCGACTACGTGATTATCGGCGGCACACCGCGTTACTTGAGCGAGCGCGACAACAACGCGTATTTCCAGCTAGCTTGCGCAACACCATGCGTCTCCGCGCGATGTGCAGTTGCCGAATCTTCGATCGCCCTCAGCACGCGCCTGCTGCCGACCGAAGAACGCCACACAAAAAAAAAACGGCACGCCGCTGCAAGGCGGCGTGCCGTTTTTTCTAATGCATTACTGCCCGATATGCTGCTTCAACCAGCCGTTGACGGTGTCGTGCCACAGGATGCTGTTGTCCGGCTTGAGCACCCAGTGGTTCTCGTCAGGGAAGTACAGGAACTTGGAATCGATGCCCTTGCGCTGTAGCGCGGTGAAGGCAGCCAGGCCTTGTTCGACTGGGATGCGGAAGTCCTGCTGGCCATGGATTACCAGCATCGGCACCTTCCACTTGTCTACGTGCAGCACCGGATTGAACTTCTCGTAGCCGGCCGGGTTCTGCCATGGCGTGCCGCCGTTTTCCCACTCGGAAAACCACAACTCTTCGGTGGCGTAGCCCATGGTGCGGTTGTCGAATACGCCGTCGTGATCGACCAGGCACTTCCACGGGTGGTTCCCGTCTTTATCAAGCCACGTCCCTGCCATCCAATAGACCATGTAGCCGCCATAGCTGGCACCTAGCGCACAGGCCTTGTCGCCGTTGAGGAAGCCGTACTGCTTCTGCGCGGCAGTCCAGCCTTTTTGCAAGTCTTCCAGCGGGCGGTCGCCCCAATGCTGGCTGATCGCATCGGTAAATTCCTGGCCGTAACCGGTGGAGCCGTGGAAGTCGATCATCACCACCGCATAGCCCTGGCCGGCGTAGGTCTGTGGATTCCAGCGGTTGCTCCAGCCATTGCCGAAGCTGCCCTGCGGCCCGCCGTGGATCAGGAACGCCACCGGGTAGGTCTTGCCCTCCTGGTAGTTGTACGGCTTGACCACATAGCCGTGCACGGTGTCGTTGTTCCAGCCCTTGAACTGAAACTGCTCGTAGTCGCCGAACTGCACGTCGGGCAGTTGCTCGCCAGCGGTCTGGGTGATGGCACGCAGGTTCTGGCCCTGCACATCGCTGACGAAGATCTGATCGCCGCTCTTGAGCGAGTTGCGGGTAAACGCCAGCGTGCTGCCAGCCAGCGTCGGTGCATGCACGCTGCCCTCGCCCACCAGCTTGGTCGCTTCGCCACTGGCGATGTCGATCTTGAACAGCGGGTGTTCGCCCAGGTCATCGGCACTGGTGTAGATGCTACTGCCGTTATCGCCCAGCACGATTTCGCCGGCCGAGCGATCCCACTTCGGCGCGATCTCGCGCGTCTTGCCGCTGGCCACGTCCATCGCCATCAGGCCGAAGCGGTCGGCCTCGAAGCCGGGGCGCTTCATCGCGCGGTAGTACAGCGTCTTGCCATCGGCACTGAACACCGGGCCGGCATCCCAGGCCGGGTTGGCGGCGGTCAGATTGACCGGCGCGGATTTGCCGGCCGCATCCAGGCGATACAGGTCGAAGTTGGTCTGCCACGGCTCGTCGTTGCCGGTCGGCTTGGTGGCGGCCTTGGCGTTCTTACCTGCCTCTGGGCCATGCGGTTGCGGGATACGCACACTGGCGACCACGCTGGTGCCATCGGGCGACCAGGTGTAATCGTCGTTGCCACCGAACGGCTTGGACGGCGCATCGCCGGCCAGCGTGGCACTGATCGCCGAGGCGCCGACTACCGGTTTGGCGCCGGTTGCGGGCAGCTCGGAGACGAACAAGGTGTTGCGACGGCCATCGTTCCAGGTGTCCCAATGGCGCACGAACAGCTGGTCGTACACCACGCCGCTGGCCTTGGCATTCTTCACGCTGGCGAGCTTTTTCTTGGTGCAGTCCAGGTCAGAACCGCAGTCCTGAAACACGCCCGCACTGAAGGCGATGCGCTTGCCGTCTGGCGAGAGCTTGTAGCTGTCCAGGTCCACCGCAAACGCGGTGAGCTGCTGCGGAGTGCCGCCGGCCAGCGGCTGCGCGTACAGCTGCTGGATACCGGATTTGCTGCTGAGGAAGTACACCGTCTTGCCATCGGGCGACAGCGCCGGGCTGTTGACGTTCCAGCCTTCCGGGGTGAGCCGCTTGGGCGGCGACAAATCACGGGTGCGCAGGTTGCGCATCCACAGGCCGGTGGCCGGCTTGCCATTGGCGGTCTTGGCCTGGCGCTTGGCGAAGATCACCACGCCGCCATCGGGGCTGAGCGTGGGCGAGGACACTCGATCCAGCGCGACCATGTCGCGCACATCGAAACCGCGCGCGGCGGCAAGGGTTGGCAAGGCGGCCAACAGACACAGGGGCAGCACGGCGTGACGCAGCTTCATAGAGAGTTCCTGCAACGGCAAAACGTCGATGGTAGGCGTTGCTGCAGCGCACGCGCAAAGGCTTGCGCTTGCGCCTGCCTGCGCGGTTGCGTGGGCGTCGCCTCGTGGATGAAATTGCGCGTCGCAATACGGCGACCAGAACCTGAGGCACGTACTGTCAAACGCGGATGGCCGGCGCGTGTGGCGGCATGGCTCATGCGGCCAGCAAGGCGGATCACACCGCCCAGGTCCGCTTGAGGAATGCGCGCTGCGTTGGACAGATGATTGCACCAGTGTGCCCACCGGTCGTCGCTACGCCGAGGCAAGCTTCCCATGCGGCGACAGCAGCTCAGCGTTGCTCACGTATCCGCCACGCTTGGCGTGCCGCGGATGGACGTTGCGAGGCACCAGTCGACCTGACGCCTCGCAACCTTGGCCACTCTCTGCAAGGCGGGGCGTGCATGTACGACAGCACACCCTGCCCTTGGCTCACCACACGACTCAGAAGCGGTGCGCCATGCCCACATACACCTGCGCGTCCGGGGTACGGTCGTTGAGCCCAAAGTTGGCGCCCACGTCCAGTTGCAATAGCGGATTGATCAGATACGCAGCCGCGATATCGGCCGAATATTGTTCGATGGTCTCGGCCGGGTCGCGATTGATCGAAGACCACACTTCCACTGCCATCGATAACTTCGGCGTCAGCGGACGTGCCAGGTTGATCGCATTGACGATGGCGACATGCTTGCCGCTGCCATCGCTGTCGGCCAGCCAATCCACCTCCGGGCCGAAGGTCAGCGAGAAACTATTAGGCAATACGAAATTGATCGGCAACGCGACGCCGCCTTCCCACTCGTCGTTGCCCAGACCGGTGCGGGCGGTCGGCGCCTTGACGAACGGCAGCACCGCGACGGTGGCGGTGTCGCTTTCGTAGAAACGCGCCTTCATGCGTAGATAGATGTCGCCACCGCCACTCAGGCTGCTGCGTGCGCCAGTAGCGCGATCGGTGGTTTTGACCTGCAGCTGCGGCGCCCAGTTGAGCTGCAGATCGATGCGGTCGCTGACGCCGTATTTGAGCGTGGGATTGGTGAACACCGAGGTTTCGATGCGTGTGCCGGGCTGGCTGTCGCGGGTGTAGCTACCGATGTCGGTTTCCAGCTGCCAGGCGCCGGTCGGCACGGTACAGGTGGAATTGGCCTTGGTCGGCCGATCGGTGCACAGCGCCGCTTCGGTGGCGTCTTGTGCCTGCGCTTGCGTCGCCAGGCCGCACAGCACGCCGGCCATGGCGATGGTCAGCAGGGGGATACGCCGTACACGGGACGGGAAACGGGGAATAACAGTCAGCATTGCAGTAACTCCATGGCAGAGCGCTGGACCGATGACACGACAGGCCAGCAGTGAGGGAGGGGGAATGCGCGTGGAGAGGTGGATCGACTGCATGACGCTGGAATATCGGCGTCTGCTCGATCCTATCGAACTGTCGAGCTCGCCAGACAAAAAGCGACCGCAACCGCACTTTGGAAGCGGCGCAGTGTGATTGGGCTAACGTTTTTGTCGGCAGCAGCGGCGGCGCGATGGCCTAGAGCGCGGAGATCAGCGGGGTCGATCGAGGCATGCGGCAGCCGTAACGCATCATCCGTGCGGGAGACGGCACGATACGGAGCGGCGGCATAAAGGCGCTATGCATGAGCGCTGGACCTGGCATAAAGCCGGCGCAAAGACGGGCTGCAGACAAGGAAGTGCCGTCACGGACGGTCGACGGGGTCTGCAGCGGCGATGCGTGGGGATGGTGCAGATGGCAGCGGCGTGCGCTGCGGGCAGGTCGCCTTGCGCGCCTGCCAGAACGGCGCATGCATCGCATGCGCCGTGTCTGTCGCCAGGCTCAGGCCGCCTGTTCGCCGCGCTTGCCGACGCGATACAGCAGCCAGCCGACCACGGCGAGGATGGCCAGGCCAACCCACTGATTGAGTTGCAAGGCAGCTGGCAGTGCCAGCACATCGGCGCGGCTGGACAACACGATCGGCACCGCGATGGCGATGCCCATCAGCGCTTCGCCGGTGATCAGGCCGGCGGCAAACAGCACGCCCGGACGATGCACCCGGTCGCGGCCATCTTCGTCGTCGGCGCGGATGTTGTGGAAGCGCTCGACCAGATGCGCGATCAGGCCACCGACAAAGATCGGCACCATCAGCTCCAGCGGCAGGTAGATACCGATCGCTGCGGCCAGCACCGGCACGCGGAAGCGCTTGCCGGTGGCCTTCAACCATTCGTCCAATGCGATGATCGCCGCGCCCACCACCGCTCCGATGGCGATCATGGTCCACGGCAACTGGCCGCCGAACAGGCCCTTGGCCACCGAGGCCATCAAGGTGGCCTGCGGCGCGCCCAGCGAGTTGGGGTGCTGCGGAGTGGCCGGGCCGATGCCATACGCCTGCGCCAGCAAGTTCAGCACCGGCGCCATGATCAAGGCACACGAAAACGCACCGATGCCGAGCATCAGCTGCTGCTTCCACGGCGTGGCGCCGACCAGATAACCGGCCTTGAGATCCTGCAGGTTGTCGCCGCCCACCGCCGCCGCGCAGCACACCACCGCACCGATCATGATCGCCGCCACCGCGCCCAGCGGTGCGGCGCCGATGCCCACCGGCACCAGCCCGTCCTTACCCAGCAACAGCACCAGCACCGCCGAGGCGAACAGGATGGTGGAGATGGTGATGCCCGACACCGGGTTGTTGGACGAGCCGATCAAGCCAGCCAGATACCCGGACACCGACACGAACAGAAAGCCGGCCACGATCATGATGATGGTCATCGGGATCGACACATGCCACTGCTGCACGATGGCCTGATACAGGCCAAGCAGCGGCAAGGTGCACAGCACCAGCGCCACCAGCATCCACTTCATCGGCAGATCGCGCTCGGTTTCGGCGACCACGCCGCCCCCGCTCTTGCGCGCGGCGGCAAAGCCGCTCTTGACGCCGGAAAACAGCGATTTGCGCAGCGAGAACAAGGTCCACACGCCGCCGATCAGCATCGCACCGACGCCGAGGTAGCGGATCTTCGCGCCCCAGATGCCGAAGGCCGCATCGGCCGCTGGCGCACCGACCAGGCTCTGCGCCAGGGCCGGGTCCGAGCCCATGAAGAACTGCTGATACAGCGGGATGGCGATGTGCCAGGACAGGATCGAACCGGACAACACCACGATGCCGACGTTCAAGCCGACGATGTAGCCCACGCCCAGCAATGCCGGCGACAGGTTGGTGCCCAGATACCCCACCAGGCGGCTGCTGCCCAGGTAGGTGGCCTGTGCCCAGGTGTCCGGGATCACCCGCAAGCCGCTGGCGGCAGCGAGTTTGACCAGCGCGCCGATGGCACCGGAGGCGGCCAGGATCTTCAGGCCCGGGCCGGGGTTTTCACCGGCCTTGAGCACTTCGGCGGCGGCCTTGCCTTCGGGGAACGGCAGCGGGTCTTCGACGATCATCGAGCGCCGCAGCGGCACCGAGAACAGCACGCCCAGCAGCCCGCCCATGCCGGCGATGCCCAGCACCCACCAGTATTTGAAGTCCGGCCAGTAGCCCATGATCACCAGCGCGGGGATGGTGAAGATCACCCCGGCGGCGATCGACGAACCGGCCGAGGCACCGGTCTGGACGATGTTGTTCTCCAGAATGGTGCCGCCCCCCAACAAGCGCAGCACGCCCATCGACACCACCGCTGCCGGGATGGCCGTGGCGATGGTCAAACCGGCAAACAGGCCGAGGTAGGCGTTGGCGGCCGAAAGCACCACCGCCAGCACGATGGCCAGCACGATGGCGCGAAAGGTGAGCTGGCGCGGTTGCGCGTCTTGGCTCATTGGGCATTCCCCTGTGGGCAAAAAATCCGTACCACGCTAGCGCCTGCGCCGATGCGAGTCCAGCTGCGGCGCGGCGTGACAGTGCGGCTGCCATGGCGTGTGGTGCGACGGGTTGACCGCGGTGCGGCTCCATCGGTGCGTTTACGTCAGCATCAATGCGCTTTAAACCTCACCAAGATCATGACGACCACGCATCCTTGTTACATCGCCGCGCACTACGGGGAACGCGCCCCCGTGTTCAGTCTTTTTGTCTGTGCTGAGTAAAGCCCATGGGCAAGCGCCATACACACACAAGAGCGGCTAACAACGCGTGGCGAGCAGGCGTCAGTTGGATGTGGACGGCGCGGAGGAACCGGCGTGTACGAGGGGACCATGCCGCACCGAGCACCCGCCACGCCCGCCTGGCAGCCGCACAGTCGTTTTGTTAGCTGCTCTAAGACCGCCATGTAACCAGAGGTGCAGACCATGCAACATCCACTGACCGCCGCCCTGATGGCCGGCATGCTGCTGTCGTTATCGTCAGCCGCCACATTCGCCACACCACCCGCCGAGCACGGCGCGCAATGCCCTGACCCGGCAGAGGTGCGTTACGAGGCGGACCGCTATCGCGCCAACGTACGACTCGGGGTGGCGTCAGGAAGCGGGGCTTGGTCCAGCACACTACAAGCCAACAATGGCAAGCCGCGGCACTTGGCCTCGGTGCTCTATTACGGCGAGTCACCCGAGACAGCGTCCAGCATGGGCGTGCTGGTCAACTGCACTTACTCCATGCGCGGCGGCAAGGAAGTGGATCTGGCGTATTTCGACAGTCGCACGCCACAGATGCAACGCAACCTGTTCGTCACCCCCAGACACCCGACGCACTGGCAACTCGATCAGCCGCCGGTAGCAGGAACGGTCCAGTTCTACACATGCACTCGGAGTGCAGAGGACTGCGCGTTCGAACCGCTGCGTCTGGAGGAATGACGCAGCGGTACGCACTGTGTAGCGTCAGTGCAGCAGTTCGGCGAATGCGCGATCGGCTTCGATGACGTCCGGCAAGGTGGCGAACAAGCCTTCCAGGTCGACGCCGTCCATCAGTGGTGCGCGCAGCGCGTCCAATGCCTGCGGGGTGGCACCGCCGTGCGCGTGCAGCGCGTCGGAAACCTGCACCGCCTGGGCCACCAGCAACGGCATCCGTGCGCCTTCGGGCGCGGCGGCCGGGCGAACCTGGTAGGCGATGGCTTCCTGGATCACCACCGGCAATTGCCAGCGACGCACCAGCTCGGCGCCCACTTCCGGGTAGCCGAAGCCCAGTTGCAGGGTTTCTTCGGCGGCATGGCCGGCCGATGAGGTGTCGTGATTGATGCGACTGGCGTAATCCGGTGCGCCGGACTGGATCAGCAGTTCGCCGATGTTGTGCATCATCCCGCAGGTAAAGGCGGTTTCCGGGTCCAGGCCGTGCTGGCGCGCCAGCAGACGGCAGATGCCGGCCACCTCGAAACTGTGCCGCCAGAAGGCCTTGAGATCGAAGCCCGGGCCGGCGCGGAAGGCACCGGTCATGGCCGAGGCCAGCACCAGGGTGCGCAGCGTGTTGAAGCCCAAGCGCATCGCGGCGTCTTCCACGCTGGTGGAATCGCGCAAGCCGTGGAATCGTGCCGAATTGGCCAGGCGCAACACCTTGGCAGCGATCACCGGATCGCGCTCGATGGTGTGCGCCAGTGCATCGATATCGGTTTGCGGATCGTCGAATTGACGGATCAGGTCCTGCGCCACCTTGGGCACGGTGGGCAAGGTGTGCAACTGGTCGAACAACGCCTCCAACTTCATGATCGCCTCGTGGGTGAACGGATAAGCCAGCGCGGTTGCGCAGACCTGCATGGTGTAGCACAGACCGGTTGGCTGTCGGTGACCGAGGCCGGGCTTATTTATGCATGCGTGTGGATTTTTGCGCTTGAGGCGGCATCCCGCACGCCGCCGGGCGATGATCATGGCCGCCAGCGAACTCGACAGTGATGCGCAGGCGATTGCGCAGATGCCAGTAGGAATGCGGTTTGGCTGTGGATCAGCGGGGGTGACAGGCGCGCAGCGATGCACGGTTGTACTGCGCGCAGCCGCATCAGGCGCATGGACATGACGCATCGTTGCATTGTCGCTGCGTGCTTGCTTCGGCAGCGCTAATGAAAGTCGCGCGATGGCAGCTGCATCTCGCCGAGCAGATCGCTGAGGTCGTACACGTCGCCGGCAATCAGATGCTCCACATCGTCCACGCGCTCCCAGCGGCCACGCACCGCGAGCAGGCGCGATTCGAGCAATGCGCGGCGTCGGCGCAGCGCCAGGTGCGACCAGACGATGACGTTGATCATGCCGTGCTCGTCTTCGAGGGTGACGAAGATGGTGCCCTTGGCAGTGGCCGGGCGCTGCCGCTGAGTAACCAGCCCGGCCACATGTACGCCGCTGCCGTGGCGACGGCCCTGCAGGTCGCGCAGACCCAGGATGCGCCGTTGCTGCATCTGCGGGCGCAGCAGCGCCATCGGATGCAGGCGCAGGCTCAGGCCGACCGAGCGGTAGTCGGCCAGAATCTCTTCGCCCATCCGTGGCGCTGCGAACTCCACCGCGCGTTCTTCCGGACTGCCGGGCAGCAAGGGCCGGCGCGCTTCCACGCCAGCCATCGCCCAGCGCGCGGCATTGCGATTGCCGACCAGGCTTTGCAAGGCACCGGCTTCGGCCAAGGCCAGGCGCGCCTTTTCGTCGAGTGTCGCGCGCAGGCACAGGTCGCCGATGTCGGTGAAGGCGCGTTGCGTGCGGGTGGCGACAATCCGATTGGCCGCCACTTCCGATAAGCCAGCGACCTGGCGCATGCCCAGCCGGATCGCCGGTTGTTCGCCAGGGTCGGCATCGCTGCACCACGCCCGGCCGCCCACCAGGGTGTTGTCCCAGTCGCTGTGCAGCACATCTACCGGCAAGACCTCCACGCGCGCGCGCTCGGGGCTGCCGCGACGTGCGTCCTGCACGATCTGGCTGGCCGAATAAAACCCCATCGGCTGCGCATTGAGCAGCCCGCAGGCAAATGCCGCCGGTTCGTGGCGTTTGAGCCAACAGCTGGCATAGACAAGCTTGGCGAACGAGGCGGCATGACTTTGCGGAAACCCGTAGGAGCCGAAGCCTTTGATCTGTTCGAAGATCTGGTCGATGAAGCTGGAGGCGTAGCCTTTGCCCTGCATGCGCTCGCGCACCCGCGCGCGATGCTGTTCCATGTCGCCACCGCGTCGCCAGGCGGCCATCGATCTGCGCAGATTATCGGCTTCGCTTTCGGTGTAATCGGCCGCATGCATCAGCAGCTCCATCACCTGCTCCTGGAACAGCGGCACGCCGAGGGTCGGCTTGAGGATGTCTTCCACCTCCGGCGAGGGATAGTTGACCTCTTCGCGGCCCTGTCGCCGGCGCAGATACGGATGCACCATATCGCCCTGAATCGGCCCGGGCCGCACGATCGCCACTTCGATCACCAGGTCGTAGAACACCGCAGGCTTGAGCCGCGGCAACATCGCCATCTGCGCGCGCGATTCGATCTGGAACACGCCCACGGTATCGGCGCGCTGGATCATCTTGTAGGTGGGCGCATCCTCGCCCGGCAGCGTAGCGATGCTGTAATCGCGCCCACGCTGCCCGCGTACCAGGTCCAGCGTCTTGCGGATGCAGGTCAGCATGCCCAGCGCCAGGCAATCGACCTTGAGCAGCTTCATGGTTTCCAGATCGTCCTTGTCCCACTGGATGATGGTGCGGTCGGCCATCGCGGCGTTTTCCACCGGCACCAGCATCGATAAAGGCTCATCGGAAATCACGAAACCGCCGACATGCTGCGACAGATGACGCGGGTGATCGCGCAGGTGCTCGGTGACCGCAAGAATCTTGTTGATCAGCGGGTTGGCCAGATCGAAACCGGCCTCTTCGATGCGTTGTTCCATCGGCGTGTCGCCATTGCCCCAGCCATAGCAATTGGCCAGCAAGGCGATCTGATCCGGTGGCAGGCCGAACGCCTTGGCCACATCGCGCACCGCGCTCTTGCCGCGGTAGCAAATCACCGTAGCGGCAAGCGCGGCACGCTCGCGGCCGTATTTGCTGTAGACGTACTGCAGCACTTCTTCGCGGCGCTCGTGCTCGAAGTCCACGTCGATGTCCGGTGGCTCGTCGCGTTTTTCGGAGAGGAAGCGCGCCATCAGCAGACGGGTTTCGTCGGGATTGACTGCGGTGATCCCCAGCGCATAGCACACCGCCGAATTGGCCGAGGAGCCACGCCCCTGGCAAAGAATGTGCTCTGACCGTGCAAACCGCACTACATCCTGCACGGTAAGAAAAAACGCCTCGTAGTTTTTCTTGGCGATCAGCGCCAGTTCTTTTTCGATGTCTTCGCGCACCTTGGCCGACACTCCCTCCGGCCACCGCTCACGCATGCCGGCTTCGGTGAGCTGGCGCAGATAACTGGCGGGAGTATGGCCTTCGGGCACCAGTTCGCGCGGATAATCGTATTTGATGGTGGAAATATCGAAGGTGCAGCGTGCGGCCAACTCCACCGTGGCTTGCAACAACGCACCCGGATAGATGTTGCCCAAGGCGCGCCGCGTGCGCAGGTGGCGCTCGCCATTGCGGAACAGATGCGCGCCGCACTCGGCCAGCGGGGTGGTGTGGCGGATGGCGGTCAAGGTGTCCTGCACGATGCGCTCGCGGCGCTGCGCCATGTGCACATCGCCGCTGGCCAACGCGGTCATGCCCAGTTGCTGCGCCAACTGTTGCAAGGCA
Organism: Xanthomonas sp. WHRI 8932A; assembly: GCF_035012785.1. Taxonomy (NCBI): domain Bacteria; kingdom Pseudomonadati; phylum Pseudomonadota; class Gammaproteobacteria; order Lysobacterales; family Lysobacteraceae; genus Xanthomonas; species Xanthomonas sp. WHRI 8932A. Next base: position 602,341 of record NZ_JAYGQQ010000001.1, read on the forward strand.
AGCAGACGCGCCGCGTCGTCCTGCTCGCGATGCAGTTCCACTGCCAGAAACGCGCGCGCGCCGAACACCTGTTGCAACCAGGCGCCCTGCTCTGCCTGCGGCTGCGCGCCAGGCAACCACAGCGCAAAGACACCGGGCACAACATCGTGAAACTGCGCCTGCACCTCCGCACGCCCCAAACGATAATCACCCTTGCCCGCTGCGCGTCGTGCGGTGGTGATCAAGCTGCACAACTGTGGATAGCCCTGCGCATGCTCCACCAACAGCACAAAGCGGGTGCCATCGACGAGGGTGAATTCACTGCCGACGATCAGCCGCACGCCGGTGGCGCGCGCCGCTTCCAGGCCACGCACGATGCCGGCCAGCGAACATTCGTCGGTGATGGCCAGTGCGCTGTACCCGCAGTGTTGCGCGCGCACGAACAACTGCTCGGCACTGGAGGCGCCACGCAAAAACGAAAAGTCCGACAGACAATGCAGCTCGGCATAGGCAGGCAGGCCATCGGCGAGCTGCGCATGGGTAATGTCGTCGTTGGCCGCGCGCAGCCGTGCTGCGACATTCCAGGCGCGCGGCATGCGCCCGCCCGGCGTGTCGCGGTCCACGCCATCGACAGCGTCATCCCAGCTCATGCGCGCATCCCTTCAACCATCGCGCTGCCAGCGCAGCGTCTTTGCAATGCGCGGCAGATCGCCTGGTTGCAGCAGCGCCCTCGCGTCATGCTGCATCGGACGCTTGCAGCAGCGCTGCGATGACCCGCCAGGCACCCCACGCTGCGCTCTGGCAGTGGCATGCGCCGGATCACGCAAACCACCCATGCAACATCCAGCCTTGGACATGGCCAGGCGCGGCAAAGACCCAGCCGCGTCGGCCGCGCGCGGTCTCCACCACGTAGTAATCGCGACGCGCCTCGTCGTCGTCCCACCAGCCGCTTTCCAGCCGCTCGGGGCCGGAGACGATGCGCAGGTGCGGATCGTGCAGAGGCACCGGCTGCGGCAGCAACCAGGTGGGCCGCGGCGGACGTGGCGGCGCGGCGGCTTCGCGCACCGTATCGCCGATGGCGCGGCGCCAGGCGCGTTCCGGGCGCGGGTCGTCGGCCGGCAGCACGCGGTACACCGCCTCATCGCCCAGGCGCGCACGCAGCCGTTCGCGCAGTTGCGGCCAGTCCACCGACTGCTGCGCACGTTGGTCGAACAAGTCGCGCATCGCCGGCACGAACGGCGGCAGCTGGCGCGCCAACAGCCGCATCGCCACCACCGGCCGTGGAATCTCCACCCGCTCCAGCCGGTTGCGGGCCAGCTCGAACAACAACGTGGGCGCACGCTCCGGTGTCAGCAGACCGATCTCGACATCAGTGGCGCCTTGTTCGTGTTCCAGACGCAGCAAAAAGCGTTGCACGCCGCCATCGCGAATGGACAGATAGGTGCACAGATCGCCGATCAACCTGCGCAGCGGGAACAGCAAGGCCGGATGGGTTTCCACCTCGTAGCCCAGCTCCACGCGTTGGTCGAAGTGATCCGGGGGCGCGTAGTACTCCAGCGTGTCATCGACGTTGCCGTAGAGCCGATCCAGATGATCGAGCAGGCCGGCACCGAAACGCCGCTGCAGCCCGTCGCGCGGCAAGGCACGTACCGCGGCGAGCGTGCGCACGCCCATGTGCTGCAGGCGCTCGCCAGCATCGCCGGGCAAAGCGGCACGGCGCACCGGCACCTTGTCGAGGGTGCTGTGCAAGTCCGGCAATTGGGTCACCACCATGCCATCGCGCAACCCGGCCAGCACGCGCGCCGCGCGTGGCGTGGGTGCCAGCGCAAGCCGGTGCTGGAATCCCAATGCCTGCAACTCGTCGCGCAGGCGGCGCTCGAAACGTGGCCACGGGCCGAACAAGCGAAAACTCGCACCCGCCTCCAGCACGATGGCGCGCGACCATTGCTGGCTCACCAACGAACTGTGCCGGTACGCCCAGGCCGCAAGAAAGCGTTGCGTGCGCGCTTCGTTCTGCGCGTCGTAATCGATCGTGCGTACCTGCGCCATCAAGGCATGCGCCGCAGACAGGCGCATGCCCGGTTTCAATCCCGCAGCGGCAGCGGCGGCATTGACCGAATGCAGGCTGCGCAGCTGTGCCGGCCCCTGCACCAGCACCAGCGGCGCCTGCGGCTCTTCAAGCCGCCGTAGAACGGCGTCCAGTGCCAGCTGCGGCAATAAGATGCAGGCCCACAACATGCGCGCGGCTCAATGCGCCAGCCGCAACGGCTGCGAAGGCACTTGGCCGCCGCGGCACTTGCGCACCTGCCAGGCATCGCGCTCAGGCAGAAATTCCAGCCGCAAGGCCGCCGGCGATGCATTGACCGCGTGGCGACGATCGCGCAACGCAAACGCGCAGCAATTGCCGCTGTCGGCCGCGACCTGCAGCCGCCGCAAGGCGCGCGCATCGCCGGTCTGCGGCCAGCCCAACACCGCCGCGCAGGCGCCGCTGCGCAGGCATTGTTCAAATGCCCACAAGGCGTCGCGCGGCTCGGCCTGCACCACTTCCAGATGCTCCAGCACCACCCCGCCCGCCTGCCAGGCCGGCGCGTACGGGATGAAGGGCGGCGCCACCAGCACCACCCGGCTGCTGGCGCCGGTCATCCGCGCCAGCGTGGGCAACAACAAGGCGATCTCGCCGATGCCATGTGCCGGCAACAGCAACTCGGTGAGCGCTCGCCGCGGCCAGCCGCCATCGGGCAGCAGCGCATCCAATGCTGCATGCCCGGTGGATTCGCCGCCATTGGCCGTGGCGGTGCCGTGGCCTGCACGCCATACCGTGCGCGCGGCCAGCAAGGCATCCAGCGGCATGGCCAGCGCGGCATTGCCGTGGTGTCGCAGCTGCACGGGCTCGCTCATCTCAACCCTGCCGAATCAGGCCGCAGTACAGTCCTTCGATCGCGAAGTCGGCGTCGGCCGCCACCACGATCGGCGCATGCGCGCGGTTGCGCGGCAGCAGCCGGATGCGCTCGGCGCCGCGTTCCAGGCGTTTGATGGTGATTTCGCCATCCACCCGCGCCACCACGATCTGCCCATCGCGCGCGTCGTTACTGCGATGCACGCCGACCAGGTCGCCATCCAGGATGCCGTCGTCGATCATCGAGTCGCCCTGCACTTGCAGCAGGTAATCCGGGCGCAGCGAAAACAGCGTGCGGTCCAGCCACAGCTGCCGCTCCAGCCCGATATCCGCCCCGATCGGCACACCGGCCGCCACCCGCCCCAGCACCGGCAAGGCCAGCAAGGCATCGCGCCCGGCGCCGCCTGGCACGCGGATGCCGCGCTTCTGGTTGGGCAGCAATTCGATCAACCCGGCCTCGGCCAGTGCCTGCACGTGCTTTTGCGCGGCATTGCGCGAGGCAAAGCCGAACGCCTGCGCGATCTCGGCCAGGCTGGGCGACACGCCGGCCTGGGCCTGCTGCTGCAGGAAGGCCAGCACCGCAGCACGTTTGGGGGACAAGGGCGTCATGGAGAACAAGGACTGTGCGGGACAAGGTGTACATTTGTACACTTATCGGTCGCAGCAGGCGAGATTGGCTGGTGCAGGTTGCTGAGCCGCTCAGCACGGCTGCTTGCGAGCGTACGATCAAAGAGTTATAACTTACGTAATAACGCGAAAGGGCTGCCATGAAACTCAAGATCACTGCCATCGGCAACTCCGCCGGCGTCATCCTGCCCAAGGATCTGCTTGCGCGTTTGCGCCTGGGCAAAGGCGACGAGCTGTATGCGCTGGAAACGCCCGACGGCATCAAGCTGACCGCTTTCGACCCCACCCTGGCCGCGCAAATGGAAGTGGCCGAGCAAGTGATGCGCGAGGATCGTCAGGTGCTCAACAAGCTGGCCAAATGAACACGCGCATGGTCGTGTGGATCACGCGCGGACTTGCCTCGGCCATCCATGAGCGTCAATTGAGCGAACACGGCGGCGCTGCTGGCGTGCGCGACGAGGCATTGCTGGATTCGGCCCTGGCACGTCCGCAACAGCTATTTTCCTACGGCGATCCCCCACCGGACCTGGTGGAGTTGACCGCAAGCCTGGCCTATGGGCTGGCGCGCAATCACCCGTTCGTCGATGGCAACAAGCGCACTGCCCATGTCTGCTATCGCGTGTTCCTGATGCTCAATGGTGCCGAGCTCATGGCGTCGCAGGAAGAGAAGTATGTCGCCATGATGGGATTAGCAGATGGTGCGTGGAGCGAGGCCGAATTTGCCCACTGGTTGCGCCCACGTGTGCGCTTGCGCGCGGACACGCAGGTGCATGAGCCGCAGGGTCAGTACGGTTGATGCGTTGTCGGCGCCATGCGGGTCGCATGCGATGGGTGTACTGACCTTCCCTACAGCTGCGACGTCTTGCATGCACAACTGTATCTCTCTACACAACAACAGCGACGCCGCGACCCATCGCCTGCGGCATCGCTTGGCAGCTTGAGCATCGTGGCCCTCAATGGCCGTGCATCGCTAAGTTGCAGCTGCGTGATGTCTGCCTGACAACGCGCCGAAGAGCGGCTCAAAAAACGTAGCGAGCAGTCGCCAGGTGGGCGTGGACAGCGCGCTCAGAAGCGGCGTGTACGCGTGGTACATGCCGCACCAAGCACCGGCCAGGCCCGCCTGGCGGTGAGCACAGTCGTTCTGTTGGCTACTCAATCCTTCGCATACACCACACCCAACTGATCGATCTCGTCGCCGGCACGGCCGGTGAAACCGGCGATGTGCCAGCCGTTGGGAGCGGTCAGCGTATAGCGCTCGTTGCTCGGGGTGCCTACCTGTACGCTGCGGCCGGTGTTGGTGCGCAGGCTCAGCGAAAATACGCGGGTGCTGTCGTTGTACTTGCCCACGCTGAAGGTGGCCGAAGACAGCGTTTCGTTGGCACCCAGCGACAAGGTCGTTGCCTGCCCGCCACTGCCGCCATGCGCCAGCAGTTTGCCGCTGTCCAGGATCACACCCACGCCATCCAGGCGCTCACCGCCGCGCAAGGTCACGCCACTGAGTCGGCGCGCGCCGGGATTGCCGGCCAGGTCGTTGAACGGAATGCCGTGCGGGCCACCGAACTGATCGCTGGTGCGCAGTTGATCGCCCACCGCCCAACCGAACTGCGTATACACCGGGTAATGATCGGACAAGGGCTTGCCGGCGCTGTCATAGAAGCCGCCAGCATCGAGCTGATAGCGATTGGCCACCAGGGTCAGTTGCGGTGCATCGCGGTACAACATCTTGTCGACCACCTCGCAGCTATTGGTGGGCGGCGTGCCGCAGAGCAGCGGCGTGGCGCCGGGCGCCGGTGCGCTGCCCTTGATCAATTCCACCCACGCATCGGTGAGCCCATTGGAGGCGATCAGTTCGCGGATGTTGTCGTCGCTGCGGGTGTAGCGCGTGTTGGAATCCATCATCACCAACACCGCGTTACCGGCCGACCAGGTCTGGATGAACTGCGAGAGCTGACCGATGTTGGCGCGACGTGCAGACAGATCGCCCGCTTCGACACCGGCATTGGGGTGCGCGTTGTAGACGTCCAGCAACACGCCATCGGCCAGGCGGACGCGCATGTAGCTGAAACCTTTCGGGGTCAGGCAGTCGGTGCCGTTGCACTGCTTCCACTTGACCCGCGTGAAGTCGCTGAAGGGATAGTTGCTGAGCGTATTGAGCCCATCGCCCAACGCGGCGCCACCACTGGTGGCGGTGCGATACGGATGCGCATCGCCGGCGTAGAGCGCGGCATGGTAGTTGAAGTCTTCCTGCACATGGATCAGGCCGTAAGGCGCCAGTTTTGGTGCCAGCAGTGCGGTGTTGGTGGCCGGCGTTCCGCTGGACAGCCCTTCGGGCAGACCGGCGACGTTGTAGGTCAGCACGTCGAGCACGCCGACGGTTGTTTGTGCCTGGGCAGTGCTGGCGCAGGCAAGGCTTAGAGCGATTCCGAGACTGACGAGTGTGCCTAAATGCTGGAGCATGGATCACCTCTTGCAGAAAGGAAAAACGGCTGGCACGGCGGCCAGAAAAGCGGCGTCCACGACGCCGATGCGACCACGTGCGACGGCCATCGGCCGGCGCGCGCAGCGTCATTCGCTCAGGTACTGCGGGTCGATCGCCGCGTCGACCAATGTCGCCAAGGTCGGGAGCGGGCAGTCGTACTCCGGCGTGGCATTGCTGCAGCCGGGAATGAAGACCGGCGAGGACGGCGGTGGCGCCTGCGCTGTGAGCGCGCGGCGTTCGCGCAGTTGCGCCAGGGTCTGCGCGGTGTAGCGCACGCGGATCACGCGTTGCCCGTCGGCACGCCGCCAACGCTCGAACACCAACGCACCACCGGGCACGGTCTGGTCGGGCTGATACCCCGGCAGCTGCCAATGCAGATCAAACATGCCGGCCAGCAAGGTCAGCGTGCCGTCGTGACCGGACAGCACCACCAGCCGTGCATCCCCACCAATCGGCGTGGCGTGCGCGGCATGGGTGTATGCGCTGCGATTGGAATCGCTGCCTTGCTGCAAAGTTGCCAGCAGCCGCGCCGCCAATGGCGAACTGGCCATACGCGCTACCGTCGGCGCACGCAGGCGCAACGCGAACTCGGCCTGATGCGGTGCAAATGCGCGCAGCAGGCTGGCTTCGTCCAGGCCTTGCCAACCCAGTGCGGCAAAGTCCTGGCCGTCGGCCCAGCCCATCAACAGACTCTCGCTGATGCCCGATGCGGTCGGTGCCGGGCCTTCGACTCCGGCAATGCCGTCATGTGCATCGCCCATGCGTGCGGGCACTGCATCCAGGCGTCGCTTGCCGGCACCGGCATGCGCCGGGCACGGCCGTTGCGCGCACTGCAATAGCAGTTGTTGCAAGGTGTCGATCGCATCGTGCTGGGCCGCATTCCAGCCCGCGACATCGCCACCGACGCGGCCGGCGATGGCCGCGCGCATCAGGTCGGCGGCAGCGGGTTGGCGCACCGCCGGCGCGCCATCGAACAACGGATCGGACGCACCATCGGCAACGTGGTGCACCGTGTTCGTGCACCCCGGCGTGAGCGTACGTGCCAGCGCCTGTGCCGAGGCGATGGTGCGCTGGGTGCGATTTGCCCAGTAATACACGCTGTCGCAGCCATCGCCATCGAACAGGCCGAGCGGTGCGTAATGGGCGCGATAGTAGACACCGAACAATGCTTCAAGACGTGCACCGTTCTCGGTCAGGTGACCGGCCGGCACGCCGAAGCGTGGCCAGGGACGTGCGGAATAGCGGCCCAATGCTTCCGGGCTGGACATCGCCGCACGCACGCCGTGGCGTTTGAGGATGACGACTTTTTCAAGCGTGTCCGGCACTGCGGCGGCGTGCACGGTTCCCAGTGGAACCAGCGCAACAACGACAGCAGCAAAAAATCCGAAACACAGACGCGGCAGTGGTGACATGCATTCGATCTCGATCGTGGCGCGCCCCGTATGACGCGATAGGGCGCGGCGTGCAGTGGCAACAACGCCACAGCGGGCGCCGTTGCAGGTGCAGAGGACGCCTTGCTGGAAGGCACCCGGTTGTGGCCTCAGTCGTTGCCGGCAAGGCTGGATCGGCGATCGGAACGGCTGCGCCACCAGACGGCGGCCGTAGCATGTCGCGCTGCACCCATGCCAGATCGAGCGCAGCGTCCTCGCCCCCATTAATTCCAGCGCACCGGCCTGCCTTGGCCACACTCAGAAACGCGCGCGCAGCCCCAACGACCAGGTGCGGCCGTAGTCGGTATAGCCCCCGAACAAGTGATCTCCGACAAACTGGCGCTGCACTTCGCCAGTGAGGTTGATCGCGTTGACGAACACCGACAGCGTGTCGTTGACCTTGTAAGCCACGTTGGCATCCAGGCTGCCGAACTTGTCGCTGTTGAGCGTGGCCACATTGGCGGTGCCGACGGCATTGAGAATCTCGTCGCTCCAGCTGTAACTGACACGCGCCATCAACGGGCCCTTCTCGTAGAACAGCACGGCGTTGTAGGTATTTTTGGCCACGCCTTCCAGGCTGTCGGTAAAGCTGCTGTTACCGTCGTGATAGGTCGCCTTGCTGTCGGTCCAGGTGTAGTTGAGCTGCATGCCCAGGCCATCCAGCGGCGACGGTAAGCCGGTAAACACCTGCTGATACGCCACTTCCGCACCCTGCACCATCGCCTTGCTGCCGTTGGTCTTGGACGACAGCAGATAGGTCTGGCCTTCGTAGACCAGGTTGGACATCTGGGTCTGGATGAAGCTGGAAATATCCTTGTAGAACAGCCCGCCGGTCAGCGCCGAGGTCCCATCGATATACCACTCGAAGGTCAGGTCGTACTGCCATGCTTCGAACGGTTGCAGCGCAGGATTGCCGCCACTGGCGGTGAGGATTTCGCCACTGGAATTAAAGGTGAGCTTGGACGACAGGTCGGTGAGGTCCGGGCGCGTGATCACCTTCGCTGCGGAGGTGCGCAACACCATGTCATCGCGCACATCCCAGGCCGCGTTGAACGACGGCAGCACGTTGGTATAGCTGCGCTCGAAATGCACTGGCTGGGCTGTGCCGTTGACGTCGGCATGACCATCGGTGGCCTGCTCGGTGCGCACCACGCGCGCACCGAGGTTGCCGCGCAGCTCGCGGCCGGTCAGATCGGTGCCGAAATCGGTCATCGCGTAGGCCGAAGCGATCTTTTCCTGCACCTCATAGGAATTCTGCAGATCCGCGCTGTTGGGCGTATTGCGCAGATCGGCGCTGGTGGGCCAATTGCCCCAGAACGCGGATTCGACCGGTGCCAGCCACTGCCGGGGCAGGTTGCCGTTGGCGTCGGCCAGCATGTCGTTGACCGGCAATGCGGTGAAGTTGCTGGCCGGGAAGCGCACCCCGGCGATGCTGTTGAGCAGCAGGTCGGCACGGTCGTAGGTGCGCGAGCGCTCCCGATACTTGGCGCCTACCTTGATGTCGCGGAAGAAGTTGCCGTCGAGCGTACGTTTGGCATCGAACTGCAATGCGTCTTCCTTGTCGCGCGCATCGATCTGCCGCCATTCCAGGCGGCGTCCTGCCACGGTGGCCGGGTTGGTCGGATCGAAGCCGTTGGTGAAGCTCCAGTCCGGCACGTTATCGCCATCGGCTTGCGGCATGTCCACGCGCATCGCCAGGTTGGTGCCGCTGCGCAGGCGTGTGCGTCGGATCGGGTCCGAGTCGTAGCTATGCGCCTGCGAGTGGAACGCCACCGCGCCCAGCGTCCACTGGTCGCCGCTCCAGGTGCTGGACAGGCGCGCACTGCGGTTGTCGTCGGTGATACCGGAGGTTTCGCGCGAGATCTGCACCTGGCCATTGCGGTAGTCGAAGCCAGTGATGCCGCCGTTTTCCACGCGCAGGTTGCTCATCCTGGACAGGTTGTCGAAGCCGACACCCATGCTGTATTCGTCGTAATGCACGGTCTGCTTGGCGTAGAGCAGATCCAGCGTGGTTTCCCACTGCGCGCTGGGCTTCCATTGCAGCGACGCCGCAACGCCGGTGCGTTCGCGCTCTTCCAGCTCCAGCGTCGGGCGCAGACCGGTCGGCACGTAATTGGCACCAGGCACCCCCGGCACACCGCTGCGGTAGTAGTCCCAGCTCACCTCGTTGACGCGGTCCTGGCGCAGCGTGCGTTGCGCATACGCGCCAGAGATCAGCATGCCGAAGGTGCCTTCGGCATTGACCCAGTTGAACAGGCCGGACACGCGCGGATCGTTGGCATGGGTGCGTTGCGCCTGGCTCGATTCCAGCGACACATTGGCCAGCGTCTTGCCCAGTTCCAATGGGCGGAACGTGCGCACATTGACGATGCCGCCGATGGCGCCTTCATCCAGATCCGCAGTGGGACTCTTGATCACGTCCAACCCGGATACCAGTTCGGCCGGCAGCGTGTCGTAGCGAAACTGTCGCCCGGTCTGGCCGGAGGTGCGCACGTTTTCGTTGACCGCCATGGTCTGGCCATTGAGCGTGGTGACCTGAAAGTTCGGGCCCAGGCCGCGCACGCGTACATACACGCCTTCGCCGCGGTCACGCACGATCGACACGCCAGGCACCCGCTGCAACGCTTCGGCGACGTTTTGTGCCGGCAACTTGCCGATGTCCTCTGCCGCAATCACATCCACCACGCTGTCGGCATAGCGCTTCTGCCGCAACGCGGCGCTGAGGCTGCCGGCATAACTGCCAAGCACCTGGATGCTGTCCAGCTCCTGCACCGGTGCGTCTGCGCGTGGTACTGGCGCGTTCGCCACTGCCGCCGACGTCGGAGACACCTGCGGCTGCGCTCCAGGCGCGTCCTGGGCTGTTTCGATGGTCACCGTAGTCGGATTGAGATAGCGATAGCGCAGGCCGGTACCGGCAAGCAATTGCTGCAAGGCCTGCTCCGGCGCGATGCCGGCAGTGGTGGCACGGGTCTGCGGGTTGCCTGCAACGCCTGCGGCATACACGAATTGCAGGCCGGTCTGACGCGACAAGGCATTGAGTGCACGTGCCAACGGCTGGGCGGGAATCGCATCGACCGACACGGCCACCGGCGTGGTCTGGGCAGCGGCAGTACCGGCATGCAACGCGAGAGCAATCGAAAGAACCAACGTACGACGCATCGTGGAATCCAGTAGGGGAGGAAGCAATGCGCAGCGCCACGCACAGGCGGGAATGCTGCGTTGTACCCGGACTACGAGGGACGACAGCGAGGATCGGGCACCGGTTTTTGATGAATTTTCTGTGACACGTGCGTGGTGGCAGCGCGCATGCACGCAAGTGCACGACACTGAGTGAGCGATACGGGTGCATCTGCGCGCGTGCGCAGGCTGGCCAGTCTTGAGAGGGACATGGCTGCTGTCGGAGCGCGGCATGCACACGACGCCGCTCAGCCGGGCGCGCCTGGCTCGGGGATGTCAGCTGGGCAACGACGGTGCCATGCACCGCCGCTGTCGTCAGTGCGCAGCGGCGCCCTGCGCTGGTCGGCTGCTCACGCGCAACACGCCCGGCGCAGCGACCACGCGCAGGTTGGGTTGGTCGTCGAGAAACGCGCGCAGGGATGCGACATCGTCGCCGCGCAGGTTACCGGTGAGCCGCAACGCGCCGGCGGCGGCATCGTCGATGAGCAGGCGGGTGCGATTGAGCCGATTGAAATCCTCGGCCACAGTGGTCAGCGGTGCATCGCGGAACACGATGCGCCGCTGCCACCACGCATGCATCGCGGCGACATCCTCGTTGGACACGTCGACCCGGCCGGACACAGCGTCGATTCGTGCGCTCTGCCCGGCGCCCAGGTTCGCCAGCATCGGCTGCTGCTTGCGGTCATCGCGCCACACGTACACGCGGCCCTCGGTGACTTCGATGCGCGCCTGCTGCCGATACAACGCAATATCGAAGGTGGTGCCGATATCTTCCACACGCAGACGGCCCGCATACACCTGCAACCGACGGCGGTCCTGGGCCACTTCAAAGCTGGCCTGACCCTGCAGCAATTGCAGGCGACGACTCCACGGCGTCATGGTCGCGCGCACGCTGCTGAGCGCGTTCAGATGCACCACGCTGCGATCGGTTAATTGCACGCGGCGCTGCTCGCCATGCGCGGTGGCATAGGTCTGCGTGCGCGGCCACGCCCAGCCGGTCAAGACCGCCACACCGCACATCGCTGCGGCCAAACCCAGACTCCAGCCGCGGACACGCGCACTGCGCTGACCATCGGTGCGGCCCGGCGGCGGCGTATGTCGAGGCTGTTGTGGGAGTTGTTGTGGCAATCGCGACGGCAACGGCAACACGATCACGTTGCGCGAGGCTGCAGCCGCACGCGTGCGGCGATCGTCATCGAGCAAGACATCCACATCCAGCTGCATGCCACGCAAGGCATCGCCCAGCTCACCCGCCACGCGCAGCACGGCCATGTATTCGCGCACATGCAGCGGAGATGCGGTCAGCCATTGCATGAAGCTGGCTTGCTTCTGCGCATCCAGCGCCTGCATGCGTTGCAGCGCATGCCAGTGCCCGGCCTCGCTGGCAGCCCTGCGGGTGGCCCAAAGACGCGTGCTCACCAGCTCTCACCGCTGTCGGCAACCGCCTGCCTGCACGCCGACAACCCACGTATCACATGTTTCTTGACCATATGTGCAGACACGCCCATGCGCTCGGCGATCTGTTTGTAGCTGAGCCCATCGCGGTACTGCATCACCAGCACCGCGCAGGTGCGCTCGGGCAAGGTGGCCAGCAAGGCCTGCAATCGTTGTTGGCGCTGCTGACGGTGCGCGGCGTCTTCCACATCCTCGCCTGCGGCCAGCAATTGCGAAAACTGTTCCATTTCGTCGATCTGCAACGGCGCCTGCTTGCGGCGCACCGCCTGCTCGCGCGCAAGATTCAGCGCCACCGTGTACAGATAGGCTTCCGGATTGGCGATGCCCTCGCCCTGGTCCTGCTGCGCGCGCAACAGGCGTAGATAGGTTTCCTGCACCAGGTCCTCGGCGTCCTCCTTGGCACCGCGGCGCACAAAAAAACCGCGCAGCACAGATCCGTGCTGCGTGAACACCTGGGTCCACGCGCGGCTGGCGTTGGCTTTCATCGTGCGCGCTCCCCTTGCGCTGGGTGGGCTAGCCTGGCCAATTCAGGTGACACCACGATGACGCGCAACGCGCAACGCACCTGCAAAGCGTGCCACTGCGCTACGCAACCGATTGCCCATTGCACGCCATCGCAATGCAGCTGAGCGAACGCCACAGCATTACGATTGGCATGCGCAAGCGCGATCGAGCATCGCTACATCTACACCGTCCCTACACCGCACCTTGACCCTAGGCGCGTCAAGGTGAGCCCCTCCTCCCAGCCATCGCCACGGGGTTCGCATGAATGCCACGCCCGCCACTGCCGATCACACGGCGCCGGCAATCGCCACCACTGCGCCGACTTACCCGGTCAACCTGCGCATCAATGGTCAGCCCTATCAATTGCAACTGGAAGCCTGGATCAGCTTGCTCGATCTGCTGCGCGACCGGCTCGATCTCACCGGCACCAAAAAGGGCTGCGATCACGGCCAATGTGGTGCATGCACGGTGCTGGTCGACGGCCGCCGCATCAACAGCTGCCTGACGTTAGCGGTGATGCAGGACGGCGCCGACATCACCACCGTCGAGGGTCTGGCCGATGGCGAACAGCTGCATCCGCTGCAGCGCGCCTTCATCGCGCACGACGCGTTTCAGTGCGGGTATTGCACGCCGGGGCAATTGTGTTCTGCCGTTGGCCTGCTCAATGAAGGAAAAGCGCACGACCGCGATCAGGTGCGCGAGCTGATGAGCGGCAATCTGTGCCGGTGTGGTGCGTATCCGCAGATCACCGATGCGGTGATGGAAGTGATGGGCAAGCCTAGCGACAGCAGCGACAGCGCTGCCAGGCCGTGGACGCCCGGGACGGTGCCGGCATGATCCCGCTCAGCTACGCGCGCCCGCTCAGCGTGGATGCCGCACTCGCTGCCATCGCATCGCGCAGCAACGACCCGCAGCCGGTGCCCTCCGACGCACCCGTGCGCCTGATCGCCGGCGGCACCAACCTCACCGACTTGATGAAGCTGCAAGTGATGCGGCCCAGCAGCCTGGTCGACATCAATCGCCTGCCGTTGGACAGCATCAGCGTGCTGCCCGAGGGCGGCCTGCGCCTGGGCGCGCTCGCACGCAATGCCGACACCGCGTACCACCCTGAGGTCGAGACGCGTTACCCGTTGCTGAGCGCGGCAATCCTGGCAGGCGCGTCACCGCAGATCCGCAACATGGCCAGCAACGGCGGCAACCTGTTGCAACGGACGCGCTGCCTGTATTTCTACGATCACGCCACACCTTGCAACAAGCGTGCACCGGGCAGCGGGTGTTCGGCCATTGGCGGGCTAACCAAGTACAACGCCATTCTCGGCACCAGCGCGCACTGCATCGCCACGCATCCGTCGGATATGTGCGTGGCATTGGCCACGCTGAATGCAGTCGTCCATGTGCAAGGCCCGCAAGGCGAACGCGACATTGCCTTTGCCGATTTTCATCGGTTGCCTGGCGATCATCCGGAACTGGACAGCACGCTGGCGCCGGACGAGTTGATCGTGCATATCGATCTGCCCGACGCGCAGCGCTTTGTCGCCCATAGTGCCTATCTGAAAATCCGCGAGCGCCTGTCGTATGCGTTTGCACTGGTGTCGGTAGCTGCTGCGCTGGATTTGAACGATGACGGCAGCATTGGCGAGGTGCGTGTCGCATTAGGCGGGGTGGCGCATAAGCCGTGGCGCAATCCAGATGCAGAAGCGCAACTGGTGGGATTGCCAGCGACCGCAGACACGTTCGCAGCTCTGGCCGATGTCTTGCTGCAAGGTGCACAAGCGCAGGGCGAAAACGCCTTCAAGCTGCCAATGGCGCGCCGCGCCATCGTGCGCGCACTCGAGGTCGCACGCGAGGGCACCACTGACAACCGCGGGCGCACCAGTGCGCTGGAGCAAGCGCCATGAACGCACGCAGCACCGATCTGTCCAACAGCGAGTTGACGCCACCGGTCGCCGATCAAGGCACCGGCTTCCGCCCCACCGGCACTGGTGTGCCGCGCATCGATGGGCGTGCAAAAGTCACCGGCCAGGCGCGCTATGCCGCCGAATGGCCGGTGCCGGATCTGGCCTATGGCGTGGTGGTCAGCAGCACGATCGCCAAGGGCACGATTGTCGGCTTCGATCTGGCTGCCGCACGCGCGGTGCCGGGTGTGCTGGAGATCGTCACCCACGACAATCGCCCGCACATGCGTGGCATGGATCTGTTCTACAAGGACATGACCGCGCCGGCCGGCTCGCCGTTTCGCCCCCTGTACGACAACACCGTGCGCTACAGCGGGCAGCCGGTGGCGCTGGTGGTGGCAGACACGTTCGAGGCTGCGCGCCATGCAGCGCATCTGGTGCAGGTGGAGTACGCGCAAGAGCCGCACGCAACCAACTTGATGGCCAATCTGGAGCGTGCGCACAAACCCAAGGCATTGAAGGCAGGCTTTTCGCCACCGCCCAAGGACAGGGGCGAACCGGACACCGCCTTCGTCAATGCCGCCTGTCAGGTACAGGCCGATTACTACAGCGGTGTGGAGCACCACAACCCGATGGAGTTGTTCGCCTCCACCGTGATCCGCGAGGAAGACGGCCACTTCACCATCTACGACAAGACCCAGGGCTCGCAGAACAGCCGTTGGTATGTGTCGCATGTGTTTGGCCTGAGCAAGCGCAAGGTCACTGTGCGCAACCCGTATGTAGGCGGCGCGTTCGGCTCCGGTCTGCGGCCGCAATATCAGCTGGCGCTGGCGGTGATGGCATCGATCAAGCTGGACCGCTCGGTGCGTGTGGTGATGACGCGGCAACAGATGTTTACCTTCGGCCATCGCCCGGAAACCGTGCAGCGGCTCAAGCTCGGTGCAGACCGCGATGGCAGCTTGCGTGCCATCTGGCACGAGGCCATCGCTGAGACCTCGCGCATCGAAGATTACGTCGAGGTGGTGGTCAACTGGAGCGGGCAGCTGTACGCCTGCGACAACGTGCATCTTGGCTACAACCTGGTCAGCCTGGATCAGTACAGCCCGATGGACATGCGGGCGCCCGGTGCCACCCATGGCATGCATGCACTGGAAGTGGCGATGGACGAGCTGGCCTACGAGGTCGGCATCGATCCGCTGGCGCTGCGGCTGAAGAATTATGCCGAGGTCAATCCAGCCGACGGTAAGCCGTTTTCCAGCAAGGCGTTGCGCGAGTGCTACCAGCAAGGTGCCGAGCGCTTTGGCTGGGCACAGCGCCCGCTGCAACCGCGTGCACGCAAGGAAGGCCGCGAGTGGGTCGGCTGGGGCATGGCCACCGGGCAATGGGATGCGATGCAGATGTTTGCGCGCGCCCACGCCGTGCTGCACGCCGATGGCCGACTGGTGGTGAGCAGTGCCGCCAGCGATATCGGTACCGGCACCTACACAGTGATGGCGATGATCGCTGCCGAAGCGCTGGGCCTGCCGCTGGAACAGGTGACCTTCCAGCTTGGTGACTCGACGCTACCTGTCGCACCGATTGAAGGCGGCTCCTCGCATGTCACCACGATCGGCTCGGCGGTGGACGGTGTATGCGGCAAGTTGCGCACGCGCCTGCTGCGCCTGGCTCAGGCCTTGCCCAATTCGCGCTTTGCGCGGGTCAAGCTGGACGATGTGGTGTTTGCCGATGGCACGATTGCATTGCGTGCCGATGCCAGCAGCGCGATTGCGTTACCTGCATTGTTGCGTGCAGCCGAACTGGAGCAGATCGAAGACAAGTTCCTGCTGCTGCCCAACGTGCTCAAACAGCGCAAATACACCCGTGCCACGCACGCTGCGGTGTTCGTGGAAGTACGCGTGGACGAAGAGCTGGGCAGCGTGCGGGTGACGCGCGTGGTCAGCGCGATTGCTGCGGGGCGCATTCTCAACCCGACCACCGCGCGCAGCCAGATCATCGGCGGTGTGGTGTGGGGCATCGGCCAGGCCTTGCACGAACATACCCAGGCCGATCACCGCTTCGGCCGCTTCATGAATCACGATCTGGCGCAGTACCACGTCTCCGCCAATGCCGACATCCACGACATCGAGGTGATCTTTGCCGACGAAGACGACCGCGTGGTCAGCAGCCTGGGGGCGAAAGGCGTCGGCGAGATCGGCCAGGTGGGTGTGTCGGCAGCCATCTGCAATGCCATCTTCCACGCCACCGGCAAACGCATCCGCAGCACGCCAATGACGCCGGACAAGGTGATGGCAGACTAAGCGAGCTGCTGCGGGTTCTCAGGATCTCGCAGTCAGGGTTGATGGGGTCTCCCCACGGGCTCGACATCGCACGATGTCGGGCTCGCTGCGTGATTACGAACGCGCCGTGCAAGCACAAGCTAACCCGGCTCAATCACTCAAACAGATGCACACCGCATAGCTCGCCGACATCCAGCACGCGCCATCTATCGCCGTTGAGCACACGACACAGTGCCGCTTGACGACTGACGTCAAAACACGATGACCAATCCAGATCAACACGCCGCACCAACCCTCTCACCTGTACGCCACCAGCATCACCGTCCGCGCACGGTCTTCTTCTTGCCCGGCGTCTGCGCACTGCCCGCCTGCACCGTGGACAAGGCCATGGTGATCAGACCGGCGATCAAACGGCGCAACACCGCTTCGTTATCCGCCGATGCCTTGAGGCTGGTGGTGGCAAGCCGCAGGATGTAGGCAAGATCGGCTGCCGACATCGCGCTGTTGTCGCGCACATGCGGGCGCAGCAACTGCACCAGGGTGTCTTCCATCTGCTGGTACAGCGCATCCAGCGCATCGGGCGCATACACACCGCAGTTGGCAACCAGATCCAGCCCGTTTTCGGAATCGATCACCGCAGCCACCGGCTCCAGCACCCAGATATCGAACAACTGCCGTAACTGGGTCTGCAGGTCCTGCGTATCGCGTACGCGCTGCGCCGTTGCGGCCGCGCAAATGTCGCGCTGACGCACGACCTGCGCGGCAAAGATCGCCTCCTTGTTGGGGAACGCGGCATACAGCGACGGCCGCGACATCTGCGCAGCCTGGGCGATGTCGCTCATGCTCACCTTGCGGTAGCCATGCCGCAAAAACAGCTGCAGCGCGGTCTCCATGACACGCGCCTCCTTGCTGTCGGCAGGCGCTGTGGCGGGGATAGCCGCCTTCTTCGATGACTTTACACTTGACATTATTTGTAAATACGTAAATCTTACACGTTCCGCCAATTGTAAAGCACAGCGACCGCCATGACCTCCGCCAACCCGCACACCAGCGGCGCCAGCCGCACAACCCGTGCCTATGCAGCGCTCGAAAAAGAAGGCGCCATGGTGCCGTGGCAGTTCGAACGCCGCGCGGTACGCGCCACCGATGTCGCAATCAAGGTGTTGTTCTGCGGCATCTGCCATTCGGACCTGCACTCGGTGAACAAGTGGGCAAGCGAATACCCGCTGGTGCCGGGCCATGAGATCGTTGGCGAAGTGATCGAGCTGGGCGCGGAGGTCGAAGGGTTTACGCTGGGCCAGCGCGTGATGATCGGCACCATCGTCGATTCCTGCCGGCACTGCGCGCCGTGTCAGGCGCATGACGAAGTGTATTGCCACGCTTTCCCCACCCTGACCTTCGATGGCGTGGATCGCGTGGACGGCAGCCGCACGCGCGGCGGCTATTCGGAGTACTACGTGTCCGACGCCCGCTTCGTCTACCCATTGCCCGACGGCCTGGACCCGGCGGCCGCCGCGCCATTGCTGTGCGCCGGTATCACCTGCTTTGCGCCGCTGCACCGCTACGGCATCGGCCCCGGCCACACCGTCGGCGTGGTCGGCATCGGCGGGCTTGGCCATCTCGGCATCAAGTTCGCCCGTGCCATGGGCGCACATGTCGTCGCCTTCACCACCTCGCCCAAGAAGGCCGCCGAAGCGCACCGCCTGGGCGCGCACGAGGTGGTGGTCTCCACCGATGCGGCGCAAATGCAGGCGCAGGCCTACCGCTTCGATTTCATCCTCGACACCGTCTCGCGCAGCTATCCCATGAACGACATGCTCAAGGCGCTCAATCTCGACGGCACGCTGTGCACGCTGGGCCTGCCCGACCAACTGGATTTCCGCCCGGTCTTGCTGGCCATGGGCCGCCGCAAGGTCACCAGCTCGGGCACCGGCGGTACCGCCGACACCCACACCATGCTCGCGTTCTGCCAGCAGCACGGCATCGTGGCCGATATCGAATTGATCAAACTGCAGGACATCAACGCTGCATTCGAGCGCGTCCACAACAACGATGTGCACTACCGCTTTGTGATCGATCTACAGGCATCGGCTTTGTAAGCCGACACCCGCGGGATGCCGGCGCGGCCGGTGCGCGTGCCTGCATTGCATCGCTGCGTTGCAACCTCGGCCCGATGCGCAAACCCGCCTTCCTCAAGCCCTACATCCGATGCGAACCCAACCGGCCGCAGGGCATTACGCTGAGGTAGCGTGAGCGCATCTTCCGCCCAGCAAGGTTCCCGCATGCCTGCGCGCACTACACGTCGTGAGTTGCTTCGTGGTGTGGCCACGCTCGCGGTGCTTTCTTGCATTCCCAGCGGATAGGGGCTGCCGCCGGGGCCATTACGTGGGCCGGTCTTTATCGAGGCGTTGATCGCGCGCATGAGCGTGGAAGAAAAGGCCGGCCAGCTCAGTCTTTTCAGTTCTGCAGAACAGGTCGACAAGGCGATTAACGCCAACCCGGCGAGCAAGGATGGGGCCGGGCGCAACCAGTTGGCCGCGGCGCGGGCCGGGCAGCTAACCGGCGTGTTCAACGGCGCCAACGTGCGCTGGCATCGGCAGCTGCAAGAGGCTGCGCTGACTGGCCGCAGTGTGCCACCGGCACGCCGGTCGTGCTGCTGAGCACCGGCCGTACGCTCGCGCTGCAAGGCCCGGCCCTGCAGAGCGCGGCGATCCTGGTCACCTGGTTTTTGGCCTCGGAAGCCGGCAATGCAATTGCCGATATCGTGTTCGGTGTGCAGGCGCCCTCTTGGCCGCTTGCCGGTAAGTTTTCCGCATGCCGCAGGCCAGGTGCCTTACACCTATGCGCACCCGCCCAGCGGCCGCCCCAACCTGGATCCGCACGGCTTGCAGCGGTACACCACGCATGACCGCGACGTGCCCAACACGGCCGTGTTCCCGTTTGGCCATGGCCTGACCTACGGGCGCATCGCCTACGCCGATCTGCAGCTAAGTGCGCCGCAGATGACGGCGACCGGCAGCCTGCAAATCACCGCGCGCGTCAACAACCATGGCAGCCGCGACGCCGACGAAGTGGTGCAGCTCTATCAGCGCGACCGCACGGCCAGCGTTGCCCGCCCGGTGCGTGAGCTCAAGGACTTCCGCAAGGTCAGGGTACCTGCCGGCGGTAGCGTCAGCGTGCAGTTCGAGCTGCGTCGCGCGCATCTGGTTGTTTGTCGGGCAGGCAATGACCCCGATCGTGGAGTCGGGCCTGTTCGACGTGTGGCTTGCGCCATCTGCCGAAGCCGATGGCGTGCATGCGCAATTCGAGTTGTTGGGCTGAGTCACCAACAAAGCGCAGCGGGCCGCTGCCAATCGAGCATGGATGGCGCACAGGCGCCACGGGGCGGCCGAGGTGCATGGCACCGTCGAGCACAGGCAGCGCGCGTTCGCTGCCGGCGCAGTCGCTTCATCGGTTGCTCCAAGCGCGCCGCTGCGGAGACCACCGATGCGCCGGCTGATGTTGCGAGTGCTGGACAACCTTGGCGCATCGGATGTCGCTGCGTGCTATTCCCCGGCCAGCACCTGTGCCAGGAACGGCGCGGTGCGGCTGGCACGGTACCGCGCCACCGCATCCGGCGTGCCGGCAACCACCACGTTGCCGCCGGCACCGCCCGCGCCCGGCCCCATGTCCAGCACCCAATCGCTGCTGGCGGCCACGCGCATATCGTGCTCGACCACGATCACCGTATTGCCGGCGTCCACCAGTCCTTGCAGCTGGGTCATCAAAGTATCCACGTCGGACGGATGCAGGCCGGTGGTGGGCTCGTCCAGCACGTAGACGGTGTCGCGCCGCTGGGCGCGTTGCAGTTCGGTAGCCAGCTTGATGCGCTGCGCTTCGCCACCGGACAACTCGGTGGCCGGTTGGCCCAGACGCAGATACCCCAGCCCCACTTCGCGCAACACCTGCAACGGCCGCAACACGCTGGCGTCGTCGGCAAAAAATGCCGCCGCCTGATCCACCGTCATCGCCAACACCTGCGCGATGGTGTGCCCGCGCAGTTCGATCTCCAGCGTCTTGGCGTTGTAGCGCGCGCCGTGGCAGGTGGGGCACGGTGCATACACGCTGGGCATGAACAGCAACTCCACCGACACCGAGCCTTCGCCTTCGCACGTGGCGCAGCGGCCCTTGGCGACGTTGAACGAAAATTGCCCGGGGTCGTAGCGACGACGGCGCGCAGTGGGCGTGGCCGCAAACAACTTGCGCACCGGATCGAACAAGCCGGTATAGGTGGCCAGGTTGGACCGTGGCGTGCGGCCGATCGGTTTCTGATCCACCCGCACCAGCCGGCGCACGCGATCGAGCCCGCCGACAATCGCACCACCCAACGGCACCTGCGTGCCGCGCTCCAAGGGGTCCAGTGCGTCGTCCTCTTCAGACGCTGCATGACCAAGATGCGCGGCCAGCAATTCCACCAGCGCCTGGCTCACCAGCGACGATTTGCCCGAGCCAGACACACCGGTCACCGTGGTGAACACGCCCAACGGCAGATCCACATCCAGCGCGCGTACGTTGTTGCGGGTGATGCCGCGCAGCTGCAGCCAACCGGTCGCGGCGCGCGCATGGCTTAGCACCGCCGGTGGCGTGCCGAACAGATAACGCCGCGTGGACGATGCCGCCACCGCGTCCAGACCCGCTGGCGGCCCGCTGTAAAGCACCTGCCCGCCATGGACGCCGGCCGCAGGGCCCACGTCCACGATCCAGTCGGCGTGGCGGATCACATCCACCTCGTGCTCCACCACGAACACCGAGTTACCCGCCGCCTTCAACTGGTCCAGCGCCCCCAGCAGCGCCTGCGCATCGGCCGGATGCAAGCCCGCCGATGGCTCGTCCATCACATACACCACGCCGAACAACTGCGAGCGGATCTGCGTGGCAAGCCGCAGGCGTTGCAGCTCGCCCGGCGACAGCGTGGGCGTGCTGCGCTCCAGGCTGAGATAACCCAGGCCCAGCGCCTGCACCACGGCGATCCGCGCGCGTAAATCCTCGGCAATGCGTTGCGCGGCGATCACCTGTTCCGGGTGCTGCGTGGCGCCCTTCTTCTTTGCCTGCGTCCGCACATCGGCATCGGCAGCCGGGCGCAACAGCTCGGCGACTTCATCCAGCGGCCTGCGCGACAACTCGCCGATATCCAGCCCGGCAAAGGTCACCGACAACGCCTCGCGTCGCAGCCGCTTGCCATCGCATTGCGGGCACAGCGTGCTGACCAGATACTGCGCCACGCGCTTTTTCATCTGCGCGCTCTGCGTGCTGGCAAAGGTGTGCAACACATAGCGCCGCGCACTGGTAAAGGTGCCCATGTAGCTGGGCTCTTCCTTGCGTTTGAGTGCGCGCTTGACCTCGTACAGGCTGTAGCCGGCATACACCGGCACCACCGGTTGCTCATCGGTGTACAGAATCCAGTCGCGGGTTTTCTTCGGCAGCGTGTGCCACGGCACATCTACATCGTGGCCCAGCGTGGTGAGGATGTCGCGCTGGTTCTGCCCATGCCAGGCGCCCGGCCAGGCGGCCACCGCGCGCTCGCGGATGCTCAGGCTGCGGTCGAGCACCATGGTGGCTTCGGTGGCGTCGTAGATGCGGCCCAGGCCGTGACAGGTGGGACAGGCGCCGGCCGGCGTATTGGGCGAAAACCCGTCTGCATAGATGATCTCCTGCCCTGGCGGATAACTGCCCGCACGCGAATACAGCATGCGCAGCGAGTTAGAAATGGTGGTGACGCTGCCTACCGACGAGCGCGCGCTCGGCGCGCCGCGTGCCTGCTGCAGGGCCACCGCTGGCGGTAGCCCATCGATGGCATCCACTTCCGGCACGCCCACCTGGTCGATCAGGCGACGCGCATACGGCGAGATCGAATCCAGATAGCGGCGCTGCGCCTCGGCAAAAATAGTGCCGAACGCCAGCGACGACTTGCCCGAACCAGAGACGCCGGTGAACACCACCAGCGCATCGCGTGGGATGTCCACGTCCACATTCTTGAGGTTGTGCTCGCGCGCACCACGCACGCGTACCAGGCCGGAGGAAGACGACATTGCGTTAGACATGACTAGCGAACCGACATTCGACAGCGGGCTAGCCTAGCGCGGCATGCATGCAGCCGATGTCGTTGCAACATCGTAGCGTCGTTTAGATGCAGGCAGATGCTCGGATCAAAAGTCTGGTTAGTCGAAGGCGCGGTGCCCTCACCGCTCGCGGGACACGCCGTGAATCCTTCGGTGGAGGCTCGGTGGCGGCATCCATGCCGCCACACGGTCCCGCAAGCGGCGAGGACACCGCACCAGAGAGTTGGTCGGTCGCTAGATGAAAAGCGGGCCATTTCGCGACCTGCGTTGGCTTGCTGGTACGAGTCGCACAGCTGCATTTGAGCCAGCGAGTTAAGAGCGGCTAACAAAACCTAGCGAGTAGTCGTCAGGTGGGTGCGGACGGCGCGCAGGAACCGGAGTGTACGAGTGGTACATGAGGATTCCGAGCACCGGCCGCGCCCGCCTGGCGGTGAGCACAGTCGTTTTGGTAGCTGCTCTAAAAGCACACCATGCATCTTGCGACTCTGCACACCGACCATCTCCGGTGGTCCTTGCCCGCCTACCGTCGCGGGACCTTACGCGGCATGGATGCCGCGTAAGAGCTTACAAAGACGTACTTGCAGCGTGTCCCGCGATGGTGGGCGGGCAAGGGCCCTGCAGCCAGGCCGCCGATCAGCTGCTCTACAACGCGCTCATCCCAACGCATGCGCCGGCACCGGCTGCTCGCCGGTATCGGCCAACGCCTGCATGCGCGCCACCACACCACTGAACAGCCGCGCGGTGGCGGCATCGCGCGTGCGAAAGATGGCTTCCAGCTCACCGTAGTACCACAACGTGCCCTCGCGCCCGGCAGTGAACACGTTGAAGATGTGCTGACCCACGGCGGGGTTTTCCAGGTCTTGCACAATGGTGCGCGCGTTATAGAGCTTGTCGCAGCCGGACACCAGCAGCGCACGCTCGGGTGTCTTGCGCAGGTGCTCCAGGTAGGCCTGCTTGCGCTCGCGCCAATCGCGTTTGCGCGCACGCTCGGTGTTGTCCACCTCCGCCTTGTCTTCGGCAGTGGCATCGGTACACGCCATCACGATGTCGGCCACGGTATCGCCGAACTGCGCGCGGATCGAGGCCTCGTGCCCGCCGCCGCAGTCTTCCACCACATCGTGCAGCAAACCGGCAATGGCCTGCTCTTCATCGCCACCGCATTCCAGCACCAATGTAGACACGCCGAGTAAATGGCTCAGGTATGGAATCTGCGTGCCCTTGCGCACCTGTCCGGCATGGGCGATGCGCGCGTAATCCACGGCCTGGGCGTAACGTTCGGTGAGAGCGGTCATTGGGCGTCCGATGCGAGCGATGGCACATTATCGCCGAGCCCGACCACGCGCAGGGTGAGGATGCTGCGATGCGCAATTTAGGCTCAATGACGCGCCATTGCGGCCGATAGCATCAAGAGCAGCCAACAAAAGGATTGTGCAGCCGCCAGGCGGGCGCGGCCGGTGCTCGGAATCAGCATGTACCACTCGTACACTCCGGTCCTGGGCGCGCGGTCCACATCCACCTGACGACTGCTCGCTATGTTGTGTTGGCCACTCTAAGCTCGATCCACGCCGTACGATTTTCTCTACGCCATGACCCAACTTCCTGTTTGCAACGCCTGCCGCGACGGCCACGACTTTCCTACCGCCATCACCATGGCCTTCCAGCCGATCGTGGACGTCTCCACGCGAAACATCTATGCCGGCGAGGCACTGGTGCGCGGCGTCAACGGCGAGTCGGCCGGCAGCATCCTGGCCGCCGTGGATGAGCGCAACCGATATGCGTTCGACCAGGCCTGCCGTATCAAGGCGATTGAGTGCGCCGCGCAGATCGCGCTACCGGCACTACTGTCGATCAACTTCATGCCCAATGCGGTCTACAACCCCGAGCACTGCCTGCGCGCCACGCTCTCGGCCACTGCGCAACATGGCTGGCCGCTGGACGCGATCATCTTCGAGGTCAGCGAGCAAGAACATCTCACCGACCCCGCGCATCTGCTGGACATCCTGCGCACCTATCAAGCGCGCGGCATGAAGACCGCCATCGACGACTTCGGCGCCGGCTATGCCGGCCTCGGCCTGCTGGCCGACTTCCAGCCGGACCTGCTCAAGCTGGACATCGCCCTGATCCGCGGCATCGACACCGACCGCAGCCGCCAGGCCATCGTGCGCCACGTCACCCGCATGTGCGAAGAACTCGGCATCGCCGTGATCGCCGAAGGCATTGAAGAACCCGACGAATACCGCACCCTGCGCGACATGGGCATCCACCTGCAGCAAGGCTACCTGTTCGCCAGACCGCAGATCGGCCTGCTACCGCAGGTGCAGTGGCCGGAGTGAGTGCGTGCAGGCGTGCGCATGAGTGAAACGAAACAGAACGCTCATCATCCCGCCTAACCAACCATCAGCAACACACCACCCAAACACGTAAGAACCTGTTCACGATCTTTTGAGTAATAGCGCCAGGAAGGCCAAATGGATGAACTGCAGGCTGGTGTTGAGTTTGC